>CAZCTH010000148.1:0-11324 GCA_964501435.1 uncultured Spirochaetales bacterium | reverse complement strand
TCGTGCTCGCGGCGGAAGCGGCGAACAGCGCCCTCGAAGCGCTGGCCGACCGCGTCGCACCGGATCACCACCCGCTCGTCGCGAAGGCGAAGGACGTCGCCGCCGGCGGGGTGCTGCTCGCCGCGCTGGCCGCCGCGCTCGCAGGCCTGCTCGTGCTCGGGCCTCCGCTGTGGGCGCGGATCGCGGCGTGAAGTGCGCGCTGCGCGCGCTCGCCGCCGCAGCGCTGCTGCTGGTCGTCGTCGCCACGCCGACGCGCGGCGGCGCCGAACCGTGGCGCGCTTCGCTCGAAGAACGCGGTCGCGTGCGCGGAACCCTGGAGATCGAGCAGCGGCCGGTCGGCGACGGCTGGGAGACGCGCGAGCGCGTGGCGATCGCCGTGCGGGGCGCGGGAGAGGGCGGTGAGGCGTCGCACGTCGATTGGCTGCGTGTCGAAGTGACGACGCGTGAAGACGCACGGGGCGACGTGCTCGCATGGTCGCGCGCGGTCGTGCAGGGCCGCGTGCGCCGCGAACTGCGGGCCGAGCGGCGCGGGGACGCAGTGCACGTGTCGGGCGGTCTCGGCGCCGCGCGGCGCGAGCGCGTCCTCTCGGCCCCGGAACGTTGGCGCGGCCCGGTCGCGTTGGCCGCGGAGATCGAGGCGATGCTGGGCGTGGGAAGCGGCGCGGTCCGCCATCGCGAGATCGCGGCGGACGGCGCCTCGTTCGCCAGCGTGACGCTCACGCGTGCGGAGGCGCCGCCGCTCGAGAGCGGCCTCGTCCCGCTCGACGAGCGCACCCGCTCGGCACCGGGAGCCGAGAGCGGCTTGCGCGTCGCCTGGGATCCGCGCGCCCGCCGCTTGATCCACGCGTACGGCGTCCAGGGCACGCGTTTCGTCGTGCGCCCTCGGGCCGCTTCGGGACGAATCGCTGCCGGCATGGGGGTCGAGCCGCTCGATCTCTTCGAGGGCCAACTCGTCGCTTCACCCTTCCGGATCCCGGCCGAGGCTGCGCGCGGAACGATCCGCCTCGCCTTCGAGACGAAGGGAAGCGCACCGTTCGCACCTCCGGAGACGGCAGAGCAGTCCGTGCTCCGGAACCGGCAGCGCACGATCGTCACGATCTGCGCGAATTGCGGGCGGGAGCCGGCCCCGACCGCACAGGCGCTCGCGTCCGCACTCGCGCCGACGGAGTGGATCGAGAGCGACGCGCCGCGGCTCGTACGGATGGCCCGGCGTGGCATCGATCCCGAAGCTCCGGTCGCCGAGCGCATGGAAGCGCTCGTGTGGAAGGTGAAGAAGCGGCTGAATGGACCCGTCGATCCGGTCGGCTACGCCACGGCGCTCGAGTCGCTGGCCGCACGGCGCGGCGACTGCGGCGAGTTCGCGCTGCTGCTCGCCGCCTTCGCACGCGCGAACGGCATTCCGGCGCGGGTCGTCTTCGGACTGGTCTACTCGAGCCGCTTCACCGGGCGCCCGCACGTCTTCAGCCCGCACGCGTGGGTGCAGGCGTGGGACGGCGCGCACTGGGTCAGTTACGACGCGGGAGCGGGCCCCTTCGACGCGACGCACGTGGCGCTCGCCCTCGGCGATGGCTCGCCCGAGTCGTTCGCCGCGGTCACGCGCTCGCTGGCGGGCCTGCGCATCGCCGCTGCGGCGCGCATCGAGAGCGCCGCCGGCCAAGGCGCCACGCGCTAGCGCGGCGCGCTCAGGCCCGCGCGCGCGGCGGCGGCGCGACGAACACCGCGATCTCGTCGCCGTCCAGGAGATCCGACGCCGGGGCGCTCGGCAGCTCCGGGAGCGTGGCTTCGGAGTCGTCTTCCCAGCGCGCGTCGCCGGGACTCAGGACGCCGCCGACCATGATCACCAATTCCTCTCCGATCTCGGGGTCGATCGGGCACGGGATCTGCGCTTCGTCGGCCGCAGTCGCCGCCCTGCCGCCGCCGGCCGGAGCTTCGGCGGCCGCGGGCGTGGCGCCGAGCGCTGCCGCGACGCCCGCCGCGGCCAGCGCGGCGCCGAGCGCGCGCGGTACCGCGCGCGTGTAGGCCACGCACACGGGGCCGCCGCACGATGCGAGGAACGTCCGACGTTCGGCGGCGCTCAAACGATCGAGGTTGTGCACGCGGCGTTCACAGCGCGCGCAGAAGTCGCGACCGGGCTCGGGAAGGGCGCCGAAGCGCAGCGGACAAGGCGAGTCGATCTTCGGGAACGACATGTTTTCTCCTCAGCGCGCCTTGCGCGTGGTTGCCTGGGGACCCGCGGTGAAGTCGGCGATCTCGCGCCCGAGCGTCGCGAGGTCGGGCGTGAGGAACGTCGCTTCGACGGCCATCGTGCCGCCGACGCTGAAGGCTGCGCCCGGGAGGGGCGAGGCGCTGACGTGCGCGAGGCCGCCTTGGATGAACTCGCGCCGCGGCTTCGCCGTTACCGTGATCTCGAGCGGATCCGCCGAGGCGGGCTCGGCCGCGGTCAGCGCCACCGCGACCCCGGCGCCGGCGAGCGCCGCCGTCGCCGCACGCTGCACGGAGTAGGCCACGCAGATCGAGCCGCCCCGCGCGAGCAGCGCCGCTCGCTCGCCTTCCCCCATCCGATCCAGGTTGTGCACGCGCTGCTCACAGAAGCCGCACCAGTCGCGCCCGGGCTCGGGCGGGCTGCGGAATCGGAGTGGACACGGCCGTGCAATCGCCGGGAAGCCCGCCATCGCGAACCTCGGTTCGAGGGAAGCTCTACGCCTCGCGTCCGGGTGCCGTCAAGCGCAATCCCCGCGATCCCCTAGAACCGGAACGTCCACCCCAGCTTCGTGGTCAGGCCCACGCTCTGGAAGCGGAAGTCGCGGCCCTCGACGTCGTTCGCGCCCTGCGACTGGTTCCAGATGATCACGAGCTCGTTGCCGGGCTGCAGGATCCAGCGCAGGCGGCTGTTCCAGCCGATCGAGTTGCTCAGGTTGTCGTACTGGACGAAGGTGTCCCAGCTCACGTCGGGCGTCAGGATGAGCTGCGCGCGCAGGCGCACGAGACGCTGGACGAAGTCGGCCGTGTCGATGCTGCAGCCGAGCGCCGTGCAGTTCTCGTCCGCGATCGCGTGGGCGCGATTCTCGACGTAGTCGACCTGGCCGTAGAAGTGCTTGCTGAGCCGCAGCTCGGCGCTGGCCTCGATCGAGTGCAGCTTCCCGCCGAAGAATCCGCCGTACGAGTAGTCGAGGTAGAGCGCGACCGGGCGCGACTGCGCCATGCCGAAGCCGACCTGCACGCGCCGCCAGTCGAAGCGCCCGGCCGGGATGCAGATGAGCGGCGTCTCGTTGATGTAGAAGCCGCCGCATTCGGTGTAGATGTCGACGTCGGAGATGATCTCGCTGCGCGACTCGGCGCCGAGGTAGATGAAGTCGTCGAGCTGGTTGTGGATCTCGAGGAAGGTCGGGTTCAGGATCAGCGTCTCGAGGTGTCCGTCGCGGCCCTGGACGAGGTCCGCCTTCAGGAACGTGTCGTAGTTGCGGACGTAGCCGCTGTCCGGGCGCCAGCGCTTGCGCGCGAAGGTGTGGAACTGGTCCACGCCCGCACGATTCACGAAGCCGAGCGCGGGGTCGAAGTCCTCGCCGATGCGGCTCCAGGACGCGTCCACGAACCAGTGGTCGTTCGGGTAGCGGAAGCGCAGGCCGTAGGCCTCGTCGCTCTTCGAGTCGAAGTTCGTGGGCCGCGTGCCGAAGCCCGGGTCCGGCACGAGCTCGCGGAACTCGCGCGCCAGCCCCGACAGGCTCGTGCGCTGCGCCCAGCCGATCAGCTCGGCGATCTGGTTGCCGCGCACGTGGCTCGAGCGCAGACGGAAGTCCATGCCCACCGTCGAGCCGGTGCCCGGCGAGTTGGGATCGCCGTAGGTCGCGATCACGCCGGCGGTCGACTCGGCGCCGAAGTTCCACTTCGCGCGCGCGACCGAGAGGTTCTTGTTGCCGATGCGCAGGTTCGTCTCGCGCGCCGCGGAGGCCTGGTGCCCGCACTCGCGAGCGCCGCGGCTCACGTCGAGGTCGCAGTGCAGCTCGGTGTCTTCGAGCTGCACGTTCATCACGCCGAAGTTCAGCGCGCCCACGCGCCCCGTCACCTTCGCGCCCGCGCGGATGTCGAGGATGTCCGTGCTCGCGACGCCCGTCGGGTCGGAGAAGATGCCGACCTTGCGCGTGAAGAACGGCATGCCGTTCGGGTTCGCGATCTCGTTGAACTGGATCTGCTCGCCGATGCCGCCGAAGTCGAAGATGCCGGCGTCCTGCAGGAAGAAGTCGCGCGTCTCGGGGAAGAAGAGCGCGAAGCGATCGAGGTTCACCTGGCGCGCGTCGACGTCGGAGTCCGAGAAGTCGGTGTTGAAGGTGAGCGCGCCGGTGATGGACGGCGTGATCTTGTAGTAGACGTCGAGACCGGGATCGAGCGACGAGTAGTCGCGATGCTCGACGGGGTCCGGCGGCGTGTGCGCTTCGTCCACCTTGCGCTCGGCGAAACCGCCGATCGCACCGTAGGGCACGAGGTCGAGCCCGATGCCGGGCACGATGCCCTCGATGCCGGTGAGCGTGCCCGCCTCCGACATGTCGAGCGGGAACTTGTTCTGTCGCCACGAGGCCCAGCGGCTCTCTTCGTTGATGCGCCGCACGCTGCGCGTGACGTTGAAGCCCCAGCTCGTCTGCTTCGGGTCGAAGGCGAACGACTGGAACGGGAACGCGAACTCGGCGGTCCAGCCTTCCGCGTCGACGCGCGCCTTCGCGAACCAGATGCCGTCCCATTCGGTGCGAACGGTCTGGTTGTTCTCGATCAGCGCCTCGTAGCGGCCGCTGTTCGGGTTGGTCGAGAACATGTAGCCGTTCCGCTTGTCGTGGAACGTGTCGATCGTGATCAGGACGCGGTCGTCGCTGCGCTGGCTGGTGTCGCGCCGCATCACCTTCGTGATGAGCTTCTCGGGCTCCGGGTCCCAGGCGCGCACCGAGACGTAGAAGAACTCGTCGTCGTAGAGGACCTTGACGTCGGTCTTGAAGGTGGGCTCGGCGCCTTCGTGCGGGCTCTGCTGCGTGAAGGCGCCGAGTGCCGCGCCGTACTCCCACGCGGAGTCGTTGAGGCGGCCGTCGATCTTCGGCGCGCGGATGCCCTTCGGCAGCTTCTTCAGCGCGGCCGTCGGCGACATCTCGCGGTTCGGCGCCAGCGGGTGCGCGGGCGCCGGTGCGGGAGCCGGCGCCTCGGCGTGTGCCAGCGACGCCGCGAGCGCAAGCGCCAACGCCGCGCACGCGCCGCGCGCGCGCAATGCCCGAAGCCTGCGCGCGCCCGCGCGCGCGCCGCGATGTTCCGTCGTCTCCTCCATCGCGCCGCGGGCTAGAGCCGCTCGATGATGGTGCCGGTGCCGAGGCCGCCGCCGCAGCACATGGAGATGAGGGCGTAGCGGCCGCGCGTGCGCTCGAGCTCGTGCAGCGCCGAGGTGATCAGGCGATCGCCCGTCGCGCCGGTCGGGTGGCCGAGCGCGATCGCGCCGCCGTTCGGGTTCACGCGTTCGACGACGGGCTTGCACTCCTTCTGCCACGCGAGCACGACCGACGCGAACGCCTCGTTCACTTCGTACACGTCCATGTCCTCGATGCGCAGCTTCGTGCGCTCGAGGAGCTTGCGCGTCGCGGGAATCGGCCCCTTCAGCATGGTCTCGGGGTCGACGCCGACGATCGTCGAGTGGACGATGCGCGCGCGGGGCTTCAGGCCGAGGCGCTTCACCGCGGCCTCGCTGGCGAGGATCACCGCCGAGGCGCCGTCAGTGACCTGAGAGCTCGTGCCCGCGGTGTGCAGGCCGCCCTCCATCACCGCCTTCAGGGCGCCGAGCTTCTCGAGCGACGTCTCGCGGAGGCCTTCGTCCCGCGCGACGCGCAGCGTCTCGCCGGTGGGCTTGCCCTCGGCGTCGAGCACCGGCGCGTCCTGGGCGACGACCTCGCGGTCGTAGCGGCCTTCCTTCCACGCGCGCGCCGCGTTCTCCTGGCTGCGCAGGCCGAAGCGGTCGGTGTCGTCACGCGTGATGCCGTATTCCTTCGCGATCAGCTCGGCGCCCTGGAACTGCGAGTTGAACGCGTACTTCGCGAAGTACGACTTCGGCACGGGGCGGCCGAGCTTCTTGTCCGAGAAGTTCGCGCCGAGCGGCACGCGGCTCATCGCCTCGACGCCGCAGGTCAGGACCACGTCCTCGAGGCCCGAGCCCACGAGCCCGGCGCCGAGCGTGCTGGCTTGTTGGGACGAGCCGCACTGGCTGTCCACGGTGGTGGCCGCGATCTCGAGGGGGAGGCCGGCAGAGAGCCACGCGGTGCGCGCGACGTTGTACGACTGCTCGCCCACCTGCGAGACGCAGCCGCCGATCACCTGGCCGATCTCGCGCGCCTCGATGCCGGCGCGCGCTACGGCGGCCTTCATCACGTTGCCGAGCAGGTCGGCCGGGTGCAGCGTGGAGAGGCCGCCGCCACGGCGCCCGAGCGGGGAGCGGACGGCTTCGACGACGAACACTTCGGGCATGGGAGGTCCTTTCGGGCGTCCAGCGCGCAAGAGCGGCTGCCGGCGCGCGTGAGCGGCGCACGGTAACCGCTCCGAGAGCGATTCGCGCGGCGCTCGGCCGCCGAAAGGCGAGCGGATTCCGCAGGCGGAGCGCAGGCCTCCGGGCCACCGCGGCGCGCCCGAGAGTGCGCGCCGCGTCGCACTCGGCGCCCGCGGGCTAGCGGTGCGCCATCCGCACCTTCTCGCCGCTGCGCGTCTTGCCGCCGGCCTTGATCCAGGCCTTGAAGACGCGGCCGGCATCGCGGGCCGGGTTGTACACGTCCTCCTCGGACTTCCAGTGCCCGTTGCCGGCGTAGACGAGCCGAGACCAGTTGGGGAAGGAGTAGGGCTCGCCGTTCGGCTGGAAAGGCTCGGGGAACGCGTTGCGCACCTCCCAGACGATCGCGCCCGCATCTTCGTCGACCGCGAGCCACGTGATCGGGAACGTCATCGTCGGATAGGGCGCCATCACGTCGCAGATCCACTGCCGGATCGACTCGCGACCGTGCAGCTCGCCGTAGGCGTGCTCGATGTAGTGCGCGTCCTCCGCGAAGCAGTCGGCCCAGACGTTCCAGTCGCCCGTCCGCGACGCGATGTCGCGGCGGCGCTTGTAGTCCTCGAACGCCTCGAGCAGCTCGGCACGCGTGTACTTGCCCATTCGTCCTCCGGAGCGGGGCGCGAGCGTATCCCAAGCGGGCGCGCGCGAAGCCCGCGATATGCTGGCTCGCCATGCGCGCTCCCAAGATCCGCTGTGGCTTCGGCGTCGCCGCGTTCGGCTTCGATCGCGCGCGCGACTACTTCGCGTTCGCCGAGCAATGCGAGGCGGGCGGCGTGGACTCGCTGTGGCAGACGGACCGCCTCGTGGGAAGCGACGCGCAGCTCGAGCCGATGGCGGCGATGGCCTCGCTCGCGGGCGCGACGGAGCGCATCAAGTTCGGCATGAACGCGGTGGTCGTCGCGTATCGCGATCCGCTCGTGCTCGCGAAGGAGTGCGCGACGATCGACTTCCTGTCCGGCGGGCGCCTGCTGCCCGTGTTCGGCGTCGGCTTCGAGGGCGACCCGACCTGGAAGGCGACCGGCCGCGACCCCGCGGCGCGCGGCAAGCGCTCCGACGAGACGCTCGAGATCATGGCGCGCCTCTGGAACGGCGAGACGGTGGACTTCGCCGGCGCGCACTTCACTTATCAGGGGGCGCGCATCTCGCCCTTGCCGGTGCAGAAGCCGCTACCGCTCTGGATCGGCGGCCACAGCCCCGCCGCGATCCGCCGGACGGCGCGCCTCGGCACCGGCTGGCTCGGCGGCCTGATGCCGCCGGGCGAGATCGCGGGCGTGGTCGCCGCGATCCGCGCGGAGTGCGCGCGCATCGGCCGCGCGATCGACGCGGACCACTACGGCGCCACCGTCCCGTTCCGCTTCGGCGGCGCCGACGATCCCTTGGTGCAGCGCTTCGCGGGCCGCGCCGGCGCACGCCAAGCCGGCGCGGACTCCCAGATCGTGACGGGCGCGCCTGCGGATCTCGTCGCGCGCCTGCGGCAGTACGTCGCCGGCGGCGTGTCGAAGTTCGTGCTGCTGCCGCTCGCGCAGGGCACCGCCGATCTGCGCGAACAGACGGCGCGCGCCATCGCGGAAGTTCTGCCCGCAATCGAGAATTAGGCGGCGTTCACGCCGACGAGGAGCAACCCATGGCCACCGACCTGCACGCGCTCGAAGAGATCAAACAGCTGAAGTACCGCTACGTCCGCTGCGTGGACCGCAAGCTCTGGGCGGAGCTGCGCGACACCCTCGCCGAGGACGCCACGAGCTCCTACAGCGGCGGCAAGTACAGCTTCCGCGGCCGCGACCAAATCATGGCGTTCCTCGAGAAGTCGATGTCGTCGCCGAAGTTCCTGAGCAGCCACACCGTGCATCACCCGGAGATCACGCTCGAGAGCGAGACCCGCGCGAAGGGCGTCTGGGCGCTGCACGACACGGTCATCAATCTCGAGCAGGGCTGGACGCTGAACGGCTCGGCGCTCTACGAGGACGTGTACGTGAAGGGCGCCGACGGGCGCTGGCGCATCCAGCACACGGGCTACACGCGCACCTACGAAGAAGTGGCGCTGCGCGCGAAGACCGGCGCGAAGGTGACGGAGTCGTTCTGGGGCGAGCGCGAGCTCAAGTGGGACGCGGGGGTGTAGGCGGGTGCGCGAGCGCGCCGCAGCGCGGGGCCGGGAGCGCGGGGCCGGGAGCGCCGCGCTGCGGGGTTCGCCTCGGCCGGCGCGGCCGCGAGAGTCGACTACCGGCCCCCGCGCATCGCGTCGACGCTGAGCTGGCCCGAGCCCTTGGCGGCGATGTAGAGGAAGGCGAAGCAGTAGAGGGCGGCGAGCTCGCCGCCGTTCACGATCGGAATGATCGAATGCGTCTCCGCCTGCGGGCTGAAGGCGTGGCCGATGAAGTACGCGACGGCCATCGTGCCCGAGAGCAGGAACGCGGCGATGCCGGTGAAGAGGCCGATCGCCACGAGCAGGGCGCCGACGAGCTCGACGCCACCCGCGCCGTACTGGATGAAGGCGGGGACGCCGGGCGGCATGCCGCCGAACATCCCGAGGATCTTTTGGCAGCCGTGCTGGAGCATCATCAGCCCCGCCATGATGCGGAACAGCGCGTAGATCTTCTCGGTGTGGGGTGCGAGGAAGCCCATGGTCGTCTCCAGTCCGTGCGGTGAGTTTGAGGCGGCGGGGCGCATTCTATGCGGAGGATGGGGCGGAGTGGCGCACGAAATCGCCCGGGATCGATCGGGCGCGTAACCGTTGCGAGCTCCGCTACGTCTGAGGAGCGCCACCCGAGGAGGCCCCGATGCGCGAGATTCGTTCGAGCTTGTTGCCCGAGCGCGAGGCGACGCCCGAGGCCCTCTACTTGCGCCGGCGCTCGTTCCTCCGGGCGGGTGCAGCCTTCTCCGCGGCGGCGCTGTTCGGCTGCGGGGAAGACAACTCGGCGCGCGCGGCGACGCCCGCTCCGGCGCTCGCCAAGCTCGCCAACGTGATCCCGGCGCCCGAGAGGTTTCGCGCCGCCGATCCGCAAACGCGGGTCGAGGACGCGACCTCGTACAACAACTTCTACGAGTTCGGGACGGGCAAGGAGGATCCTGCCGCGAAGGCGCACACGCTGCGCACGCGACCGTGGACGCTCGCCGTGGAAGGCGAGGTCGCGAAGCCCGGCACGCTCGACATCGACGCGCTGCTGAAGGCGTTCCCGCTCGAGGAGCGCATCTACCGCCTGCGCTGCGTCGAAGCGTGGTCGATGGTGATCCCGTGGGTCGGCATCCCGCTCGGCGACGTCCTCGCACGCTTCGCGCCGACGTCGAAGGCGAAGTACGTCGCGTTCGAGACGCTCGTCGACGAGGAGCAGATGCCCGGCCAGCGCTGGGGCGCGCTCGACTGGCCGTACCGCGAGGGCCTGCGCCTCGACGAGGCGATGCACCCGCTCGCGATCCTCGCGGTGGGCATGTACGGCCGCGTGTTGCCCAACCAGAACGGCGCGCCGCTGCGCCTCGTCGTGCCGTGGAAGTACGGCTTCAAGAGCATCAAGTCGATCGTGCGCATGCGGCTCGTCGCGCGGCAGCCGCGCACGACCTGGAGCGACGAGAACGCGAGCGAGTACGGCTTCTACGCGAACGTGAACCCGCGCGTGGACCACCCGCGCTGGAGCCAGAAGAGCGAGCGGCGCATCGGCGAGTGGAGCAAGCGCCCGACGCTGCCGTTCAACGGATACGCGGACCAGGTGGCCGGCCTCTACGCCGGCATGGACCTGCGCCGGTTCTACTGAGCGGGCTGAGCGGGCTCGCTCGAACGGGAAACGAGGCGACGTCGCGCGCATGAACCGCAAGCTCGTCCACGCCGCGGTCGTCGCCGCGGCCCTCGCGCCGCTCGGCGCGCTCGCGCTCGGCGCTGCGCGCGGAACGCTCGGCGCGAACCCTGTCGAGGCGATCACCCACGCGACCGGGCTGTGGGCGCTGCGCTTCTTGCTGGCGAGCCTCGCGGTGACGCCGCTGCGCCGCTGGTTGCCCCAGGGCGCCGCGCTCGCGCCGTACCGGCGCACGCTCGGGCTGCTCGCGTTCGGCTACGCCGCGCTGCACGCCGCGACCTTCTTCGCGCTCGACCTCGGCTTCGCGCTCGCGCGGCTCGCCGAGGAGGTGGCGGAGCGCCCGTACGTGACGCTCGGCTTCGCCTCGCTGCTCGCCCTCGCGCCGCTCGCCGCGACCTCGACGCGCGCCTGGCAGCGCAGGCTCGGGCGCCGCTGGATCGCGCTGCACCGCCTCGCCTACGCCGCCGCCGCGCTCGCCGTCGCGCACTTCGTGTGGCTCGTGAAGAAGGACCTGCGCGAGCCCCTCGCCTACGCCGCCGTGCTGGCCCTCCTCCTCGCCGCCCGCCTCGCGCGGCGGGGACGTTCCTTGACTAACTGAACTTGGCGCGTGGCGTCGCAAGTTCAGTTAGTCAAGGAACGTCCCCGCGGTCGAAGGCGGTGAGGGTGGCGCGGGCGGGCAGGGCGGAGTCCCAGCGCGGCACGTCGAGGTCGAGCGCGGCGAACGAGGCCGGCGCCATCCCGCGCGCGAAGCCGGCGCGGGCGCTCGGCTCCGCGCGGCGCGCGAGCTGGCGCACGAGATCCCCGAGCCCCGGCTCGTGGGCGACCACGAGCACGCAGGCGTCCGCCTCCGGCACGCGCTGCAGCGCCGCGAGCAGCTCGCCCGCGCTCGCGAGGTAGAGGCGCGCGTCGTGCTCCACGTGCGCGAGCGCGGGCAGCGCCGGCCGCGCCGCCGCGAGCGTCGCGCTGGCGCGCAGCGC
>CAZCTH010000147.1:0-11941 GCA_964501435.1 uncultured Spirochaetales bacterium | reverse complement strand
TCGCATGCGGGGCCGAGCACGGTCCAGCCCGCTTCCCCCGCTTCGGCCAGCGGCGCCGCCCAGTCGTCGATGCCGTTGCCCGCGCGGAGCAGCAGGTTCGCGCGCGCCACCGCCGCCATCGCGCTCGGGCGCGGCTCGAAGGCATGCGGGCTCGCGCCCGGCGGCACGAGCGTCGTGCACGTGAGGCGCTCGCCGCCGAGCGCGCGCGCGAGCATGCAGAGCGGCTCGATCGTCGCGACGATGCGCAACGGCGGCGGCGCAGCGTCGCCCGCCGCGAGAGCGGCGGGTGCGCCGAGCGCCGCGAGGGCGAGAGCCGCGCAGGCGGCGCGCCACGGGCGGCCCCTCAACACACGTGCTCTCGCGCGCGGAAACCCTCGGGCTCCAGCTGGATCGTCACGTGCCCGATCCCGTAGTGGTCGTGCAGCGCGTGGGTCAGTCGACCGAGCAGCTCGTGGCCGTCGCATTCCGGGGCCGCATGCACGTGGCAGGAGAGCGACACCAGGCCGCTCGTGATCGTCCACACGTGGAGGTCGTGGACTGCGACGACGCCGCGCTCGGCCTCGATCGCGCGGCGCAATGCGGCGACGTCGAGGTGGCGCGGGGCGGTTTCGAGCAGCACGTCCACGGTCTCGCGCAGGAGGCCGAGGGCCGAGCGCGCCACGAGCGCCGCGATCGCGAGGCTGGCGAGCGGATCGGCGAGGCGGAAGTCCGCGAACCAGATCGCCGCGCTCGCACCCATCGCGGCGACGCTGCCCAGCGCATCCGACGCCACGTGCAGCCACGCGCCGCGCAGGTTCAGGCTCGCGTCGCGGGTGCCGTGCAGCAGGGCGAGGCCGGCGAGGTTGACCGCGAGGCCCCCGGCCGCGACGGCGAACGCGGGTGCGGCGTTCACGGCCGGCGGCGCCGCGAACCGGGTGGCCGCCTCGATCGCGATGAAGATGGCGACCACGATCAGCGCGACGGCGTTGGCGAGCGCCGCGAGGATCTCCGCGCGCTGATAGCCGAAGGTGCGCGCGGCGGGCGCCGGGCGATCGGCGAGCCACATCGCGAACAGCGCGAGGGCGAGCGAGGCGGCGTCGGCGAGCATGTGGCCGGCGTCGGCCAGGAGCGCGAGCGAGCCCGTCCAAAGGCCGGCGACGACTTCGGCCGCGAGATAGGTCGTCGCGAGCGCGAGGGTGGCGGCCAGCCGGCGCCGCGACGACGCACGGGCCGGTCCGACGTGCGTACGGTGCGGCGCGTGGGCGTGCGCGTGAGCAGGCATGGCGTGCGGAGCATCCGCGCTGCGCGGCCCGGGCGCTAGCGCCGAGGCGGCCTGGGATCCGCGCGGTCGCCGCGGCCCGGGGGTGTCGCGCGCGGGCGCGTTGACGGCGCGGCGCGCGTCCGCTTCTCTGCGTCCCCGCATGCGCACGTTCGGCCAGATCCGGCGCCTCGCACCCGCGCTCCTCGCGGCGCTCGTGCTGTGCGTGTCCGTCGCGAGCGCGGGGCATGCCCACGGCGCCGCGCACGCCTGCGGTCCCCGGATCGCGGCCGACGTTCCGCGGGCCGGTCTCTCGGGTGCCGCGGATCTCGACTGCGCGCTGTGCGCGGCGGCCGCGCGCCTCGCCGCCGGCGCCGTGTCGGCGCCGGTTCCGGCGGTCGACGGGTCGCCGCAGGGGTTGGCGGGCCTCGAGCGGCGCGAAGCCGTTCCGCGCGCCGCGTCGCTCTCCCGCGCGGAGTCGCGCGCTCCTCCTCGGCTCGCCTGAACCCCTCGCGCGCGCACCGCGCGCGCCGCTTCGCACGCACGGCGTGCGGAGCCCCGTTCGGCCCCGAATCTTCCGAGGTTTCGTCATGCGACTCCGTCTCGCGGGCGCTCTCGCGCTCGCCTCGCTGTTCTCCCTCGCGCCCGCCGCTGCGCAAGAAGCCGGCAACTCCGATTCGACCGCGCCCGCCGCGCCCGAAGCCGGCGAGGCCCACGACGACCCCGACCACGGCGGCGGGCTCGAGGAGATCGTGATCACCGCGTCCGGTCACGAGCGCACGCGCTTCGACGTCTTGCAGAGCACGAACGTGCTGTCCGGCGACGCGCTCGACCGCCAGACCCGAGCGACACTCGGCGACACGCTGTCGCTGCAGCCCGGCATCGCCTCGAGCGGCTTCACGGCGGGCGCGAGCCGTCCGGTGATCCGCGGCCAGGATGGGCCCCGCGTGCGCGTGCTCCAGAACGGTGTCAGCACCGGCGACGTCTCGACCGTGAGTGCCGATCACCAGGTCACGACCGAGTCGCTGCTCGTCGAGCGCATCGAAGTGCTGCGCGGCGCGGGCACGCTCCGCTACGGCAGCAGCGCGGTCGGCGGCGTGGTGAACGTGATCGACGGCTCCATCCCGAGCGAGCTCCCGGAGGACCGCTTCGACGGCGCGCTGAAGGGCTCCTACGACCTGAACGCCGACGCGCGCGACTTCTCGGGTGCGTTGCGCGGGGAAGTCGGCGCCGGCGTCGTGCTGGCGGTGGACGGCCTCTATCGCCGCAGCAACAACGTGGACATCCCGGGCTCGTCGTGGACCGCCGCCGAGCGCGCTGCGAGCGGCCCGGCCTTCGGTTCCGACGTGCGCGGCGACATCCCGAATTCCGGGATCGATTCCTGGAACGCGCGCGTCGGCGCGTCCAAGGTGTTCGACGCCGGCTTCGCGGGCTTCAGCTTCACGCGCAACGAATCGCGCTACGGCGTCCCGGTGTCCGAAGAGGGCGATCCGATCGACATCGACCTCGAGCAGAACCGCTACGACGCGGCTGGCGCGCTGGACGCTGCGCTCGGGCCGTTCGAGCGCGTGGGCTTCCGCTTCACGCGCTCCGACTACACCCACACCGAGCTCGAGGGCGACGAGGCCGGCACCGTCTTCAACAACGACGAGAACGAGCTGCGCGTCGAGCTGACGCAAGCCGCGTTCGGCGAGCTCGACGGCGTGGTCGGCTTTCAATGGCAGAGCCGCGAGTTCGAGGCGGTCGGCGCCGAGGCGCTCGTGCCGCCCGGGGACTCCCAGCAGTACGGGCTGTTCGCGGTCGAGGAATGGCACGCGGATCCGGTCGGCCTCGAGGCGGGTTTCCGGATCGAGCGCACCTCCACCGATGCGCTGGCCCTGCGCAACCGCTCGTTCACGACCTGGAGCGCGTCGCTCGGGGCGAGCGTGGAGCCGACGGAGGCGACGCTGCTCGGGCTCACGGTTTCGCGCACCGAGCGCCCGCCGACGCCCGAAGAGCTCTACTCGAACGGCCCCCACTTCGCGTCCGCGAGCTTCGAGCTGGGCGACCCGAACCTCGATCCCGAGGTCGCGATCGGTGTCGAGCTCACCGGCCGCGTGCGCAGCGAGCACGCCAGCGCGGCGGTGACGCTCTTCTACACGCACTACGACGACTTCATCTTCCAGCGCGACACGGGGAACATCGTCGACGACCTGCCGGAGCGGATCTACTCCGCCACCAAAGCGCGCTTCCTCGGCATCGAGCTCGAGGGAGACGCCGACGTCGCGCACTTCGGCGACGCGGTGCTGAAGGCGCGGGGCTCTTTCGACGTGACCCGCGCCGAGCGCGCGAACGGCGACGACCTGCCGCGCATCGCGCCGATGCGGCTGCGGGGCGAGCTCGCGCTCGAGACCACGCACACGGACGCGAGCCTCGGCTTCGAGTGGGCCGCGCGGCAGGACAAGATCGCCGCCTTCGAGCGCGAGACGGACTCCTACGTCTTCCTCAACGCGAGCGCGGCGTGGCGCCCGCTCGAGCGCGTGCCGGGGCTGTCGCTGCGCCTCGACCTGCGCAACCTGCTGGACGACACGGGCCGCAACCACGTCTCGTTCCTGAAGGAGTTCGCGCCGCTGCCGGGCCGCAGCGCGCGAGCGACGGTCGCGCTCGAGTTCTGAGCCCGAGATGGAGTCGAGCCGTCCGCGTGGCGACCCCACGCGGACGGCTCAGACGCCCCCCGGCGCCTAGGCGATCGCAGCCCGCAGCCGCGGCCAGAGCGCGTTGAGCGCGAGCCCGCCGACGACCAGTGCCGCGGCGCCGAGCTTCCACCCGGGCAGCGATTCGCCGAGCAGCCAGGCCGAGCCGGCCATGCCGACCACGGGCACGAGCAGCGAGAGCGGCGCGATCGTCGCGACGGGGTGGCGCGAGAGCAGCCAGTTCCACGCCCCGTAGCCGAACAGCGTGTTGCCCCAGCCCTGGAACAGTACGGCGGCCCAGGTCCACGCGTCGGCGCCGCGCAGCCCCGCAGCGATCGCGGGAGCGCCCTCGAACGCGAGCGACAGCGCGAGCAGCGGCGGCACCGCGAACGCGCTCGACCACACGGTGAACGCGAGCAGGTCTTCGGGCTGCGCGCGCTTCCCGATCACGTTGCCGGTCGCCCAGCCGAGCGCGGCGCACAGCACGAGCGCGAGGCCGAGCGGCGTCGCGTCGCCTTCGGTGTGCGCGGCGATCCAGGCGATGCCGCAGGCGGCCAGCGCGAGCGCCGCGGCCTGGTGCGGGAAGAGGCGCTCGCGCAGCGCCACGAACGCGATGCCGATCGTGAAGAACACCTGTGTCTGCACCACGAGCGACGCGAGCCCGGGCGAGATGAAGCGCGTCATCGCGAGGTAGAGCAGCGCGAACTGGCCGACGCCGATGGCGAGGCCGTAGCTCGCCAGCGTCGCGAGCGGCACGCGCGGGCGGCGCAGCAGGAAGGCCCCCGGCAGGAAGGCGCACGCGAAGCGCAGCGTCGCGAGCAGGAGCGGCGGCAGCTTCGCGAGCGCGAGGGCGATCACGACGAAGTTCGAGCCCCACACGGCGACGACCGCGAGGGCGAGCAGGAAGTGCGGTAGCGGCAGCGCGGGATGCATCGCGGTGCGAGCGGCGCCGTGTGCGCGCGGTGCGAGGCACCGCGCGCGCAGGCGTCACAGCTCGTCGGCGGGCTTCACGAAGCGCAGCGTCATGCGGTCGCTCTCGCCGATCGCGGCGTACTTCGCGCGGTCCTTCTCGCCCTCCGCGAAGTTGGGCGGCAAGGTCCACACGCCCTTCGGGTAGTCCTTGGTGTCGCGCGGGTTCGCGTTGATCTCGCTCTTCGCGTCCAGCACGAAGCCGGCCGCCTCGGCCGCGGCGATCACCTCGGCCTCGGGCACGTAGCCGAGCTTCGCGCTCAGCGCGGCGTCGGCGCCGGCCGGCGCGCGGTGCTGCACGACGCCGAGCACGCCCCCGGGCTTCAGGACGCGGAACACCTCGCGGTAGACGGCGTCCTGATGACCGCCGTTCAGCCAGGTGTGGTTGTTCCGGAACGTGACGGCGAGGTCCACGCTGTTCGCTTCGCCGAGCGAGATGTCGCCGGGCGGCGCCACTTGGAGCACGTGCACCTTGCCGATGCGCGCTTCGTTCGCGGCGAGCCAGTCCGCGTACTCGCGGGCCATCTTGTGCATGTACTTGTCCTGCGGCCCGTTCGGGTCGGCGTTGGTCACGCTGAGCTTCCCGCGCTCCTTCAGCACCGGCCCGAGGATCTCCGTGTACCAGCCGCGGCCCGGCCACAGCTCGAGCACGTGCATCTCCGGGGCGAGCCCGAAGAAGGTCAGCGTTTCGACGGGATGCCGATGCGCGTCGCGTGCGCGATCCGGCTCGGCGCGGGCGGGCGAAGCGACGGCGGCGCGGAGCGCCTCCTCGGTGGAGCCGAGGGCGGGGGCGGCGAGCGCCGCGGCGACCAGTGCGAACGTGGCGGAGCGGATCCAGCGTGCGGGCATGGGACCTCCTGGTTCGGTCGTCAGGTTGTGTGGGTTTCGCGGAGACAGCGATCGATGCGCGAGAGCACGGCCTCGCGCCCGAGCACGGCGAGGGTCTCGCCGAGCGGCGGGCTGGCGGCGCTGCCGGTGAGGGCCACGCGCAGCGGCTGCGCGACCTTGCCCATCCCGATGCCGCTCGCCTCGCAGAACCTCGCGACGGCGGCCTCGAGGGCAGCCGGCTCGAACGGCGCGGCGTCGGCGAGCGTCGTGCGCACGCTCGCCAGCACCGCGTGGCCGCTCGGCTCGCCCTTCGCGAGCCACTTCGCGACGGCCTTCTCGTCGTACGGGAACGCGTCGTCGGCGACCAGCGCGAAGCGGCCGGGGCCCGCGGGCGCGCTCGCGGCAGCCAGCGTCGCGCAGCGCGACTTCATCGAGGCAGCGAACACGGCCGCGCGGGCCGGGTCGCCGAGCACGCGCTGCGGGTCCGCGCCGCTCGCCGCGACGGAGGCGGCGTAGCGCGCGCACCAGACGCGCCAGCGGGCGAGCCACTCGGCGTCCGGGAGGGCCGCGAGCTGCTCCTGCGAGAACGCCAGCAGCTTCGCGCGGTCGAACTTCGCCTGGCCGCGCCCGACGCGCTCGAGCGAGAACTTGTCCGCGATCTCGCGCAGCGTCAGCTGCTCGCGGTCGCGGCCGTCGGCGAGCTTCTCGCCGGGGTTCCAGCCGAGCAGCGCGAGATAGTTCGTCACCGTCTCGGGCAGGTAGCCCGCGTGCCGGAAGTCCTCGACGGTGACGCTCGGCAGGTCGAGAGCGAGGGCGCGCTCGAGCGCGTCCACCTCGCTCGTCTCGAGCTGCGACTTGGCGTCGGCGAGCCACGCCGCGAGCCGGCCTGCGTCCACGCGCTTCTCCGCCGCCGCGCGCTTCGCGGCGTCCGCGGCGAAAGCCTGCAGGGCGAGCGCGCGCGCGGCCTTGTCCTTGTCGCGTTTGCTCATCTTCGAGCCGTCGGGGTTCTGGATCAGCGGGATGTGCGCGTAGAGGGGGGTGCGGAAGCCGAGCGCGCGCTGCAGGGCGATGTGCTTCGGCGTGTTGTTGAGGTGCTCCGGGCCGCGCAGCACGTGGGTCACGCCCATCGCCTCGTCGTCCACCACGACGGCGAGGTGGTAGGTCGGATAGCCGTCGCGCTTGCGGATCACGAAGTCGTCGATCTGCTCGGGGCCGAAGGCGACGTCGCCGAGGATCCGATCCTGGACGAGGATCGTCTCGTCGGGCGCGCGCAAGCGCACGACGTGGGGCTCGCGCGCCATGCGCGCGAGGGCGGCGGCGCGGTCCCAGCCGGCGGGGCGCACGTAGCGGAAGGCGCGCTTCTCGGCGCTCGCGGCCTTGCGGAGCGCCTCGAGCTCCTCGGGCGTGTCGAAGGCGGGGTAGGCGAGGTCGCGCTCGATCAGGCGCGCGATGGCGGCGTCGTAGCGCGGAAGGCGCTCGCTCTGGAAGAACGGGCCGACGCCGCGCGGATCGCCGCCCACCCCCCCGTGCTCCGGACCCTCCTGCCAGTGGATGCCGAGCCAGGCGAGGTCCTCGAGGATGCCGCGCACGGCGTCCTGCGAATTGCGCGCCTGGTCGGTGTCCTCGATGCGCAGCAGGAAGTGGCCGCCGAGGCGCTGGGCGAGCGCCCAGTTGAAGAGCGCGGTGCGCGCGCCGCCCACGTGCAGGTGGCCGGTGGGCGAGGGGGCGAAGCGGGTGATCACGGCGGGCGTCACGGTGGCGGTGTCCGGGTTGGAGTCGGCGGTGCGGGCCTCGGGCGCGCCGCGCGCGCGGCGAGGACGAATGCGTCAGCGCAGCACGATGCGCACGACGCCCTTCACGTTCGCGCAGGCGCTCGGCGCGCCGGGCACGCCGTCGGGGATCAGCAGCCGATAGGGCCCGCCTTGTTTCGCGTCGAGGGGCGCACCGTCCAGGCTGTGCACGAGCAGCCCCTCGCGCAGCGCGGCGAGCGGCACCGGCTCGCTCGCGAAGCCGTCGGCGGCGCACACCACCGCGGCGCTTTGCTCGGTGGCCTTGTGCGCGTCGAGCAGGGCAGAGACGCGCGCGGCCGCGCCGCTGCGCTTCGGCACGAGCGTCGACACGTCGGCGACGCCGCCGGGCAGGCCGAGCAGCTCTTCGCGCTCGATGAAGCGCGTGCGCCCGTTCGGGAAGACGAGCTCGACGCGCGTCGCGCGAGCGGCGCGCTCGCTGTCGCTCAGGATCGCGCCGGCGAGCCAGTTCTCGATGCGCGCGAAGGCGTCCTCGCCGCCGGCCTCGAGGATCACGTCGAGGCGGGAGTCGCGCCGGAACGGGCTGCGCTCTTCGTGCATCTGTCCGCCCGCGACTTCGAGCAGGAGCACGCCCTGGTCGGTCCGGAAGATGCCCTTCCAGCGCGCCAAGCGCGCGCCCGCGAGGCCTTCGGCGGCGCGCAGAGCCGCGCGCGACACGCGCTCGCGCGAGAAGACCGTCTCGGGCGACCAGCGCAGCGAGCGCACCGTGTGGGCGGAGGTGGACGCGTGGCCCGGCTTCGTGTGCCCGTGGTCGTGGCCCGCGCCGTGAGCGTGCCCGTGGTCGTGGGCGGCCTCGCCGCGCAAGAGGCGGGCGCCCTCGTTCGCGGGCCACTCGAACGCCTCGGGCGGCAGCACCCCGCGCGTGGTGCGGTGCACCGACAGCGGCGGCGGCCAGAGCGTGCTCACCAGCGCGTCGAAGCGCGCGAGCGCCTCAGGGCGCGCGAGGTCGGTGCGGTTCGCGACGAGCACGTCCGCGATGCCCGCTTGGAGCGCGATCAGCTCGGCCTCGTCGTCGGACTTCGTGCCGAGCCGCGACGGATCCACCAGCACGACGAGGGGCCCGAGCGCGAGCGCGTCCTTGTGCGGCGAACGGCGGATGGTGTCGACGATGTCCTGCGGCCGCGCGAGACCCGTCGGCTCGATGATCAGCCGATCCGGCTTCTCGGCGACCACGGCACCGAGCGCCTCGACGAAGCCCTCGGGCGCGGTGCAGCACACGCAGCCGCCGGGGATGTTGCGAATCGCGAAGGAGCGCTCGCCCGCGAGCACCGCCTCGTCGAGGCCCGCCTCGCCGAAGTCGTTCACGATCACGGCGACCTTCTCGTGGCTTCTCGACGCCAGCTGATGGCGGATCGCGGTGGTCTTCCCCGTCCCCAAGAATCCCGCGACGATGTGGACCGGAATCGCCATGTGCTCGTGCGCCCCCGAAGGCGCGGCAGTGTAACGGCGCGTCGGCTGCGCGCGGCCGTCCCGGGCGATGTGCCTATGCTGCGCGCCATGCAGGTGCTGCGCTCCGAGTTCGTCACGTCCGCCGCGGCGCGCGAGGGCTTCCCGCGCGAGGGCGTGCCCGAGGTCGCGTTCGTCGGGCGGTCGAACGTCGGCAAGTCGTCGCTGCTCAACAAGCTCGCGAGCCGCAGGGCGCTCGCGCGCACGAGTGCGACGCCGGGCAAGACGCGCCTCGTGAACTTCTTCCGCGTGGAGCGCCGCGACCGTCCCCCCGTGCTGCTCGTCGATCTGCCGGGTTACGGGTGGGCGCGAGTCGCGCGCAAGGAGCGGGCCGAGTGGCAGCGCCTGATCGAGGGCTACCTGGCGGGGCGCGCGCCGCTGCGCGCCGTCCTGCTGCTGCTCGACGCGCGGCGCGATCCCGGCGACGACGAGCGCGACTTCCTCCCGTGGCTCGCCGCGCGCGGCATGGTCGTGCGCCTGGTCGTCACGAAGCTCGACAAGCTGCGCCCGGCCGAGCGCGAGCAACGGCTGCGCGCGATCACGGGCGAGCTCGGCATCCCGCGCGAGGCGCTGATCCTGACCAGCGCGCAGACGGGCGACGGGATCGACGCGCTCTGGGGAGAGATCGACGCGCTGGTGGCGCGCGACGCTCCGTTCAGTTCTTTCCATCCGGGATGAAGCTGCCGGCCGCGTTCCCCCAGGCCGTGCCTTTCCCGCCGCGCTCCGTCCGTTCCTTTTCGTGTTGCTCGATCGCGGTGCCGATCGCGCTCACCATCGCGCCGATGAAGCGGCCGCTGTTGTTGGCCGCCCAGTCGATGCTCGCGTGGCGCGGCGCGTTCGCGCGGTTCACCGCCGGCATCACGTAGCGCGCGATCAGCTCGACGCTCTTGCGCGTCGCCTCCGGGTTCGCGCAGTTGTGCGCGAGCAAGAGGAAGCAGCCGAAGCCGCCGCTGTGCTCGCGCAGCGCCTCGATCGCGGCGATCGCGTCGTCGGGCGTGCCGAGCGTCAGCTTGCCGAAGGTCGCGATGCCCTTGTTCACCCAGGCGTCGAGCGCGGCGTCGTGACTGCTCGCGTACGCGGGCTCGATGCCGCCGAGCTTCGTCGTGTAGCGGAGCAGGCGCAGCGTGCCGTGGGCCATGTCGGCCTCGGCCTGCGCGCGCGTCTCGGCGATGTGCATCGGCGCGACCAGGCGCCAGTTGTTGCGCGAGACGACCTGGCCGTGCTCGCGCGCCTTCTCCTCGCACACGTCCCAATGCTTCGGCAGCTGCTCGAAGCCCTCGCTCGTGCTCGCCGCGACCGAGAGCAGGCCGATGCCGTTCTGCCCGGCCGCGCGCGCGCCGCTCGGCGAGATCGCGCTCGCCACCGCGAGCTCGAGGTGCGGGTGTGCGTAGGGCGGCAGCTGGAGCCGGCCCTCGTTCAGCTCGAACCAGTCGCTCTTGCGCGTCACCGTCTCGCCGCGGAAGAGCGCGCAGATCACCTCGATGGCTTCGTTCATGCGCCGGCGCTGCGTCGCGACGTCCACGCCCAGCATGAACGCGTCGCTCGGCAGCTGGCCCGGTCCCATGCCCAGCATCACGCGTCCGCGCGTCTGGTGGTCGAGCTGCTGCATGCGGTCGGCGACGAGCAGGGGGTGGTGGTACGAGAGCGAGGTCACGCCGGTGCCGAGCCGGATCTGGCGCGTGATCGCTGCCGCGTGGGCGATGAAGATCTCGGGCGAGCCGATGATCTCGTACGAGCCCGAGTGGTGCTCGCCGATCCACGCCTCGTGGTAGCCGAGCGCGTCCATGTGCTGCACGAGCGCGAGATCGCGGTGGATCTGCTCGGTCGGGCTCTCGTCGTCGGGGTGGAAGGGCGCGATGAACGCCCCAAAGCGCAGCGGCGTGGCCATGGAGTCTCCTCGAATCGCGCCACGCTACCGCGCCTCGCCCGTTCGCGAGCGGCCCGGGACGTTGGTTCACGAGCGGATCCGGTCTTCGATCTTGAACCAACGTCCCGGGCCGCTCGTGAACCAACGTCCCGGGGCTTTCGTGAACGTCAGCGGAAGAGGTCGAGCTTCGAATCGCGGATCAGCTGGCGGGCGCTGCCGTCGCCGCGGAGCTCGACGCCGGTGATCCACACGGCCGGCACGCCGTCGGCCTTTTTCATGAGCAGGCCTGCGGCGGCGGCGAGGGCGTCGGCGGTGGCGGGGATCGTCACCTGCAGCTCGCGGCCCCGGCGGTCCGTGCTGCCGCGCTGGTCGTCGAGCGGCGCGATGCCGGAGACCCCGAGCGCGACGTCCACGAGCCCTTCGCGCCAGGGGCGACCGAACGTGTCCGTGACGACGACGGCGAGCGGCCCGCAGCCGCGCCGCACGAGGCCCTCGCGGAGTCGGCGGGCGGAGGCGTCCGGGTCGCGCGGCAGGATCACGGCGGTGTGGTCGTCGGGCGCGTTCGAGAGATCCACGCCCGCGTTCGCGCACACGAAGCCGTGGATCGTCTCGGTGATCAGCACGTACTTCGCGCGCCGCACCGTGCGCACGCTCTCGCGCAACACGAGCTCGATGTGGCGCGGGTCCTTCTCGTCCTCCTGCGCGATCGCGATCGCCTCCGGCCGCGGCTCGAGCGAGCGCAGGTCCACGAGCGCGCCTTCCGCCTTCGAGACGATCTTCTGGCACACGCACAGCACGCCGTTCGCGAGCGCGACGCCGCCCTTCTGCGCGGCGTCGTGCACGAGCGCGGCGAGGTCGGCGCCGGGCGTCACCTCGGGCAGCCCGCGCAGGGGTGTCAGCGTGATCGCGTCGCTCATCGGGCCTCCGGCGTCGCGGCTCGGTAGCCGAGCCGCGCCAGCAGCGCCCGCGTGCGGGGCGCGGCGGCGCCCTCCGTGGCGAGCAGGGCGGAGAGGTCCTCGGGGAGGTCGAGGTCGATCGCGAGCGCGGGCAGCGCGAGCTCGCGGAACGGGACGCCCGCCTCGCGCGCGAGCGCCCGGTGCGCCGCCGCGCTGCC
>CAZCTH010000146.1:0-12117 GCA_964501435.1 uncultured Spirochaetales bacterium | reverse complement strand
CGCGCATCGCCGCGCAGGCGCGCGCAGGTGGCGAGCGCGAGCTGCGGCCACGAATCGCTCGCGCGCTCTTCCGCTGCCGCGCGCGCGAAAGCCTCGCTCGCGCTGGCGAGGTCGCCGCGCCCGACCTCGATCCAGCCCGCGAGCTCGTGGACGTCGGCGGTGACGGCGCCCGGCTGCAGCGACGGCGCGAGCGAGCGCGCCGCGAGCTCGGCGTCGCCCGCGAGCAGCGCCTCGCGCGCGAGGCACTCGGCGATCGCGGGCAAGAGCGGGTCGAACGCGCGCGCCCGCGCGAGCCACTCCTCGCCCTCGCGCGCGAAGCCGAGGTCGAGCAGCGTCACCGCGTAGGCCGCGGCGGCGAGATGCGGCGGCTGGGGGCGCAACAGGATCACGCGCTTGTGCCAGCGCAAGGCCTCGTCCCAGCCGCCCAGCCGCGCGTGCAGGCGCGCGGCGTTGAACGCGGCCTCGTCGTAGCTCGGCTGCTGCTCGACCGCGCGCAGCGTCGCCGCGAGCGCGGCGCGCAGCTGGCCGCGCGCGAGGTGAGCGAGGCCGAGCGCCTTGTGCGCTTCGGAGATCGACGCGTCGAGCGCGAGCGCGCGCTGCGCGGCGGCGCTCACCTCTTCGATCGCGCCGGAGCCCCCGAAGCTCACGATGCGCAGCCCGAGCGCGTTCGCGAAGCCCGCCCAGGCGAGCGCGAAGTCCGCGTCGATCGCGAGGGCGCGCCGGTACAGCGCGATGGCCGCCTCGTTGT
This sequence comes from uncultured Spirochaetales bacterium, assembly GCA_964501435.1. Lineage (GTDB taxonomy): Bacteria > Myxococcota_A > UBA9160 > UBA9160 > UBA6930 > VGRF01. Next base: position 11,369 of record CAZCTH010000146.1, on the reverse strand, counting down.
CGTCGCGCTGCCAGCGCCGGTAGTGCTGGCGGCCCTGCAGGTAGAGCTCGTACGCGAGCAGCTCGCGCGTCGGCCGGCGCGCGAGCGCACGCTGCTCCGTGTCGCTCAGCTCGGCGCGCAGGGCCGCCGCGATGCGCGCGGCCACGTCCTGCTGGATCTCGAAGATGTCCTCGAGCTCGCGGTCGTAGGTCTCGGACCAGACGTGCGTGTCGGTCGCGGCGTCGATCAACTGGCTCACGATGCGGACGCGGCGCCCCTCGCGGCGCACGCTGCCCTCGACCACGAATCCGACCGCGAGCGCCTCGGCGATCTCGCGCAGGCTCTTCGCGGTGCCGTGGAAGCGCGAGCTCGACGTGCTCGACACGACGCTCAGCCCGCGGATGCGCGCGACGTGGGCGACGATGTCCTCGGTCACGCCGTCGGCGAAGTACTGGTCGTCGCGGTCGGCGGTGAGGTTCTTGAACGGCAGCACCGCGAGCCGCTGCGCGCGGGGCGCGGGCGCGGGCTGGCGCGCGAGGCCCGCGGAGGCGCGCCGCGCCGCGGGCGAGCGCACGTCCACGGGGCAGATCCAGCGCACCCCGCGCCCGCGCAGGGTCGCGATCAGCCGCTGGCTCGCGCCGTCGTCGCCGAGCGCTCGGCGCAGCTCCTTGAGCGCGCTCGACAGCGCGGCGTCGCTCACCACCGCATCGGGCCAGACCGCGTCGAACAACTCCTGCTTCGGCACGGCGCGCTCGCGATGGCGCACGAGGTACATGAGCAGGCGCAGCGGCGTCGCGTGCAGCGGGACCGGCTTGTCGTCCTGGCGCAGATCCTGACGGGCGAGGTCGAGCTCGAAGGGACCGAACGCGAGGATCTGCTCGTCTTCGCCTCGCTGCATCCGGACCCCCGCGAAACGCTCCGACACACACCGCGCGCCGCCGGTTCAGTTTCGCGCGCGGCGCCGCGCCGCGCTGCGATCCCAAGAACGTCCCACGCTCATCCCAAGTTCGCGAAACGGGTTCCTCGTAGCGTGTTTTTCGAGCGGCGCTGCCGCGCCCGGCACGCCGCACCACCAGGAGAATCCATGCTCAGCGACAAGGTCCTGCGATTGCTCCCGCCCCGCACCGTGCGAACGCTGCTGCTCGCCGGCTCGCTCGGCTTCGGCGCGGCGGCCGCCCTCGCGGCGCCGCCGGCCGGGCCCGGCACGGTGTTCGACACGGTCGAGGGCGCGGCCACCGACGCGCTGCGCTTCGCCGTGAAGCGCCAGGCCGGCGCCAAGCGCGAATACGGCGGTGCGATCACGCGCGTCGCGGGCGGCTTCACCTACGCCGCACCCGCCGCCGGCACCAAGCACGGCGTGCGCGTGAAGCTCGGGAAGCAGGACGTCGCCTGGTACTACACCCACGGCCGGCGCGACCGCGGCGAGATCGATGCGCTGAACGAGAACGTCTCGCAACGCGACCGCGAGATGGTCGACCGCCTCGACCCGCGCCGCCGTCCCCTGTTCGTCTCGACGCCGAGCGGCCGCATCCTGCGCTACGGCGACGGCCGCCTCGCCGAGATCACGCCAATCCCGGCGCGCGCGGCGTTCAATCCAGCCAACTGAACGCTTCGCGCTCGGGAGCGCACCTCCATCGCGGGCGGAACGGAGACTCCGCCCGCGGTGGGGGCTGCGCGCTGCCCGCGGCGCCGTCGCTCCCGCCCGCGCGGCCGCCGGCCGACGCGCGAGAGCGGGCTCCGCCGCTAGGACACGAGCCGCACGCTCCCGCGCGCGGCGCCGAGGATGTCCGGCGAGCGGCGGCTCCATACCGGGGCCCGCAAGGGCGGGCGAGACGCTCGAGAATGTCTCGAAGCGCAGCGGCAACGTGTGGAACGGTCACACCGCGAGCGTCCCCGCGCTCTCTCGGCTCCAGCGCTTCAAGTGATCCAGCGCGTGCTGGTACCGGAGCGTGGCCACGAGGCCGAAGACGGAAGAAAGCACGTAGGTAAGCGGCGTCACCACGGCGAGCGAGCGGCCGAGGGCCCGCGGATCGCTGCTGCCGCCGAACACGTAGTCCGTCACGACGGCCACGAGTGTGGCACCCAAGCCCATGCCGACGAGGTTGGCGACGAGGATCGCCCAGGCGACGGCGAGGCCGCGCATCTGGTTGGGAACGATCTCGGTGATCACTGCCGCCCACGAAGCAGACGTCAGGGCGGTCGCGACGTACGCGGGTCCGAGGAGCCACAGCGCGAGGTAGGGATCGGGCACCGTGGCCATGCCTAGCATGAAGGGCGCCGCGCCGATCCCCGACAGCGCGAGCAGGATCATGCGGCCGCGCACGTGCCCCCGCTTCACCAGCCAATCGCTGACGTACCCCGACGCGACGATTCCGAGCACGCCGAAGCTCAGACTGAGCGCGCCCATCCAGCGCCCCACTTCCACCACCGACAGGCCGTGCGTGCGCTGGAAGAAGGACGGCAGCCACGCGCTGTTGCCGTAGCCTCCCATCGCGATCAGCGCGTAGCAGATGACGGCGCACGAGAACGGCACGCCGATCGCCCTCACGTAAGCGAAGAACTCCCTCACGCTGACGGGGTCTGCCTTCAGGGTTCCATCGGCCCCCCGCTTCATGCGCAGCGCGCCCGTTCGTCTCGGCTCGCGCAGCGTCGAGGCCCACAGCGCCACCAGAATGCCGGGCAGGCCCAGGACGACGAACACCAGCTGCCAGGGATGGAGCTCGCCGAAGACCGGCAGCTCGACCAGGCCCTCCTGCCGAGTGACTTCATGGATGACCTGCGCGCCGACGAGGAGCGCGATCCCGGAGCCGATGGCCGTGCCCAGGTTGAAGACGCTGAGCGCGAAGCCGCGCCTCGTCGGAGGGAAGAGGTCGCTGATCATCGAGTAGCCGGCCGGCTGCGTGGTCGCCTCGCCGATCCCCACGCCCATGCGATAGGCGAACAGCGCGGCGAAGGATTTCGCGGTGCCGCAGAGCGCCGTCATCACGCTCCAGAGAAGGACGCCCGCCGCCACGATGCGAACGCGATTCGCGCGGTCTGCGAGCCAGCCGATGGGCAACCCGAGCGTCGCGTTGAAGAGTGCGAACGCGATGCCGAGCAGCAAGCTGATCTCGGTGTCGGTGAGGCTCAGGTCGCGCTTGATGGGCTCGATCAGCAGGTTGAGCACCATTCGGTCCATGAACGAGACGACGAAGCAGACGAGCAGGACGGCGACGACGTACCAGCCGTAGGTCGTGTCCGGAGCACGCCCGTCCTCCGCGTCTCCCGAACTCGCCGAAGTCGTCGTTCCGTCGTTCACGTGCATCCCTTCGCTCTCACTCCGCCCACGCGTGGCCGCGCGTCAAACCTGAAGCGACGCGACCACGCGCGCTGCGCGAAGCCGCGCCCTGTCCTCGTCCGGGTAGCCGATCTCGGCGAGGAGCAGGTCGGTCTGTTCTCCAGCAAGGCAGCCCGCGCGGTAGTCCGGCTTGAGCCCGCCGACGGTGACCAGGGGCCCCCAACGGCGGATCTCGCCGAAGCGCGCGTGCTTGGCAATCGGCGCCATGCCGTTCTCGAGCGACTGCGGCGAGTCGGTGAAGAATGCGCCCGGGTAGACGGCGTCGGCGCGCACGCAGGCGATCCTCGCGGGCGCCAGCAGCGACTCCCATTCGTCGGCGTTGCGCGCTGCGAAACGCTCCTCGAGCGCGCGCGCGAGCTCTGCATCGTGCGCTCTGCGAGCCGCGGCGCTCGCGAAGCGCGCGTCGCGCGCCAGCTCCGGCCAGTCGGCGAGCTGGCACAGCCTCCCCCACTCCGCGTCGAGCGCAACCGCGAGGAACACCCAGCCCTCGCGCGCGCGGTAGAGCCGATAGCACGCACCAGTGCCGTGCAGGTCGGCGTCGAGCGCGGGCCGCGTCGGCTTGCCCGCGTAGTCCAGGAAGTCGTCGCCGTTCGCGTAGGCGTTGGCGACGAGCATGTTCACGTACACCTCCTGGCCCACGCCGAAGCGCTCGCGCGCCAGCAGCGCGAGCGCGATCGCCGAGGCGCAAACGACCGACGAGTTGGGATCGGGATTCGATTCGTTGGCGCGCATGAGCTGGCGTGCGCTCTCGCGGATCTCGTCCAGCGTCGCGCAATGGCGCCCGAGGGTGGCGCCGCCCTGATAGCCCGCGCCGCCCATCGCGGCGCCCGGACACGGGTGGGTGGACGGGCGCTTCGCGCCGGGGCCATCCGGCCCGTAGCCGTTGAGCGCCACCCAGACGAGAAGCGGGTTCTGCGCGGCGAGCTGCGCGTAGCCGATTCCCAGGCGCGCGGGCACGCCGGGTCGGAAGTTGTGCAACACCACGTCGGCGCGCGCCGCGAGCCGCTGGACGATGGCTCGGCCCTCGTCGCTCTTGAGATCGACGCAGATCGAGTCCTTGCCCGCGGTGGTCTTCGCCGCGGTGCCGCCGTGCGGGACCATCAACCGGTACGGGTCGCCCTCGAGCGGCTCCACACGGATCACGCGCGCACCGAGATCGGAGAGCAGCGCGGTCGAGAGGGGCGCCGCGATGATCGTGGCGATCTCGAGAATCGTGATCCCCGCGAGCGGCTGTCCGGGCGGCAGCGCCGCGCGCGCCGAGCAGCCGGCGGCGCCTCGTTTCTCGGCGAGGACCTCGGACGTGTGCTCGCCCACGCGCGGCGCCGGCCGGGTCGGGCGCGCAGGCGTCGCGCGCAGCTGCGCGATCGCGCCGATCATCCGCACGCGGCCGCGCTCGGGATCGTCGAGCTCGAGCACGTCGCCGTTTCCGACGAGGTCTGGGTGGTGCAGCGCGTCGCGCGTCGCCAGGTACGGCTCGGCGGCGACGTTGCCGTTCGCACGGAAGATCGCCATCCACTCGTCGGCACGCTTCTCGCGGGTGCGCAGCAGGATCTTGTCGCGCGCGGCCTCGATCGCCGCAGCGTCCCAGCTCGCCGGGGATCCCTGGAAACGCTCCTCGGCCAGCATCTCGCCGAGCAGGCCGAGCGCGTCGAGGAACGACAGGAACAGGTGCTCGAGCAGGTTGCCGCACTGAAGCCAGCGCCCGTCGCCCGCGAGGATCGGGTGGTAGTTGAGCGTGGGCAGGTCGCCGCCCATCGCGGCGAGGCTCGGCGGCTTCTGACCGGTCGCGCGCGCGACCTGCACCACCAACATCTCCATCAGGTCGTAGGGCAAGAGGCCCTGCAGCAAGCTGGTCTCGACGCGCTGGGCGCGGCCGGTGCGCTCGCGCGCGAGCAGCGCGCACGCGACGCCCTGCACTGCGCCCTGGGCGGCAGCGTGCATCGCGACGGGCACCGCCGCGAACACGGGGCCGCCGCGGCGCAGCTGCCGCTCGAACGCGAGCATGCGGCCCGAGCGCGCGGCGACCACGCCCTCGTAGCCCGGATAGTCGGCCAGCGGGCCCCGGGATCCCCACGGCGTGATCTCGCAGTGCACCAAGGATGGTGAGAGCTGCGTAGCCGCCTCTGCATCGACGCCCCAGCGCGCGGCACGCCCCGGTGGGCCGGAGACGACGAGTACGTCGGCGCTGCGCACCAGCCCGTGCAATGTCTCGCGCGCGCTGGCCTGCGCGAGGTCGAGCATCACGCTGCGCTTGCCGCGCAGCCAGAGTGGGCTCGCGGCCAGCGCGCGGAAGCGATCGCCACCGGGCGGCTCGATCTTCACGACGTCGGCGCCGAAGTCCGCGAGCACCATCGTCGCGAAGCCGCCCACGGGTCCGCTCGTCAGGTCGACGACGCGAATTCCCTCGAGCACGGCGCGCATCGGGGGCTCCTCGCTGCGGCGGGCTCCGCTAGGCGAACGCGGGAATCAGGTGCTTCGCGACCGTCCCCATGCCCGAGAGCACGTGCTCATGCGCGATGTCCGCGTACTGGAACATGCAGAGCAGGCGCGTGGCGCCGATCTCGCGATAGGCCTCCATCTTGCGCTTACAGGTCGCGACGTCGCCGATGATCACGGACGGCACAGGCAACAGCGCCTCGTACGCCTCTTCGTTGGAGATCTGCTCGCCGGCCGCGAAGCGCCGCAACACCTGGACGACGGGGTGATCCTTCTCGATCGGGATCTCGGTCGTGACTCCACCGCCGAGCGCGAGCGAGCGCTGCGCGGCGGGATCGTTCGGCAGGAAGTTCCCACGAATCTGCGAGTACCAGATCTCCGGCGTGGCGTGGAAGACGCGCGGCGCGGCCGCGACGTACCAGATCGCGCCGAGCGCGGCGCCGCTCGCGATCGCCTGCTTGGTGCTCTCGGCAGCGTGCACGAAGGTGAACACGCCCGCTTCGCGATTCACGAAGTGGCCCGCGGGCTCCTCGATCTCGGTGAGCCCTTGGCGGTACTCCTCGAGCAGCGCGGCCATCGGCCCGAGCTCGGTGAGCAGCGTGGTGCCGAGCGCGCCGACGCCGAGCCGCCCCGCGAGCCGGAAGGACTCGGGGCTCGAGCACGTCTGCCAGAGCCGCGGGTGCGGCTTCTGCACCGGCTTCGGGATCACGTGCCGCGGCGGGACCTTCAACAAGTCCGAGCTCCACGAGAACTCGTGTTGCGTCCACATCTTCGGAATCATGCGCATCGCTTCGATGAGCTGCTGGCGCGAGGTGTTGGGGTCGACCTGGAACGTGTCCCACTCCCCGGCGCCGGTGCGCGCGAGCCCGAGCTCCGCGCGCCCGCCGCTGATGTGATCGAGCAGCGCGAGGCGCTCCGCGACGCGCATCGGGTGGTTGATCTTGAACGGCGCCAGCACACCCGCGTGGCCGAGGTGGATGCGCTTCGTGCGCGTCGCGATCCAGGCGAGCTGGACCTCCGGCGCGCTGCTCCAGCTGAACTCGAGCGCGCCGTGATGCTCGACCGACCACCACGTGTCGAAGCCGAGTGCGTCCGCCCGCTCCGCCTGCGCGAGCGTCTCCGCGTAGACGCGCTGCTCGTGATCCGGCAAGAAGGGCGCGGCCTTCTGCGTCTCGCAGAACACGTCGAGCTTCATCGAGGCACCTCGGCCGCGCCGTGCGGCGCGAGTCATTGGGAAGTCGCGCGCCCGCTCAGTACTCCCAGCCGATCTTGAAGCCGTAGAGGCGCGGCGGATGGAGGTTGCCCTGTTCCGGGAACAGCTCCGAAGCGGCGCCCACCGAGAGGTTCATGATGTGGTCGTTGTCCTCGACGTTGGTCATGTACAGCTCGACGTTGAACTGACCCTTGTCCGTCGGCGGCGCATCCCACCTCACGCGCACGTTCCACTGGTCCCACGCGGGCGAGCGGTCGCGATCCAGCTCGTACGGCCGGAAAAACACCTCGCTCTGGTAGTGCCAGTCGAAGCGTGGCGTGAGCGTCGACGCCCCGAGCGCGATCGCGTACTGCGCGCCGAGGCCGAGCGACCACTCAGGCGTTCGATTCAGGCGGTTCCCGCTCTGGTCCGTGGTGATGGCGCCACCGAGCGGTGCCGGCACCGGATCGGCGCTCGTGTACTCGGTGTACTCGGCGTGGTTCCACGCGGCCGTGCCGTCGATCTGGAGTCCGTCGAACGGGACGGCCACGAGCTCCAGCTCGATTCCGCCCACCTTGGCGGTCGCGGCGTTCTCGATGAGCGCGCCGAAGCCGGTCAGGATGAACACCTGGAGATCGTCGTAGTCGTTGTAGTACGCCGCGACGTTCGCCTGCAGGCGGTCATCCAACCACCGCGTCTTCGCACCGATCTCGAACGCCCAGATGTCCTCGGGGTCGTAGATGTTGTCGCGAGCCGGGTTGCTTCCGAGCGAGCCGCCGCTCTTGTAGCCCTTCGCCGCCGAGCCGTAGAACATCAAGGCTTCGGCGGGCCGATACTCGACGACGAAGCGACCGGTCAGCCGGTCCCAGCTGTCGCCCTGAGGGTCCGACACGAACGGCGCGAAGGCACCGGGGGGACACGGGCAAGGCGGTGCGCCCAACGCCGTGAAGGAGAACAGGCTCGACTTGTTCTTCTCGTCGCTCGAGTAGCGCAGGCCCAATCGGAAGGTGACCGGGTCGAGATCGATGGAGCCCTCCGCGAAGCCGGCGTACGACTTCGACCTGAACTCACCCTTGCTGTCGAATCGGAACGGGAAAACGGCGGGGTTCACGTCGCTGAACAAGAAGTCGATCGCCGCCGTCTCGCTGAACGCGAAGAAGCCGAGGATCCAGTTGAAGCGCGAGTCGCCGGCGGACGAGACCTGGACTTCGCCAGTCCACTGCTCGGTCGGCTCCGTCCACGTCGTGACGCTCCACGGCTGCTCGCTGAAATCGTTGTCGGCGATCTGGGTCCACACGTTCTTGTTGTACGAGACGAACGCGCTCAGCTGGAGCGGCCCGAGCGGTCCCATCTCGAGGTCCTGTTCGAGACCGAGCCGGAAGAACTTCGAGTCCATGTCGAGCTCGGTGTCGGCGTCCTGGCGGATCTTGCGCTTGTCGCGCGGGAACGGGAACGGGCTCGAGACGCCGGTGTTGGAGTCGTTGCGATACTGACCCGCCGCACCTTCGTCCCAGTGGTACTGCATGGTGAACAGCACCTCGGTTCCCTCTCGGGGCAAAAACAGAAGGTGCGTGCGGACCGCCCAGACGTCCTGCTCGTCGATGTCGTTGCACTTCCCGTCGAGGCAGAACGAGTCGTCCGCAACGTTCTTCAAGAAGCCGTCATGGCTATCGCGGACGGCTGCGACGCGAAACCTGAGCCAGTCCGTGATCGGCCCGCCGCCCGCGAACCGGGCGCGGATCGAGCTGTAGTTGCCGTACTCGAAGTCGGCGAGGGCGTCCCACTCTTCCGTCGGCTTCTTCGAGACGACGTTGATCGAGCCTCCCGTCGCGTTGCGGCCGTAGAGGGTGCCCTGCGGCCCGCGCAGGACCTCGATGCGCTCGGCGTCGAAGAGCTGCGCGGCGGCCGCGGTCGGACGGCCCAAGTACACGCCGTCGAAGTGGTACGCGACGCCCGGGTCGCCGCCGCTCGTCACGTTCTCGTTGCCGACGCCACGGATCGCGATCTGCGTGATCGGCGAGTTGCCGCCGCCCTCGGTGTAGAAGAACCCCGGCACGTATCGGTGGAGGTCCGCGGCGCTGCCGATCCCGAGACGCTCCATCGCGTCCGCGTCGAAGGCGGAGATCGACACGGGCGTGTCTTGCACCGTGCTCTCGCGCCGCTCCGCGGTGATCGTGATGTCCTCGATTCCTTCGGAAGCAGGCGGGGCTTGCGCAGGCGCGTCGGGTGCCGCCTCCTGGCCGAGCGCTGCGAGCGGAATCAGCGCGGTCCATGCGGCGATCGAGAGCGCACGAAGGCGAGCAGTCATCGGTCCCTCCCTTGGATCGCGGAGCGCAATCCAAAACGCTTGTCTTTTTTACCGCGAGCATGAGCCGAGCTGCAAGCAAAAAGGCGTTGACGAGCCCAGGGGCCCCCAATAGAAGCTCGGGCATGCCCAGGGTCGTCGACCACGAGGAGAGCCGCGCCGAGTTCGCGCAGGCGGTGTGGCGGGCGATCGTCGAGCTCGGCATCGAAGCCACCACCGTGCGCACCGTCGCCGAGTACGCGGGCTGGTCCGTGGGGCGCCTGTCGCACTACTTCGCATCGAAGGACGACCTGCTCGTCTACGCGATGGACTTCATCGGCGGCAAGATGCAGCGCCGCTTCGACGGGCACCTGCAAGGGCTCCGCGGGCTGGCCGCGCTCCGAGCGGTGCTCGGCGAAGTCATGCCGATCACGAAGCGCGCGCGCGAGGAGTGGGTGTTCTGGATCGCGTTCTGGGGGCGCGCCACGCAGAACCCGCGACTCGCGGCCTCGCAGCAGCGCCGGCATCGGGGTTTCCGCCGCGTGCTGGTGCGGTGCCTCGAGCAGGCGCGCGCCGACGGCGAGCTCGCGGCGGGCCTCGACCTCGAGCGCGAGGCGGCCGGCATCGCCGCGCTCGCGTGGGGCATCGGCGTGCTCGCGACGTTCGAGCGGCGGGCGCTCACAGCAGGGGACGTCGAGCGAGAGCTCGACGCGCGCATCGCCCAGCTTCGAAAGTCGCCCCTCTAACAGCTCACGGGTTCGGATCGACTCCGTACACGCGGGCGGCGTTGGCGTAGAAGATCTTGCGCTGATCGGCGTCGGACAGCCCCGCGACCGCCTCTTCGAGCTTCTTGCGCGGACCGGGATAGAGGCAAGTGGGATGCGGGAAATCCGTCTCGATCATCACGTTGTCCGCGCCGAGCCGCGCCACGCACGCCGCCACGTCCAGCTTCTCGAACCAGAACGACGCGTAGATCTGGCGGCGGAAGTACTCGGTCGGTCGCAGCGCGAGGTCGACGCCGTTCTCGTCCACCTGGTACTCCGCGGCCTCGAGCGCGAATGGCAGCCACCCCACCCCGCTCTCGACGGAGACGAACTTGAGCGAGGGGAAGCGATCGAGCAGCCCGCTGAAGATCAGGTTCACGATGCAGCGGGCGTTCGCGATGAACATCACGGTCGAGCCCGCGGCCAGCTGGCGCGGCATCTCGATGCCGGGCCAGACCGCCGTCGCGCTGACGCCGCTCGAGCCGATGTGGAAGTTCACCGGGAGGCCGCGCTCCTGCGCGACGGACCACAGCGGATCCCACGCGACGTCGGCGAGGGAAGGCATGCCCCACGCCTCCGGTGCATCCATCATCGTGAAACCGGTGAGGCCGAGCTTCTCGTGGCAGCGCTCGAGCTCACGAGCGGAGGCGCGCACGTCCCAGAACGGAAGCATCGCCTGCGGCAAGAGACGCCCGCCGGAGACGCGCTGAACCTCGGCGACCCCGTCGTTGTAGGCGGTGATGCAGAAGTCGCGCAGAGCGGCGTCCTCGATGCGCATGAGCGCGGCGCCCGCGAAACCGAGCACGTTGGGGTAGAGGACCTGTCGCGTGATCCCGAGCTCCTGCATCACGCGCACGCGCGCGGCGGTGTCGCTCGCGGCGGCGATCATGTCGTCGAAGCGATGGACCGAGAACGAGCCGATCGCCTTCGAGCCGTCGGTGCGGATCACGCAGAAGCCGGGCGGCGACAGCGGCGTGTCGCGGCCCACGATCCACGTGTCGTTGCCCTCCGGCGTCTTCACGACGCGCGGTGCGACGTCGCGCAGCGAAGCCGGAGCGCGCGACATCCAGAGATCCGGCGGCTCCGTGTAATGCGCATCGACGTCGATCAACGGGAAGTCGTGAAGGCTCATACGACTCTCCTCTCGTTCGTTGGGCAGACCGAAAACGCTCCGGGAATCACGGGGAACCTACCGCAGGTTCGACGGTCCCCGAGGCGAGCTCGCCGCGCACTCGGCTCTGGCGTCCCGCTGCTCCCGCCCACCGCGGCCGCGGACGGCCCTTCGTCTCGAACGTCGAGCAAGTGCCGCTCGAGACGAATCCCGAGTTGTGGATCGAAGATTGTTCCTGGCACGGGGCGTGCTCCCTGACGGGCCGT
>CAZCTH010000145.1:0-12136 GCA_964501435.1 uncultured Spirochaetales bacterium | reverse complement strand
GGCGCGGCCTCGGCCGCGAGCTTCGCGTTCAGCCGCGCGCGCAGGTCGCCGGGCACCGGGCGTGCCGGCAGCGCGCGCAGCGCAGCGTCCACCTGCGCGAGCTCGGCGAAGCGCGCGGCCAGGGCGGCGTCGCGCGCCAGTTCCTCGCGCAGCGCCGCCGCGTCGGCAGCGGAGAGCGCGCCGTCGAGCAGCGCCGAGAGCTCGGCGTCGCGCTCGGTCGTCATCGCGAACCTCCACGAAGAAGCGCGGGTTTGGGCTCGTTCGTCAAATTTGCGCGCGCGTTCGCGAGCTGCTCTGCGAGCGCCACGCGCGCCCGGTGCACGAGCGCCTTCACCGAGGACTCGCTGGTCTCGAGCGCCCGCGCGACCTCGGCGTACGGCAGCCCCTCGACCGCTGCGAGCCAGAGCGCCGCGCGCTGCCGCTCGGGCAGCTTCTGCAGCGCGGCCTCGACCTCGGCGCCCTCGCGCCGCGCGTTCACGATCTCGTCCACGGGCGACTCCTCCGCGGCCAGCTCGAGCGGCGCTCCCTCCCGCTCGGCGTCGGTGCTGTCATGGGGCGCGCGGCGGAACGGCCGCCGCAGCTCGTTGCGCGCGACGTTCGACGCGATCGTGTAGAGCCAGGTCGAGAACTTCGCGTCGGCCACGTAACGCGCGCGCGCACGATGGACGCGCAGGAAGGTCTCCTGCACCAACTCTTCCGCGACTGCCGGGTCTCTCACCATGCGCTCCAGGAAGCGGAGGAGCTTGCCCGCCCAGCGCTCGAACAAGGCGTCGAATGCCGCGTCGTCGCCGTCGCGAAACGCGAGCATCAGCCGCACGTCCTCGTCGAGCACTCGCGCGCGTCCTCCGCTCGGAGCGTGTAACCGCCCGCCACGCAAAAGGTTCCGCCCGCCCCGCTGGGGCAACTTCCCGAATCGGGGTCTGACTCCGATTCGGGAAGTTGGGGGCGCGCGAAGTGGCTACCGCCTCGCGGCGAGAAAGCCAAGCACGGCGCGGTTGAAGGCGTCCGTTTGCTCGATGTTCACGCAGTGGCCGGCGTCGGGGATCGTCACGCTGGTTGCGCCCGCGATGCGTGCGGCCATCACCTCGGCTGCGCGCAGGTACGCGGCGTCGAGCGCGCCCACCAGCACGAGGGTCGGCGCCTGGATCTCGCCGAGGCGGTCGAGGGTCGCGGGCGCGGGGCCGGAGATGTTGCGACCGAAGGCGGCCACGCCGCGCGGGTTCTGCGCCTCGATCTCGCGAGCGGCGCCCTGCGCCATGGGCAGCTCGGGCTTGAGGCCGATGCTGAGCGACTGCGAGGGGCCGCTCGTGTAGCCCGCGAAGCCGTTCTTTTCGATGCGCGCGGCGATGCGCTCGACCTGCGCGAGCCAGCCCTGCAGCGCCTCCGGCTTCTTGAATCCCGGGCCGGTCGCGATCAAGACGAGGCCGGAGACGCGCTCGGGGTGAGCGAGCGCGAAGTGCTGCGAGGCGAGGCCTCCGAACGAGAGCCCGGCGCAGATCGCGCGTTGGCCCGGTGCGGCCCAATCGAGCACGCGGCCGAGGTCCGAGACGACGTGGTCGATCGAGTACGCGCTCGCGGCCTCCGGCGCCTGCGAGCGGCCGTGCCCGCGGTAGTCCCACAGCACCACGCGGAAGCCGGCGGCGACGAACGGCGCCACCTGCGCGCGGAAGTTCTCGTGCGTCTGCACGTAGCCCGGCGAGAACACGATCGGCTCACCCGCCCCGTGGGCCTCGGCGTAGAGCTGCGTTCCGTCGGCGGCGGTCACGAACGGCAAATGGGTCTCCTCAGGCTTTCTCGATGCGCGCCCGCAGCGCGCGGGCCATCCCGTCGAGCTGCTGCTCGAGGGGAAGCTTGATGGTGAACTCGGGGACGAAGCCCTTCGTGGCGCCGTCCATCTCGAAGCGCACGCGCGTCTTCGCGCCGCGCGTCTCGAAGGTGATCTTGCCCTCGAGCTTCTTCCACACGTTGCCGTCGCAGACCTTCTCGAAGCGCACGTTGCCGTCGTCGCCGAAGCTGAAGTGGAACGTGGCGTCGCTGTCGCGCCCGAGCGCGCGGAACTTCGAGTGGGTGGTCAGCTTCTTCGACGTGCGCTCGACGATCTCGGTCTTCGCGCCCTCGAACAGGCTGAGGATCGTGGCGTCGTCCGCGAGCACGGCCGCCGCCTCGGCGCGCGGACGCGCGACGTCGAACTCCTTGGTGAGCCGCATGCGGGAATCCTCCCGCCCGCATTGTTCCACGCGCGCGGGCCTACGGCAGCAGCGTTCCGCTCCGCGCAGCAGCAGCGTTCCGCTCCGCGCGGCAGCAGCGCTGCGCTCCGCGCGGCCGCAGCGATCGCGCGGAGCTCCTACCGGAGCACGACCAGCGACGGCGGCACGAGCAGCGGCGCTCCGGACGGCAGCAGCGTGGTGAGCGTGTGCAGCTCGCGCAGCTCGCGGGGGAGCAGTGCGAGGGGCGCGTTCGCGGCTTCGGCGTGCGCGCCGCGCATGAGCTGGGCGACCTGCTCGGCCAGCGTCTTCTGGGCGGGGAACGTGCGCAGCGCGACGGCCGCGTCGTCCGCGAGCCCGACCGCGCGCTTCGCCGCGACGGCCGCCTCGTAGAGCCCGCCGAGCTCGTCCACGAGGCCGATCTCGAGCGCCTGCGCCCCGGTCCACACGCGGCCGCCGCCGACCTTCTTGACCGCGTCGGGCTCCATGCCGCGGCCTTCGGCCACGCGCGCGACGAACTGCTCGTAGACGCCCTCGACGTCCTTCTTCAGCACCTCGCGCGCGCCGGCGGTCAGCGGCTGGCTGCCGAACAAGAGGTCGGCCCGCGCGCCGCGCTGCATCGTCTCCACGGTGACGCCCGCCTTCTCGAGCAGGCCGCCGAGCGACGGGCGGATCACGAACACGCCGATCGAGCCGGTGAGCGTGCTCGGCTGGCTCACGATGGTGTCCGCCGCGCTCGCGACGTAGTAGCCGCCGGAGGCGGCGAGGTCGGACATCGAGACGATCACGGGCTTGCCCGCCGCGCGCGCGTCGCGCAGCGCGCGCCACATCAAGTCGGAGGCGAGCGGCGAGCCACCGGGGCTGTCGATGCGCACGAGCAGCGCCTTCACGTCCTCGTCCGCAGTCGCCTCGTGCACCGCGTCGACGAACGTGTCGGCCGCCATCACGCGCGAGCCGGTGGGCGAGATCTCGCCGCTGCCGGTCACGACCATGCCCGCGCCGCTGATCAGCGCGAACGTCGCCTCGGACTTCACGCCCAGGGAAGCCGGGTCGACGAGCGCCCAGTCCTCTTGGGACACGACCGTCGCGTCCTTCACCACGTCCTCGTAGTAGGCGATCTCGTCGATCAGCTTCGCGGCGAGCAGCTCCTCGGCCGCGCTCGGCGCCTCGTCCACGATCTCGCGTACGCGCGCGGGCTCGAGGCCGCGCGCCTTCGCGACGTCGGCCACGAACGCGGCCTCGGTCGAGTCGAGCAGCGCGTTCGTCATCTCGCGATTCGCGTCGGACATCTTCGCAGCGGTGTAGGGCTCGATCGCGCTCTTGTAGTCGCCGGCGCGCTCGAACTCGACCATCACGCCCAGCTTCTCGAACAGCCCGAGGAAGAAGAGGTGCTCTGCCGCGAGGCCGAGCAGCGGGCTGCGCGAGGCGGGCGTCGCCACGACGCGCTTGGCCGCGCTCGCGACGTAATAACCGCCGGCGCCGAAGCCCTCGGTCTCGAGGATCGCGACGGTGTCCTTGCCCGCCGCCCCGAGGCGGGCGATCGCCGAGCGCAGCTCCTGCGCCTTGCCCCACCCGATGCCGAGGCCGCGCACGCGCACGACCACGCGCGCGATGCGCGGATCGAGCTCCGCCTTCCGGAACGCCGAGTAGGTGCCGAGCAGCGACTGCCCGCCGCCGCCGAGGAAGCGCGCGAGCAGCGGCGCCTCCGGCCCCTCGACGTAGTCGCCCTCGAGCGTGAGCACGAGCGTGCTGCCGTCCGCGATCTTCGGCCCGCCACACCCTCCGAGCGCGAGGGCGGTGAGCAGGACGAGCGCGAGAGCCGAGGCGGAGCGATTCGAGCGGCGCATGATTCCTCCCGCGCGCGCCACGGAGGCGCGCGCGCTGGGCATGGATCGGCAGACCGCGCGCGCGTCCGCATCGCGAAACGCGCGCGCTCAGAGCAGTGAAGCCACTGCCAGCCCGCCCGCAAGCGCGAGCCCGCCGCCGAGCGCGAAGCTCATGGTCTCTGCGAAGGCGCGCATCATCTGGCGCGGGTCGTGGGCGTAGGCCAGCGCCGTGCGCGCGGCGCGCAGCGCGAGCGGCGCCGCCAGCAGGAACGCGAGCGCGGCGGGCGACACCGCGCGGAACGCCACCGAGGCGATCACCAGCGCGAACGGCAGCCCGAGCAGCCAGGGTACGAGCCGCGCCGCGCCCCCGGGGCCGAGGCGCACCACGGGGGTCTTCTTCCCGTGCTTCGCGTCGGCCTCGTGCTGCGGGAAGTGGTGGAGGAACAGGATGGCGGTGTCGAGCAGGCCGACGACGCACGAGAGCAGCAGCGCGGGCAGCGTGAAGGTGCCCATCTGCACGTAGTACGTGCCGAGCCCCGCGAGCGGGCCGAACAGCAGGAAGATCACCGGCTCGCCGACGCCGTGGTAGGCGAGCTTGAACGGCGGCGCGGTGTAGAAGTACCCGAACAGGAAGCCGGCGACGCCGATCATCAGGACGACGTGGCCCGGGTGGAAGCGATCGAGCGCGAGGCCGCACGCGAGCCCGGTGCCGAAGCACGCCGCCGCGAGGTTCCACATGCCGCGGCGCGACAGCACGCCGGACTGGATCACGCGGCTGCCGAGCGGGAAGGCGTTCTTCTCGAACGCGGGATCGGCATCGAGCCCGGAGGAGTCGTCGAACAGATCGTTCACGACGTTCACGCCGGCCTGCAGCGCGATCAGGCCGAGGAACGTGAGCGCGAAGCGGTCCCAGTGCACGGGGCCGCCCTCGGCCGCGACCAGCGCGGTGAGCACGAGCGCCGGCAGCGCGCCGGCGAACAGGCTCGGCGCGCGGGTCGCGCGCACGAGCGTCGCGAGGCCGCTCACGGCCGCTCGACGATCGCGCGGATGTTCCGCCATTTGCCGACCGCCCCCTGCCCGTGGCACGAGACGCTGCCCTTGCCGGGGACGATGTCCTTCTCGGTCATCAGGCCGAGCGCGATCGTGAACGGCCCGAGCTCGCCGACGCCCTCGGCGCGCTTCACCACTTCGCCCTGATGACTCCAGGTGAGCGTCCCTGCGGCGCGGTCGTGGCGGATCGCGTAGGCGTGGAACTCGCCGGGCGCGAGCCCGCCGCGCTCATCGAACCAGCAGAAGAACTTCGGGCCCTTCGCGCGCTGCGGCGGCGTCGTGCCCGGGAACGGCAGGTGCGCGTGCACCGTCGCGAACTGGTCGTTGCCGACGAAGAAGTTCACCGCGACGCCGCGCGCGAGATCGAGCAGGTGGAAGCTCACGAAGCCGTCGTACAGATCGCCGGGCTTGCCGCCCACGATGCGCGCCGCCTGCTCCCACGCGAGCGTCAGCGAGCCGCCCTCGGGCGCGCCGAAGGTGCGCGCGGAGAAGTACATGTGCTTCGCGTTGTCGAAGAACTGCACGTGGTCGTTGCTGCGCGTGAACGGCAGCGCGGAGACCATCAGTCCGCCGTTCTGGATGATCACCGACGCGTTCGGCTCCTGATACACCCAGCTGTTGCCGTCGGGCATCGGGAACGAGCCCGGAACCCAGCTCGTCGTCTCGCCCGCCGCGATCGACCCGAAGTCGCCGACCTCGGTCACTTCCTGCGCCACGTCGCCCTCCGCGAAAGGGGCGGAGTCTAGAGCGCCTCTCGCCGATTCGAACCGAGTCCGCAGCCGCGGCGGAGCGCATCCCCGTTTCGCCTCTACTGTCTGGGCCATGTCCGACGCGCGAACCCTGCAGAAAGAGGCCTTCCAGCACTTCGTCGCCGGCCGGCTGGACGAAGCCGTGGCCGGCTACCGCCGCGCGCTCGCGCTCGACCCGGACCTCGCGATCGCGTGGAACGGGCTCGCGATGGTGCTCGAGCGCCAAAACGACCTCGACGGCGCCATCGCCGCCGCCGAGCGCCTCGCCGCGCTCGAGCCCGACGACGCCCTCGCCCACACCAGCCTCTCGCGCTTCTACCAGCGCAAAGGCGACATCCCGCGCGCCGAGGACGAGAAGGCGCTCGCGACGAAGCTGGCGATGAAGGCGAACGGGAAGAAGTGACGCGCCGCTAGCCGCGCGTGAGCGTCCAGCGCCGCCCGCCGTGCGAGAGCGCGAGCGAAGGCGCGGCGGAGGGCCACCACGCCGCGAACGCGAGCGCGTCGGGCAGCGTGCGCGGGCCGTCGTCTCCGTCCGCCCGCTCGAGCGCGAGCGAGAGCGGCGCCCCCTCGCCGCCTGCGCCGAGCGTGAGCGCGAGCGCATGCGTGGGCGCACGCTCGGCCGGATCATCTCCGAAGGGCGCGAGCGGAAACTCGTCGCCACAAACGAGCAACACGTCGCGGCCGGGCTCGCGCGCGAGCAAGGCGAGCGCCTCGACGAGCGCGGCGAGGAACGTCTCGGCGCCCGCCGCCACGGAACTGCACGCGTTCCGATTCTGCGCCCACACCGAAAAGACGCCGGCCTGCGCGTTGTGCACCGAGTGGCTGAAGACGTTGGGCGAGAGCGGCTTTCCCGCGACGAGCGAAGAGAGCAGCTCGACCAGCGCCGTGAGGGACGCGTGTCGGCTCGCGAACACGCACGCGCACGCCGCGAGTGCCTCGGGCGTCGCGCAGGCCTGCGCGACGTGCAGCATGGCGCGCGTCAGGTCGTCGCAGCGGCGGCGTACGAGCGGCGGCAAGAAGCGCACGTCGGGCGCGCCGGCGCCCGCGCCCGACGCGGGCGTCCAGACGGCCACGTTGCGCACGAAGGCGCGCCTCATCGCGCGTCGCCCAGGATCAAGGCGCAGTTGCTGCCGCCGAATCCGAACGAGGTGGACATCGCAGCGGCGGGTCGCGGCGCCTCGCGGGTCTCGCCGCGCGCGACGAGTGGAAGCGCGGGCAGCGCGGGGTCGCGCACGCCATCCCACGGGTGGGGCGGCAACGCCATCCGGTTGCCCTCCCTGCGCGCGAGCACGAGCCAAGCGAATGCGGCCTCGAGCGCGCCGGCCGCAGCGAGCGTGTGACCGGTGAGCGGCTTGGTGGAGCTGCAAGGCGGCGGCGCGGCGAAGACGCGCGCCACGGCGCGGCTCTCCATGGCGTCGTTCTGCGGCGTTCCGGTGCCGTGGAGGTTCAGATACGCGATGTCTGCCGGCGCGAGCCCGGCGTCGCCGAGCGCCGCGCGCATCGCGGCCTCGGCCCCTGCGCCTTCCGGATGCGGCGCGGACATGTGATGCGCATCCATCGCCTCGCCCGTCCCCAACAACACGAGCGGTGCGGCGTCGCGCGTCACGAGGAAGAGCGCAGCGCCCTCGCCGAGCGTGAGGCCGTCGCGCTGCGCGCTCATCGGGTTCGTGCGATCGGCGGCGAGCGCCTGCAGCGAGCGGAAGCCGTTCGCGGTCATGCCGCAGAGCGCGTCGGCGCCGCCGGCGATCACGGCGTCGCAGAAGTCGGCCGCAATCCACTGGCGCGCGCTCGCGAGCGCCTTCGCTCCGGAGGAGCAGGCCGTGGACATCGCCGCCCGGGGGCCGGCCGCGCCGGCGGCACAGGCGACGACCTCGGCGACGCCGCCGAACTCGAGGCGCGTCAGGTGATCCCCGAGCGGGAGCGCGCCGTCGGCGCCGCGAGCCCGGAAGGCGGCCTCCGTCTCGCCGATGCCGCCCGTGCTCGTGCCGACGATCACCCCCACGCGAAGCGCGGAGAAGCGCGCGACGGCCTCCCGCACGGCGCCCTCGATCTGTGCCAGCGCGGCGAGCGCGAGCCGCGCCGCGCGCGTGTCGTGTCGCGCCACCGGGCGCGGCGTCTCGGGCAGCGCGCTCGCGACGCTGCCGAAGCGCAGCGCGGATCCCGGCACGAGGTCGCTGCGCAGCGCGAGGGCCGCGTCGTCGCCCGCGACGAGGCGCCGCCACACGGCGTCGTGTCCGTCGCCGAGTGCGCACACGAGCCCCACGGCCGGCAGGCCGACGGCGGCGGCGCTCACGGCGCCCCCCCGGACAACTCGCCGCGCAGGATCTTGCCGGTCGGCGAGCGCGGCACGTCGGCTCGGATCTCGAACACGCGCGGCACTTTGTAGTCGACCAGATGCTGGCGCGCGAAGCGCCGCAGCGCGTCGCGCGTGGGCGCGCGGTCGGGCTCAGGCACGACGATGGCGCGCAGGCGCGAGCCGGTCGCCGAGAATCGCATCGGCAGGACCACCGCCTCGCGCACGTCGGGGTGACGCATCAGCACGGTCTCCACCTCGAGCGGATTCACCTTCACGGCGCCGACGTCGATCAGCAGGCTCGCGCGGCCCGTGAGCCAGAGGCGCCCTTCCGCGTCGACGCGGCCGAGGTCCCCGGTCGCGAACCATTCCGGCGCCGCTGCGGTTTCGTCGAGGTAGCGCTCGAAGCGGGACGGAGTCGCGATCGCGACGAGGCCTTCCTCGCCGAGCGGAACCGGAGCAGCGAGGTCGGGACGTTCGTTCGCGAGCACGCGGATCGAAACGCCGGGAAGCGGCCGGCCGACGCAGCCCGCCGGGTCTTCCGGTCGAGTTGCCGTGACCGTGCCGAGCTCCGTCGAGCCATACACCTGCCCGACCGCGATGCCGTAGCTCGAGGCGAAGGCTTCGCCCACGCGCGCGGGCAGCGCGCTGCCGGCGGAAACCACGCGCTCGAGGGTCCCGCGAGGCGAGCCCTCCGGGCGGATCCGCGCGAGGGCGTCGAGCATCGTCGGCACCGCCGGAAAGTGCGTGACGGTTCGGTCGAGCAAGGCGGCGCGAACCAGCGCCGGGTTGAAGCCGTCCTGCAGCGAGACGCGCGCCCCTGCGAGCAACGCCGCTGACAGCTGATCGATGCCGTAGGTGTGGAAAAGCGGGATGACGAGCAGCGACCACGCGCTGGGCCGCAGCCCCATCGCGAGCGCCGCGTTCGCCGCGCTCCGGTCGACGGCCGCGAGGCCGCGCACGACGATCCTCGGATGGCCCGTGGTGCCCGAGGTCGTGAGCAAGATCGCGCCGCCTCGCTCGGCGCCTGCCGATCGAGGCGCGCCCGCGGCGGGCGCGTCGATCGGAATCGACCCGGGTGCCGCCCGATCCGAGAGCAACGCGACGGCGGAGAGGCTCCGCACGAGGCTCGACAGCGCGGCGTCGGGCGTACGCGGAGAGACGCCGTGGATCTCGCCTCCCGCATGCAGCGCCCCCAACATGGCCGTCGCCAGCGAAGTGCCATTGCCTGCGGCGACCACGACTCGGGGGCGCGGCCCCAGGGCCGCGAACCGCGCACTCTGGCGTTCGATCTCCTCCTGGAGTGCGAGCCAGGTCAGCGCACGCCGCGCATCGCTTAGCGCGAGGTCGTGCGGGCGCTCGCGCGCGGCCGCCGCGATCGAGGCGAGCAGGTCCGACTTCATGGGGCGCCACGCGAACGCAAGCCGAGGTGACTCCCTTCGGAGGGCGAGCGACTATACGCGGCGAGGAATCCGTGCGCGTCGCATTCGTCTCCGGAAATCGCGAGAAGCTGCCCGACGCGGTGATCCCGCTCGGCATGCTCTACGTGATGGGCGCGACACCCGAGCGCCACGAGCGCACGCTCGTGGATCTCTGCTTCGAGAGCGACCCCGAGCGCGCGCTGCGCGTGGCGTTGACCGCGTTCCGGCCAGACGTCGTCGCGCTCGGCATGCGCAACATCCAGAACAACGACTACTCGGGCATCCGCGACAACGTCGCGTACTACGCGGGCCTCGTGCGCGCGGCGCGCGAGGCGACGGGCGCGCCGGTCGTGCTCGGGGGCGCGGGCTTCAGCGTGATGCCGGCGGAGCTGCTGGCGAAGCTCGGGGCAGACTACGGCATCGCGGGAGAGGGCGAGGGCGCGTTCCCGCAGCTGCTCGCCGCGCTCGAAGCCGGTGGAGCGGGCATCGAGCGCGTGCCGAGCCTTCACCGCCGCACGCCCGAGGGCGTGACGTCGAGCCCCGCGGCGTCCACCTTCCTCGACATGGGCGCGCTGCCGCGCCCCGACCGTTCACTCGTCGATGCGCGCTACTACGCGCGCTACGCGATCGACTCGGTGCAGACCAAGCGCGGCTGCCCCCTGCGCTGCGATTACTGCACGTATCCGACCATCGAGGGGCGCGTCGGGCGCACGCGCTCGCCGGCTGCGGTCGCCGACGAGATGGAGCACGCGCTCGCGCAGCAGCCGGGCATCCGGCATTTCTTCGTCGTCGACTCGGTCTTCAACCTCCCGCGCCGCCACGCGAAGGACGTCTGTCGCGAGCTGGCCGGCCGCGGCTGGAAGACGCCTTGGACTTGTTACGCCAACCCGCTCGGCTTCGACGCCGAGTTCGCGGAGCTGGCGCGCGCGGCCGGCTGCGCCGGGATGGAGATCGGCTCCGACTCCGGGCGCGACGACGTGCTCGAGCGGCTGCGCAAGGGCTTCACCACCGCCGACATCCGGCGCATCCATGCGCTCTCGCGCGACGCCGGCATCCCCGACTGCCACACGTTCATTCTCGGCACGCCCGGCGAGTCTCTCGACGACGTGAAGCGGACGCTCGACTTCGTGACCGAGCTCGATCCCTTCAGCGCGATCCTGATGATCTGGATCGACGACGCCGAGGCGCTCGATCCGGCCCTGCGCGTGCCGCGCGCGGCGCTCCGCGCCCAGATCGAGGAGCTGCTGCGGGAGCGCTGCCGCGAGAACCCCCACTGGAGCTCGCCGCCGCTGCGCGCGAACTTCGATGCGAAAGTCTTTCGCAAGGTCCGGCGCGCGGGGCTACACGGCCCGCTCTGGCAGCACCTGCGCGGCGCGCCGGCGCACTGAGCGCGCGAAGGCGGCCGGTGGTGACTGGTGCTCCGGCGGGCGTCGCCGCTCACCCCGCAGCGCCGGCGCGCGGCGGAAGGAAGGCGGCGGCCGCGAGCGGCGAGGCCACGAGCGCCGCGAGCGAGCCGAGGCCCGCGGTGAAGCCCAGCGCGGCGAGCGCCGGGAACGCAGAGAAGGCGAGCAAGCCGAACGAGAGCGCCGTGGTGAGCGACGCGGCGACGATGCTGGTGAGCGAGGCCGCGAGGGCGTCGGCGTCGCGCGCCTCGACGAGAAACACGCCGTAGTCCTCCGCGAAGCAGAGCACCAGCACGAGGCCGAAGAGGTGCAGCAGCGTGACCGGCTCCCCGCGCAGCGCGAGCGCGGCGAGCACCGACCCCACCGCGAGCAGCGCGGGCACGGCGGCGGCGGCGGCGCGCAGGGAGCGGAAGCGCGCGACGAGGACCCCCGCCACGAGCGCAAACCCCGCGCCGAGCAGCGGCACCACCTGAGCGCGGGCGCGAGCGTAAAGCTCCGAAGCGAACCGGCGCTGATCCAGAAAGAGTGCTCCCGGCACTCCCTCCACCGCTGCCTCGACGCGCGACGCGTCGGCGACGCCGCGCAGCGCGACGACGTAGGCGACGCCCCGCGCGAGCGCGACCCGCGAAGCCGCGAAGGGCTCGCCGAGCGGCGAGGCCGACAGCTCCGCCGCGGTGAGGGGCTGCGGCGCAGCGCTCGCGAGCGCGTCCGCGAAGGGCGCGAGCGCCCCGGGCGCAAAGCCTTCCGCCTGATAAGCGCGCGCAACGCGCTCCGCGAAGTCCGGCGCTTCGCGGAACGCGCGATCGCTCGTGGCCTGCGCCTGCGGGGCGCGCAGCCAGCTCCCCGGCGAATCGAATCCCGCGAGCGCGCCGCTCGCGACGGCGGCCTCGAGGTGAGGTTCGAGCGCCTCGAGGGCGGCGAGCGCCTCGGCGTCGTCGCGCCCGAACGCTGCGATCAGCCGCCCGCGCTCGCTCGCGCCGAGCCTCGCCTGGACGCGCGCCTCCTCCGCGAGCCGCTCCGGGCGCGCCGGCAGATTCAGGGCGAGGAGGTCGTCGGAGAAGGTCGTCCGCGCGGCCGCGACGGCCACGAGTGCGGCGCTCGCGGCGAGAACGGCGGCGCACGCGTGGCGCCGCGCGCGCAGGGCGGCGTAGCCGCGGGCGAGCGACGCGGCGAGCGCGCGCTGGGCGCGG
>CAZCTH010000144.1:0-12168 GCA_964501435.1 uncultured Spirochaetales bacterium | reverse complement strand
GATGCGTCCGGCAAGCGTGACCATCTGATCCGACATCGCGCGGTCGATCAACGAGGAGATCTACACGACTCAGGACATCGTCCACTTCGACGTGGCCGGCGACCTGGGCGAGTCTCTCAAGATCCCGGGCGCCAGCGCGATCGGGCTCTCGATGGGTGCCGAGTGGCGCCGCGTGCGCTCCGACTCGTTCCCCGACGACTGCTACAGCACGCCGGACTGCAGCCTCGGCTTCGGTTCGACGACGTCGGTGCGCAACGAGTTCAACGTCAAGGAAGTGTTCGGTGAGACCAACATCCCGATCCTCGAGGATCGGACGCTCGCGCAGAACCTCGTGTTCGAAGCGGCGTTCCGTTGGGCGGACTACTCGCAGTCGGGTACGGCGATCGCCTGGAAGGTGGGCGGCGAGTACAACCCGATCGAGGACTTCAAGTTCCGCATCAACTACCAGCGCGCGGTCCGCGCTCCGAACATCTTCGAGTTCGGCCAGCCGGTCACCCCGGGTCTGGACAACTCGGGCGGCGATCCGTGCGCCGCGTTCAACGAGGCGACGGGGGGCACGACGGTCGACCAGTTCACGCGCGATCTGTGCGTCGCGACGGGCGTCAACGCGGCGCTCTTCACGCCGGCTGGCCCGGGCCTCTACACCACGTCGGTGCCGGACGTCATCGCCGGCCAGATCAACCAGTTCGGTGGCGGCAACGCGAACCTCAAGGAGGAGAAGGCCAAGACGCTCACCATCGGTGGCGTCTACGAGCCGAGCTTCATCGAAGGCCTCGTGGTGCAGATCGACTGGTATCGCGTCGAGATCAAGGACGCGATCGACAGCTTCGACGCCGACAACATCCTGTCGTTCTGTTACCTGCAAGCGAACAATCCGACGGCCGACACGAGCGGCATCTGCCAGTTCGTCAGGCGCAACCCGACCACGGGTGGCCTCGTCGGCAACCCGAACTTCGGCCTGATCGAGACCGAGCAGAACATCGCCAGCATCAAGGTCGAGGGCGTCGACTTCCAGCTCGACTACTCGGTCGACCTCGGGACGATGGGCAGCATCGACATCAACTGGTTGGCCACCAAGCTGATCAAGCTGAACGACACGCCCTTCGTGGGTGCGGCGACCAACGTCTGCAAGGGCATCTACGGCCCGGTCTGCGATTCGCCGAACCCGTCGGTGAAGTGGACGCAGCGGACCACGTGGTACGTCGGCGACTTCAACCTCGGCTACCGCTGGCGCTACCTGCGCGGCACCGACTTCGAAGACCCGGCGAACGCCATCTCCGACTTCGCGAGCATCAGCGACACCCACTACATCGACTTCGTGGTGGGCTGGACGCCGACCGGCATCGACATGCTCGAGGGCTTCACCTTCCAGGTGGGTCTCGAGAACGTGTTCGACGAGGACCCGCCGCTGGTGGGCTCCGAGGCCGGCCCGACCGACCAGAACAGCGGCAACACGTTCCCCGGAACGTTCGACACCGTGGGCCGCTCGCTGACCCTGCGGGCCAGCAAGAAGTTCTAGTGCCGATGTCGCCGAGGGCGGGACTGTGGCTCGCGCTGCTCGTCTCGCTCTCGGCGACCCCATCGGCCGCCGAGGACGAAACGCTTCTCGGCTGCCGTGCGATCGAAGACTCGGGCGAGCGGCTCGCCTGCTACGACCGCGTGGTCGATCGCGTGAATCGTGAAATCGCACCCGGGGCTCCGGCGACGGAGCCCCGGGTTTCTTCTTCCGAGCGTCCCGCCTCCGAGAGCCCTTCTTCCGAGGCGCCCGAGGACCGGACGCTGCGCGAGCGCCTGTTCGGCCGCTCGGCGTCCGAGAGCGCCACCGCGCTGCGGCGCACGTACGGCATCGAGACGCCGGACGAGATCGCCGCGCGGGTCAGCGATGCGAAGCGCATGGGCGACAAGACGTACCAGTTCTCGCTCGACAACGGGCAGGTCTGGCGCCAGGTCGAGGTCGTGCACTTCGTGCTGAAGGCCGGCGACCAAGTCGAGATCGAGGCGGGGCTCGCAGGCTCCTACTACCTGCGCCGCAACGGCGCGGGCCGCACGATCCGCGTGAAGCGGATTCGGTAGCCCGCAGCGGATGACCCGAGCCGAGGGCGTCGCGCTCGCAATCCACGGCGGCGCGGGCCGTCTCGTGCGCGGACGCTTGCCAGCGGAGCTCGACGCGAAGCTGCGCGCGGCGGTCGCCTCCGTGCTGGCCGAGGGGCTCGCGCGCCTCGAGCGCGGGGAGGCCGCGCTCGACGTCGTCGAGGCCGCCGTCGCGGCGCTCGAGGACGATCCGCTCTTCAACGCCGGGCGAGGCGCCGCCCTGACGAGCGACGGAACGGTGGAGCTCGACGCGTCGCTGATGGATGGCGCGACGCGCGCCGCCGGAGCCGTCGCCTGCGTGCGCACGGTGCGCAACCCGATCCGTCTCGCGCGCGCGATCCTCGACGACGGGCGGCACGTGCTGCTCGCCGGCGACGGCGCCGAGCGCTTCGCCCGCGAGCGCGGCCTCGCATGCGTCGCGAACGAGTGGTTCGTGACGGCGGCGTCGCGCGCCGAGCTGGCGAGCGCGCAGTCCGAGGGCCGCGTGAGTCTCGATCGGGACGAACCGGGCGCGACGGGCACCGTCGGCGCGGTCGCCCGCGACGCACGCGGACACCTCGCGGCCGCCACCTCGACCGGGGGCATGACGAACCAGCGCCCTGGCCGCGTGGGCGACTCGCCGATCCTCGGTGCGGGCACCTGGGCCGACGACGCCAGTTGCGCGGTGTCGGCGACGGGGCAGGGCGAGCGCTTCCTGCGCGTCGCGTTCGCCCACGAGATCGACGCCGCGATGCGCCACGGCGGCAGCGCCCTGCGCGCCGCGTGCGAGGGCGCCCTCGCGCGCGTCGCCGCGCTCGGCGGCGCAGGCGGCTGCATCGCGCTCGCCGCGCGCGGCGAGCCGGTGGCGGCCTTCAACACCGCCGGCATGGTCCACGGCGTCGCCAGCCAGAGCCGCCCCCCGCACGTCGCGATCTACGCCGACGAAAGCAGGGGAGCGGGGACGTTCCTTGACTAACTGAACTTTCTCGAAAGTTCAGTTAGTCAAGGAACGTCCCCGAATCCGAGGTCAGGTGTTGTAGCCGGCTTCCTCGTGGAGGCTGAGGTCGAGGCCGCGCGTCTCGCTCTCGGCGTCGACGCGCAGGCCGAGCGTCGCGCCGATCGCCTTCAGCAGCAGCCAGCTCGCGGCCGCGGTGTAGAGCGCGACCGCGGCGCACGCGGTCGCCTGCGCGGCGAATTGCGATGCGATCGAGTAGCTCGCGGGATCGGGGAGCCCCTTGCCCCCGAACGCGGGGGCCGCGAACACCGCCACCAGCAGCGAGCCGAGCAGGCCGCCGACGCCGTGCACGCCGAACACGTCGAGGGAGTCGTCGTAGCCGAAGCGCTGCTTCAGCTCGGTGGCGGCGTAATAACACACGACGCCGGCGCAGAGCCCGATCGCGAAGCCGCCGAAGGGCCCGATGTAGCCGGAGGCCGGCGTCACCGCGGCGAGCCCGGCGACGGCCCCGGTGGCGATGCCGAGCACGCTCGGCTTGCGCTTGATCCACTCGATCGCCATCCACGTCGCCGCGGCGGTCGCGCCCGAGATCTGGGTCACCAGCACGGCCATGGCCGCGTTGCCGTCGGCCGCGAGCGCGCTGCCGCCGTTGAAGCCGAACCAGCCCACCCACAGCATGCCCGTGCCCATGAAACACATCGTGAGGTTGTGCGGCAGCATGGCGGTGCGGCCGTAGCCCTGACGGGGCCCCACCGCGATGCACGCGACCAGCGCGGCGACGCCGGCGGTGATGTGCACGACGATGCCGCCCGCGAAGTCGTAGACGCCGCGATCCGCGAAGTAGCCGCCGGCGCCGCCCCAGACGGCGTGCGCGACGGGCGCGTACACGAGCAGCATCCAGAGGGCGGAGAAGAGCAGCATCGCCGAGAACTTCATGCGCTCGGCGAAGGCGCCCACGATCAGGCCGGGCGTGATGACGGCGAACGTCAGCTGGAACACGAAGAACGCCGCCTCGGGGATCGAGCCCCAGGCGCTCTCGGGGCTGAGCCCGCGCAGGAACGCTTTGTCGAACGTGCCGACGAAGGCGTGCAGGCCCGCGCTTCCGGGCGTCATGCCCGTCGTGTCGAACGCGAGGCTGTACCCGCAAGCGAGCCACACGAGCGTGCCGACGGCCGTGAGGGCGATGCAGTGCATCAGCACCGAGAGCACGTTCTTCGCGCGCACGAGGCCGCCATAGAAGAGCGCGAGCCCGGGGATCATCATGAAGAGGACGAGTGCGCTCGACACCAGCACCCAGGCCGTGTTGGCGCCGTCGAACTGCGCGGCATGGGCCGGTGCGGCGAGGAACGACGTCGCGAGCATCAGGAGGGCAGCGGAGCGAACTCGGTGGCGGAGCATCGGGACCTCTCGGAGGGGTCCCGCGATTTACTCGCAGGCGCGGAAATTCTCTACTTCGAAATGGCCCGAACGCGCCGAATTCAGCGCGATGTCGTGCTCAAATCAGCACAACTGCGCTGGGAAAGGCAGCGCCACCCTCCGTGCATGCGCGGCTGCCGCCGCGCCCCCGATTCGGCCCAATCGGGCGGAGAGAGGCCCGATGCGCGGCGTCCTCAAGGCAGCCCGGGCACGCCGGAGTCGCGCTGCACGCCGAAGCTGTTGAGGGCCATCGCCACCAGGTGGTACTGGCCGATCGTGAACACGAGGTCCATCAGCTGCTGCCGGTTCCAGGTCTTCCCGAGCTCGGCCCAGGTGGCGTCGCCGATCATTTGGTCCGCGTGCAGCTCGTCCGCGGCGCGCAGCACCGCCGCGTCGGCGGCGCTCCAGCCCGCCGCGCCCGGGCCGTCCGCGACGCGCGCGATCTCGGCGTCCGAGATCCCGCAACGCTGGGCGATCAGCACGTGCTGGCCCCACTCGTACTCGCTCTTGCACAGGTACCCGACGCGCAGGATCGCGAGCTCGCGCTCGCGGGGCGGGAACGTGGACTTGCCGAGGACGTGGTTGCCGAACACGAGCCAGCGCCGCATCAGCTCGGGGTGGTGAGCGAGGGTGCGGAAGATGTTGATGACGCGGCCGGCCGAGAGCCCGCCCACGGTGATCTTCTCGAGGTAGGCGCGCGTTTCCGGGTCCATCTGCTCGAGGGCGAGCGGTTCGACGCGGGGCTTGCTGAGGCGCATGGGACTCCTCGTGCGGCGCTCGTCAGGCCGCGTTCAGGATCTCGATCAACTCCGCGCGGCCCGGGCCGAGAATCGGCTCGCTGCGCTCGCCGCGTGCCTGATAAATCTTGAGCACGCGCTGCATCACGTCGGGCCGGCGCATCAGGTCGCCGGGCGGGTCGAGCAGGTTGAAGCTGCGCGAGAACGCGCGCAGCACGGTCGCGTCGAGGCGCAGCGCGGGCACGAGGCCGCGCTGCATCACGTCGCGGAAGTACGCGCGCGGATCGACGGCGCCCGCGCTGGCGCCCGGCTTCGCCGCTTCTCCCTCGCCGCGCAGCTGCGCCGCGAAGGCGGCCGCATCGCGGTCCTGCTGCAGCGTGAGCTGGTACCACGGGACGATCTCGCGCTCGGTGGCAGCCTCGAGCGCACGCGCCGCCGCGAGCACGTCGCCGCCGCACGCGCTCACGGCATCGGCGAGCGCCCACGCGTGCAGGAGCGCGAACGTGCAGCCGCGCCCGTAGAGCGGGTTGGTGTGGATCGCGGCATCGGCGAGCGCGACCAAGCCGGCGACGCGCGGCTCGCCGTTCGCGGAGAGCGTGCGGCGCGTGTTGCGCAGCCCGTCCATGCCGTACACCGGGGTGATCGGCTCGGCGATCGCGGGGTCGATCCAGCGCGCGATCACCGGGAACTGGCGCGCCGCTGCCTCGAACGGCGCCTCGCGCAGCAGCGCGCGCAGCGGCTTGTCCTCGGGCGCGGCGGCGAAGGTCACCGAGTGGATGTGCCCGTCGCCGTGGAAGATCGCGTACTTGAGGTAGCCGAGGTCCGCGCCGATCGTCGTCTCGCGCTCCGGCGGCGTCACGCCGTCGCGCAGCTTGTAGAAGCGCGAGCAGTAGTAGACGCCACAGGGTTCGCTCGCCTCGTCCTGCGCGGGCAGGCCCGCCTCTGCAAGCCAGCGCGCGAGGGGCGAGCGTCGCCCGCAGGCGTCGACGACCAGGTCCGCGCGGAGCGTCTCCACGCCGCGCGCGCTCGCGAGCCGCAAGCCGACGACGCGCGGTCGACCTTCGAGCTCGCCCTCTACGACGAGCCCGCGCACGTCGCAGCCGTCGCGCAGCGTCACGTTGGGCTCGCGCTGCGCGAGCCGGTGCAGCACCCACTCGAAGGTGATGCGGCGGCAGGCGAGTAGCACGAGGTCCTCGTCGCCCGGCCGGGGCGACGCGTCGTCGATGCCCGGCCGCAGCAGGTTCGCGAGGGGCAGCTCCTCCGCGCCGGCCGCGAGCAGCGCGGAGAGCACGTCGGGCGCGCGATCCCGTAACAAGTTGCGCAGCCGCGCGAGGAAGGCGTGGGAGTGGCGCACCTGCGGGGCACCGCGGCGTTCCCAGCGCTCGAAGGCGGCGACCGGACTCTCGGGCAGCGGCGTCGCGTCGCGCTCGAGCAGCGTCACCCGATGGCCCGCGCGCGCGAGTGCGAGCGCCGCGCCGAGCCCTGCGATGCCTGCGCCCGCGATCGCGACGTGCAGCGTCACAGCGCACCGTCGGCGCGCAGCGCCGCGATCATGCGCTCGGAGAGCGCCTTGTGCGTCTCGCGCTCGAACAGCAGGGGCTGGTCGGCGCGCAGCGCCTCCTCGAACTCGGCTTGCCACGGGAAGTGCCCCGCCGCGTCGGGCCAGAAACACTGGAGCGCCGGGATCGTGTCGCGGCGGTAGTGCCACGCGGCGTTGCCGAGGAAGGGCTCGATCCACTTCCCGGCGACGGCGCGAAAGGCGAGGGGCAGGCCTTCGATCACGCCCGACAGCTCGCCGCCGTCCGCGAGCCGCGTTCCGCCCCGGATGCGGTCGCCGAGCGCGTTCAGCAGCGGGGCGAGCACGCTGAAGTCGCCCCCGAACACGATCAGCTCCGGGTGCCCGAAGCGTTCCTCGAGACCGATCGTGTGGACCCAGCCCGGCGCTTCGGTCGTCGGGGGGATCAGCACGAGGTGCCAGCCGAAGCGCGCGATGTGATCGCGGACCCGCGCGTCGATTTCGGCTTGCTCTTCCACGGCCGCGCACGGTAGCCGGGCGGGCGCGCGATGGAACGCGTCGCGGTGGCCGGTCGCTCAGGCGAGCAGGGCGAGCAGGTCGTCGCGCGTCAGCGCCGCGCCCGCACCGCCGTCGAGGGCCGCTGCGGCGAGCGCCCGCTTGCTCTCCTGGAGCGCGAGGATGCGCTCCTCGACGGTGTCCTGCGCGACGAGGCGGTGGACCAGGACGGGGCGTTCTTGCCCGATACGGTGGGCGCGGTCGGCGGCCTGGTCCTCGACCGCCGGGTTCCACCACGGATCGAGCAGGAACACGTGGTCGGCGGCGGTCAGGTTCAGCCCCGTGCCGCCAGCGCGCAGCGAGATCAGGAACACGGGCGGCCCGCTCTCGGCCTGGAAGCGCGCGACGACCTCGCCGCGGTTCTCGGTCGAGCCGTCGAGCCGCACGAAGCCGAGCCCCGCCTCGCGCAGGCGTGGTTCCACCAGATCGAGCAGGCCCGTCCACTGGGAGAACACGAGGGCCTTGTGGCCCTCGGCCGCGATCGTCTCGAGCCGGTCCGTTAGCAGCTCGAGCTTCGCCGACGCATCGAGCTGCTGACCGGGCACGAGCCGCGGGTGGCAGCAGGCCTGGCGCATGCGCAGCAGCGCCTCGAGCGCCTCCATCACGCTGCCGCCGCGCGCGAGGCGCTCGAGCACTTCCGGCGTCGTCGCCGCGCGCACGGCGTCGTAGACCGCGCGCTCGGCCTCGGACAGCACGCAGTGCAGCACCACGTCGATGCGCGGCGGCAGCTCGGGGGCGACCTCGGCCTTGCGGCGGCGCAGCACGAAGGGCCGCAGGCGCTCGCGCAGGCGCGGCGCGGCGTCGGGGTCGCCGCTCGCGACCCTGCGCGCGACCCGCTCGTCGAAATCGGAGCGCCCGCCGAGCAGGCCGGGATTGAGGAAGTGCATCTCGCTCCACAGCTCTTCGAGCCGGTTCTCGACCGGCGTGCCGGTGAGCGCGACGCGGCGCTCGGCGCGCAGCGCGAACGCGGCGCGCGCGGTCTGGCTGTCGGGATTCTTGATCGCCTGCGCCTCGTCGAGCACGACCAGCTCCCACGGCACCGCCGCCAGCCGCTCCGCGTCGCGGCGCAGCAGCGCGTAGGTCGTGAGCGTGACCGGCGCGCGCTCCTCGAGCTCGCGGTCGGCTCCGTGATAGGTGTGGACGGCGAGCTCCGGGCGGAAGCGCGCGAGCTCGTCCCGCCAGTTGGCGAGCAGGCTGGTGGGCGCGACCACCAGCGTGCGCGGACCGAAGGTGGCGAGGGCCTGCAGCGTCTTGCCGAGGCCCATGTCGTCGGCGAGCAGCGCCCCGAGGCCGGCGCGCCCGAGGAAGTGCAGCCAGCGCACGCCGACGGCCTGATAACTCCGCAGCTGCGCGGCGAGCGCGGGCGCGAGGGGCGCCTCCGGCAGCGTGGTGAAGTCTCCGAGCAGCGCGGCGAGGCGCTCGAAGCCCGGCGGCCGCGGGCGCTCGAGCGCGTCGCACAGCCGCGCGAGGTCCGGCAGCGCACTCGTCGGCAGCGAGCCGTCGGGCCTTCGCGCCGCGAGCAGGTCGGCGATCAGCGGCCCGAGCTTCGCGAGCCACTCCGCCGGAAGCGGCGCGAAGCCGCCGCCGAGCAGCGGCACGAGCGACTCGCCGCTGCGCCAGGCCCCGAGCACGGCGCCGGCGCTGGCCTCGCCGCCGCCCGCGCTGCGGAAACGCACCGCGAAGCGCTCGTCCGCCGTCGCGAGATCGGGCGCGAGCGCAGGCGCGAGGAAGAATTCGCGGTGCGCGCTCCCCGCGACGGTCGCGCTCGAGCGCTCGAGGCGCTCGCGGAAGCGGATCGCCTCGGCCGCGGGCAAGTCGAGCCGGCGGCCGGGCGCGAGCTCGAGTTGTTGGGCGAGGCGCCGCTCGAGCGCGCGCTCGGCGGCTTCGTCGCGGATCGGGATCGCGCCGCCGAGCGCGACGAGCTTGCCCGCGTCGACGCGCGCGATCGGCGGATCGCCGTAGACGATCGTGGCGAGCACCGAGAGCGCGTCGCCGCGCCGCTCCGTCTCGACGCGCAGACGCGGCGGTTCGCGGCGGCCCCGGGCGAGGCGCGTCGTCTCGGTCGCGACGGGCACGCGCTGCTCGAGGTCGGGGAGGACGTCCGCGACCAGCGCGGCGGCGTCGTTGGCGGAGAACCAACGCCCCGGCGGGCGCAGCTCGTTCTGCTCGCGCCCGGTGAGCCGCGCCGGGCCGAGCTCGCGGAGCACGTCGCCGCACAGGGCGAAGCCGTCGGGAAGCGCGCGAGTCACCGGCGGGTCGGGCTCGACGAAGAGCCGGAAGCCCGGTCCGTCGTCGACGAGCCGCGCGCGCCATCCCACCGGCTCGCGGCTCGTGCGGATCTTGGCGCCGTCGAGCTGCACGTCGTCGCAGCTCTCGAGCGGCGCGAGCAGCGCGCGCAGCACGCCGCGGGGCAGCGGGCCGGTGGCGGCCGCGCCGAGGGCGACCTCGATCGCGACGTCGCTCTGCGTCGGGCTCACGGGTGGGCCCGGCACGCGGCCGCTGCGCAGCGCGGACAGCGAGGCGCGCAGCGGCTCTTCGCCGCCCGCGCTGCGCACGACGCGGGCGAGCGCGAGGCCCGTCGGCTCCACGCGCAGGCGGTAGGCGAGGGCGCCCGCGCCGGAGGCCGCCGCGGCGGGGAGCTCGCGCCCTTCCTGCTGCGCGCGGCGCAGCGCGATCACGGCGGCGGCGACGTGGGCGCACGGGTCGTCGTCGCCGCCGCAGTCGCATTCCCATTCGCCGTCGTCCACGTAGAGCAGCACGGTCGGATGGATCAAGCCGCCGCTCGGCCGGACGCGCAGCACGCGCTCGCCGGCGCTCGCACGCTCCTGGGTGACGGCGTTCGCGCGGGCGAGCTCGACGCCCGCGCTCCACGCGCTGCGCTCGGCCTCGCCGCGCACCTTGTCGAACAGTGCCTGCACGCCGCGCAACGTAGAGATCGCGCGGCGCGGGCGCAGGGCGGTTGCTGCGCCGCGCCGGGTTCCGTAACTCCCGCGGCATGGGCAGCTACATCACCCCGGAAGGCTTCCGGCGCCTGCAGGAAGAGGCCGACCGGCTGTGGCGCGTCGAGCGCCCGCGCGTGACGCAACAGGTTTCCGACGCTGCCGCGCTCGGGGACCGCAGCGAGAACGCCGAGTACATCTACGGCAAGAAGCGGCTGCGCGAGATCGACGGGCGGCTGCGCTTCCTGCAGAAGAAGCTCGACACGCTCACCGTCGTCCACGCGCCCCCCGAGCGGCGCGACCGCATCTACTTCGGCGCGTTCGTCACCGTCGAAGAAGAGACCGGCGAGAGCGCCGAGTATCGGCTGGTCGGGCCGGACGAATCCGACCCTTCCCGAGGTCTGCTCTCGATCGAGTCGCCGCTCGGGCGCGCGCTCATGGGCCGCGTCGCGGGCGACGAGGTCACCGTGCGCCGGCCGCGCGGCGAGGCGAGCATCTGGATCGCAGCGATTCGCTACGAGGGCTGAGCCGCGGGGCGCGGGCCTCGCGAGGGGGCGGAATGCAGTTTTTTCCGAACTACAACGGCGCGCGCGCCGAGCGCCCGGGCGACTGGGCGCGCGCGCGCGAGGCCGAAGGCTGGCACGGGCTCGCCGCGAGCGACCACCTGATCACGATGGGGATCGCGTATCCCCACCTGTGGGTCGTGCTCACCGAGATGGCGCTCGCCACGCGCGAGATCCCGATCACGTCGTCGTTCGCCAACAACCTGTTCCGCTCGCCGGTCGAGTTCGCCCAGGCGAGCCTCTCGCTGAATCGCGCGGCGCAGGGTCGCTTCGAGGCCGGGCTCGGCGCGGGCTGGGTCGAGGACGAGATCCTGCGCATCGGCTGGCGCTATCCCGCCGGCCCGGAGCGCGCGGGCCAATACATCGAGGCGCTCCGCATCGTGCGCGAGCTGCTGCACACGGGGCGCTGCAAGTTCGCCGGCGCGCACTACCGCATCGACCTCGGGGACCCCGGCCTCGCCGACCTCGCCCCGACGCCGCCGTTGCTCGTCGGCTCGGCGGGTGGGCCGCGCACGCTGCGCGCGCTGCCGCCGCTGGTGGACCGCATCGAGGTGAAGCCCAACGCCCCGGCCACCCGCGGCGGCGCCCTCGACCTCGGGAAGTTCGGGGCGGTGTCGGAGGCGGACGTGCGCGCCGCCGTCGCGCGGGTGCGCGCGGTCCGCGGGGACCTGCCGATCGGCACCTTCGTGCTCGTGGGCGCCGTGCCGGCACCCCACGCCGAGGGGCTCCGCGCGCCGTTCGGCCGCGGCTTCCTCTCGCGCTTCCTCGGCGAGCCGCCCGCCGTCGCCCAGGCGCTCTGCGACCTCGAGGGCCTCGGCTTCGACCGCGTGCAGATGACGGAGATCGCGCCCGGCAGCTTCGATCGCCTCCGGCCGCTGCTCCCCTTGCGGGGGCGCTGAGCCCGAGGGCTCGCGGCGCGGCGCCCGGCCCGCGCGAGAGGGTCGCGCGTCTTTCGTCAAGTCTGCGCTTCCGGCGGGCGAAGAGTCGCGTGCAGGACACCCTCTTCGCGCGCGAGGATTCGCATGGCCGGAACGCCCCGGGTTCAGCTTTCGCTCAAGGGCCGCTTGCTGAGCGAGGTCGCATTCGTCGGCCCGCAGCTGCGCATCGGCCGCATGCGCGAGAACGACGTCGTCGTGAACAACCTCGCGGTGAGCCGTTTCCACGCGACGCTGCGCAGCGAAGGCGATGGCTACGTGCTCGAGGATCTCGGCAGCGAGAACGGCACGCTGCTGAACGGCGAGCGCATCACCGGCAGCGTGCCGATGAAGCCGAGCGACGTGATCCAGCTCGGCAAGTACGAGCTGCGCCTCGTACTCCAGCCCGGGTTGCAGATCGCGGGGCCGCCGAAGGCCAAGTCGAGCGACGCGTGGGACGCCTCGCAGACGTTCCTCGCCATGCCGCCGCCCGCGCCCACCGC
>CAZCTH010000143.1:0-12347 GCA_964501435.1 uncultured Spirochaetales bacterium | reverse complement strand
GGAGCGCGCTCGGGCAGCTCGGCTTGCGCGGTGCGCGCCGCGGGCGCGCTCGCCGCCGAGATCGCCGCTTGCGGCGCGCGCAGGGGCGGCGGGGCGATCGCGGCCTCGTCTCCGCCCGTCGGGGCTTGGGCACCCAGAGGGTCCACGTCGATCCGCAGGGCGACCGCCGTTCCGGCCTCGATCGCGAGCACGCTCTGGAGCAGGCCCAGGTACCGCGTGCGGATGCGCTCGGCGTGGAAGGCCGTCGGCGCGACCAGCACGAGGCCCGCGTCCTCGGCGCGGATCCCGAGGGGCAGAATCCAGGCCTTCAGGGCGAGCGGAGGCATTTCGGCGGCGAGACGGCGAAGCGCGCCGTCCCACGCCGTGAGGGGCGGGGGCATCAGGGACCGGGGGGAGGAATGGGGGTTGGGGGAGGATTCAGCGGGATC
Organism: uncultured Spirochaetales bacterium; assembly: GCA_964501435.1. Classification (GTDB taxonomy): domain Bacteria; phylum Myxococcota_A; class UBA9160; order UBA9160; family UBA6930; genus VGRF01. Next base: position 11,919 of record CAZCTH010000143.1, on the reverse strand, counting down.
TGCCGGGTTTGGGCCGACCGACCCCGTCAAAACGCGGCGAAGTAGACCACTTCCCACCCCGGTCGGCAAAGCCGCACGCTCACGATCGCGTCGCGGGCCCGACACCGAATCGGTTCAAACGAAAAACCGTTTCAGCACTTAGGGAACCACCGTTTGCTTCCCAAAACCCGACGCTGGATCGCGGAGTTCGCTCGATTCCGTGAAGCGACATCCGCCGCCGCACTTCGGTGTCACCGGCCCGATTCGCCCGGCAATCGGAACGATGAAATTCGACTCGATTTGACTCATTCCTGCGAAAATTGAGATCAACCACGAGCTCGAAATGCGACACCGCTCAGTGCAACGTCGGCCCGCCCGCGCCGCCGGCGGCGGACGACCAGGCGCGCTGGAAAGCCAGCGTCTGGACGAGCGCGTCGAGGCGCGCGGCCGTGGAGGGCGCCTCCAGCAACGCCTGTTTCTCGCGGCCCGGCAGGCGCAGGGCGTGGGCGACCTGGCAGGCGAAGCGCTCGTCGTCGAGCGCGTCGAGAGCCGCGAAATCGGGCCCCGCGCCCTTCGCCTCGTGCGCCAGCAGGGCGGTCAACGCGCCCGCGGCCTCGGCCCGCAGCGCGGCGCATCGCGACGCGTCGGCGGCACCCTCGGCGATCCACTCGACCTCGGCGACGCGGTACGGCCGGTCGCCCGAACGCCCCAGCTCGCGCACGATTCGGAAGCGCGAGGTCGCCTGGAGCAGCATCAGGTAGCGCCCGTCGGGCAGGCGCTCGTGCTCTGCGATCACGCCCGCGCAGCCGATCGCGAACAGCGGCGGGTCGCCTGCCATGTCCGAGATCGCATCGGGCAGCACGGTGGCCATGCCGATCACGCGCTCGCCCGCGAGCGCGTCCGCGGTGAGCGCGCGATAGCGCGGCTCGAAGACGTGGAGCGGAGCCGCGCAGTGCGGGAACAGCGCGGGCGACGAGAGCGGGAAGAGAGGGATCGTGCTCGTGGACACGGCGCCACGATAGAACGCTCGCACGCCGCGATCCCAGCCCCGCTTGACGCGGTACCGCGCCGCCGAGAAGCTGCGCGGCCGTGGAGCGTGCACGTCCCGACGAGCTGATCGCGCGGCTGAATCGAGACGGCGCGGCGCTCGCCGCGCACTTCGCGCTGAAGTACCGCGCGATCGAGGCCGAGCGGCCGCGCGTGAAGCGCCGCTACGGCGTCTGCTTTTCCGACGGAACGATCCGCATCCGCCTACGCCACGCGGCCACCGGCAAGCCGCTCAAGTACTCGAGTCTCGTGAACACGCTCTGCCACGAGCTCGCGCACCTGCGCCACTTCAACCACGGGCTGCGCTTCCAGCGCCTGTACCGCGAGATCCTCGAGCACGCGCGCGCCGTGAGGATCTACTTGCCGGGCCCGAGCGCTCCGCTGCGCGGTGCGCCGCCACCGCGCCCCGTGCTCGCAGCGCGTGCGCCAGAGCGCACCCGCGAGGCGCCGCGCCACGTCGCGCGCACGACTCCGCCGGCACCCGCCGCGCGACCCGCGGCACCCGCCGCGCGACCCGCGGCACCCGCACCGATTCAGCTCGCCCTGTTCGACACCGACCGCCGCTGATCAGCGGCTCTGCGAGTCGTAGTCCTCGAGCGTGTTCGGGCCCTCGATCACTTCGACGGTGATCGAGTCGCAGGCGATGGACTTGTCCAGGATCTCTTTTACGAGGCCTTCGACCGTGAGCTCGTCGTACTCCGCCATGGCGTCCTCGAGCGAGGGACCGCTGATGGTGAAGGCGAGGTTGGCTTTGATCCTGACGTCCATGCTGGCTCCGGCGCTCGTCTGAAGGCTCTCGATCGTCATCGGGCTCGCTGAGACTCGCGATGCGCGATCGCCCGTAACCCCTCGGTATCAAAGGGTTATTCGGACCGGGCGCAAATCATACCCGACACCCTCCGCGAAGGCTACGAAAAAACTGCGTCTTTTCGCGAGTTTGCGCGATTTCGTCCCGTTTGGCGGCTCACCCGAAGCACGTGCCGTGCCGAAGTGCGGAACACCCATGCGCCTCCGAACCTGGCTCGCACGACGGCTGCTCGAATGGCTCTCCGAGCCGATCGCCGCCTACGAGCAGCGGGTCTGGAACGATCCGCACGCGCTGCGGCGGAGCATCCGAAAGGGCGACGTGGTGCTGGTCGAGGGCGACAACCGCATCTCGGTCGTGATCAAGTACCTGACCCAGAGCAGCTGGTCGCACGCGGCGCTCTACGTGGGCGACGAGTTGCTCCGGCACGGCGGGGAGCTGGCCGAGCGCACGCTCCGCGAGTTCGGGGCCGACGCGGAGCACCTGCTCGTCGAGGCGCTGCCCCGCGGCGTGGTGGCCGCGCCGCTCGGCAAGTACATCGACTACAACCTGCGCATCGTCCGCCCGCACCGGCTGCGGCCCGAGCACGGGAAGCAGATCCTCGCGGAAGCGATCGGGGCGATCGGCTGGCAGTACGACCTGCGCAACGTGCTCGATCTGCTGCGGTACCTGTTGCCGGTGCACATCGTGCCCCACCGGCTCCGCCGCGATGCGCTGCACTTCGGCAGCGGGCAGCCCACCGAGGTGATCTGCTCGAGCCTGCTCGGGCGCCTGTTCGCGCGCGTGGGCTTCCCGGTGCTGCCCCAGGTCGACTTTCCGGCGGACGATCCGGAGAGTCGCCGAGGCGGCGTGCTCGGGCGCGTGCTCGGCCACGAGAGCGAGCACTTCACGGGGCTGTTCCGCATGCGCCACCCGACGCTGCTGACGCCGCGGGACTTCGACCTCTCGCCGTACTTCGAGGTCGTCAAGTTCAACGCGATCGCGAGCGGCACGTTCGACTACGAGCGCATCCACTGGGCGGTCGTCGACGCCGGCGAGCCCGAGCTCTAGCGAGCCCTAATGACTCGCGTCGCCGAGCGCCCAGCGCCGGCCTTGCGCGAGGACGCGCAGCCCCGCTTCGTCGCTCGCGACCGCGGCGACGCGCGCCGCGCCGATCGTGCGGCGGATCAACTCGAAGCCGGCGTAGCGCCCGGCGCGCGCGAGCAACTCGCCGTCGCAGTCGCGCTCGGCAGCGTAGGCACGGCGCACGCGCGCGATCAGTTCCCTCGCGTCGCCGCCCCGCGCGAGCGCGGGCAGGGCGAGGTGGGCGAGCAGCGTGCCGAGGTCGAACGCCGCGTCGCCGACGTGGGCGATCTCGGCGTCGAGCAGCTTCGCGCCGCCGCCGGGTACGAGCAGCACGTTGCCCGCCTGCACGTCCGCGTGAACGAGCGCGCCCTGCGGCGCGAGATACCGCGCATGTGCGCGCTCCGCGGCGCGTACGAGCGCGGCGTCGGCGCACGCTTCGCGCGCGGCGGCCTCGAGCCGCGGCGAGAGGCCGAAGTCTTCGCCCTGATAAGGCAACGCGAAGATGTGATCGCCGTGCAGGCGCCGCATCGCATCGTTGGCGAAGCGGGCGGGCAGCGCCTCGTCGCCTGCGGTCGCCGCGTGCACGCGCGCGAGAAAGCGCGCGAGCGTCTCCATCTGCGACGCGACGTCGGCGCCGCGCGCGAGCGCGGCATCGAGGCGCTCCGCAGCGCTCAGGTCCTCGAGCGCGAGCACGCGATTCGCTTCGTCGAGCGCGAGCACGCGCGGGCAGAGTCCGTCCGCGTCGTGCGCCCGCGCGATCTCGAACCAGCGCGCCTCGCACAGCAGTCGCTCGGTGGGCGCGGCGTACTGCGGGAAGCGCTCGAGCGCGGGGCGCGCCTGCTTCAGCACCAGCGATCGCGGCTCGGCACCCCCGATCGCGACGCGCCGCACCCAGTTGATGTTGCCATCGCCGCCCGCCAGGACGCGTACCGGCTCGCCCGCTCGAGCGAGCCCAAGTTCCCGTAAGTACGCAGGAATTCCCTCTTCGGAGAGCATCCGCTGCGCAGTCATTGGCGCTATCTCCGCGAAATTCCCCTCAAGCCTGGCGCGAGCGCGCCGAAACAGCGGACAGGATTCCGGGCCTTGCTGGGGGGTGAGACCCGGGAACTGCGAGCCCCGAGGCGCCACGCGCCTCGGGGCTTTCGGTTTTCCGGGCGCTCACTCGCCCTGGATCTGGTGCGCCACGTCGGGCGTCGCGACGTCGCTGTGGCACTCGGCCTTCTGCCCGGCGTCGGCGCCGACCTTCGCGCGCGTCTTGCTCGCGAGCCGGTGGATCTCCGCCGCCGTCAGCACGCCGCGCTTTTCGAGCACGGCCTTCTGCGCCGGCGTGAGGGCCGCCGAGATCTTCGGCGCCGTCCACGCGTACGTCTCGTCCTTCCCGCTCACGAACTGGTTGATCTCCTTGCTGATGCGCACCGAGCACCAGTCGTGGCCGCACATCGCGCAGAAGTCGGTGTCCACGTCGAGGTCTTCGTCGTGGTACGCGCGCGCGAGGTCGGGGTCGAACGACAGCTCGAAGTGGCGCTCCCAGTTCAGCGCGGCGCGCGCCTTGGTCAGCTCGTCGTCGCGATCGCGTGCGCCGGGGATGCCGAGCGCGACGTCCGCGGCGTGCGCCGCGATCTTGTACGCGACGCAGCCCTGCTTCACGTCGTCCTTCTTCGGCAGGCCGAGATGCTCCTTCGGCGTCACGTAGCAGAGCATCGCCGCGCCGTGATAAGCGGCGGCCGTCGCGCCGATCGCGCTCGTGATGTGGTCGTAGCCGGGGAAGATGTCCGTCACGAGCGGGCCGAGCACGTAGAACGGCGCGCCGTGACACAGCCGGCGCTGCAGCTTCATGTTGTACTCGATCTGGTCGAACGGGACGTGGCCGGGCCCCTCGACCATCACCTGCACGCCGTGCTGCCAGGCGCGCTCCGTCAGCTCGCCGAGCGTCTCGAGCTCTGCGAGCTGCGCGGCGTCGGTTGCGTCGGCGAGTCCGCCGGGGCGCAGGCCGTCGCCGATCGAGAACGTCACGTCGTAGCGGCGCAGGATCTCGCAGATGTCGTCCCAGAGCGTGTACATCGGGTTCTGCTTGCCGTGGGTGATCATCCACTTCGCGAGCAGCGAGCCGCCGCGCGACACGATGCCGATCAGGCGCCGCTGCACGAAGGGCAGGTGGCCGCGCAGCACGCCGGCGTGCACGGTCATGTAGTCGACGCCCTGCTTCGCCTGATGCTCGATGCCGTCGAGGATCATCTTCTCGTCGAGATCCTCGATCTTGCGCCCGATGATCATCGAGTAGATCGGCACGGTGCCGATCGGCACGTTCGAGGCGCGGATGATCGCGGCGCGCGTCGCGTCGAGATCTCCGCCGGTGGAGAGATCCATCACGGTGTCGGCGGCCCAGCGCTCCGCCCAGCGCAGCTTCTCGACCTCTTCGTCGAGCGAGCTCGAGATCGGCGACGCCCCCATGTTCGCGTTCACCTTGGTCTTGCTCGCGCGGCCGATCGCCATCGGATCGAGCGCGTAGCCGAGGTGCACCAGATTCGCGGGGATCACCATGCGACCGGCCGCGACCTCGTCGCGCACCTGCTCGGGGGTGAGATGCGGCTCGCGCTCCGCGACGCGGCGCATCTGCGGCGTCACGACGCCGAGGCGCGCGTGCTCGAGCTGCGTCGAGGGCACGAAACCCTCGGGCGCAGTCGCGAAGCCGGTCGCGGCGTCGCGCTTCCAGCCGCGCGGCAGGAAATCCCACGCGGTCTTGTCCGACGGCGCCGGCATGCCGGGCGTGTCGGGCGAGCTGTAGGTGCGCGGCCCGCCGATCTGCGGGGCGTTCGCGAAACTGCCGGGCGTCGTGCCCTGCGCGCTGGACGACGGGTTGTGGCCGAGCGGCGGAAGACTGAAGGCGGGCATCGCGGGCTCCTTCGCGTCGCGGAAGGAGGGTTCGCCGGCGCGTTGCGCCAGTGAGCCTTCCCTCCGCTCGCATGAACGAGATCAGGTTCGTAGGGTGTTTTCTCAGGATCGCGCTTGCGATCCACCCCTAGGCTCCGCATGCACCCTAGCCCCGCACGCCGCAATCTGCCTCACGCGTCGCATCGCGGGGCGCCGCGGCTAAGGTGCCCGGCCATGCGACTCGCCCGTTCCTTGCTCGTTCTCGCCGCCGCGAGCTCGCTCGCGCTCACCGCCTGCCACCGCAAGGTCGAGCCCTACGACGCCAGCGAGCAGGCGGAGGCGCCGGACCTCGCGAAGATCTTCCCGGAGGGCGCCGCGCGCGTGATGGGCGCGCCGGCCGAGATGCCCCCCTCTCCGGAGGAGTTGATGGGCGGCGCGCCAGCCGTGGCCGGCATGACCGCGCCGGAGAACGCCGGTCCGCCCATCTCGGGGACGATCCGCGTCGCGGACGGCGCGGCGGTGCCGGCGGGCGCGACGCTGTTCGTGATCGCGCGAACCGGCGAGTCGGGCCCGCCGACCGCGGTGCTGCGCCTGCCCGCGCCGAGCTTCCCGTTCGACTTCCGCCTCGGGCCCGAGGATCGCATGATCGCGGCGATGCCCTGGGAGGGGCCGTTCACGGTGACCGCGCGGATCGACCTCGACGGCAACGCGACCACGCGCGACGCCGGCGGGCTCGAAGGCCGCGCGGCCGCGCCCGCGGCGCCTGGCGACACCGGCATCGCGATCGCGCTCGGGCCGCCGGAGTGAGCGGCCGCGAGCGCTCCGGCGATCCGCCGGCGTGGGAGCTCGTCGGCCGCGAGACGCTCCAGGACTGCCGCGTCTTTCGCGTTCACCGCGCGACGCTGCGCTCGCCCCATACGGCCCGCGCCCACCCGTTCTACACGATCGAGGCCGACGCCTGGGTCAACGTGGTGGCGACGACGCCGCGCGGCGAGCTGGTGATGGTCCGCCAATGGCGCCACGGGGCGAGCAAGGTGACGCTCGAGATCCCCGGAGGCGTCGTCGATCCGGGCGAGTCGCCGGAAGTCGCCGCGGCCCGCGAGCTGCTCGAGGAAACGGGCTACGCGGCGCCCCGTGTACGTCCGCTCGGCGACGTGAACCCGAACCCCGCGCTCTTCGGAAACCGCGTCCACACGTACTTGGCTGAGAATTGCGAACGCGTTGGCGAGATCCAGAACGGCCCCACCGAGGAGACCTGGGTCGAGCTCGTGCCCGAGGCCGCGCTGCCGGCTCGGCTGCGCGCGGGCGACATCGACCACGCGCTCGTGATCGCGGCGCTCCACTGGTGGCGCCTGCATTGCGACGACGCGCGCTGAGCTCAGGCGCCCGGGCGCCCCGCACGCGCCGTCTCGGCGCTCTCGATGATCAGGTCGGCGAGCGCGCGAGCGGCCGCGGAGCGCTGCTCGAAGCCGCGGTCGCTCGGGTCGAACACCGACAGGAAGAAGTTCGCGTCGACGGTCAGCCAGAGCGCGCCGCCCAGCGCCTTCGCGTCGCGCTCCGGGCCGAGGATCTCCGCGATCGTCTCGATCAGGACGCCCTGGTAGCGCTGGTTCAGGTCGAGCAACGCCGTCACGAGCCCTTCGCGATGCTCGGGCGACTCGAAGCCCCAGCGCAGGAACGCACCCAGCTCGTGGCCGTGCTGGCGCGCGAACAGCTCCGCGCTGCCGAGCTGTTCGTGAAGCCGCTTCGGCGCCGGAAGATCGTGGAAGTCGCGCTGCAGCGATTCGCGGAACGGCGTCAGCAGCCGCACGAACGCCTCGCGGAACAGGCCGCCCTTGTCGCTGAAGTGCCAGAACACCGTCGCGCGGCTGACGCCGGCGCGCTCCGCCACGTCGGCGACCGTGGTGCTCTCGTAGCCGCGCTCCATGAAGAGCTGCGTCGCCGCGAGCAGGATCGCTTCCTGGGTTGCGGCCTTGCCGCCCTTGCGCGCGCCGCCGCCGTCGATGCCGGTCGCCATCTCGCCCCTCCTCGAGCGATGCACCCAGCGCGATCGCTCGTTGCCGACGTCGAGTCGCAGCTCGCGTCGGGCGCCGCTGTGCGCGCCGTCACGCACCATACCCCGCGCTCGGAGTCCTACACGGGCGAGGGCGAACACACTCAGACTCAAACCCCGGTTGAGTCTAGACGCGCGAGGACTTTGAGTCAGCGGAATCGAGGGACACCTCGCAGCCACCCGCCGATCATGCCCCGGTTCCGCGAGGGGAAGCGATGAGCGACGACGCGGGCCGGCATGCGCTGCTCGGCTCCTGGAAGCTGGTGTCTTTCGAGCTGCGGCTGCCGAACGGTGGCGTCACCTATCCGTTCGGTCCCGATCCGCGCGGCTACGTGTTCTACAACGCGCAGGGCTTCATGTCGGCCGCGTTCATGGGCGCCGAGCGCGTGAAGCCGCAGTCCACCGACCTCGCCGACACGGCCAAGACCGTGAACTACGACCAGTTCAACGCCTACTGCGGGCGCTTCGACGTGAACGGCAATCGCGTCGTGCACCACGTCGAGGTCGCTTCGCTTCCGCAGTGGTGCGGCATCGACCAGGAGCGGATCTTCAAGATCGACGGCGATCGCCTCATCCTCGAGACGCCGCCGCTGACGATCAACGCCCAGGCGCCCACCGCCTACCTGATCTGGGAACGCGTTTGATTCCGCGCGCCGCGGAGCCGATCGCGATCATCGGCATGGGCATGCGCTTCCCGGGAAGCGCGCGCGGCGCCGAGTCGTTCTGGCGCATGCTGCGCGAGGGCCGCAGCGGCATCAGCGAGCCGCCGGCGCACCGCGTCGAGCTCGGCTTCAACATCGACGAGATCTACGACCCGCGGCCGGGCACGCCGGGCAAGATCTCGTCGAAGCTCGCGGGCTTCCTCGATCACCCGGAGCTGTTCGATCCGTTCGTGTTCGGGCTCTCGCCGCGCGACGTCGCCGCGATGGAGCCGCAGCAGCGCTACGCGCTCGAGGTCGTCGCCGACGCGCTCGACGACGCCGGCATTCCCCACGACGCGCTGATGGGCGAGCGCGTCGCCGTGATCTTCGGCCGCATGAACGAGGACTACTCGCGCGAGCACATCGCGGTGCTCGGCGAAGATCGCTTCCGCCGCAACATGGACGTCTGGCACGCGGCGGGCATCACCGGCTCCGTGCTCGCGGGGCGCATCTCGTTCTGGCTCGGCACGCGTGGCCCGAGCTTCTTCATCGACACGGCGTGCTCGACCTCGCTGCTGGCCGTCCATCTCGCGTGCCAGAGCCTGTGGTCGGGCGAGACGCACACCGCGATCGCGGGCGGCGTGAACGTGTTCATCACGCCCGAGGGCATGATCGCGCTGTCGCGCGTCGGCATGATGGCGCCCGACGGCAAGATCAAGGCGTTCGACGACCGCGCGAACGGCTTCGTGCGCGCAGAGGGCGCCGGCGCGGTGATCCTGCGTCCGCTCGCGGCGGCGCTCGCGAACGGCGACCCGATCCATGCCGTGATTCGCGGCACCGGCTTCAGCGCCGACGGGCGCGACGGCGGCCACATGATGGCGCCCGGTCGCTTCGGCCAGGGCCAGGCGATTCGCGACGCGTACGACCGCGCCGGGATCGCGCCGAGCGACGTGCACTTCGTCGAGACCCACGGCACCGGCACCGTCGTCGGCGACCCCGTCGAAATCCGCGCGCTCGCCGACGTGATGGGTCCCGGGCGAGCGAAGGACCGGCCGCTCCTGATCTCGTCGGTGAAGGGCAACATCGGCCACGCCGAGCCGGCATCCGGCGTCGCGGGGCTCATCAAGGCGACGCTCGCGGTGAAGCATCGCGAGCTGCCGCCGCAGGCGAACTTCGAGACGCCGAGCACGAAGATCCCGTGGGACGAAGTCCCCATCCGCGTGCAGGCGACGCTCGCGCCGTGGCCGTACCCCGAGCGTGCGCTGGCCGGCGTGAACTCGTTCGGAATCAGCGGCACGAACGCGCACGTCGTGCTCGAAGAAGCGCCCGCCGCGATCGCGCTGCCCGCCGACGACGGCCGCGCGCGCCTCGTCACGCTCTGCGCGCACACCGATCGCGCGCTGGTCGAGCTCGCCGAGGCGGTGCGCGAGGAGGCCGCGCGCGACGCAGGCCCGGCGCTGCGCGACATCGCCTTCACCCACGCGCGCCGCCGCACCTTGCGCAGCCATCGGCTCGCGATCGTCGCGCGCGATCGCGCCGAGCTGGCGAGCGAGCTCGCGGGGTTCCTCTCCGGCGCGCCCACGCCGACCACCGCGACGGGCGTCGCAGGCAAGGCTCCGGGGGTCGCGTTCGCGTTCTCCGGCCACGGCACGCACTGGGCCGGCATGGGCAGGCTGCTGCTCGCGCGCGAGCCCGTCTTCGCCGCAGCGCTCGACGCTTGGGACGCGGAGCAGCGCAAGCACGTCCCGTGGTCCCTGCGCACGTTGCTCGAGGACGCCGTCGGCGGCGAAGCGCTGGATCGCATCGACGTGCTGCAGCCGGCGCTCACCGGCATCGCGATCGCGCTCGCGCGGCAGTGGGAGCAGTGGGGCGTGAAGCCGGCCGCCGTAGTCGGCCACTCGAGCGGCGAGATCGCGGCCGCGCACGTCGCCGGCGCGATCTCGCTGGCCGACGCTGCGGCGATCGCCTGCGCGCGCGGCGCGGTGGTGCGCGAGCTCGCGCCCGCCGGTGCGATGGCGCTCGTGGCGTTGCCCGCGAATGCCGTCGGCGAGGAGCTCTCGCGCGTCGGGCAGCGCGTGGCGGTCGCGGGCGCGAACAGCCCGACGATGACGGTGCTCTCCGGCGACGTCGACGCGATCGAGTCCGTGGTCGCGGCCTTCGGCGCCCGCGGCGTGTTCGCGCGCCGGCTGCGCGTCGAGTTCGCCTCCCACGGCCCCCACATGGACGCGCTCGCGCCGGAGCTCGCGCGGCGCATCGCGCAGGTCGCGCCGGGCGCGACGCGCATCCCGTTCTTCAGCACGGTGACGCCCGGTGTCGTCGAGGGCTCCGCGCTCACCCCCACTTATTGGGCCGAGAACCTGCGCCAGCCGGTGCGTTTCGCCGAGGCGGCGGCCGCCGCCGTCGGCGCCGGCCACACGACGTTCCTCGAGATCGGCCCGAACCCGGTGCTGAAGCTCGCGCTCGAGGAGATCGGGCGCGCCGCAAAGCAGCCCGTGACGGTCGCCGTCTCGCTGAAGCGCGAGCAGGACGACTGCGCGGCGATGCTCGGCTCGCTCGGCGCGCTCTTCTGCGCCGGCGCACGCATCGACTTCGCGGCGCTGCATCCCGAGGGCCGCGTGGTCGCGACGCCGCTCTATCCGTTCCAGCGCGAGGAGTACTGGTTCGGCGGCAAGCGCGGGATCGACGGTCGCAAGAGCGCGCATCCGTTCGCCGGCCTGATCGGCGCGAACGCGACGGAGCTCGAAGCCGCGCGCGGCGGCGAGCGCTTCTGGCAGATCGACTTGTTCCGCGAGGCGCTCGGCTGCGAGGTGAAGCGCGACGGCGAGCTCTCGCTACCCGCGGCGGAGCTGCTCGCGACCGCGCTCGGCGTCGGCGCGAAGCTCTTCCCCGGCGAGGCGATCGCGCTCGAGCATTTCGCCATCGCGGCGCCGATCGCGCTTCCGAAGAGCGGCGCGCGCACGCTGCAGCTCGCGGCGGAAACGCGCGCGAACGGCGCGGAGCTGCGCTTCGCGAGCCGCACCGCCTTCGCGAACGAGTCCTTCGTCGAGAGCGCGTCCGGCCGCGTCGTGCGCACGGGGTCGAGTGCGCCACGCGCGCTCGACCTCTCGGCCATACGCGCGCGCTGCACGATGCCGGAGGCGCGCGACGCCTTCTACGCCGCGCTCGAGGCGAGCGGGACGGGCGTACCGAAGGAGCGCCGCGCGCTGCGCGAGGCGCAGTTCGGCGCGCGCGAGGCGCTCGCGAAGCTCGCGCACGCCGCGCCGCTCGCGCGCAACGAAGTCGTGCCCGCACCGCTGCTCGACGCCGCGCTGCAGTTGCTCGCGCGGCTCGCCGAGCGCGGCTGCGGCGATCCCCTCGCGCGCTTCGAGGTCGCGCACGTCGCTGCGCTCACGCTCGGCGCCGCCGTCGCGAACGGCGAGCTCTTCGCGCACGCGCGGCTCGCGAGCGATGCGGCGACC
>CAZCTH010000142.1:0-12473 GCA_964501435.1 uncultured Spirochaetales bacterium | reverse complement strand
GCTGCTCGCGCTGTTCGCGCCGTCCTCCGCGCGCGCCGACCTGCCCACGCCCGAGCTGCTCGAGCAGCTGCGCGCCCAACTGCTCGCGCCGCCCGATTGCGCGTGGAGCTGCGCGACGCTGCCGCGCCTCGCGCTCGCGGTGTCGCCCGAGCGGCTCGAGCTGCGGCTCACGATCGACGCGGCAGCGGAGACGGGCGTTCCGCTGCCGGGCGGCGGCGCGGGCGAGAACGCCTGGGCGCCGGGCGCGGTGCTGCTCGACGGCGCGCCGGCCAGCGGGCTGCTGCGCGGCGAGAACGGCGCGCTCTGGCTGCGCGTCACGCCGGGGCGCCACGAAGTCCAGCTCGTCGGCGGGCTGCCGCCGCGCGCCACCGTCGAGCTCCCGCTGCCCCTCGCGCCGAAGCGCATCGCGCTCGCGGCGTCGCCTGCGGGCTGGGCCGTCGTCGGCATCCAGCCCGACGGCAGCGCGAGCGGCGCGCTGCAGCTCGTGCGCGAAGCGCGCGCGGTGCAGGCGGACAAGCCGGGCGCTCGCCTCGAGCCGTCCGCGATTCCGCAGTTCGTGCAGGTGACGCGCGTGCTCGCGCTCGGGCTCAGCTGGTCGACCACCACGATCGTCACGCGCGTCGCGCCGCAGGAAGGCGCGATCGTGGTCGAGGTGCCGCTGCTCGCGGGCGAGTCGGTGACCACGCCGGGCGTGCGCGCCGCACGTGGCCGCGCGCTGGTCACGATTCCCGCCGGCGAGAGCGCGGCCGTCTACGACGCCACGCTCCCGATCTCGGACCACCTCGCGCTGGCCGCGCCCGCATCGGCGCCGTGGACGGAGGTGTGGCAGCTCGACGCGGGGCCGCTCTGGCACGTCGAGGCCGAGGGCATTCCGCCGATCGACGAACTCCGCGAGGGGCAGCGCGCACGCGAGTGGCGGCCCTGGCCGGGCGAGAAGCTCGCACTCGCCATCGAGCGCCCCGCCGGCAGCGGCGGGGCCACGCTCACCGTGGACCGCAGCCAGCTCGCGCTCGCCCCGGGCCTGCGCGCGAGCGACGCGACGCTCACGCTGGCGCTGCGCAGCAGCCAGGGCGGGCAGCACGCGATCGCGCTGCCCGAGGGCGCGACGCTCACGTCGCTGCTCGTGAACGGCGAGCCGCAGCCACTGCGCCAGGAGGGCCAGCGCGTTCCGCTCACGCTCACGCCGGGCGCGCGCGAGGTGCAGCTCGGGTGGCGCGAGCCGCGCGGCGTCGCGGCGCTGTTCCGGAGCAGTGCGCTGGACCTCGGCGCGCCGTCGGTCAACGCGCACGTCGAGATCGCGGTGCCGGAGAAGCGCTGGGTGCTGTTCGCGGGCGGACCGCGCCTCGGCCCGAGCGTGATGTTCTGGTCGACGCTCGCGATCGTCGCTGGCCTCGCATGGCTGCTGGGCCGCGTGCCCTTCACGCCGCTGCGCGCCTGGCAGTGGCTCTTGTTGGGGATCGGTCTCACGCAGGCGCCCCTCGCGGCGAGCGTCCCCGTGGTGGCCTGCCTGCTGTTGCTCGGCCTGCGGGGGCGTGCGGCGGAGAGCGTGCGCGCACTCGCGCCGTGGCGATTCCGCGCGCTCCAGGTGGCGCTCGTGCTCGTGACGCTCGCGGCCGCGGGCGCGCTCGTGTTCGCGATCCAGAACGGCCTGCTCGGGCGCCCGGAAATGCGCATCGCCGGCAACGGCTCGGACTCGTTCGCGCTGCGCTGGTACGTCGATCGCAGCGCGGCGCTGCTGCCCGTGCCGTGGGTCGTGTCGCTGTCGATCTGGTGGTATCGCGCCGCGATGCTCGCGTGGTCGCTCTGGCTCGCGCTCTCGCTCGTGCGCTGGGCGCCCTGGGCGTTCGCGCAGTGGAGCGCGGGGGGCATGTTCCGGCCGGAGCCGCGCGAGGCCGCGTGAGCGGCGCGCTCGCGGATCACTCCTCGAGCGCGCGGCGGCGCTCCTCGGTCGCTGGGTGGGTCGACAGGTAGGCGGGCAGGCCCCCGCTCGCATTCGCCGCTTCGAGCCGCACGAGCATGCGGCCGAGCGCGCGTGGATCGGCGTCCGCCTCCGCGAGGGTGCGCCGCGCGAAGTTGTCGGCTTCGCGTTCGAAGCCACGCGAGTACTGGAGCTGAAGCAAGAGCGGGCCGGCCCCCGCGAGCACGCCCTCGAAGTCGCCGAGCGCGCCGGAGGCGAGCGCGCCCACGCCCACCGCCTGCAGCAGCGCCCGCAGGCCGTGGCGATGCTCGAGGTGCCCGAGCTCGTGCGCGATCACGCCCGCGAGCTCGTCGTCCGACTTCGCGAGCGCGGCCAGCTCGTCCGTCACGACCACCGTGCCGCCGGGCAGCGCGAAGGCGTTGGCGCCGAGCTCGCCACCCCCGCGCAGCTCGAGCCGCGCCGGATGGGTGAGGTGCGCATACGATGCCGTGCGCTCGAAGATCGCACCGATCTCGGCGCGGCGCGCGGCCGGGAGCGCGCTCGCGGCGAGCTGGCCGTCGAGCGCGTCGTGCACGCCCGCGCCGATCTTCACGTCCGCCGCGTAGGGCGCAGCCCGCGCGACGAGGCCGGCGAGGCCAGGCACCGCGACCCGCACGATCGCGAACACGGCGAGCGCCGTCGCGGCGAGCGAGGCGGCGCCGCGCGCGAGGCGGCGCGCTCGCGCCCCCCACAAACCCTCGCCGCCGCCGCGCTGGCGCTGGATCCAGCGCTCGAACGCGTCGTTCGCGGCGATCGCGATCGTGGCGCCGTCGTCGAGATGAAGCGCGCGGGAGCCGTCCGGCGCACGCGCGCCGAGACGGAGCGCGCGGGCGCGGAGCTGGAGCGAGCGGCCGGCGCCTTCCACGTGGAGCTCGCCGTCCGCGAACGCCTGCAGGATCACGGGGCGCAGCGCCGTTTCGCCGGCCTCGCGGAGCTTCGCGTCGATTTCGAGCATGGCTCCCTCATCGGCGCGCGGCGCGCCGAAGCCAAGCGCCGCGGACCCAACAACTCGGCAGCGCGGTAGGCTGCCTGGCCCGGAGGTACCATGGCCGACTACCAAACGATTCTCGTCGACGACCCCGCGCCGCGGGTCCGCCGCGTCACGCTGAACCGCCCGGACAAGCGCAACGCGATCTCGAACCAGCTCCGCGCCGAGCTGCTCCACGCACTGCAGGCGGCGGACGGCGACGACGGCGTCTCGGTCTCGATCGTGCGCGGCGCCGGCCCGGGTTTCTCGTCCGGCTACGACCTGCGGAGCGACCTCGGCGCGGGCCAGCCCTACTTCACGGCGAACGTCGGGCTCCAGTGGGCGCGCCACGTGAGCGAGGGCTGGATGTCCCTCTGGGACCTCGCGAAGCCGGTGATCGCGCAGATCCACGGCTTCGCGATGGCGGGCGGCCTCGAGCTCGCCGGCGCGTGTGATCTCGCCTACTGCGCGAGCGACGCGCAGCTCTCGCACCCGGTGCTGAAGATCGCGGGTCTTCCCGACTTCGCGTGGTTCCCGGTGCTGATGCAGGCGCGACACGCGATGGAGCTGCACCTGACGGGCCGCGTCTACACGGGCGAGGAGGCCGAGCGCGCGGGCATCGTGAACCGCGCGTTCGCGCCCCAGCAGCTCGAAGCGCGCGTGCTCGAGATCGCGAGCGCGATGGCGCAGACGCCCGTGGCCGTGCTGACGGTGAACAAGCGCTTCGTCTACACGGCGCTCGAGGCGCGCGGCGCGCGCAGCGTGATCCGCACCGGCGGCGACCTCCAGGCCGGCCCGCACCTGCAGGCGGCCAAGCAGAGCGCCGAGGCGATCCTCGGCCGCGTCAAGGCGGACAAGGCCGGCCGCTAGCCCGGCGCAGCGCCCGCGCGGCGCGGCGTCAGGCCTTCTCCGGCGGCGTGAAGACTTCCTTGATGCGCGAGTGCCGCAGGCCGGGCTCGAGCTCGATCAGCTCGATGATGTTGCCGTTGGGGTCGTAACAACAGGCGCAGGCGACGATGCCCGCGCTCGGGATCGAGGTCGGCGCCGGCGTCGTGAAGCGCACGCCTTCGGCGGCCAGCGCGCGATGGGCGGCGGGCACGTTGCGCGTGCGGAACGCGATCACGCGCGGGACGCGCGTCGGAGACGGCTCCGGGAAGTCGGCCTTCGGCTCGAGCCACTCGATCAGGTCGATCATCGGTCCGTTCGGATCGCTCGGCAGGACCATCAGCACGCCGCGGCCGGCGGTGTCGCCGAGGCCGAACGAGACGCCGCTGCCCTTCGGCCAGACGGCGTCGCGCCGATCCGAGATCACCGTGAAGCCGAGCCGCTGGTAGAAGCGGACGGACTCCGCGATGTCCTTGCAGTTGATGATCGTGTGGTAGAGGTGCTGGAGGCTGAAGTCGTCCGCCATCGTGCTCTCCTGGGTTCGGTCGAAATGCGCTCAGCCGGCGAACACTCCGCCGTCGATCACGAGCTCCGTACCGGTGACGAAGCGCGCCTCGTCGCTCGCGAGGTAGACCACGCCGGCCGCGATGTCGGCCGGCGTTCCGACGAGGCCGAGCGGAGTCGAGGCGAGCGCCGCGGTGCGCGCGCCGTCCATGCGCCCGGGGATGCTCGGGTCGCCGGGCGGCGGCGCGAGCCCGTCGCTCGCCATCTTCGCCCAGAGCGGGGTCTCGATGCCGCCCGGATGCACCGAGTTCACGCGCACGCCGTTGCGCGCCTGCGCGCACTCGAGTGCGACGGCCTTCGTGAAGAGGCGCACGCCGCCCTTCGTCGCGCAATAACCGGTGAGGCCGGGCACGCCCTGCAGGCCCGCCACCGAGGACACGTTCACGATCGAGCCGCCGCCCGACGCGGCCATCAGCGGTAGCGCAGCCTTCGTGCCGAGGAACACGCCGTCGAGGTTCACGGCGAGCTGCCGGCGCCACGAGGCGTAGGACAGCTCGAGGAGCGGCGCTGCGATGCAGATGCCCGCATTGTTGACGAGCACGTGCAGCGCGCCCGCCTCGGCGCGCACGCGCGCGATCGCCGTGCTCCACGCGGCCTCGTCGGCGACGTCGAGGGCGAGCGCCTGCGCCGCGCCGCCCGTCCCCGTGATCGCCGCGCACGCGTCGCGCGCGCCGCGCTCGTCCACGTCGGCGACGAAGACGCGGGCGCCCTCGGCGGCGAGCGCCAGCGCGCACGCGCGCCCGATGCCGCTCGCGGCGCCGGTGACGAGAGCGATCTTGCCCGCAACGCGCGCCATGGGAAGCTCCGTTTCGCGCGGCGTCTCGGTTGTTACGAACCCGCGCCGCGAGTGGCAGCGTAGTCGAGTCGCCCTGCGCGCCGCGAGGGCTCCCCGGGCTTCGCGCTCGGCGCCTAGCCGCGGCGCTCAGCGCGGCGTGAGGCGGAAGAGCCAGATCTCGCGCTCCGGGTCGAGGTCGTCGGCGTCGAGCGCGTACTTCTTCACGAGCGCCGCGCGCGCGGCCTCCGCCTCGACCGCGTCGAGCACGCGCTCCGCGCGCAGCTCGTACACGGCGTCGCCGACGCGCAGGCGCACGCGGTCGTCGGCCTCGACGTTCCGCACCCACGCGCGCTCGGTCGGCAACTTCGGGCCGCGGATCATCGAGGTCGGCAAGTAGAGGGCGCCGCCGCTCGTGCCGATCCAGGTGTTCACGGAGTGCGGCTCGACGGGATTGGTCTCGAGCTGCACCTGCTCGACGCCGTCGACGAACGCCCAGTCCGCAGGCGCGGGCTTCACCTCGCCCGAGAGCGCGCCGCCGGAGATCGGCCCGAGCGGGCCTCCGCAGCCGAGTGCGAGGAGCGTCGCCGCCAGCCAGAGTCGCGTAGGCATGTTCATCCTTTCAGCGGCCGCGCAGGCGCGCGACGCGGTCGTCCAGCTCGCGGTCGATGTCGGCGCGCGAGAGCGAGCGGGGCTCGAACGTCGCGAGCACGCCGATGCCCCACGCGAGCGCGGCCAGGCCCGTCGCCTCGCCCGAGAGATTCGTCCGCGCGGGGATCTCGCCGTCCTCGCGGGCTTGTGCGAGGCAACGCTCGAGCGCGCTGCGGAAGCCCGCGTGACGGCGCCGCTGCGCCTCGGCGAGCTTCGGGTTGCGCGTCGCGCGACCCCAGAAAGCGATCCAGAAGATCCATTCCTCGCGCGTGCGCTTTCGCGTCGGCGTCACCTCGCCGAGGATCGCGCGCAACGCGGCGAGCCCGCGCAGCCGCGCGATGCGTCGGTCGAAGCGGCGCTGCATCACGCCGCCGATGTGGCGCATCGCGTACTCGAGCAGC
This sequence comes from uncultured Spirochaetales bacterium, assembly GCA_964501435.1. GTDB lineage: Bacteria > Myxococcota_A > UBA9160 > UBA9160 > UBA6930 > VGRF01. The sequence goes on along the minus strand of CAZCTH010000142.1, from coordinate 6,276 downwards.
TCGTCCTTCGACGCGAAGTAGTGCGAGAGGCGCCCGGCCGAGAAGCCCGCGTACTCGGCGACCGTTCGCACCGTCGCGCGCTCGATGCCGAGATCGACGACCGCGCGCCACACGGCTTCCGCGAGCTCGGTGCGGCGCTCCTCGTGGTCGACGATCTTGGGCATGTCGCCCCAATCATGGCCCGAACCGGGCCGGCGGCCAAGGCGAGGGTTGCGGGGCGGCGCGCGGTCGCGGTAAACAAAACACCTGTCTTGCAACGCGCCGGCCAGGGCGCGAGGGAAGGGGCCGCAATGCATCAGGGACTCTGCGCTCGGAAATCGCTCGGCGCTCTCGCGCTGGGCGCGCTGCTCGCGACCGGCGCCGCCGCCCAGGAGGCCGCCGCGCCCGCGACGTCGCCCTCGCCGGATGCGATCGAGCAGATCGTGATCACGGCCGAGCGCCGCGAGAGCACCGTGCAGGAGACGCCGATCGCGATCTCCGCGTTCGACGCCGACGCGCTGCGCGGGCAGGGCATCGTCGACCCGGCGGACCTGCACTCCCACGTGCCGAACTTCTTCTACACCGAGGGCGGCGGCGGCTCGCCGATCACCCAGATCGCCGTGCGCGGCGTCGGCAACGAGAACGTCACCGCCGGCGGCGACCCGGGCGTCGCGTACCACTTCGACGGCGTCTACCTCGGCCGGCCGACGTCGGCGGCGACGGACTTCTTCGACCTCGACCGCGTGGAGGTGCTGCGCGGCCCGCAGGGCACGCTCTACGGCCGCAATGCGACCGGCGGCGCGGTCAACGTCGTCTCCAAGAAGCCGACCGATGAATGGGATGCCCTCGCCGACGTCGGCTACGGCAACTACGACGCCCTGCGCGTGCGCGGGGCCGGCGGCGGCCCCATCACGGACTGGCTGAAGTTCCGCGTCGCGGCGGTTCGCGATCGCCACGACGGCTACCTCGACAACATCGCCACGCCGGCCGACTGCGGCGGCAAGTGCGAGGACACCGATCGCGAGGACGTCTGGGGCGTCCGCCTGCACGTGCTCGCGGAGCCGACGGAGAACACGGACATCCTCTTCACGATGCAATACCACTGGGACGAGGGCGCGGTCGGCCAGACGCGGCTCGACGGCGCATCGCTCAGCCCGCTCGGCACGCCGAGCGATCGCCGCAAGATCCGCAACGACCTCGAGACCACGCTCGACATGGAAGCGAAGCTGTTCACCTTGCGCGTCGACCACGAGGCCGAGCTTCCGGGCGTCGGCCCGCTCCACTTCGGCGGCTTCATCTCGCGCCAGAAGCAGTCCTGGACGCAGGTGGCGGACAACGACTTCAGCGAGCTGCCGAGCGCGTTCACGACCTGGACCGAGCCCAGCGATCAGTGGCAGGGCGAGCTGCAGGTCTCTTCCGCCGGCGACTCGCGCTTCCAGTGGCTGCTCGGCTTCTTCGCGATGCGCGAAGACGTCGAGATGAGCTTCCTGTTCGTGGACAACAACCCCGCGATCTTCGCCTTCCGCTTCGAGAACGGCGGCGAGATCACGACGCACTCCTACGCGGTGTTCGGCGAGGGCACCCTCGACCTCGACCCGATCACGCTGCGCCTCGGCCTCCGCTACACGAACGACGAGAAGAAGGGCGACGACTTCCTGTCGTTCAGCCCCGGCCCGGTGCCGCCGAACCCGATCCTCCCGCCGTCCTTCGCGTCGATCGACGACCAGTGGAAGCGCCTGACCGGCCGCTTCGTCGCGGAGTACCAGCCGACCGAGGAGATGATGCTCTACGCCTCCGTCTCGAAGGGCTACAAGAGCGGCGGCCTCTTGATCGGCAATCGCAATCCGATCGGCGGCGGTCCGAACGTGTACGACCCGGAAGACATCTGGGCCTACGAGCTCGGCGCGAAGACGCAGTGGTGGGACGGTCGCCTGCAGGCCAACGTCGCCGGCTTCTTCAGCGACTACGACGACCTCCAGGTGTTCATCCTCACCGGCGCGGCCGCGCACATCGAGAACGCCGCGAAGGCGAAGGTCGGCGGCGTCGAGCTCGAGCTGGTCTCGGTTCCCTTCGACGGGCTCCAGATCAACGCGACGACCGCGTGGACGCACGCCGAGTACTCGAAGTACCTGAGCGCCGATCCGGTGTTCCCCTTCCTCGGCGGCTCGACCGAGATCAACCAGAAGGGCAATCGCTTGAATCGCGTGCCGAAGTGGTCGGCGAACCTGGGCGTGCAGTACGCCCTCGAGTTCATCGGCGGCTCGACGATCACGCCGCGCGTCGACTGGCACTACCAGAGCGAGGTGTTCTACCGGCCGTACAACGTCGCGCGCGATCGGGCGCCCGCGTGGGATCGCTGGGAGGCGCGGCTCCAGTGGGAGAGCACCGAGACCGAGAGCGGCGTCTTCACCGCCGAGGTCTACGTCAAGAACATCGAGGACAACGACCACATCATGAACATCTCGACCGGCGCGGTCTCCGAGCTGTACCCGGCGCAAGGCATCCTGCACGCGCCGCGTACCGTCGGGTTCACGCTCGGTTGGAAGTACTGAGCCGGGGAGCGAACCCGGATCCGCAAACGACGCGCGCCGCGCTCTGGCCGCGTTGAGGTGCCGCCATGAAGCTCGACGTGTTCTGCGAGACGCAGCGCGCGAAGCCGTTCACGCCCGATCACGAGTCGCGCGTGTTCCGCGAGACCCTCGATCAGGCCGTGTTCGCCGACAAGGCGGGCTTCGACTGCTGGTGGGCCGTCGAGCATCACGGGGCGCTCGAGTTCAGCTGGAGCTCGGCGCCGGAGATGCTCCTCGCGTGGATCGCGACGCGCACGTCGCGCATCCACCTCGGCCACGCAGGCGTGCTGGCGCCCGCGAAGATCAACCACCCGATCCGCGCGGCCGAGCGGCTCGCGATGCTCGATCACATCAGCGGCGGCCGCGCCGAGCTCGGCCTCGCGCGCACCGGCGCGGGCGAGTGGGACACCTTCCAGGTGGACCCGGAGACGTCGCGCCAGCAACTCGTCGAAGCGATGCGCATGATTCCGAAGATGTGGACGCAGGACGAGTTCTCGTGGGACTCGCCGCTGCTGAAGGTGCCGCCGCGCAACATCATCCCGAAGCCCGTTCAGAAGCCGCACCCGCGGCTTTGGCAGACCTGCTCGAGCCCGGAATCGTTCCGGCTCGCCGGCAAGCTCGGCGTGGGCGCGCTCGGCACGACGCTGCTCACCGAGCTCGAGCCGATGGCGGCGCTGCTGCGCGAGTACCGCGCGGGGCTGGAGGAGATCGAGGAGCCCGCGGGCAAGTTCGTGAACCGCGAGGCGGGCGTCTTCACCTTCGTGCACGCTGCGGAGTCCGAGAAGGCCGCGGTCGAGAGCGGCGCCGCGCTCGGCGCCATCTGGTACGTCGCCGCCGCGCCGCGCGTGTTCCACGCGACGCCGGAGATCTGGTACAGCCAGATCCGCGGCAACTTCCTGCCGAACGATCCCGCGGCCCAGCGCTCGCTCGCCCTCGGCGGCGGCGTCGGCACCGAGATTCCACTCGAGAAGGATCACCCCGTCGTGCAGCTGCTGCGCCGCTACGCGGCCGGCGACACGATCTCGAAGGCGGAGGCGCACGAGACGCTGCGCGCGGTGCCTTCGGTGATCGTCGGCGACGTCGCCTCGTGCAAGAAGAAGATGGAGGCGTACCGCGACATCGGCGCGACGCGCATGATGTGCATGTTCCAGTACGCGGACCTGCCCCACGAGACGGTCATCTCGGGCATGCACACGACGGCGAAGCACCTGATCCCTGCGTTCGCGAGCTGAGCGCGCCTCAGTGCGCGGGAGCGCGCTTCGCGGGGCGGCTGCCCGTCACCGCGGGCAAGAGCAACAGGTCCGCGAGCAGCGACGCGCCGACGGCCACGCCCGTCACGAGGCCGAAGCTCGACAGGCTCTTCCAGGGCACGAAGGTGAGCACGAGGAAGCCGGCCGCGAGCGCGCCCGCCGTCGTGAACAGGGCGCGGCCGACTTCGCGTAGCGAAGCGTCCATCGCCTCCTGGCGCGCGAGCCCCGCGGCGCGGAAGCGCTGCAGCCCCGACAACAAGTGGAGCGCCTCGTCCACGCCGAGGCCGAGCAGCACCGACGCCACCATCGACGTGCCCATGTCGAGGGGAATGCCGAGGAATCCCATCGCGCCGAGCGTGAGGAACACCGGGACCGTGGTGGGGATCATCGCGAGCAGCGCGAACGGGATCGAGCGCAGGCACAGCGCGGTGAGCGCGAAGACGAGCGCGAGCGCGGAGCCGAAGCTGCCGATCTGCGTGCTGCGGATCTCGTCGATCATCTCGCTCACGACGGCGATCGGCCCCGTGACGACGACGCGCGCGCCGCGCGGTGCGGCGGCTTCGGCCTCGCTGCGCGCGCGCGCGACGAGGGCCCGCAGGGCATCCTGAGGGAGCTTCTCGCCCTGGAACGAGATGCGCAGCGCCGCGGGCTCCGTCTCTGTCGCGCTCGCCGCGAAGAGGGCGACGAGGCCGGGCTGCTCGGCGCGCATCAGACGGAACAGCTGCCCCGGCCGCTCGGGCTGTGCGCGGGCACCGCTCAGCGCGAGCGCGTCCTCGTGGACGAGCGCGTTCAGCTCGCGCATCGGCGTCAAGATCGAGAGCGGGCGCGCGAGGCCGCCCAGCGCGTCGAGATGCTCGATGCGCTCGACGGCGCGCAGCGCCTCGGGCGACGTCGGCGCCATGCCCTCCGGCAGGAGCAGCGCGATCTCGAGGGTGTCGCCGCCGCGCAGCGCCTCGGCCTCGCGCGCCCAGCGCACGACCTGGCTCTGCTCTCCGTACACCTCCTCGAAGCTCGCATCGACCGACAGCCGCGCCATGCCGGCGACGCCCAGCGCGGTGAGCAGCGCTGCGCCGACGAGGATCGCGCCGCGCTGATGCCCGACGTGATCGGCGATGCTCCCGACGATGCGGCTCCAAGTTGCGTGGGAACGCGGCTGCGCGATCCAGCGCACGGGCATCCGCACGAGCGCGATCGGCACGAGGAAGAAGGTCGCGGCGAACGCGGCCAGTACCCCGAACGCGGCGATCCACCCGAAGCGCACGAGACTCTCGAGCCCGCTCGTGGCGAAAGAGGCGAAGCCCGCGGCGGTCGTCAGGGCGGTGAAGAGCGCGGGCCGGCCCACCTCGCCGAGTACGCGCAGCAGCAATTGCGTGCGTTCGCTCGCCGTGAGCCGCTCGGCGCCGCGGGCGTCGGCCGCGAGGTGCTCGGCGTAGCTCGAGATCACGTGGATCCCGTAGCAAACGCCGACGGTCAGCATGAGCGGCGGAAGCACCTGGAAGAAGCTCGTGCGCGGCCAGCCGAGCCAGCCCTGCAGCCCGATCGTCCACACCAGCGAGACGCCCGCCGTCGCGAGCGCCACGACGGCCGGTGCCAGCGAGCGGAACGCGATCAGCAGGATCACGCCCACGAGCACGACGATCGCCGGGACGAGTCGCTGGACCTGCTGGTCGAGCTCGCGGCCCGCGACGACGAACTCGACCGGACCCCCGACGAGCGAGTAGGTGAAGCCGCGCGCCTCGAAGGGCGCGAGCGCCGCGCGCGCGCCGTCCACCGCGCTCGCGGCGCTGGCGCTCGACGAGTCCGCGAGCTGAACGACGATCGCGCCCGCGCGCGCGTCGGCGGAGACGATCTGCCCGACCCAGGTGGGATCGCGCAGGGCGCGCGCGGCGAGCGCGTCGAGATCGGCGGCGGGCTTGCCATCCGGAGCGAGCTGGCGCGCGCGCGGCAGGTCGAACAGCTCGGGTGCGAGCAGCGGGCTCGTCGCCGGGCTCTCGACGCGCGTCACGCCCGGTACGCGCGCAATCTCGGCCGTGAGCGCGTGGGCCATCGCGAGCGCGCTCGCGTCGAACACGCTCGCGCACGGCGCGCCGGGGCCGCAGTGGTAGACGATCGCGAAGGGCACGCCGCCGCCGAAGCGCTGCGTGACGGACTCGAGCGCTCGCACGACCGGGTGATGCTCGCCGAGGAACGCGCGGTAGCCCGTCTCCGCGCCGACGCGCAGCATGCCGGCGCCGAGCCCGAACGTCAGCGCGAGCGCGACGCAGATCGCGAGCGCGGGCCGGCGCAGGCTGAGGGCGACGAGGCGATTCACGGGGACTCCGATCGCGAGAAGGGGTCAGGCTTCGACGGAGCTCGCGCTCGCCGAGGGCGCCGGCGCGAAGGCCCGCGCCCGCATCGGCTCGCTCGCCGCGAGGCGCAACAGCGCGCCGAACGCGCCCGGTAGGCGCGCCAACCCGGCGAACGCCGCGCGCCGCGCG
>CAZCTH010000141.1:0-12690 GCA_964501435.1 uncultured Spirochaetales bacterium | reverse complement strand
ACACGGCCCGTCAGTGAGCACGCCCCGTGCCAGGAACAATCTTCGATCCACAACTGAAGGACTGAGCCGGGCGCGGCGCGCGATTTCCTTGCTACAAGGCGAGCGAGATCACGAGGAGCGTCGAAATGAAGCGAGCAGGGATCGTCGTCGCCGCGGGCATGGCATTCGCGGCGTGTCAGTGGGTGCCCCTCACGCCCGCGGGCGAGAAGGTGCGCGTCGCCAGCGCGGCCGACGTGGCGAGCTGCAAGAAGCTCGGCACCGTGACCGGGAAGACGACCGTCACGGTCGGACCGATGGCGCGCAACGAAGAGAAGGTGGGCAAGGAAGTCGAGGCGCTCGCGCGCAACGAGGCCGCCACCATGGGCGCGAACGCGATCGTGCCCGCGGGCGCGCTGGAGTGGGACCAGCGCACCTACGACGCCTTCCGCTGCGACGCCTGGTGAGCCGCGGCGTGGCGCGCGCCGCGGGCCCGCCAAGCAAATTTCACCGCGCCGCACGCCGCGTCTGGCAGGCTGCGCGCAGTTGTCGGCGAGCCACGAGCGCGTGGCGCCGTTCCGACCTCCGGAGGCTCCCTGCATGGCGATCCGCTTCACGTTGAACGGCCGCGACGTCGAGTTCTCCGGCGATCCCGCGATGCCGCTGCTCTGGTACCTGCGCGACCACGCCGGGCTCACCGGCACGAAGTACGGCTGCGGCGTCGGCGCCTGCGGCGCGTGCACCGTGCACCTCGACGGCGCCGCGCAGCGCGCCTGCGTGCTGCCGATGGCCGCGATGGCCGGCAAGCGCGTCGCGACGATCGAGGGCGTGCTCGCGCTGAAGGACGGCGTCGCGCTCGCGGTGCAGGCCGCGTGGCTCGAGGCCGACGTTCCGCAGTGCGGCTGGTGCCAGGTCGGGCAGGTGATGTCCGCGATCGATCTCATCGCGCGCAAGCCCGAGCCCAGCGACGCCGACATCGACGCGATCACCAACCTCTGCCGCTGCGGCACCTACCCGCGCATTCGCGAGGCGATCCAGCGCGCCGCGAAGGCGCGCCGCGAAGGAGTCGCGTGATGACGACGTTCACTCGGCGCGAGCTCATCGTTGCTTCCGTCAGCGCCGCGGGCGGGCTGCTGGTCGCGCTGCATCTCCCGGCGACGGCGCGCGCGGCGTCGCGCAAACGCGGTGGCGAAGCGATCCAGATCGGCGCGTTCGTGCGCGTCGAGCCGAACGGCGTGGTCGTGATCGGCGCGCGCGGCGCCGAGATCGGGCAGGGCGTGATCACGTCGCTGCCGATGTTGATCGCCGAGGAGATGGACGTGGCGTGGGGGCGCGTCCGCGTCGAGCAGCTGCCCCTTGGCATCGCGGCCGGGCCGCAGCCGCCGGGCGTCGCCTGGAAGTTCGGCGCGCAGGGCGCGGGCGGCAGCACCAACATCCCCGAGGCCTGGAACGAGCTGCGACAGGTCGGCGCGCAGGTGCGCTGGCGCATGGTGCAGGCCGCGGCCCAGCGCTGGGACGCGAAGCCCGAGGAGCTGCGCACCGAGAACGGCGTCGTGTACGGGCCCGCCGGGCAGGCGAGTCACTATGGAACCTTCGTTGCGGACGCCGTGAAGCTCGCGCCGCCCGCGGACCCGCTGCCGCTGAAGCCGGCCAGCGCGTTCCGCATCGTCGGTACGCCGCAGCGCACCGTCGACGCCGCGGCGATCGTCAGCGGAGCCGCGCGCTATGGCCTCGACGTGCGCGAGCCGGGCAAGCTCGTCGCCGTGATCGCTCGCTGTCCGACCTTCGGCGGCGACGTCGCCAGCTTCGACGACACGAAGGCGCGCGCCATTCCGGGCGTGCGACACGTCGTGCGTTTGCCGGCGCCGCCGGCGGGCAAGCCGATCCTCCATCACCTCGCTGCCGGCGTCGCGGTCGCCGCCGACGACACGTGGACCGCCTTGAAGGCGCGCGACGCGCTCGAGATCGTGTGGACCCCCGGCCCGGGCGCCACCGACTCGACGAAGGCGCTCGAGGAGCGTTGCCGCGCCGCCACGAAGCGGGACGGCACGCTCGTGCGCAACGACGGCGACGCCCCGGCGGCGTACCCCCGCGCGCATCAGGCGCTCGACGTGACGTACGTGGTGCCGTTCCTCGCCCACGCCACGCTCGAACCGCAGAACGCGTTCGTGAAGCTCGAGAAGGATCGCGCGCTCGTGATCGCGCCGACGCAGTCGCCCGGACAGGCGAACAAGGTGGTGCACGAGCTCACCGGCATCCCGCGCCTGAACATCGAGGTACAGATGCCGCGCGCCGGCGGCGGCTTCGGGCGCCGCGGCGAGACGGACGCGATCGCCGAGGCCGCATACCTCGCGAAGGAGACGGGCGCACCGATCCAGGTCGTGTGGACGCGCGAGGACGATCTGCGCAACGACATGTTCCGCCCGTTCGGTGCGCACCGCATGCGCGGCACGCTCGACGCGCAGGGCAAGCTCACGAGCTGGTGGCACACGACCGCCGCCACCCCGCTCGCGTGGCGCATGCGCGACATGGAGCAGGCGCCGCTCTGGGTGGGTCTCGTCGACGAGGACGGCGTGCCCGCGGGCCTCGTCCCCAACTACCGCAGCGAGTTCACGGGCGTGGACTTCCAGCTCGCGCGCGGCTGGTGGCGCGGGCCGGTGCACACCTTCGCCGCGTTCGCGACGCAGTCGTTCATGGACGAGATGGCGCATCTCGCGAAGCGCGATCCGCTCGAGTTCCGCCTCGCGCTGCTCGGCGAGCCGCGCGAGCTGCCCTACGACGGGCACGGCGCGAAGGTGCTCGACACCGGACGGCTCGCCCACGTGCTGCGGCTCGCGGCCGAGAAGATCGGCTGGGGCCGCGCGCTGCCGAGCGGCCACGGCCTCGGCATCGCGGCGCATCTCGTGTTCGGCGGCTACTCCGCGCACGCGTTCGAAGTGTCGGTCGCGGAGGGAGCGCTGCGCATCCATCGCGCGGTGTGCGCCGTCGACGTCGGGCAGCCGGTGAACCCGCTCGGCCTCGAGGCGCAGATCTCCGGCGGCACCCTCGACGGCATCAGCGCCGCGCTGCACCAGGAGATCACGGTGGAGGAGGGCCGCATCGTGCAGGGCAACTTCGACGCCTATCCCCTGCTCTCGATGCGCGAGGCGCCGCGCGTCGAGGTGCACGTCGTGCCGAGCGCGCTCGCGCCCGCCGGCGCCGGCGAGATGGGCACGCCCACCGTCGCGCCCGCGCTCGCGAACGCGATCTTCGCAGCCACGGGAAAGCGCCTGCGCCGCATGCCGTTCGCGCCGCAGCTGAAGGCCTGAGCGTGCGAGGGCTCCGCGGGGCGCGTGCGCTCGTCGTCCCGGCGGCGCTCGCCGCGAGCTTCGCGTGCGCGTCTTCGCCGCGCCCCGCAGCTCCCGAGCTCCTCACGTCGCCGCAGCACGAGGCGCTCGCGCTGCCGTTCTCCGAGGCTGCGCGCATCGGCGACGTGCTGTTCGTCTCGGGACAGATCGGCAACCTGCCCGGCACGCTCACGCTCGCGCCGGGCGGGATTCGGGCGGAGGCGACGCAGGCGCTCGCGAACGTTGCGGCGATCCTCGAACGCCACGGGTCGTCGCTCGACCGCGTGGCGAAATGCACGGTCTTCCTGCTGGACATGGCCGAGTGGCCGGCGCTGAACGAGGTGTGGGTAGCGACGTTCCCGCAGAAGCCGGCGCGCAGCGCGCTCGGCGCGAGCGGCCTCGCGAAGGGCGCACGCGTCGAGATCGAGTGCATCGCCGCCGCGGGCGACTGAGCGACGCTCGGCTACTTCGCGGGCGGCTTCGGCCTCGTCGTGAGCTTGATGCCCTTCGCGAGCGCCTCGAAGCCGTCGCCGAGGCGGAAGTTCCACTCGGTCTGCTTCTCGGTCGACGATCCGTGCTTCGTGTCGCGATCGAAGGCGGTCTCGAGCGCGTCGAAGTCTTCGTGCACGGCGAGCATGTGCTCGCCCCACTTCAGCTGCAGCTTGAAGGTCGCGTCCGCCGCGGTGACGCCCACGGCTTCGATTCCCGCGATGCGCGCCTCGCCGTGCTTGTTGAGCCAAAGCGCGTACTCGTTCGCCATGTCGAAGTGCAGCTGCTGGTGGCCGACCATGAACGCCTCGCGGGACTCGGGGTGCTCGGCGAGCCACGACTGCTGCCGCGAGAGCACGGCGTAATAACGCACGCGCATCGGGCGAGCGATCCATTGCTTCTCCGCGACCTGCTGCACGAGGGACTGGATCTCGCACGAGAACAGGATCGCCGCGAAGCCCGTGGGCGCGGCGCCGGGAACCGAGACGGCGGCGAGCGTCTTGTTGCGCTCGGAGCGGAAGTCGTCGGCGCGCAGCGTGCGGAAGCGGATGAAGTCGTCCTGCGTGTTCCACGCGGGCTCGACTTCCACACACAGCGATCCGCCCCACGCGCCGAGCTGGGCGAGGGCGTCCTGCAGCCGCTCGCGCGCGGCCACGCGGTTTTCGACCGACTGCTCGGCCTCGGCCTCCTGCACGGTGCGGCCCGCGATCGCCTCCGCACGCTGCCGCTGCATCTCCGCCTCGGCCTGGGCCGCGAAGCCGTCGAACGGTCGATCGCTGCCGGCGCCCTTCTCGCGCTTGAAGCGCTCCATCCGCTCCTGCAGCGTCTCGGCCGGCGCGCTGCCGGTGATCTGCGTGATCGGCTCGGGCTTCGCGGCCGCCTCCGGCGCGCTCGCGGCCGCTTCGCCTTCGGCGAAGGCCGACGGGGTCAGCGCCAGCCACGCCGTGCAGAAGCCGAGGATCAGGGCGCTGCGCGCGCGGTCTCGCATTCGACTCGTCCTCCGTGGGCGAAGGGGATAGCGCCCGCCGCGGCCGCGCCGAAGGCCGCGCTCAGCGCTTCACCGCTCCGAAGGCATAACGGTTGATGCTGAAGAAATATTCGCCGCGCGCGCCGAGCTCGCGCAGCTCCGCCGCCCAGGCCTTCGCCTCGGCGGCGTCCACGCCGCGGTGGCCGGGAACGAAGCCCGCGATCGCGCCGAGGATGCCGTGGCTGTAGCAGTGGGGGTGCAGCGCGGCGTTCACGATCGGGATCGCCTCGACGTGGGTGAGCGAGAAACCGGCGCGGTCGAGAAGGGTGGGGAGCTTGGCCGGGAGATGCGCGTCGTGGAGATGGTCGTCCCACGCGTCCATCACGCGCCGCATGCGCGCCGGGTCCGCGGTGTTCCACACCACGCTGTCCCAATCGGTGTCGAGGATGAACAGGCGCCCGTTCGGCCGCAGCACGCGACGCACCTCGGCGAGCGCGCGCGGCATGTCCGCCACGTACTCGTACACCTGCGTGGACACGACCGCGTCGAAGTTCGCGTCGCCGAACGGCAGCTGCGTCGCGTCGCCCAGCGCGAACTCGCACGGGCCGCGGCCTTCGCAGCGCTTTTTCGCGAGCTCCACCATCACGGGGCTCGAGTCCACGCCGGCGACGAGGCCGCGCTCGCCGACGATCGGTGCGAGGTCGTAGGTGAGAAACCCGGGGCCCATCCCCACGTCGAGCACGTACTCCCCAGGCTTCGCCGCGACGAGCTGCAGAAACCGCGCCCGCTGCCCGACCACGTCGGGCGTCGAGTACATCCGCTCGATCCCCCGCGCCGCGTTCTCGTCGAACGTGAGTCCCTTGCTCGTGCTCATCCCGACGTTCCCCTCTCGAATCTCTCTCGAGCTCTCCACCCCACGCAGAGTCCCGCGTACGGCTCGAAGCGCGATGAATCACTCCTGCGCGCAACGACGCCGGAGCGGCTCAAAGCCGCGACGGCGTCGCCCTCCCCACCCGGATTGACGAACGAAGCGCTCCGGCCGCCGAGGAGCGTCGCGGGGCGGGCCGGGGGCGGCGGAGCCGAGGTCAAGCGCAGCGAGGCCCCGCGAGAATCTCCGACCGAAGCGCGATGCAGCGCGGCACCGACGGCAAGGTGGCCGTGCGAGCCCAGGGCCGAGCGAGCCACGAGGCGCAGCCGCCCCCGGCCCGCCCCGCGACGCGGCCCCCGCGCCACCCACCTACTTCTTCCCGAGCACCTCGCAAAGCTCCCCAAGCCTCTTCTCCCCCTCCCGCGTCTGCCCCCCACTCGCGAGGAACTTCTTCATCGCGACGGGCGCCTCCTTCGTGCGCAGCAGCACCTGGAACAGGTGGCTCTCCTCGATCAGGCCGCGCTCCCAGCTCGCGTCGCTCGCGAGCGTGGCGCGCTTCGCGGCGGCGATCGCCGGCGCGGGGAAGCTCGCGATGCGCTTCGCGAGCTTCGTCACGAACGGGCGCAGCTCCGCGGGTGGCAGCGCGCGGTTCAGGTAGCCCCAGCGCTCCGCAGTCGCGGCGTCGAGGTCCTCGCAGCCGAGGATCACCTCGAGCGCGCGCCCGCGGCCGATCAGGCGCGGCATGCGCTGCGTGCCCGTGCCGCCGGGCAGGATGCCGAGCGCCACTTCGGGTTGATTGATGATCGTCTTGCCCAGCGCGCCGAAGCGCATGTCGCAGGACATCGCGAGCTCGCTGCCGCCGCCGCCGACGCGGCCGTTGATCTCGGCGATCGTGGCCTTCGGCATCGTGCGGTACGTCTCGCACATCACGTGGTACCAGTTGTCGTCGACGCGCTGGTTCAGCGGCGCGAGCCCGTCGTTCGGGAAGTCCACGATCGCGGCGACGTCGAAGTGCGCGAGCCAGAAGTCCGGATCGTCGCTGCGCAGCACCACCGCGCGGATCGCGTCGTCCTTCGCGACGTCCTGGGCGAACTGCGCCAGCTCTCCCGAGAGCTCGAGCGTGATGATGTTGATCGGCGGGTTGTCGAGCGTCGCGAACGCGACACCGTCCTCGACCTTCACCGAGATGCGCTTGTAGGAATAGGGCACGATCGATCCTCCTGATGCTTCGCGCGCGGCGAGCTGCCGCGTGCTCTCAACGCACGTCGTCGAGGCCGGGCACGAACAGCGGCTCCACGCCGAGTCGCGCCCACGCTTCCTCGATCTCGCGTTCGGGCGGCGCGGTCGCGAACCGCTCGGCGGCGCTCAGCGTGAGATCGAGCAGGCCGAGGTCGCTCGCGGTGTTCACGAAGATGCCGGGGCGCGCGAGCGCCCAGTGCACCGCGCGCGCGACGTCGTCGGGGTCGCTCACCGGCCGGTACCAGGTGTTGTGCGTGCGCAGCTCGCCGGGCTGCCAGCGGCGCGCGGCGACGGCCTTGATCGTCTGCAGCGCGACGCCGCGGCGCTGGCACTCCGCGTAGAGCGCCTCGAAGTCCGCCGCGTACTGCGGCTGCGCCATCATCGCGGGGTTGTAGGGCACGAGCACCGAGTCGAACGGGAAGCGCGCGAGGCTGCGCAGGTGCATCGCCGGCACGCGCGTGCCGTGGCCCGTCACGCCGATGAAGCGCACGAGGCCCTGCTCGCGCGCCTCGACGCACGCGCGCAGCGCGCCGTCGCGGGCGAACGCCATCTGCCAGCCGGGCACGTCCGACAGGTTGTGCAGCTGGATCAGGTCGAGCTGGCTCGTCTGGAGGCGCTCGAGCGAGCGCTCGATGTGGCGCCAGGCGCCCGCGTGGTCGCGCTTGCCGGTCTTCGTCGCGAGGAAGAAACGCCCGCGCAGGCGGCGCATCGACTCGCCGACGCGCACTTCCGCGCGACCGTAGGAGTTGGCGACGTCGATGTGGTTCACGCCGCGCGCCAGCAGGCCGTCGAGGGTGCGCGCCGACTGCTCCGGCGTCGCGTTCCAGAGCGCCGCCGCCCCGAACAAGATGCGCGAGCTGCGGTGGCCGGTGCGGCCGAAGGCGAGGGTGGGGATCACGTGGGCTCCGTGGCCCGAATCTCGATCGGGCGGAGCGAGTGTGCAGCGAGTCCGCAGGTCGATGCAATCGGGCGACGCCGCGCGCGGCCGCGTCGTGATAGAAGGGGCGCGGACACGGAGGACGGACGATGCGGATTCGGGAGCTCGCCGTGCGCGTCGCGCTCGCGGCCGCGTGTGTCCTCTGGGCGTCGGGAGCGGTGGCGGGAGCCGCGAAGAAGGTGGTGGTCACGCAGTGGCTGCCGTTCGAGCTCGCGGGAGGGCACGTCGTCGTGCCCGTCACGGTGAACGGAGCCGCTGCCCGCGCCATGCTCGATACCGGCGCCTCTCTGCACATGCTCGACCGCAGCTTCGCCGAAGCGCACGGGATCGCCTTCGGATTCGGCGGCGCGATCGTGGTGCAGGCGGGGCACTCGCGGGAGCGGCTTCCCGTCGCACGCGGACTCCCGATCGAGCTGTTCGGCGCGCCAGTCGAGCTGCGCGTCGTCCCGGTCGGGGACGTCCCGTTCGCCGATCTCGTGATCGGTACTCCCGTGCTGAGCTCCTTCATCATGCAGATCGACTACGCGAACGAACGCATCCGCTTTACCTCCCACGACGCGATCAACCTCGCGGAGTCGAAGAACGTCGAGATGCGGAAGTCCGGCTACGGCGGCTGGCCCGCGGTGAGAGCGACGATCGACGGCGAGGACGCCTGGCTGATCCTCGACACGGGCTTCACCGGGCCGCTGCTGCTGAAGCCGGAGTTCGTGCGGGAGCGCGGTTGGCAGGCGCGGGAGGGATCGCTCAGCGTCGACGCGCTCGGGAACGTCCGCGGCGTCGCGCGCTATGCGATCCCGCTCGTCCAGCTCGGCCCCTACGACATCCGCGGTGTGGTGGCGTCTACGCCCGACGAAGGTCGCCTCCCGGCGGCGCTCACTCTACGCGCCGAAGGCCGCGTCCCGATGAGCGGGATGCTGGGCGCCGAGCTGCTGCGGCACTTCCTGCTCACCCTCGACGTGAAGAACGTGCGCGCACACCTCGCGCCGGCCGAGAAGCTCGCGGCGGAGTCCTGGGAGTCCTCGACGTCGCCGGGGGAGGGCGAGGAGCACGCCGAGCCCGAGTCGCCTGCCGCGGAGCCGGCGCCCGCGCAGGAGTGATCCCGCGCGCCGCGCACTACGCTCGCGCGCCCATGTCCGCCGCCGCTCCCGCCGCTCCGTCTGGCGCGCACTTCATGCTCGCGTCGGCGGTGGCATTCACGGGCATGACCGCCGCGGCGAAGGTCGTCGGCGCGCGCCTGCCGGTGTTCGAGGTCGTGTTCGTGCGCGCCGCGCTCTCCGTGCTGGCGACGCTCTGGCTGCTGCGTCGCGCGCGCGTGCCGGCGCTCGGTTCGCGGCGCCCGCTGCTCTTCTTGCGCGGCGTCTTCGGCTTCTTCGGCGTGAGCTGCTCGTTCTATGCGGTGATCCACTTGCCGCTCGCCGAGGCGACGCTGCTCCAGTTCACCCACCCGCTCTTCACCGTCGCGCTCGCGGCGCTGGTGCTCGGCGAGCGCATCGAGCGCGGCGTCTTGCTCGGCGTTCCGCTCGCCGTGCTGGGCGTGCTCGCCGTCGTGCGGCCCGCCGCGCTCTTCGGCGGCGTGTCCGCGCCGCTCGACCCGGTCGCCGCCGGCGTCGCGCTCGCGGGCGCCTTCTTCGCGGCCGACGCCTACGTGAGCGTCCGCCACCTCGCGCGCACGGGCGAGCATCCGCTCGCGATCGTGCTCTCGTTCCCGCTCGTCAC
Source organism: uncultured Spirochaetales bacterium (assembly GCA_964501435.1). Taxonomy (GTDB): domain Bacteria; phylum Myxococcota_A; class UBA9160; order UBA9160; family UBA6930; genus VGRF01. The sequence continues at coordinate 3,172 of CAZCTH010000141.1, read as the reverse complement.
CGTCGTGATCGCGCTGCCGCTCCTGCTGCGCGATTTCGTCTGGCCGCGCGGCGCCGAGTGGCTCTGGCTGCTCGCGACGGGCGCCTTCGCGCAGGTCGGGCAGATGTGCCTCACGCGCGGCATCCAGCTCCTGCCCGCGTCCCGCGCCACGGTGTTCTCGTACACGCAGATCGTGTTCGCCGCCGGCGCGGGCGCGCTGCTCTTCGGCGAGCGGCCCGACGCCTGGACGCTCGCTGGCGGCGCCCTCGTGCTCGGCGGCGCGTGGCTCGCTTCGCGCGCCCCGGTCTAGAGCGAGCGGCGCACCGCGCCCGGCTGCGCGTAGCGCCTCGCGTCGAGCCCGAAGAGCCGCGCGCCGTTCTCGCCGAGGATCTGCGCGCGCGAGGCGTCGCTCAGGTGCGCCATCGTGCGCTCGATCGCCTGCGCCGAGTGCGGCCACGAGCCCTCGTGGTGCGGGTAGTCGTTCGCCCACAGCAGGTTGCCGGTGATGCCCAGCTTCTCCGCGAACAGGAGCCCCGCCTCGTCGTCCTGGAAGGTGGCGAAGCAGTTGTTACGGAAGTACGTGGACGGCAGCTCCTTCAAGCGCGGGCGCACCCAGAAGTGGTGTGCCTTGTGCGCGTAGTCGAGCGTCTCCATCAGCCACGGCACGAAGCCGATGCCGCTCTCGACGAGTCCGGCGCGCAGCCGCGGGTGACGCTCGAACACGCCCGACGCGATCATCTGCACGAGCGGCTCGAGGGTCGTCTCCATCGAGTGGCAGACGTAGTTGATGATCGCGCCGCCGTTGCCGCCGACGGCGCGCGGGTCGCGGCCGGTCGAGACGTGGAAGGTGACGACGAGCCCGGTCTCGGCGAGCAGCGCCCAGAGCGGCTCGAAGCTCGGGTCGTTGTACTCGAGCTCGCCGAACTTCTTGGGGCCGTAGATGACGGAGTTGCCGAGGCAGACCGCACGGAAGCCGTGGTCCTTGGCCCAGCGGATCTCGCGCAGCGCGCCGGCCTGGTCGCCGGCGGCGATCAGCGCGGCGGGCAGGATGCGCGGGGCGTCGCCCTGCATGTGCGGGCCGCAGAAGTCGTGCGCCCAGCGGTTCCACTGGCGGCACATCGCCATCGCGAACACCGGATCGGGCGATGCCCAACACAAGAGGCCCTTGTTGGGGAACATCAGCTCGACGTCGATGCCGTCGGCGTCGTGCGCGGCGAGGCGCTCGGCGACGCTGCGGCCGGTCGAGTTGCGCAGCACGTCCTCGTCGTCCATGCGGGCGCCGGGCACGGCGGCCGGAAGGCCCTGGCTCGCGTCCGCGCCCGGGCTCGCGTGCTTGCGCGCCGGCTTCACGCGCTGCGGGCGGTTGCCCTCCGAGATCAGCCACTCCGAGCCGTCGTCGCGGATCTCCATGCGCGGGATCCGGCTGCGGTACTCCGGCTCGATGCCCTCGAGGTAGGCGCTCGGCTCCACCGCATGACAGTCGGCCGAGAACATGAAGTACTTGTTCGGGGCGCCGGGGCGCGCGCTGCGCGTCCAGCCGTGCGCGCCGGGCGTCTCGCGCCGCCACAGGTTGTTCGCGGTGCGGGACGGGTCGCGGCGGATCTCGTCGAGGGATGCAGCCATCGCGTTCTCCTTCGCAGCGTGCGGCCGCGGTCGATGGTCAGGCAACGGCGCGGCCGTCGCCAGCGCCGCTCGGTGTAGTCTGCGCGCGTGGAATCCTCCGCGAACGTCCTCTGCCCCGGCGACCTCGTGCGCGCGCTCGCCGACCCCGCGGCGTCCGAGCGCTTCTCGGTGCTGACGGGCGCGCCGCTCGTGTGCGTGGACCTCGCCGGCGCCGAGGGCGAGGCGACGCCCGCGCTCGCGGCGCGTGCGGCGGAGCGGCTTGCCGAGTTGCCGGCGGTGAGCGTCGCGCTCGGCGCGGCGGATTCGCGCGCCGCGCACGCGCTCGCGCCGGCGTTCGACGTGCGGCTCGGGGCGGACGACGCGGGCGACCTCGCGGCGATCGAAGAAACCGCGGCGAAGTCGCCGCTCGCGAGCCTCGGCCTCGTGCAGCTCTTGCGCGCGAGCCTCGGCCGCACGGTCGCCGAAGGCCTCGTCGCCGAGTCGCTGGTGTACTCGACCCTGCAGAGCGGGCCCGAGTTCGCGGCCTGGCTCGCCCCGCACGTGCGCAAGCCGCGCGAGCCCTCGCGCGAGCCGACGGTGCTCGTCGTGCGCGAGGGCGACACGCTCGCGCTGCGCCTCAACCGACCGGAGAAGCGCAACGCGTTCTCCGCCGCGATGCGCGATGCCCTGTGCGAGGCGCTGCGGCTCGCGCTGCAGGATCCGGAGATCGCGCAGATCGAGCTCTCGGGCGCGGGCGCGGCCTTCTGCAGCGGCGGCGACCTCGACGAGTTCGGCACGCTGCCCGACCCGGCGACCGCGCACGCGATCCGCTCGACGCGCAACGCCGCGCTGCTCCTCGCGCAGTGCGCGCCGCGCGTGCGCTCGCGCGTGCACGGCGCGTGCGTCGGCGCCGGCATCGAGCTGCCCGCGTTCGGGCGCCGCGTCGTCGCGCGTGCGGACGCGCGCTTCCTGCTGCCCGAGATCGGGATGGGGCTCGTGCCCGGCGCGGGCGGCACGGTGAGCCTGCCGCGCCGCATCGGCCGCCAGCGCACCGCGCAGCTCGCGCTCGCGCGCCGCGCGCTCGACGCGGAGAGCGCGCTCGCGTGGGGGCTGATCGACGAGATCGCGCCGTGAGCGCGGGCGAAGCTGCCTCGGGCGCTCCGAGCCTGGCTCTCGACGATGCGACGCTCGCCGCGCGGCGCTGGGCGGAGTCGGGGCTCGCGTCGCTCACCGGGTTCGCGGACGGCCCGCCGCAGATCCCGACCGCGCCGCTGCCGCTCGCTGCGGATCGCGCTCTCGCGGGCCTGGCCGCGCTGGCGCCGTCCGGCGCTTTCGCCGGGCTCGGCGGTGCCGAGCTGCTCGCGGAGCGCGCGGCTTGTTACGGCCTCACGCGGCGGGGTCGCGCCTCGCCCGGGGGCGGATGCCGACTGCTCGAGGCGCGCGGCGGATGGCTCGCCGCGAACTTGCCGCGCGACGACGACGCGCGCGCCCTCGCCGCGTGGCTCGAGGACGACGCGCTCGCGGGCCACGGCGCGCCGCTCGGCGAAGTCGGCTGGCAGGCGCTCGCGCGCGCGCTCGCGACGCGCGAGCG
>CAZCTH010000140.1:0-12775 GCA_964501435.1 uncultured Spirochaetales bacterium | reverse complement strand
GCGACCTCGGCGTCGTCGGCGTCGTGCACCGCCGGCCAGCGCGCGCCGCCGATCAGCGCCGTGACGAGCTCGCGCCCCGCCGGCGCGCGCGCCGGGAAGAGTTGCGACATGAACAGCGCGCCGAGCAGGTCGAGCCCGACGTCGCGCGGCACCAGGAAGCCGAAGCCGTCCAGCGGGCGGCGCAGCGCCGCGGGGTCGACGTCCAGCGCCACGCTCGCGATCGGCACGTAGCTCACCCGCGCGGCGAGCCGAGCCGCCTCGGCGTCGAGCCCGGCGAGCAACGTCGCGACCGCGGGCGCTTCGGCCGCGATCACGAGCGCGCGCGCGCCGATCTCCTCGCGCTCGAGCGCGATGCGCCAACCCGCGCCGTCGCGCGCCACGCTGCGGACCGGCGCTCCGCAGCGCACGACCCCGTCGCCGAGGGCGCGCGCGATCTCGCTCGCGAGCGCGCCGAGGCCGCCGCGGGCGGAGAAGCTCCCCGCGAGCCCGCGAGGCGCTCGCGAGAACAGCGACGCCAGCGCGCCCGCGACGATCGAGCCCTGTTCCCGCTCGAAGCGCACGAGCGAGGGGAACACCGCGTGAGCGCCGAGCTGCCGCTCGTCGCCCGCGTAGACGCCCGTGAGAAACGGCCCCACGAGCTTCTCCACCGCCTCGGCGCCGAGCCGGCGCGAGACGAACTCCGCCACCGTCTCGCGCGCCCCCTCCCCGCGCCGCACGAACGGCTCCGCGAGCAGGCGCAGCTTGCCTCGGGCCGACAGGAGCGGCGTGGCGGCGAACGCGACGGGCGAGAGCGGCACGGGCACGAGGCCGCCGGCGCGCAGCAGGTAGCGGTTGCGGCTCGCGGGGCCGGCCTTCTCCAGCAGCGCCTCGGTCCCGGTCTCCCGCAGCAAGCCGAGCAGCGGCGCCCCGACCCGCAGCGAGTTCGGACCTCGCTCGAAGGTGAAGCCGTCCTGCCGGGCCGTCTGCATCGAGCCGCCCGGCTGCTCGCGCGCCTCCAGCACGAGCACGTCGCATCCGGCCCGGCGCAGCGCGTGGGCCGCGCCGAGGCCCGCGGCGCCGGCGCCAATCACGACCGCGTCGCGCGCGCTCATGCGCCTCCGAGCGCGCGCACGGCGTCGGTGAATGCGCGCACGCCGGCGACCGGCGTCTCCGGCAGGCAGCCGTGGCCGAGATTCATCACGTGGCCGCGCGCGGCGCGCCCCGCCGCCGCGATCTCGCGCACGCGCGCGAAGATCTCGTCCCGCGGCCGCGCGAGCTCGTGGGGATCGAGGTTGCCCTGCACGCTCGCGCGCCGGCCGGCCTTGCGCGCCGCGTCGGCGAAGTCCACGGCGCCGCCCACCGAGATCACGTCGGCGCCCACGTCGAGCATCGCGTCCACGAGGTGCGGCGCGTCGTTCATGTAGAGGATCAGCGGCGCGCGGTCGCGCCGGACGCCCTGCGCGATCGCGCGGGTGGTCGGGAGCACGAGGCGGCGGTACTCGGCCTCGGAAAGCGCGCCGGCCCACGTGTCGAAGAGCTGGACGACCTGCGCGCCGGCGTCGATCTGCGCGTTCAGGTAGGTGACGGTCATCGCCGCGAGCTTCTCGAGCAGCGCGGCGAGCGTCGCCGGCTCGCGCGCTTCGAGCTCGCGCAGCGCGGCGTACTTGCGCGTCGGGTCGCCGCGGCCCTCGACGAGGTACGTCGCGAGGGTGAACGGCGCGCCCGCGAAGCCGATGAGCGGGGTTCGCGTCTCCGCGAGCTCTGCGCGCAGGCGGCGCAGGATCTCGAACACGTAGGGCACGGACGCGTTCGGATCGAAGGGCGTCAGCGCGTCCACCTGCGCGCGCGTGCGGATCGCCGGCTGAATGACCGGACCGGGCGCGAAGTCCACGTCCACGCCGAGGCCGAGGACGGGGACGAAGATGTCGCAGAAGAACACCACGGCCTCGGTGCCGACGAGGCGCAGCGGCTGGAGCGAGATCTCGACCGCGCGCGGGACGTCTCGGCACGAGTCGAGGAACGACTGCCCCGCCCGCGCGGCGCGATACTCGGGCAGATAGCGGCCCGCCTGACGCATCAGCCACACGGGCGGCCGATCCACGGGCTCGCCGCGGCAGGCCCGCAGCATGCGCGTGGTCCGGTCGAGCGCTTCGCCCGTCGTCATTCCGGCCCTAATACCCGTTCAGGCTCGCCCAGCGCGCGCGATGGTGAGCGGCGTCGCCGAACGTCAGCTCCGCGGCGCGCGCCCGCTTCATGTAGAGGCCGATGTCGTACTCGTCGGTCATGCCGACGCCGCCGAACATCTGCACGCCCTCGTTGGTGGCGAGCACGTAGGCGTCGGAGCACTTGGCCTTCGCGAGCGAGGCGAGCTTCGCCACTTCCGCGGAGTCCTCGTCCACCGCGCGCGCCGCAGCCATCACCACGGACTTGGCGAGCTCGATCTCGATGAACACGTCGGCGGCGCGGTGCTTCAGCGCCTGGAACGAGCCGATCGGCACGTCGAACTGCTTGCGTGCCTTCAGGTGCTCGACGGTCAGCGCGAAGGCCTGCTGCATGCCGCCCAGCATCTCGGCGCACAGGCCGATCGTCGCACGGTCGATCACGCGCGCGAGCAGCGCGCCCGCTTGGCCTTCCGCGCCGACGAGCTCGCCGGCCGCGCCCTCGAGCTTCACGAGCGCGGCGCCGCGCGAATCGAGCCGCGACTGGCGCACGGTCGTCAGCCCGGCCGAGCCCTTCGTCACGAGGAACAGCGAGATCCCCGCCGCGTCCGCGACGCCGCCCGCCGTGCGCGCCGGCACGAGCAGCGCGTCGGCCACGTGGCCGTCGAGCACCTGGATCTTCTCGCCGGTGAGCTTCCAGCCGGCCCCGGACTTCACGGCGCGCGTCTCGACGTGGTGCAGGTCGTAGCGGCTCTTCGCTTCCTGGTGCGCGAGCGACACGATCGCGTCGCCGGCGCAGAGCTTCGGCAGCCACGCCTGCTTCTGGGCGTCGCTGCCCGCGAGCGCGAGCGCCTGGCCGCCCATCAGCACGCTGCCGAGGAACGGCTCCGGCGCGAGCGTCTTGCCCAGCTCCTCGAGCACGACGACGAGCTCGGCAAAGCCGAGGCCCGCGCCGCCGAAGGCTTCGGGGAAGGCGAGCCCGACCCAGCCGAGCTCCGCCATCTCCTTCCAGAGCGCGCGCGAGAACCCCGTGGCGTCGTTCGCGTCCCGCAGCGCGCGCATGCGCGCCACGGGCGACTTCTCCTTCACGAAGTCCGCCGCCGTCTTCGCGATCAGCTCCTGGTCTTCGGTCAGTACGAGATCCATGTCAGGTCCTCAACAGGTAGGTTCGGTGTCACGCCTCGGCGGCGAGTGCCTGCCGACGAAACGCGGGCTCGATGGGAACCGCAAGCCGCGAGCGCCCAATCCGCGATGGGCTCGATGCGCAACGCGGCGCGCAGCGAGCCGGAGTCCGCGGAGGCGAGCGAAGCAACGAAGAAGATCTTCGTGCACCGCGAGCGAGGCGAAGCCGAGCGTCATCAGTCCGGCAATCCCAGAACGCGCTTCGCGATCACATTCCTCTGCACCTCGCTCGTGCCGCCCTCGATCGAGTTGCCGCGCGAGCGCAGCCAGTCACGCGTGGTGGCGAGCTCCTCCTCCGAGAAGCCGGGGCCCTCCCAGCCGAGCGACTGCGGGCCCGCGAGGCGTACCAGCATCTCCTGGCGGCGCATGTTCAACTCGGTGCCGTAGACCTTGAACATCGAGCTCTCGGGGCCGGGCTGATGGCCCGCCTTCGCCGCGTCGCGCGAGCGCTGCATGGTCAGCCCGAACGCGCGCGTGTCCATCTCGATGCGCGCGATCGCCTCGCGCGAGGCCGCGTCGGCGATGCGGCCGCTGGCGTCGCTCGCGACGTATTGCCGCGCGCGATCCGCGAGGGTGCGCCGGGCAGCTCCGCCGCCGCCACCGAACGCCTCGGCGACCATCGTGCGCTCGTGGCCGAGCAGCGCCTTCGCGACCGTCCAGCCGGCGTTCTCCTTGAAGATGATGTTCTTCTTGAGCGCCTTCACGTCGGTGAAGTGCGTCTCGCAGAACGGCGACGTGCCGCTGATCAGCAGGATCGGCGACACCGAGACGCCGGGCGTCTCCATGTCGATCAGGAGGAAGGTGATGCCCTCCTGCTTCTTGGCCTTCGGGTTCGTGCGCACCAGCGCGAAGATCCAGTCCGCCTTGTCCGCGTAGGACGTCCAGATCTTCGTGCCGTTCACGATGTAGTGGTCGCCCTTGTCCTCGGCGCGCGTCTGCAGGCCCGCGAGGTCGGAGCCGGCGCCGGGCTCGGAATACCCCTGGCACCAGCGGATCTCGCCGCGGCAGATCTTCGGGAGGTGCTCCTTCTTCTGGTCCTCGTTGCCGTAGGCGAGCAGCGTGGGCCCGATCATCGTGAGGCCGAAGCCGACCAGCGGCGGGGGCATGCGCAGGCGCCGCATCTCCTCGGCGAGCACCTTCGCCTCGTCCTTCGAGAGTCCGCCGCCGCCGTACTCCTTGGGCCACGACGGCGCCGTGAAGCCGCGCGCGGCGCAGCGCTCGAGCCAGGCCTTCTGGTCGGGGTCGGGGTTCGACTTCCACCACTTCTTGCCGCCCCACACGCCTTCCAGCTCGTCCGCCGGCATGCCGCGCAGGCGCTGCGGCGCGTTCGCCTCGAGCCAGCTGCGCAGCTCGGCGCGGAACGTTTCGAGATCGGCCATCGCGTGATCCTCCCGGTCGGCGTCCGCGGGGTCTGGCCCCGGCTGGACACCCGAAGGGGCCCACCTTAGCCCGGCAGACTCGGGCGTCATTCCGTAGCCTGCGCCGTCATGCGCATCCTGTTGGCCAGTCCGCGCGGCTTCTGTGCAGGCGTCGACCGCGCGATCGAGATCGTCGAGCAGGCCCTCGCGCGCTTCGGCCCCCCTGTGTACGTGCGCCACGAAATCGTCCACAACCGCCACGTCGTCGAGGCGCTGAAGGCGAAGGGCGCCGTGTTCGTGGACGACCCGAAGGACGCGCCGCGTGGCGCCCTGCTCATCTACAGCGCCCACGGCGTTTCGCCCGCGGTGCGCGCGGCGGCCGACGCCCAGGCGCTGCGCACGATCGACGCCACGTGTCCCCTCGTGACGAAGGTTCACCTCGAGGCGCAGCGCTTCGCGCGCGACGGCTACGACATCGTGCTGGTCGGCCACGCGGGCCACGTCGAGGTGGAAGGCACGATGGGGCATGCGCCCGAGCGCATGCGGCTCGTCGAGGACGTCGCGGACGTCGCCGCGCTCGGCGCCCTGCAGCCCGAGAAGCTCGCGGTGCTCACGCAAACGACGCTCTCGGTGGACGACACGCGCGCCGTGACCGACGCCCTGCGCGCTCGCTTCCCGCAGGTCCGCCTGCCCCGCAAGGACGACATTTGTTATGCCACGCAGAACCGCCAGAACGCGGTGAAGCAGCTCGTCGCCGAATCGCAGCTCGTGCTCGTGGTCGGCGCGCCGGAGAGCTCGAACAGCAACCGGCTGGTCGAGATCGCGCAGAAGGCCGGCGTGGCCGCCCATCTCGTGCAAAGTGCGGACGACGTGCGCGCGGAGTGGCTCGCGGGCGTCGACACGGTGGGCGTCACCGCGGGCGCGTCGGCGCCCGAGTCGATCGTTCAGGAAGTCGTCGCGAAGTTGCGCGCGCTCGCAGGCGCGGACGGCCGCGTCGAGAGCCAGCCCGTCGTCGACGAGGGCGTCGTGTTCCAGCTGCCGAAGCTCGACGCCGCCGAAGCGCGCAAGTAGTCGCGATGGCGGAAGCCGAGGACCCGCGCGGCAGAACGCGCAGTGCCAGCGACGACGTCGAGGCCGACGTGGGCGCGATGCCGGATCCGGAGGGTGGCCCGCAGAACCCCGCCGGCTCGCTGGCGATGGGCGCGCTGCTGTCGCCGCGCGAGCGACGCTCGCAGACCCGCGGCGAGATCCTGCGCCTCGCCTGGCCCGTGATGCTGTCGATGCTGCTCGCGAGCATCGTCGGCGCCGTCGACGTGCTGATGGTGAAGGAGCTCGGCGCCGTCGCGCAGGCCGCCGTCGGCGTCGGCGCGCAGGTGTTCATGCTGGCGCAGGCGGTGCTGTTCGCGCTGTCCTTCGCCTGCGTCGCGTTGATGGCGCGCGCGATCGGCGCCGGCCAGCGCGACGACGCGCGCCACGCGCTCGCCGCCGCGCTCGTGCTCGCGCTCGCGACTTCGTTGCTCCTGTTCCTCGTGTTCGGCATCCAGCCCGGCTGGATCCTTTCGTTGATCGGCATCGAGCCCACGGTCGCCGCCGCGACGACGATCTACCTGCGCCTGGTGATGGCCGCGTCGATCCTGATGGGCCTCTGCCTCACGATCGAGAGCGCCCTGCGCGCGAACCGCGACACCTTCACGCCGATGCTCGTGACCGCGGTCGTCACGGCCACGAAGATCGGGCTCAATCCCCTGCTGATCTTCGGCGTCGCGGGCTGGATCCCCCCGCTCGGCCTCGCGGGTGCGGGCTGGGCGACGCTCGGGGCGCAGTGCGTCGCGCTGCTCGCCTTCGCGTTCGTCACGCTGCGCGCGCCTGCCGATGGCCCGCTCGGCGTGCGGCCGCGCGACTTCGGCCCCGCGCGCGGGATGATCGCGCCGCTCGTGCGCGTGTCGCTGCCCGGCGTCGGCGAGCGCCTGATTCTCCAGGTCGCGATGCTCACCTACCTCACGGCGGTCGGCTCGTTCGGCACCTACGCGACCGCCGCCTACTCGATCGGCGTGCGCCTGCTGTCGTTCTCGTGGATTCCTGGCAACGGCTTCTCGCAGGCCGCGGCAACCATCGTCGGGCAGGCGCTCGGCGCGGGCGACCTGAAGAAGGCGGAGCGCGCCGCGAAGCGCTCGGCGAGCCTCGCGGTGAGCGTCGCCGTCGTGATGGGTGCGATCGCCTACTTCGCGGATCGCCCCATCGCGGAGTTCAGCGCGGCCGACCCGCACACCGCCGAGGCGCTGATTCCGTTCATGATGTGCCTCGCGTTCGCGCAGCCGTTCATGCAGCTGCACTTCACGCTGGCGGGCGCGTTCCGCGGCGCGGGCGACACCTGGACGCCGCTCGTCTCCGCGTTGATCGGCAACTGGGCGTTCCGCGTGCCCTTCGCGTGGGTGGTGACGAAGGTGCTGCACGCCGATCTGATCTGGGTGTGGGCGGTACTGATGCTCGACCACGTCGCGCGCGCGATCTGGCTCTTGTGGGCGTTCCAGCGCCGCGACTGGTCCCAGCGCCTCGGCGGCATCAAGGCCACCGGCTAGGACCGCGGCGTCTCGGGGACGTTGGTTCACGATCTTCGTGCGCGAGCGCGGCTCGAGGCGCGACTCGTGAACCAACGTCCCCGAGCTACGCCAGAGACGGCGCACGCTCCTCGACGCGCAGCACGAGCTCGCCCTCGCCCGCATCCACCGTGACCTTGCCGCCGCGCGCGAGCCTTCCGAACAGCAGCTCCTCGGAGAGCTTGTCGCGCAGCTCGGTCTGGATCACACGGGCCATCGGCCGCGCGCCGAAGTCCGGGTCGTAGCCCTTCTCCGCCAGCCAATCGCGCGCGGCGTCGGTGAGCGCGATCGACACCTTCTTGTCCTTCAGCTGCGCCTCGACCTCGCGCACGAACTTGTCCACGACTCGGCCCATCACTTCGGGCGTGAGCGGCCCGAAGCTCACGATCTCGTCGAGCCGGTTGCGGAACTCCGGGCTGAACATCTTCTCGACTTCGGTCTTGTTGGTCTTGCGCGCGCCGGCGAAACCGATCGCCGGCTTCGCGAGGTCGCGCGCGCCCACGTTCGACGTCATCACCAGCACCACGTGGCGGAAGTCCGCCTCGCGGCCGTGGTTGTCGGTGAGCGTCGCGTGGTCCATCACCTGCAGCAGGATGTCGAACAGGTCGCGGTGCGCCTTCTCGATCTCGTCGAGCAGCAGCACGGCGTGCGGCTGCTTGCGGATGCGCTCGACCAGCATGCCGCCCTCGTCGTAGCCGACGTAGCCCGGCGGCGCGCCGATCAGCCGCGCGACCGCGTGCTTCTCCATGTACTCGCTCATGTCGAAGCGCAGGAAGGGCACGCCGAGCGTCTTCGCGAGCTGCTTCGCGAGCTCGGTCTTGCCGACGCCGGTCGGGCCGGTGAACAGGAAGCAGCCCATCGGCTTCTCGGCGCCTCCGAGCCCCGCGCGCGCGCGCTTCACCGCGCGCACGACGGTGTCGATCGCGGAATCCTGGCCGAACACGACCGCGCGCAGGTCGCTCGGCAGCGACTCGAGGTGCTGCTTCTCCGAGACGGTCGCGCGCGCGAGCGGCGTGCCCGTCATGCGCGCGATCAGCTGCTCGACGTCGCGCACCGTCACGGTCTTGCCGGCCTTCTGGCCGGCGCTGCGCGCGGCCCCGACGCGCGCGGGCTCGTTCGCGAGCCGCACCGCGGCGCCGACCTCGTCCATCACGTCGATCGCCTTGTCGGGCAGGAAGCGGTCGTTGATGTGCTTGGCCGAGAGCTCGACGCAGGCCGCGAGCGCCGGCTTCGAGTACTTCACGCCGTGGTGCGCCTCGTAGCGCGGCGCGAGCCCCTCGAGGATCTTCTGCGCCTCGGCCTCGCTCGGCTCCGGCACGTCGATGCGCTGGAAGCGGCGCGCGAGGGCGCGGTCCTTCTCGAAGTGGCGGTACTCCTGATACGTCGTCGAGCCGATGCAGCGCATCTCGCCCGACTGCAGCAGCGGCTTCAGCAGGTTCGAGGCGTCCACCGTCGCGCCGCTCGCCGCGCCCGCGCCGAGGATCGTGTGGATCTCGTCGATGAAGAGCACGGGGTTCTCGCGCTCCTGCAGCGCCGCGATCAACGCCTTGAAGCGCTGCTCGAAGTCGCCGCGGTACTTCGTGCCCGCGAGCAGCGCGCCGAGGTCGAGGGAGTGGATCTCGGCGCTCTGCAGCGTCGCGGGGACCTTGCCCTCGTGGATGCGCTGCGCGAGCCCTTCGGCGATGGCGGTCTTCCCGACGCCCGTCTCGCCGACGAGGATCGGGTTGTTCTTGCGCCGGCGCGCGAGGATGTGGATCGCGCGGTCGAGCTCGCCCTCGCGGCCGACGAGCGGGTCGAGCTTCCCCTGCGCCGCGAGCTCCGTGAGGTTCTGCGCGAACGCGGCCAGCGGGTCCGCGGGCATCTCTTCGTCGTCGCCGCCGCGCGCGTCCTGCTTCGGCCGCTTCGCGTCGCCGCCCTTCTTCGGCGCGGGCGCCTTCAGCTTCGACTCGCCGTGGGAGACCCAGCGCAGCACGTCGAGTCGCGAGACGTCCTGACGGCGCAGCAGGTCCACGGCGAACGAGTCGGGCTCGTTCAGGATCGCGGCCAGCAGGTCGCCCGCCTCGACCTCGGGCTTCTCGGCGCTCTCGGCGTGGGAGATCGCGCTCTGCAGCACGCGATGGAAGGCGAGGGTCTGCCCGGTCTCGGCGCGATCGCCTTCGGGCAGCTTCTCGAGCTCCTCCTCGAAGTAGGCGTCGAGGGCTTCCTTCAGCGCCGCGAGGTCGGCGCCCACGTGCTTCAGCACGTTCGCGCCGGCGTCGTCGTGGGCGAGCGCGTAGAGCAGGTGCTCCACGGTCAGGTAGGCGTGGCGCCGCGCGACGGCCTCGCGCAGCGAGGCCTGGATCGTCATGTGGAGCTCGCGATTGATCTGACTCACTCGGCCTCGACCCCCGCGCGCAGCGGATAGCCGCGCTCTTCGGCCAGCTTGTGCACCTGCGAGACCTTCGTCTCGGCCACTTCGTGGGCGTAGACGCCGGCGACGCCGGACCCGCCCCGATGGATCTGCAGCATCAGTGCGTTCGCCTCCACCGGACTCTTGCGGAAGAGCGTCTCGAGCAGGTTCACGACGAACTGCATCGGCGTGTAGTCGTCGTTGTACAGCACGACCTTGTAGCGCGGCGGGCGCGCCTCCTTGTCGCGCGTCCGCTCGAGCACGTTGCCCTGACGCCGTTTGTCGTCGCCTGCCCCTGCCACGCCGGCCAACATAGCCGCGCACGGGCGCTCCGGGCGCCATAGACTCGCGGCGATGGCCGAGCTCGAGCTGCTGGAATCCGTCGCCGAGATCCCGCGCGAGGACTGGAACGCGCTCGTCGGCGACGCGTCGCCGTTCCTCGAGTGGGAGTGGCTCGCCTCGCTCGAGGAAGCGGGCTGCGTGGGCGGACGCACCGGCTGGGCGCCGCGGCCGCTGGTGGCGCGCGCGGGCGGCCGGCTCGTCGCGGCCTGCCCGCTCTACGTGAAGGGCAACAGCGAGGGCGAGTTCGTGTTCGACTGGGGCTGGGCCGACGCCGCCCAGCGCGCCGGCATCTCGTACTACCCGAAGCTGCTGGTGGGCGTTCCCTTCTCGCCGGTCACGGGCGCGCGCTTCCTCACCGCGGCGGGCGAGGATCGCGGGGGCTGGCTGCGGCGCTTCGCCGGCGCGCTGCAGGAGATCTGCGCGAGCAACGATCTCTCGAGCGTGCACGTGAACTTCCTGCTGCCGGACGAGCGCGAGGCGCTCGAGTCCGCGGGCTTCCTGCTGCGCTCGGGCTTCCAGTACCACTGGCGCAATCGCGCGTTCGCGAGCTTCGACGACTACCTCGCGAGCCTCACGAGCAAGCGCCGCAACCAGGCGAAGCGCGAGCGCCGCGAGCTCGGCGAGCAGGGCGTCACCGTCGACGCCCTCGCCGGTGCCGCGCTCGCCGACGAGCTCTTCGACCCGATGTACGAGATCTACCTCACGACCGTCTCGAGCAATCCCTGGGGCCGGCAGTATCTGAACCGAGAGCTGTTCCAGCTGCTCGGCGAGCGCTGGAAGCATCGGCTGTGCTTCATGCGGGCGCGCGTGGGCGACGAGCTGGTGGCGGGCACGATCAACGTGCAGAAGGGCGACGCGCTCTACGGGCGCTACTGGGGCGCGCTGCGGCCGATGCGCCACCTGCACTTCAACGTCTGTTATTACGCGGGCATCGCGCACTGCATCGAGCACGGCCTCGCGCGCTTCGAGCCCGGCGCCGGCGGCGAGTACAAGCAGCTGCGCGGCTTCGACGCGACGGCGACCTGGAGTGCGCACTGGCTGGCGGACCCGCGCCTGCGCGACGGCGTCGCGCGCTTCCTCGAGGCCGAGCGCCGCAAGGTGGACCACACGATCGCCTGGTACGCCGAGCACTCGGCGAACCGCCGCGAAGAGCCCGGGGCGGACTGAGCCCGCGCACGGGTCGGGCCCGCGCAGTTGGGTCCCTCCCGAATGCGCGCCCTCGGGTCCGGGCGGGGTTTTCCGCCAGCGATCCCGGCGTCAAGCGCAGCGTCTTGCGCACCGATGAGCCGCTGTGTGCCGACGCGCGTGTCGCGATCGGCCGGGGACCCATGGGCGCGACCAAGGTCGGAAAGACGCTGGGCAACTTCCGCATTCTCGAGTGCCTCGGGAGCGGCGGGTCCGGTCTCATCTGGAAAGCCGAGGACCTCGCCCTCGGCCGGCTCGTCGCCCTGAAGGCGCTGCGGGCGGAGCTCGCCGCGGACGGCGACATGTCGCTGCGCTTCCGCGAGGAGGCGCGCACCCTCGCGAAGCTCTCCCACGCCAACGTCGCGTCGCTCTACAGCTTCCTCGAGGACGACGACGGCCTGTTCCTCGTGCTCGAGTACGTCGAGGGCAACACGCTCGCGGCGCTGCTCGCGACCGCCGGGCCGCTGCCCCTCGACACGGCCTTCGCCCTCTTCCACCAGGTGCTCGACGGCGTCGGCCACGCCCACGACGCCGGCATCGTCCACCGCGACCTCAAGCCCGCGAATCTGATGGTGGACGCTCGCGGCCGCATCAAGGTGATGGACTTCGGCATCGCGCGCGTGGCGGGGGCCGCGCGCACGACGCACCACGGCAAGCTCGTCGGCACGCCCGAGTACATGTCGCCGGAGCAGGTGCGCGGCCTCGACGCGACGATCCGCAGCGATCTCTACGCGCTCGGCGTCGTGCTCTTCGAGATGGTCACCGGCCAGCCACCGTTCCGCGCGGCAGCGTCCTTCGAGCTGATGCGCGCGCAGCTCGAGCAGGCGCCTCCAGACCCGCGCACCCTGCGCCCCGAGCTCGGCGAGGCCGTCTCCGCTGCGATCCTGCGCTGCCTCGCGAAACGCCCCGCGGATCGCTTCGCGACGACGCGCGAGCTGCAGGACGCGCTGCTCGAAGCCGGCGCCACGCGCCGCAGCCGCAGCGCGCCCGTGTGGCGCGAGATGGCGCTCGCGTCGGCCGCGAGCGAGGCCCCGACGATGATGCGCGGCGCGACGCCGCCGCCGAGCGCGGCCGCGACGCTGCCGGCCGGTGCCGCCGGCTCCGAATCGCACGAAGTGTGGGAGCGCGCCGTCGACGCGCTCGACGACGACATCGACGCCGCCCTCGCCGGCGCGCAGCGGCGCGGCCCGCGCGAGCCGTCGCTCCAGGACGCCCCGAAGACGATCGTGATGGACACGAGCCAGGACACCGCTCGGCTCGAGGCCTCGCCGACGCGCATGCTCGACGACGCGCCGTTCGCGGCGCAGGCGGAAGCGCTGGCCGCGGCGTCCGCGACGGCCGGTGACGAGCCCTCCACGGTCCGGGCGTCCGGGCTGTTGTGGACGGCGCTCGCGGCGGCGGCGATCGCGCTCGCGTTCGGCGCGGTGCGCTTGCGTGCGCGCGACGAGGCCGCCTCGGCGCCCGCGCTCCCGGCGGCGCACGTGCGCGCCTTCCCCCCGCATACGCCGGCCGCGGCCGCGGCCGCCGCGCCGCAGCGCACCGCGGAAGACTAGGCCGCGGACGCCGAGGAGCCCGCGGCGCGCG
>CAZCTH010000139.1:0-13042 GCA_964501435.1 uncultured Spirochaetales bacterium | reverse complement strand
GCGAACGCCGCGCGCGGCGGCTCGCCCGCGAACGCGAGCGGCTTCGCGCCGCGGCCGAGCAGTGCGCGGCGCGCCTGGCCCGCGAGCTGCTCGCCGCGCAGGTACCAGAGTGTGCGCAGCAGCGTCGCCGCGCTCGCCCCCGCACCCCCGCCGCCCGCTCCGCCGTTTCCCCGCTCCGACCCCATCGCATCCTTCCCAACTTCCCGAATCGGGGTCAGACCCCGATTCGGGAAGTCACTCGGTTTCGTTCGTCTCGCGCCGCTCGCCCTTCACCGCCAGTGCCAATGCGTAGAGCTCGCGGCGCGGCATGCGCGTCTCGGCGCGCAGAACGTCGGCGACGTCGCGGGGCGAGAGGCCCTTGGCGAGCAGCGCCATCACCCGCGCGTGCAGCGCGTCCTCGCTCGGCGGCGCCTCGGCCGCGGCGCTCGCGCCCTCGACCACGAGCGTGATCTCGCCGCGCGCACCGTCCGCGAAGCGCTCGGCGAGCTCCACGAGCGTGCCGCGCGCGGCCTCCTCGTGCAGCTTGGTGAGCTCGCGCGCCACGCACGCGCGGCGCGCGCCGAGCACACGGGCCAGCTCGGCGAGCGTCTCGCCGATGCGCTGCGGCGATTCGAACAGGACGAGCGTCTCGCGGCGCGTGCGCAGCGTGTCGAGCAGATCGCTGCGCTCGCTGCCGCGGCGCGGCAGGAAGCCGAGGAAGGTGAACGGCGTCGCGGGCAGGCCCGAGACGACGAGCGCCGTGAGCACGGCGGATGCACCAGGCAGCGCGACGACGTCGTGCCCCGCGGCGATCGCTTCCGCCACGAGGCGCGCGCCGGGGTCGGAGACCGTGGGCGTGCCCGCGTCGGACACGAGCGCGACGCGGCGCCCCGCATCCAGCTCGGCGATCGCCTCGGCGCAGCGCTCGGCCTCGTTGTGCGCGTGCAGCGAGCGCGCGCGCACCGCGATGCCGTGGCGATCGAGCAGGATGCGCGTGTGCCGCGTGTCCTCGGCGTAGAGGACTTCGGCCGCGCGCAGCGCCGCGAGGGCGCGCAGCGTCACGTCCTCGAGGTTGCCGATCGGCGTCGCGATCACGTGCAGGGTTCCCATGCGCGGCGCCGGTGGCGCTCCTACTCTCGCGGCCTCGCCCGGTCGGTCCCGGGAACGGTCGCATGTCCGGTATTACTCCCGAAGGCGACACGCGGCGCGCGCTCGGCGCCGCGGGCGAGCGCTGCGCGGCGGAGTATCTAGCGCGGCGCGGCTACCGCGTCGTGGCGCGCAACGTGCGCGTGGGCGGCGTCGAGCTCGACCTGATCGCCGTGCGCGGGCCTACGTGCGTGTTCGTCGAGGTGAAGACGCGCCGGGCCGCGGATCGAGGAGCCGCCGAGGAGGCGGTCGACGCTCGCAAGCGCGAACGCCTGGTCCGCGGCGCCCGGGCCTGGTTGAACGCCCACCGTGCGGATCGCCTGCGGGCTCGCTTCGACGTGATCGCGGTTGCGGCCGTCCCGGGTGGCGGATACGTGTTGCGCCACTGGCCGGCGGCGTTCGACGCGGGCAAAGCTTGAACGGTCGCTCGAGTCGCGGGCCTCGCCGGACGAAACGGACCGGCGAGGAGACAGCGGTGGCGGAACGCGAAAACGGTCGGCGGGTCGAGAAGCCCTGGGGTCACGAGGTGATCTGGGCGCACACGGACCGCTACGTCGGCAAGCTGATCGTCATCGAGACCGGCAAGCGGCTCTCGCTGCAGAAGCACCTGAAGAAGGACGAGTCGATCTTCGTGGTGCGCGGCAAGCTGCGCCTCGTGCTCGAGGACGACGCCGGCACGCTCCAGGAGATCGACCTCGGGCCGGGCGAGCATCGCCGCATCCCCGTCGGCCGCGTCCACCGCTTCGTCGCCCTCGAGCGCGTCGAGCTGATGGAAGTCTCGACGCCGGAGCTCGACGACGTCGTTCGCCTCGAAGACGACTTCGGGCGCAAGGGCACGAGCGAGGCCTGACGGCGACAGGCGTCGCTCCTTCTCGATTCGGAGCGTGGTCCTCCGATCGGGAGCCCCGACTCTCTCACCACGTCGATTGCACGTGGGGGTAGGAGCGAATCCGCTCGTCTGGGGTGACGATCGGAATCCCGTACTCGAGGGCCGTGGCCACGACGATGCGATCGGCGGGATCGGGATGGAACCCCCCCGGCAGCTTGGTGCTTCGCACCGCGATCGCCGGCTCGAGTGGTGCGAGCTGGATGCCCGGCAGCGTGAGCGCGAGATCCACCCACTGTTCGACGGGACGATCGAGCTGAATCCGGCGCTTCGCGACGAGCATCGCCACTTCCCAGACGCTGATCGCGGAGACGAGCGCACGCTCGGCAGCATCGATCGCGCGACGCGCAGCGGGCGTCAGATGCTTCGGATCGCTCGCGCGCCAGATCCAAGCGGCGGTATCGAGCACGATCACGAGGCAGCCGCCTCCCAGTCCTCCGCCCCGACGACGGGCCGGGTGAGGTCGGGGTCCAGGTAGGTGACCGAGCCGAGCAGCGCCTCTGGGTCGGCGGTGACCGCGCGTAGCTCCGCGACCGGCACGCCGCGGCGCGTGATCGTGATGGCCTGCTTCGTATCCTCAACTTGGCGAACGAACTCGGTGGCGCGTTGGCGGAAGTCACCGACCGCTACCTCACGGCGTGCCATGGCGCTGCCCTCCCGGCCGTCAGATCCGGCCACATGGCCATGATCATAGCCATCATCGGCACGCAGGCACGAGCTCGCGAGTCGCGACTCCGGTGGACGGCGCACGGGGCCCCTCAGGCCCGACCTCCGACCCGCACGCGGAGCGCCCGACACTGCCTGTCCAATCGGGGTCTGACCCCGTCTGGACAGAGTCGTGCGGCGTTACTTCGCCTCGGCCGGGGCGGCGGCGGCGGCGGCCGCTGCGCGCTCGTCCACGCCTTCCTCGGGGACCAGCCCCGACAGGTCGCGCAGCTTGGAGCGGAGGCGGGCCTTCTTGCCGCGCAGCTCGCGGAGGAAGTAGAGGCGCGAGCGGCGGACGTGGCCGCGGCTCTTGATCTCCATCTTCTCCACGGTCGGCGAGTCGGTCGGGAAGATGCGCTCGACGCCGATGCCGTAGGACACCTTGCGCACGGTGAAGGAGGCGTTCGAGCCGCCGCGGCGGCGGCGGATCACGACGCCCTCGAACACCTGCGTGCGCTCCTTGTCGCCCTCGCGGATCTTCACGTGCACGCGCACGGTGTCGCCCGACCGAAACGGGGGCAGGTCCCTGCGGCGCGACTCGCGCTCGATCACGTCCAACTGATTCATCGTTCGTCTCCCTCGGCGCTCGGCCTGAGCAGGTCCGGCCGCCTCGTCCTGGTGCGCGCGAGAGCCTCTTCCGCCCGCCAGCGCGCGATTTTTGCATGGTCTCCGGAGCGCAGCACCTCGGGCACCACGAGCCCCCGGTACTCGGCGGGCCGCGTGTACTGCGGCCCCTCGAGCCCACCTTGTTGAAACGACTCCGTCTCGGCTGACGCCGGGTTCCCGAGCACCCCCGGCACGAATCTCGATAGTGCCTCGATCACCACCATCGCGGCGGCCTCGCCGCCCGACAGCACGTAGTCCCCGATCGAGAGCTCCTCGTCGACCGCGAGCTCGATGGCGCGTTGGTCCACGCCCTCGTACCGCCCGCACACGATCGCGAGATGCTGCTCGCCGGCCAATTCCTTCGCTTTTCTCGGACTCAACCTTTCGCCCTGTGGGCTCATCAAGAGCACGCGCGCCGCGCGCTCGCCTTTCCTTCCCGCCACCGCCTCGATCGCCTCCACGAGCGGCTCGGGCTTCATCACCATGCCCGGGCCCCCGCCGTAGGGGATGTCGTCGACGCTGCGGTGCCGGTCCTTCGTCCACTGCCGGAGGTCGTGTGCCTCGAGCGTCAGCTCACCGCGCCCGATCGCCTGGCCGAGCACGCCGGCCACCCGGAAGGGCGCGAACAGCTCGGGGAAGATCGTGATCACGTCGATGCGCACGCCGGCTCCGCGCCTATCCCGACACCGGATCCGCGAGGCCCGGGACGTCTTCGAGCACGATGCGCCGGCCCGGTACGTCCACGCTGCGCAGCAGCGCCGCCACCATCGGGATCAGCCTCGGCCTGCCGTCGTCGCCCGCGACCTCGAGCACGTCGTGGGCGGCGCCCGTATCGAGCACCCCGCTCACCGTGCCGACCCGCTCGCCCGCCGCCGTCTCGACCGCGCACCCGACCAGCTCGAACCGATAGTGGCTACCGGCCGGAAGCGGCGGGAGATCCGCGACGTCCGCGAGCACGAGCGTTCCGCGCAGCGCCTCGGCGGCGTCGCGATCCGCGACTCCGCGCAGCGCGAGCCTCACCTCGCCCGCTCTACCTGTCGTTCCTCCCTCGTTCTCGATCTCGGTTGCGTGCGGATCGTCCGGGCCGCTTCGGGAGAGCGCGAAGCGCTTCGCTCCCAACAACAACGCGTCGTCCGCGAGAACTCGTACCCGAACCTCTCCGAGGATTCCGTGCGCCCCGGCGATCTGCCCGACGATCGCGCGCGCAGGCGGACGGCCGTCTCCGCCGGAGCTCAATCGACGATGTCGAGCCGCACGTCGCGGCCCGCGCGCGATGCGGAGAGCACCGAGCGGATGGCCTTCGCGACGCGGCCCTGACGGCCGATCACGCGGCCGCGGTCCTCGTCCGACGTGACGAGCTCGAGCATGCGGCCGCCTTCCTGCGCGTTGACGCGCACGGCGTCCGGCTGGCCGACGATGCCCTTCGCGATGAATTCCACGAGATCCGCGGCGCTCTTCTCGGCCATGGCTTACGCCGTCGCCTGGCTCGCGGCCGCCGCCGCGAGCAGCGTGGCCTCGAGCTTCTTGCCGCGCTTGATCAGCGCCTTCGCTGCGGGCGTCATCTGCGCGCCGTTCGCGATCCACTTCGTGATGCGCTCGGCGTGCAGGCGGATCTGTGCGCCCTTCGCGATCGGATCGTAGGTGCCGAGCTCTTCGAGCTTGCGGCCGTCGCGCGGCGAGCGCTCGTCGATCGCGATGAGCCGGTAGTACGGGCGGCTCTTCGCACCCGCGCGCATGAGACGAATCTTGACCATGAGGACTCCAGAAAGGAAATGCGGAAGGGACAGCTCGCGGGCGCTTGATTCCTGTACGAAATCGCCGGATTAGGCCCGCAAAAGGCGGCGGAAGCTAGGCGAGAGGGTCGGAGGGGTCAACGCAGTTTCCGCCGGAAACGGGGCGCCGGGGCCGAGAAACGCGCCCGCGCCTCAGCGGGCGAGCCCCCGCCGCTCGGCGTCCTTGGCCGCCGAGCACTTGGCGCACGCGTAGCGCTCCTTGTGGGGGGTCAGGAGCCGCTCGTAGTCCCGGTCGAGGGCGACGCGCCGCACGCTCGGCGCGAGCTGGCCGCAGAAATCGCAGCGGATTCCGCCGTGGTCGGCCGCCGTGGGCTCGTGGATCTCGGTCTTCGCCATGGCGGGGACTGTTAGCGAACTCGCGTGCGAAGGTCCGTCGGTGCGGAAGGCCCGAGGGCGGCCTTCAGGGCCGCGAGGATCTCCGTCTTGCGCAGGCCGATCTGCTGGGCCCAGACGGGGGTCGCGACCGTCAGCTCGAGCGTCCCCTGCTTCCAGTCCGTGGGCTCGCAGTGCTGGGCGATCTCGGGGGGGACGGCCGTGGGCCATACCCGCAGCAGGCGCAGGGCCGGGGCGTCGGGGTCGTAGCCGAGGTCGGACAGCACCCGGCCGATCCGCCCCGGGTCCACCTTCGAGGGGTCGCGCGGCTTCGGCGCCTTCCGGCGGGGGATGTAGGCCATGGGCCCGCCGGCCTCAGCTCTCGTCCAGGGACCGGAACAAGAGGCCGGTCGGGAGCTTCGGGTAGAAGAAGGTGGACTTCTGGGGGAGGGTCGCGCCGGCGGCGGTCACCCGGAACACGTCCTCGGGGCGCAGCGGGTTCAGGTACAGGGCGACCGTGCCCCGGCCGGCCCGGACCTCGCGCGCGGCCTCCTGGGTCGCCTTCGGGAAGGCGACCGCGCCGTCCCGGATGGCGGCTTCGTCGAGGCCGAAGAACGCCACCACGATCTCGCGGTGGAAGACCTCGATCGACAGCTCCGGGGTGGCGGGCTTCCAGAACACGCGCAGTTGCCCGCGCCCGTCGTCCGCCGCGAAGGCCGGCGCGCCGGTGTGCGGTGCGAGCGCCTCGCGCAGCGCGGCCTCGACTTGTTCGGGCGACGCGGCCGCCACCGCGCGGTGCTGCCAGCCGGCGCGGCCGAGCTCGGCCCAGCGCGCGTCGCCCGGCGCCGGCGCGCGCACGATCAGGCGATGGATCGGGAGCAAGAGGGAGCCCGCGGCGTACGCGTTCGCGAGATACACGAAGATGTGGTCCGCGGACGCGTCGCCCGCGGCGCGGCGCTCGGCCTGATAAGCGAGGCCCGTCTCGTAGCGGTGGTGGCCGTCGGCGATTACGAGCGGCTTCGACGCGAGGAAGCGCTGCGCCTCGGCGATCGCGCCTGCGTCGGTCAGCGTGACGAGCTCCTGGGCGACGCCGCCGGCGTCCCGCGCGCGCTGCGGCTCGGCGCTCGCGAGCGCCTGCTCGAGCAGCGCGTCGAGCTTGCCGTCGGGGTCCTCGTAGAGCAGGAACACGGCGCTCAGGTTCGTGCGCGACGCGCGCAGGATCTTCAGGCGATCCGCCTTCGGGCCCGCGAGCGTGCGCTCGTGGGGGCGCACGATGCGCTGCGCGTAGTCCTCGAGCTTCAGCGCGCAGAAGAAGCCCGTGCGCGCGAGCGCGCGGCCGTCCGGCGCCGCGAAGCGCTGCCGCAGCGCGTAGAGCGCGGGCTGCGCGTCGAAGCGCAGCACGCCTTCGCCGCGCCACGCGGCGAGGGTCTGCGCGACGCCGGAGTAGTCGGTGCTCGCCTCCTCGGCGACGCTCTTCGTGAGCTCGAGGCGGATCGCGTTGTGCGGATCCTTCTCGTAGAAGCGCACGCGATCGTCGGGTGTCACGACGTCGTAAACGGGCGCGAGCACGCGCTCGAGCTCGACCCGGCTCGGGTCGTAACGCAGCGCACGGAACGGACGGATCTCAGCCACAGCGATCTCCCAGGGCCGCGGCTTCGAGTGCCTGCGCGGGGATCGCTCCCTCGCGCAGCACGCGCAGCCGCGCACCCGTTGCATCCACCACACTGCTCGGCGGCGCGCCATGGGCGTCGTCGCCCACGGCGAGCGCGACCTCCGTGTCGGCGCAGCGCTCGGCCTCGGCGCGCGTCGCGCACGCGGGCTCGCCCGAGCGGTTGAAGCTCGTCGCCGTGATCGCGCCCGCAGCTTCCGCGAGGGCGCGCGCCACGGGATGGGGCGAGCAGCGGAAGCCGACCGCGCCGTCCGGGCTCGCGATGCCGGGCGCGAAGGCGCGCGCGCAGCGCACGACCAGCGTGAGCGGGCCCGGCCAGAATGCGGCGGCGAGCCGCGCGGCGAGGGGCGTCGCGTCGGCGCCGAGGCCCGCGAGCGCGGCGAAGTCGCTCACCAGCACGGACATCGGCTTCTCGGCGTCGCGGCCCTTCCACGCGCGCAGCGCCGCGACCGCGCGTTCGCTGCGCGCGTCCGCCGCGAGGCCCCAGACGGTTTCGGTGGGATACGCGACGAGCCCGCCGCGCCGGATGCGCTGCGCGGCGTCATCGATCGCGAGCGCGGCGCTCATCGGCCGAGGGCGCGGGCGCCGATGTCGGTCCGCGCGTGCATGCCGTCGAACGCGATGCGCGCGGCCGCGGCGTAGGCGCGCTGGCGCGCTTCGGCGAAGCTCGCGCCGCGCGCGGTCACGCCGAGCACGCGTCCGCCGCTCGTCACGAACGCGTCGCCCGCGCGCTTCGTGCCCGCGTGGAACACGACCACGCCGGGCACTTCCTCGGCCGCGGCGAGGCCCGCAATCACTTTGCCCTTCGCGAACTCGCGCGGATAGCCGCCCGACGCGAGCACGACGCACACCGCCGCGCCGTCGCCGCGCGCGGGCAGCGCTTCGTCGAGCCGCCCGTGCGCGGCGCCCTCGAGCAGCGGCAGCAGGTCGCCGTCCATCTGCGCGACGAGCGCCTGCGTCTCGGGGTCGCCGAAGCGGCAGTTGAACTCGACCACCGACGGCGCGCCGCTCGGGTCGATCATCAGGCCGACGTAGAGCACGCCCGAAAACGGCGTGCCTTCGGCGCGCAGGCCGCGCAGCGTCGGGTGCACGATCTCCTCGAGCACGCGCTTCTCGACCGCGTCGCTCACGAGCGGCGCCGGCGCATAGGCGCCCATGCCGCCCGTGTTCTCGCCGCGGTCGCCGTCGAGCGCGCGCTTGTGGTCCTGCGCGGGCGCGAGCGGCACCACGCGCTCGCCGTCCGTGATCACGAGGTAGCTGGCCTCTTCGCCGACCAGCACGTCCTCGATCACGACGCGCGCCCCGGCGGCGCCGAAGCGCTGGCCGCCCATCATCTCGTCGAGGGCCGCGAAGGCCTCGGCCTCGCTCGCGCACACGGCGACGCCCTTCCCGGCTGCGAGCCCGTCGGCCTTCACGACGCAGCGCCCGCCGCGCGCGCGCACCTCGCGCTGTGCGCTCGCGAGGTCGCTGCAGCGCGCGAAGCGCGGATGCGGGATGCCGTGCCGCGCCATGAAGTCGCGCGCGAAGCCCTTGCTCGCCTCGAGCTGCGCCGCCTTCGCCGAAGGACCGAACACCGCGACGCCCGCGGCCCGCAGGCGGTCGGCGACGCCGAGCGCGAGCGGGTCCTCGGGCCCGATCACGACGAGGTCGATGCGCTGCTCGCGCGCGGCGGCGATCAGCGCGGCCGCATCGGTCGCGGCCACGCCCGGCAGGCACGTCGCGAGGCGCGCGAGGCCATCGCTCCCGGGCGCGGCGAAGAGCGCCTCGCAGCGCGGACTCTGGGCGAGCTTCCACGCGAGCGCGTGCTCGCGTCCGCCGGAACCCACGATCAGGATGCGCATGCTCGCTCCGAGAGAAAACGAAGCGCGCAGGGTATCGACCCGGCGCGCGCTTCGCGCCCCGCTTCGTGCGCGTTTGCGCGCGGCGGGTCGCGGCGGCTCGCAGGGCGCGGGGCGCAGGCGGCGGCGAGCCGGCGCGAGCGCCGGCGATCTGGGGCCGGTTCCGCTAGCGCGTGCTGGCGGCGACGAAGGCCTGCACCGCCGGGTCGCGGGAAGCGCGCACTTCGTCCGGCGTGCCGAAGGCCGCGATCTTGCCCTGGCTCACCATCGCCACGCGGTCGGCCATGCGGAAGGCGGCGGCGAGGTCGTGGGAGATGCACAGCACGGTCACGCCGAGCTTCTCGCGCATCTCGACGATCAGGTCGTTGATCGTGTCGGACATGATCGGATCGAGCCCCGTGGTGGGCTCGTCCACGCACAGCAGCTTCGGCTTGTGCGCGATCGCGCGCGCGAGGGCCACGCGCTTGCGCATGCCGCCGGAGAGCTGCGACGGCATCAGCGACTCGACGTCGCGCAGGCCCACGTGCGCGAGGTTCTCGCGCACGCGCGCGGCGATCTCGTCCTCGGGCCGCCGCTGCACGTAGCGCAATGCGAAGCCGACGTTCTCGCCCACGGTCATCGAGTCGAACAGCGCGCCGAACTGGAAGAGCATCCCCACCTGGAGCATCAGGTCGCTCTGCTCGGCGCGGCTCAGCTGGTTCATCTCGCGCCCGAACAGCCGCACGCTGCCGCGCTCGTAGGTCTCGAGGCCGAGCAGGATGCGCAGCAGCGTGGACTTGCCGCAGCCGCTGCCGCCGATCACGACGGTGATCTCGCCGGGGCGCAGCTCGAACGAGACGCCCTCGAGCACCGTGCGCTCGCCGAACGTCTTCCAAACCTCGTGGAGCGACGCGTGGTACTCCACGCGGCCCGGGTTCTCGGGGAGTTTTGTGGCGGCCGACAAAGTGCCGAGCACGGTAGCGGGAGCCCGCCTGCCCGAAATCCCGAATTGGGGTCTGACCCCGATTCGGGATTCAGGTCTCCATCACGCGCGGGACGCGCGCGCCGACGCGCACGAGCAGCTCGTACGGGATCGTGCCCGCGGCCTCGGCGACCTCCTCGACGTACAGCGGCGCGCCGCTGCCGGCCGGCGCGCCGAACACGAGCACCGGGTCGCCGATCTCGACGGGCGTGTTGCCGACGTCGAGCGTGATCAAGTCCATCGAGATGCGCCCCGCGATCGGGACGCGGCGGCCGCGCAGCAGCACGAAGCCGCGGTTGCCGAGGGACCACGGCACGCCGTCGGCGTAGCCGATCGGGATCGTCGCGATGCGGCCGCGCTGCTTCGCGCGGAAGGTCGCGCCGTAGCCGACCGGATCGCCGCGCCTCACCCAGCGCACGTTCGCGACGCGGGTGCGCACGCTCATCGCGGGCCGCAGCACCGCGGCGTCCACGAGATGCGGCGCCGACGTGACGCCGTACAAGAACAGCCCCGGGCGCACCGCGTTCACCTCGGCGGGCAGTGCTTCGGCGAGCGCCGCGCTCGCGGCGAGCGCCGCCGAGTTCGCGATGTGCACCTGCCGCGGCGCGACCCCCCGCGAGCGCAGCGCGGCGAGTACCTCGCGCATGAGCGCGAGCTGGCGGAGCGTCGGCGCGAGATCGGGCTCGTCCGCGCACGCGAAGTGCGAGTAGACGCCGTCGAGCGCGAAGGCCGGGTCGCGGGCGATCGTCTCGATCTGCGACGGCGCGTCCTCCGGCGTGAGGCCCATGCGCGCCATGCCGGTGTCGACTTCGACCTGCACCGGGATCGCGCGGCTGCGCTCGGCGGCGGCCTTGCGCAGCAACGCGATGTGGCCGCCGTGCTGGATCACCGGCGTCAGGCCGAGCGCGACGGCTTCGTCCGCCTCGCCGGCGTCGTGGACGCCCCCCAGCACGAGGATCGCGTGCCCGACGCCCGCGCCGCGCAGCTGGGCGGCCTCCTCGACCGTCGCGACCGCGAAGCTGCGGCAGCCGGCCGCCGCGAGCTTGCGCGCGACGGGCACGGCGCCGTGGCCATAGGCGTCGGCCTTCACCACGGCGATCACGTCGCGGCCCGCCGCGAGCCGCTTCGCCTCGGCGTAGTTCTGCGCGAGTGCGCTCTCGTCGATGATCGCGAAGGTGGGCCGGCCGCTCTTCATCTCGTCTCCGCTGCTGCCGCGCTCGGGCCCGTCGCGCCGCGCGCTTCGCTTGCGCTGCGGACCCGGCCGAGATCGCTCTTCCTGTTGCGGAGGCGGCGCTTTCGCCATTCGAGCACTGTCGCAGCGAAAGCGCGCGCGCGCCGCGCGAGCGCTTTGTTTGACAGCCCCCACCCCCCTGAATACTGTCGGTTTTTCGCAGCGCAGACTGGATCGCTGGTTGCGTGCGCGGCGTCGGAGGTCCCCGCGCCCCTCGCGCGGCGAAGCCAAGAAGACGCCCAGCAAGCGGGCGAGCGCCGCGAAGCGGCGCAGCCCGCGCGCAGCGAGGCGCAGCCGAGCGGAGACCAAACAGTTGGACGCGACCCCCCGCAATCCCGCCGCTGCCTCGGCCGCCATCGCGGTCTCGGTGAACGGCGAGGCGCGCCAGGTCGGCGCCGGAGCGACGCTGGCAGACCTCGTGGCCTCGCTCGGGCTCACGGGCCGCAAGATCGCGATCGCGGTCAATCGCGACGTCGTCCCGCGCGGGGCGTACGCCGCGCACGAACTTCACGCTGGCGACCGCGTCGAGATCCTCGAAGCGGTCGGAGGAGGCTGAGATGACCGAGACCTACGCG
Source organism: uncultured Spirochaetales bacterium (assembly GCA_964501435.1). Lineage (GTDB taxonomy): Bacteria > Myxococcota_A > UBA9160 > UBA9160 > UBA6930 > VGRF01. The sequence goes on along the minus strand of CAZCTH010000139.1, from coordinate 1,341 downwards.
CTGGGCTCGCACACGTTCCGCTCGCGCCTGATCGTCGGCAGCGGCAAGTACACGACGCTCGAGACGCAGCTCGCGGCGACGGAGGCGAGCGGCGCCGAGATGATCACCGTGGCGCTGCGCCGCGTGGACCTCACGAAGCCGCGCGAGCAGAGCGTGCTCGGCGCGATCCCCAAGGGCATGACCGTGCTGCCGAACACGGCCGGTTGTTACAAGGTCGAGGACGCGGTCACGACGGCGCGGCTCGGCCGCGAGCTGTTCGGCCATGCGCTCGTGAAGCTCGAGGTGATCGGCGACGAGCGCACGCTCTTCCCCGACAGCGCAGCCACGCTCGAGGCCGCGCGCATCCTCGTGGCGGAGGGCTTCGAGGTGCTCCCCTACATCGGCGACGACCCGGTCGCGTGCCAGCGCCTCGCGGCGCTCGGCTGCGTCGCGGTGATGCCGCTCGCGGCGCCGATCGGCTCGGGGCTCGGCATCCGGAACCCCGCGAACCTGCGCATCATCCTCGAGACGGTCGAGGTACCGGTGGTCGTCGACGCGGGCGTCGGCACGGCGAGCGACGCGGCCGAAGCGATGGAGCTGGGGGCGACCGCGGTGCTGATGAACACGGCGATCGCCGGCGCGAAGGACGCGGTGAAGATGGCGCGCGCGATGAAGCTCGGCGTCGAGGCGGGCCGGCTCGCGTACGAGGCGGGCCGCATTCCGCGCAAGCTCTACGCGAACGCATCGAGCCCGCTCAGCGGCATCGCGACGTTCTGAGCGCGCAGGGCGCCGAGCGAGCGGGCGTGCGGCCCCAGCGCGGGGCGCCGCGGTGAGCGGCGCACGCCCGATCCTGTGCCTCGTCACCGACCGCCGGAGCGCGCGCGGGGCGCTGCCGGAGATCGTCGCCGCGGCGGTGCGCGGCGGTGTCGACTGGGTGCAGGTGCGCGAGAAGGACCTCGGAGGCGCGGCGCTGCTCGCGCTGGTGCGGGAGCTCCTCGCCGCCGCGCGCGCGGCGAACCCGGCGGCCCGCGTGATCGTGAACCGCCGCGTCGACGTCGCGCTCGCGGCCGGCGCGGACGGCGTGCACCTCGGGTTCGACGCGCTGCCGGTGGCCGAGGCGCGCGCCCTGCTCGAGGCGCAAGGGGCGGAGCGCGCCTGCGTGGGTGTCTCGTGCCACGCCGCCGCCGAGGTCGCCGCCGCCGCCCGCGCGGGTGCGGACTACGCGCACCTCGCGCCGATCTTCGCCCCGTACTCGAAGCCCGCCTCACGCCCGCCCCTGGGCCTCGAGGCGCTGCGCGAGGCTGCGCGCGCGGGGCTTCCCGTGATCGCGCAGGGCGGCATCGACGCCGCGCGCGCGGGCGC
>CAZCTH010000138.1:0-13235 GCA_964501435.1 uncultured Spirochaetales bacterium | reverse complement strand
CGCGAGCGCCTCGCCGCCCTGCGCGCCGCGCTCGCCGCGACGCCCGCGAAGCTCTTCGGCCCCGCCGACCTCGCCCTGCGCGGCGACGAGGTCGTCGCCGCCCTCGGCCGCGGCCCCGGCCCCCACATCGGCCGCGCGCTCCGCCTGCTGGTCGAGCGCGCCGTCGCAGACCCCGCGGTCAACACGCCGGAAGGCCTTCGGGCCCTCCTCTCGGACTGGTCGCGCGGCGGCGCGGTCTGACGCGCTGCCCCGGGGCGCTCGCGCCCGCGCGCAATCGGTACCCTTCGGCGCGCCATGACCCGACCGCCCACCGCCTGCACGCTGACGATCGTCCGCCACGGCCAGACCTCCGCGAACACGGACGGGATCTGGCACGGGTCGATCGACACGCCGCTCACGCCCCACGGCGAGCGGCAGGCGCAGCGCGTCGCGCTGCACCTCGCGCGACTGCGCGCGGACGCGAGCGCGGTCTACGCGAGCACGCTCACGCGGGCGCGGCGCACGGCCGCCCCGATCGCGGCTCGGCTCGGCCTCGACGTTCGCACGGACGCCGACCTGTGCGAGTACGACCTCGGCGTCTGGGAAGGCCTCACCTACGCCGAGCTGATGCGGGAGCACCGCCTGTTCGACCGCATGATGGAAGACCCGGACTGGCGCCCGGGCGGCGGCGAGTCCGCGCGCGCCGTCGCGACGCGCATCGCTCGCGCGCTCCAGGCGATCGCCGAGCGGCATCGCGGCGAGCGCGTCGTCGTGGTCACGCACGGCGGCGCGCTCACCCTCGGCCTCGGGCTGCTGCTCGATCGCAACCCCGCCGCGTGGCGGCGCGTGATGGACAACGCCGCCGTCAGCGAGCTCCAGCTCGAGCCCGAGCCGCGGCTGCACCGCTTCAACGAGACGCACCACCTCGCCGGCCTCGGCTGACGGCGCTTCCCGCTCAGCTCAGACCGGACCGGCCGCGAGGAACACGGCGAGCGTGAGCGCGGCGACGCCGTAGCTGCTCGGGTCGCGCGTCGTAAACAGGATCGGGTCGTCGTCGAGCTCGCCGCGCTGTGCGAGGAGCCAGATGCGGCCGGACCAGTAGACGAGCAAGGGAATCAACGCCCACAGCACGTCGGGCGCGCGGTAGAGCCGCGTCACCGCGTCGCCTTCGACGTAGAGACCGAGCACGAGCGCCGAGATCACGGCGCACGCCGGCCCGAGCGCGAGCAGCACGGGCGCGTCGTTCGGCACGTAGCCGCGGCCGGGGGTCGCGGACGCCCCTTCGTCGCGCAGGCGGCGCAGCTCGGCGAAGCGCTTGAGGAACGCCAACGAGAGGAAGAAGAACAGCGAGAACGCGATCAGCCACGGCGAGAGCGCGATGCCGGTCGCGAGCCCGCCGACCACGACCCGCAGCGCATACATGCCGCCGAGCACCACGACGTCGGCCAACACGACGCGCTTCAGCCACAGCGTGTAGAGGACGTTCGCCGCGAGGTAGAACGCGAGGGCCGCCGCGAAGCGTGTGGGCAGCGCGGCCGCGAACGCGAACGCCACGGCGAGCGATGCCGGGATCGCCGCGAGCCCCGCCGGCACGGACAGCGCGCCCGCAGCGAACGGGCGCGCACGCTTGGTCGGGTGCAGGCGATCGGACGGCAGATCGAACAGGTCGTTCGCGAGGTAGACGGTCGAGGCGGCAAAGCCGAACGCGAGGAAGCCGAGCAGCGCAGCCCCCACGGCCCCGGCGTCGCCGAGACGGTGCGAGGCGAGTAGCGGCAGGAACAAGAGCAGGTTCTTCAGCCACTGCCGAACGCGCAGCGCGCGCATCCAGTCGCGCGCTCCGCCTGCGGGCGCAGAGAAATCCCGCGCGAGCACCGTCCGCTGCGCCAGCGCGCCGCGCAGCCCCCGCGATGCTCCGGCGAGCGAGCCCGCGGCGGCGCTCTCCCACACCGCGAGGTCGGCGCGCGCATCGCCCACGTACTCGAAGCCGCGTTCGCCGAAGCGCGCGACCAGCGCCGCGCGCTTGCGGGCGCCCTTCAGGTTCTCGTCGTCGCTCGCCAGCACCTCGTCGAACGCGCCGGTGTGCGCGGCCACGCGCTCGGCCACCGCGCGGGTCGAGGCGGTGACGAGCAGCACCGGGCGGCCGGCGGCGCGCGCCTCGGCGACGTAGGCGAGGACGTCTTCGCGATACGGAAGCGCCGCGACGTCGATCGGCGCGGCCTCTGCCAGCGCGCGCTTCAGCGCGGCGCGGCCGCCCGCGAGCCAGAGCGGTAGCCGGAGCGCGCGCAGCGGTTGCGTGCGCAGCAATGCGAGGGCGGCTTCCCAGAGCGTGTCCGTCGCCACGAGCGTCCCGTCCAGATCGACGCACAGCGGCAGCGGACCGGATCGCGCGGGCGCCGCGCTCACGGACGCGCCGCCGGCGCCGCGGCGCGCGGCGGCGGACGATGGGTGAGGCGGCACCACACGTAGGCGGCGGCCGCGTAGACGTAGTGGCACTGGTGGAAGGCCAGCGCCGCCAGCGCGAAGCCGAGCCCGTTGCGGCGGCGGAACACCGCGAACAGCGGACGATTCACCGCCCAGGCCGCTGCGAACAGCGCCGGCGGGAGCCAGGCCGGCGCGAGCCCGAGCGCGGCGAGCGGCAGCGATGCGAGCAGAGCGCCCGCGAGCAGCGCCTTGCCGCGCTCGCTCGGGCGCACGTTCAGATGCAACGGGATGTCGGGCCGCTCGATCAGCAGCTTCGCCCACGGCAACGCACGCATGCGGATGTCGGTGTCGATCACGCCCTGCAGCGTCCAGCGCTTGAGGTGCGTGCCCTGCACTTCCGGCACGAGCAGGATGCGGCCGCCGCGCGCGCGCAACCTATAGCCGAGCTCGATGTCTTCGATGCTCGGCACGAGGTAGCGGCCGGCGTCGTAACCGCCGGCGGCGAGAAAGGCTTCGCGCCGCACGGCGCCGAGCCCGGACCAGAACGAGTGCGCCTCGCCGGGGCTCCGGTGATGGACGGCGTGGTGCCGGAGGTTCATGTACTGGCTCGCGAACGCGGGCCACGGCGGCGCGTCGTCGTAGGAGCCGAACACCGCCACGACGCCGGCGTCCGCGAACAGCTCCGCGAGCCGGCGCGCGACGTCGTCGTGCGCCACCACGTCGGCGTCGACGAACCAAACGATGTCGCCCCGCGCGACCTTGCTCGCGACGTTGCGCGCCTCCGCGGGCCCCTTGCGCCCGCCCGTCGTCACCACCTGCGCGCCGTGCGCTCGGCAGAAGTCGCCGGAGCCGTCGGTCGAGCCGTCGTCGGCGACGACGAGCTCGAGCAGCTCGCCGCGCGCGAGCATCGCGGCCAGCGGCGGGAGCGATTGCTGCAGGTACTCGCGCCCGTTGTAGACGGGCAGGATCGCGCTGATCGTGGGCGCCTTCGCGTTCGTCATGCGGCCCGCAGCCTCCGGGCCATGGCGCGCGCCGACACGTAGCCGCGGAACGCGGGGCCGCCGAAGCGGCGGTGCAGCCAGGCGGGCTGCAGGTAGTACGCGTCGAGCCGCGGGATGCCTTCCGCGAGCGCGCGCGCATCGCGGCCGTCGAGCGCGGCGAGCTCCGTCGTGAAGCAGGCCGCGTGGTGGCGCTGCGCCGCGCGCAGCACGCGCGCGTCGAAATGGCCGTACGGGAACGCCAGCTGATCGGGCTTCCGGCCGACGCGACGCGCGATCTCGTCGCTCGCGCCCGCGAGCTCGGCGTCGAGCTCCGCGTCGCCGAGGCGGCGCAGGTCGAGGTGCCGCATCGTGTGCGACTGGATCTCCCAGCCCGCCGCCGCGAGCGCGTCGACCTGCGCCCAGCTCATCATCGGCAGCTTCGGCGCCCACGCGGGCTGCCCCGACCAGTCGTTGTGGCCGCCGACGTGCGCGGTGGTGAGAAACAGCGTCGCGACCGCGCCCTCGGCGCGCAGCACCGGAAGGGCGTTCTCGGCCACGCTCGCGAGCCCGTCGTCGAAGCTGAGCGCGACTCGGTTCGGCGCGTCGGAGGCGAGCAACTCGCGCAGCGGCACGATGCGGTGCCCGCTGGCGCGAATGCCCGCGACGAGCGCGCGCAGCGTCTCCGGCGCGACGCACAGCACCGACCCGCTGGCGTCGACGCCGTGAAACGTGATGACCGCTCGCACGCAGGCCGTCCCTTCTCGCAGGCGCCCGCTACTCGGCTCGGCGCTCGACGACCTGGTTGTACACCCACGCCAGGGCAAAGCCGGCCGCGCCCGCGAACAGCGCGCCCCAGAAGAGGCCCACGAACGCGCCGAGCCACGTGACGGAGTAGCCCGGGAAGTAGTGGCGCAGGAGGCTCAGATGCTCGCCGACGCGCGGGCCCCCTTGCACCAGCAGCCACGCCGTCGCCACGAACACCCCCGTCCCGCCGAGCATCGCGAACACCGTCGCCATGATGCGCGCGCGCATCCGCACCACCGCACCGCGGATCAGCGCCCGCTCGCTCGCCATCGCCGTCGCCATCACTCCCCCTCCAGCGGATCGACCGCCTGCTCTTCCGCCCGCCGCACGATGCGTTGCTCTTCCGCCGCGATCACGAAGTTGATCGCCTTCGCGAGCACGAAGCCGAACCCGAAGCCGAGCACGCCCGCCTCGAGCAGACCGAAAAACGCGCCGGCCCAGCTCATCTCGAAGCTGAACAGATAGTTGCCGAGCAACGAGAGGTTCGCGCCCACCTGCTCGCCGCCGCGCAGCAACAGCACCGCGGTCGCGAGGAAGAGCCCGAGGCCGCTCACCGCTCCGACCGCCGCGCCGAGCGCGACCGCGTCGTAGCGCGCGAAGGCGTCCTGGATCAGCTCTTCCACCGTCGCGTCGTGGGCCCGACCGGGCACCAGGCGGTCGCCCGTCGCGGGCTTGCCCTCGCCGCGCACCTCCTCGTGGTACTCGGCGTCGACGTTCACGTCCCACACGTCGTGCACGGGACGCCCGGCCGCGATGTTCTCCGCCGCATAACAAGCCGTGACCATCGAGTGATCCTGGTTGTTGTAGCGATGCTGGCCGTTGCGCCCGATCAAGTGGAGGTTCGGGATGCCATCCAGCCACTTGCGGATCACCTGCAGCGCGCCCTGGTAGTCGCCGTCGTAGACCGGATACGCCTTCGGCATGCGGATCACGCAGCCGTCCTCGACGTCGCTCGCCTTGGCGAGCCCGAGCACCTCGGTCTCGCGCTTGCCGAGCGCGATCAGCTCCGCGTCGGTCGCGTTCCAGTACTCGTCGCCCTCCTGCACGAAGTACTCGAGGCCGAGCGCGGTCTTGCTCGCGTCGGCCACCATGTGCGGGCTCCAGTTCTTGTAGTTCTGGATGCGGCCGAGCTTCACGTCGGGCGAGTGGATGTAGATCCAGTTGTCGGGGAACAGTTCCGGCTGGTTCACGATCAGCACGACCGTGAGGTAGTCGCGGTAGCGGAGCTGATCCGCCGCGGCGAGCACCTCCGCCGGCGGCAGCGGGTCCATCGCGTGCAGCAGCGTCTGCACCGGCATCGAGGAGATGAAGTGCTCGGCGGTCACCTCGCGCGTGCCACCGCTCGCGTCGCGCACGATGGCGGAGCGCACGCGCTTGCCGTCGTGCAGGATCGACTCGACGCGATGCTTCAGGTGCGTGTCGACGCCGTGCTCGTTCTTCAGCCGCCGCGCCGCCGTCTCCCACATCTGCCCGGGCCCGAGCCGCGGGTAGTGGAACTGCTCGATCAGGGTGGTGATGACCTCGCCCTCGGCGTTCGTGCGCGCGCCGAGCAGCGCGTTCTTCACGGCGCTGACGAGATCGAGGTTCTTGATGCGCTGGGCGGCCCAGTCCGCGTTGATCTCGGTGCAGGGCATGCCCCAGACTTTTTCGGTGTAGGTCTCGAAGAAGATCTCGAACAGGCGGCTGCCGAAGCGATTGCTCACCCACTGCTTGAAGTTGCGCTCTTCCTTGTGCGGGAACGCCTGCGCCCACAGGTAGGAGAGCCCGATCCGCACCGCCTCGACCGGCCCGAGGCCGAGCAGCGCGTTCATCGGCTTCAGCGGGTAGTCGAAGAACTTGCCGTCGTAGTAGATCCGCGAGAGCCGCGGCCGGACCATGAAGTCTTCGTCGAGGATCTCGACCCAGAGCTTCTGGACCAACTCGACCTTGGTGAAGAAGCGGTGGCCGCCGATGTCGAAGCGGTAGCCCTTGTACTCGTCCGTGCGCGAAATGCCGCCGACGATCCCGTCCTGCTCGAACAAGGCAGAACGCTTGCCGGCCTTGGCCAGCTGCCACGCCGCGGTCAGCCCAGCCGGCCCCGCACCGATGATCACGCAGTCCATCCGGATCCTTCGCAGTTCGCTGGGCGTGGGTGATCGTTCCGCGCCCTGCCGTGACGCGGAATCCACTGCGGCTTTGCGGCAGGCCCCCCGAATCCCTGAAGGCGCAGCCCCCGGCCTCCCGCGATCGGGACGAAGCGTCGCAGAGGCTGGGGGTTTTTCGGCGACTTGCCGATGCGATTCGGCGTCACGCGCGGCCGCCCGTGCGGACTCACTCGGAACGGGGAAACGGGAGGCGCGTTGGCGCGGGCGCTGCGCATTGGAATCGACGGGACCTGTCTCGGGTCGGGGCGCGGCTATGGCCGCTTCCTGCGCGAGCTGTTGCCGCCGCTGCTCGCCCGGGCCGGCGACCACGCCTACGTGCTGTTCGTCGACGCGGAGACGGCCGCGCGCGTCGCGCTCCCCGACATGCCGGTGACGCGCCTCGTCACCGGCGCGAGCCAGGCCGACGCCGCCTCTGCGCACGGGGCGCGCAGCCCCCTCGATCTCTTGCGCATGGGCCGCGGCGTCGCGCGCGAGCGCCTCGACGCGTTCTACTTCCCGTCCGTCTACAGCTGGTTTCCCCTGCCGCCGGGGCTGCCCATGGCGGTCGCGATCCACGACACGATTCCGGAGCGCCACGGCAAGATCGTCTTCCCGAGCTGGAAGAACCGCGCGCTCTGGTGGGCGAAGTCGCGCGGAGCCCGCTTCCAGGCGCGCACGATCGTGACCGTCTCCGAGTACGCGCGGCGCCAGATCGCGGAGACCTTCGCGATGCCCGCCGAGCGCATCTTCGTGACGCCCGAAGCTCCGTCGCCCGAGTTCTCGCCGGTCGGCGACGCCGCCGGCGAAGCGGCCCGCGCGCTCGCGGCGCGCGGCATTCCCGCGGATCCGTACTTCGTCTACGTGGGCGGCTTCAACCCGCACAAGAACGTGCCCGCGATGGTGCGCGCCTTCGCCGAGGCGAGTCGCGGCACGAGCGCCCGGCTGCTGCTCGTCGGCGACTACCAGGGCGACGTGTTCCACCAGGACCTCGCGAACATCCGCGCCGAGATCGAGCGCAGCGCGGTCGCCGCGCGCGTGCACTGGACCGGCTTCGTGCCCGACGCCGAGCTGCGCTTCCTGTACGCCGGCGCGCTGGCCGCGGTGTTGCCCGCGTTCGAGGAGGGCTTCGGCCTGCCCGCGGTCGAGGCGGCCGCGTGCGGCGCGCCGTGCATCGCGACGCGGGAGAGCCCGCTGCCCGAGGTGCTCGCCGGCGGCGGCTTCTTCTTCGATCCGCACGACGCGCGCGCGCTCACGGAAGGCCTGCGCCGCGCGCTCACCGCGCCCGACGAGCGTGCGCGCTGGGCGAAGGCCGCGCGCGACCGCGCCGCCGCCCTGTCGTGGAACCAAACCGCGCTGGCCACGCACGAAGCTCTGGAAGCGACCGCGCGATGAACCCCCTCCACGAGACGCAGCGCCCAGGCGATCAGCGGCGGCGCCCCGCGCCGCCCGCTGCATCGCCTCGGCACCATCGCTCGCGCCGACCGGGCTCCCTCGTGCCGCCCACCGCCCCGCGAGCCTCCCGATGAAGTTCGCAATGCTGACGACCTTCTACCCGCCGCATCATTTCGGCGGCGACGCGGTCTTCATCAAGCGACTGGTGCATTCGCTGGCGCGGCGCGGGCACGAGATCGAGGTGATCTACGACGCCGATGCGTTCCGCGTGCTCGCGCCGCAGCGCGAAGTGAAGCCGGAGGCGCAGCCGCCGGGCGTGACCGTGCACCCGCTGAGCGCCGGCGGCTCCACCGCGGGATTCCTGTCGACGCTCGCCACGCAGCAGCTCGGGCGCCCCATCGTGCACGGCGCGCGCATCCGCGAGCTTCTCGCGCGCGGCCGTTTCGACGTGGTGCACTTCCACAACGTTTCCCTCGTGGGAGGACCCGGGGTCCTCGGCCTCGCGCCGCCGGAGGCGGTGACGCTCTACATGGCCCACGAGCACTGGCTCGTGTGCCCGACCCACGTGCTCTGGCGCCACAACCGCGAGCGCTGCGACGAGCGCCAGTGCCTGCGCTGCGTCGTGAACCACAAGCGGCCCCCGCAGCTGTGGCGCTACACGGGCCTGCTCGAGCGCGAGGCCGCGAAGGTGGACGTGTTCTACTCGCCGTCGCGCTTCAGTGCGGACAAGCACGCACAGTTCGGCTTCCCGCGGCCGCTCGAGGTGATCCCGTACTTCCTGCCCGATCTCGACAGCGCGGCCGAGACGCCCGAACCGCTCGCGAGCCGGCCGAGCGAGCGGCCGTTCTTCCTGTTCGTCGGGCGCCTCGAGAAGATCAAGGGCCTGCAGGACGTGATCCCCCTCTTCGCGGGGGACGTCGGCGACGAGCTCTGGATCGTGGGAGCCGGCGACTACGAGACGGAGCTCCGCCGGCTCGCGGAGGGCAAGCCGCGCGTGCGCTTCCTCGGCGCGCGCTCGCCCGAGCAGCTGCGCAGCCTCTACGCCGAGGCGCTCGCGGTGGTCGTGCCTTCGGTTTGTTACGAGACGTTCGGGATCATCCTGCTGGAGGCGTTCCGCGAGGGCACGCCCGTGCTCGCGCGCCGCCTCGGACCGTTCACCGAGATCGTCGAGGGGAGCGGCGGCGGGCTTCTGTTCGAGACCGAGGACGAGCTGCGGCGGGGACTCGCCACACTGTCGAGCGACGCCGCGCAGCGGCGCGCCCTCGGCGCCGCCGGCCACCGGGCCCTGCTCGCGACCTGGACCGAGAGCGTGGTCTTGAAGAAGTACTTCGAGGTGATCGGGCGGATTGCCGAGAAGAAGAACCCGGAACTGGCGCGCCGGCTGGCCGCGGGCGCGTAGGAGACTGCATGCGAGCGTTCATCACCGGCGGCGCCGGCTTCATCGGGTCGCACCTCGCCGAGCGCTTGATCGCCGATGGCTGGGAAGTCTGGATCCTCGACGACTTGTCGACGGGCGCGATGCGCAACGTGGATGCGCTCACGGCGAGCAACCGCTTCCACTACCGCATCGGCTCCGTCACGAACGAAGAGCTCGTGGCCGCGCTCGTGGACCGCGCCGACGTCGTGTTCCACCTGGCCGCCGCGGTGGGCGTGAAGCTGATCGTCGAGAAGCCGACGCACACGATCGAGACGAACGTGCGCGGCTCCGAGGTCGTCCTGCAGGCCGCCGCGAAGAAGGGCAAGCTCACGTTCATCGCATCGACCTCGGAGGTCTACGGCAAGGGCGTGAAGCTGCCGTTCGCCGAGGAGGACGACCTGCTGTTCGGCGCCACCACGAAGTCGCGCTGGGCCTACGCGTGCTCGAAGGCGATCGACGAGTACCTCGCCCTCGCCTACTTCCGCGAGCGCCAGCTGCCCGTCGTGATCACGCGCTTCTTCAACACGGTCGGCCCGCGCCAGGTCGGCCGCTACGGCATGGTGCTGCCCACGTTCGTGCGCCAGGGCCTCGCCGGCGAGGACATCACCGTGTTCGGCAGCGGCGAGCAGCGCCGCTGCTTCGGCTTCGTGAGCGAAGTCGTCGAGGCGCTGGTGCGCCTCGCGAAGACGCCCGCCGCGATCGGCCAGGTCTTCAACATCGGGAACGACTCCGAGATCTCGATCAACCAGCTCGCCGAGCTGGTGCGCGCGAAGACGGGCAATCGCTCGAAGATCGTTCACGTGGGCTACGACGAGGCCTACCCCGACGGCTTCGAGGACATGGAGCGGCGCATCCCGAGCGTGGCGAAGCTCGAGCGCGCGATCGGCTATCGGCCGACGATGAAGGTGGACGAGATCACCGACCGGGTGATCGCGTCCATGAAGGCCGGAGACTGAGCGCCCCGATGACCGCGCGACCCAACTTCCCGTTCAGCGTCGTGATTCCCGCCTTCAACGAAGAGAAGGGCATCGTCCCGACGCTGCGCGAGCTGCGCGAGACGCTGAAGGGCCTCGACTACGAGATCCTGGTGGTGGACGACGGCTCGAAGGACAAGACCGCCGAGCTCGCCCGCGCCGAGGGCGTGAACGTCTACCAGCAGCCGGTCAATCGCGGCTACGGCGCGTCGCTGAAGGCCGGCATCCGGCGCGCGAAGCACGACGTCATCGTCATCACCGACGCCGACGGCACCTACCCCGCGAGCGCCATCCCCGGCCTCGTCGCGGGCTGCGAGGTGTACGAGATGGTGGTCGGCGCTCGGGTCGGCGCGAACGTCGCGATCCCGCTCGTCCGCAGGCCGGCGAAGTGGGTGCTGGGCAAGCTCGCGAGCTACCTCGCCGGCCGCCCGATCCCCGACCTGAACTCGGGCCTGCGCGCGATGCGCCGCGAGCTCGTGCGCCAGTACGAGCATCTGCTGCCGAGTGGCTTCTCGTTCACCACGACGATCACGCTCTCGTCGCTGTGCCGCGATCACCTCGTGCGCTTCGATCCGATCGACTACCGCGCGCGCGAGGGCGACTCGAAGATCCGCCCGCGGCACGCGTACGACTTCTTCCTGCTGATCCTGCGCACGATCGTCTACTTCAATCCGCTGAAGATCTTCCTGCCGGTCGGGCTCGTGTTCTTTCTCGCCGGACTCGCGAAGTTCGTCTACGACGTCTCGAAGGACAATCTGTCCGAGAGCGCGATCTTCGCCTTCCTCACCGCGTTCCTGATGTGGGGGCTCGGGCTGATCTCGGACCAACTCTCGCGCATCGCCTCGCGCGGGACGAACCCGTGACGCGCGTCGCGGTCCTCGGCGGCGGCCCGGCGGGTGTCGGGGCCGCTTACGCCCTCGCGCGCCGCGGCATCCCGGCGACGCTCGTCGAGCAGCGCGAGAACGTCGGCGGCAACTCGGGCAGCTTCGAGCTCGCGGGCCTGCGCGTCGACTACGGCAGCCATCGCCTGCATCCCGCGAGCGACGCGCAGGTGCTCGCGCTGATCCGCGAGCGGCTCGGCGCCGACCTGCTGACGCGCCCGCGCCACGGCCGCATCCGCCTGCTCGGCAAGTGGATCCACTTCCCGTTGCGCGCGGGAGACCTCGCGCTGCGCACGCCGCCCGCGTTCGGCGCCGGCGTGGCGCTCGATCTCGCGGCGAAGATTCTCCCCGGCGGTGCGCCGACGAGCGACGAGTCGTTCGCGAGCGTGCTGCGCCGCGGTCTCGGCCGCACGATCTGCGAGGAGTTCTACTTCCCGTACGCGCGCAAAGTCTGGGGCCTCGCGCCGGAGGAGATGTCGCCGATCCAGGCGCGCCGGCGCGTGTCGTCGGGCTCGATCGGCAAGATGCTGAAGCGCCTGCTGCCGGGCGGCGGCAGCGGCGGCGGGGCGAGCACGAAGGGCGTCTTCTACTACCCGCGCCAGGGCTTCGGACAGATCAGCGAGGCGCTCGCCGCGGGCGCGCTCGAGCGCGGCGCACGGCTGATGCTGGGCACGACGGTGACGAAGCTGAGGCTCGGCGCGAGCCAGCACCAGGTCGAGCTCGAGGGTCCCGACGGCAAGTGCGGCGTCTCCGCGGACTTCGTGTGGTCGACGCTGCCGATCTCGCTGCTCGCGCGCGTGTGCGAGCCGGCCGCGCCGGCCCCCGTGATCGATGCGGCGCGCGCCCTGCGCTTCCGCGCGATGCTGCTGATCTACCTGGTGCTCGACACGGATCGCTTCAGCGAATACGACGCCCACTACTTCCCGGGTGCGGATCTCCGCATCACGCGCCTCAGCGAGCCGAAGAACTACGCCGCGCTCGAAGAGCCGCGCGGCACGACCGTCCTGTGCGCCGAGCTGCCCTGCCAGACGGAGGACGCGCTCTGGTCGATGTCCGAGGCCGAGCTCGGCGCCATCGTGACCGAGGACCTCGCGCGCTCCGGCATCCCCGTGCGAGCGAACGTGCGCAGCGTCGCGGTGCGGCGCCTGTCGCACGCGTACCCGCTCTACCCGATCGGCTACGAGCGACACTTCGAGACGCTCGATCGTTGGGCGGAGACGCTGCCCCGCGTGCTGTCGTTCGGCCGCCAGGGCTTGTTCGCGCACGACAACACGCATCACGCGCTCTACATGGCGCTGTGCGCGTCGGAGTGTCTGCGTGACGACGGGTCGTGGGACGAGACGCGCTGGCAGGAACATCGGCGCGTGTTCGAGACGCACGTCGTCGAGGACTGAGGGGCGGCGTGGCACGCGTCGTAGCATCGAGGCGGCGCAGGGGCGCGTGGGGTGGGCGGTCGCGCCTCCGGGCCCTCGCCGATGGGTGTGCGGAGTTGGGTGGAGGAGAACGCGCGGCTTGCGGGCGCGCTTGTGCGCTCACACCAAGGCTTCGTGGCTCGGAGACGTGCGGCGTGACCGGTGGTGTCGGGCCCTGCGCTGCGACGCGCCCACCCCGCGCGCCCCTGCGCCGGCGGCTCGTGGGGGCTCGGCGTGTTCTCGCGGGTTTGGAGGTGGGGCGAAGCTCGCGCGCCTTCGAGGCGCGCTCGCTTCGCTCTTGGGTTGGGGCGCGCCATGGCTGCTGAGAGCGATTCGTCGGGGACTGCGAGCGCGCAGAAGTCGTCGTCTTGGCTCGGTGTCGGGCTGCGCGTCGTCGCGACGCTGGCGGTGTTCGCGGCGCTGTTCTGGAAGCTGCCTGCGGGCGACGTCTGGAGCGCGATGTCGCGCACGCCGCTCTGGCAATGGCTCGTCGTCGTGGCGGCGTTCGGCGCGGCGCACGCGATCGGCGCGAGCAAGTGGCGCATGCTGGTGCGCGCGGCGGGGGTGCCGCTCGATCGGATGACGGCGCTGCGCGCGCACGCGGCCGGCTTGTTCGCGAACATCTGGCTGCCGTCGATCATCGGCGGCGACGTGGTGCGCGCCGCGTGGGTGACGCGCGTGCACGGCGGCATCGCGGTCCCCGCGCTCGCGGGCATTGCCGATCGCGCGCTCGACCTCGGCGCGCTGGTCGCGCTCGGTGCGCTCGGCGCGTTCCTCGCGCCCGCCGCGACGCTCGGCCCCGCGGCGCCGATCCTGCGCGCCGGCGCGATCGCGTTCGCGCTCGCCGGGCTC
>CAZCTH010000137.1:0-13260 GCA_964501435.1 uncultured Spirochaetales bacterium | reverse complement strand
CGCTCGCGGAGAATCCCGCGGCGCTCGCGGCCGCGGTCGCGCACGCGATGGCGGAGTCGCGCGGCAAGCCGATCCATGCGCTGATGCCCTACGGCGACGCGCTCGAGCCGCTCGCGCGCTGGGCCGTGCAGCTGCTCGGGGAGAGCCTCGGCAAACGCACGCGCGACGGCGGCCGAAACGTCGGGCCGACGCCGCTGCCCGCGCGGGGCTCGACGGACCAGCATTCGCAGGTGCAGCTCTTCGTCGAAGGCCCTGCGGACAAGCTCGTGGTGTTCGTGCGCGTCGCGAAGACCGGCCGCCGCATCGCGATCCCCGGCGGGCCCCCCGCGGCCTACTTGCGCGGCGTCGAGCTCGGCCGCCTGCTCCGCGCCTCGCAGGACGGCACCCGCGTCGCGCTCGCCGCAGCGGGGCGGCCGAGCATCACCTGGGAGCTCCCGCGGCTCGGCGGCGAGGCGCTCGGCCAGCTCTTCCTCGCCTTCATGCTGCAGACCGCTTATCAGGGCGAGCTGTACGGCATCGACGCCTACGACCAGCCCGGCGTCGAAGCCGGCAAGCTGGCCGCGTTCGCCCTGATCGGGCGCGCGGGCTACGAGGAGCGCCGCGCGCAGCTCGAGGCGCAGCCGCTGCCGAGCTGGCGCGTCTAGGGTTCGCGCTGCCGGGTCGGCCCGGTGAGCCCTAGTCCCGGAACTTCGACGGGTCGATGCCCGTGCGCCGCAGCACGTCGTAGAAATCCTTGCGGTCCTTGCGCGCGAGGCGCGCGGCGCGGCTGATGTTGCCGTCGCAGCGGCGCAAGAGGCTCTCGACGTAGCGGCGCTCGAAGGCGCGCTTCGCCTCCTTGAACGACGGCGCCTTGTCGCGCGCGAGCAGCAGCGCTTCGGCGGTGAGCGCGCCGCTGCCGGCGAGGCGCACGGCGTCGCGGACGCGCGCGCGGAGCTCGAGCACGTCGCCGGTCCAGGGCTCCTCGAGCAGGGAGTCGCGCGCGTCGGCCGTGAAGCCGACGGGAGGGAGGCTCGCCTCGTCCGCGAACACGCGCAGGAAGTGCGCGGCGAGCGAGAGCACGTCCTCGCGGCGCTGCGCCAGCGGCGTCAAGCGAATGTCGTGGTGCGGAATCTGTGCGAGCGGCGTGGGCGCGCTCGCATCGCTCGCGAGCACGACCTTCGCGCCGAGCGGGCGATCCTGCGCCTCGCCCTCGCGGCGGAAGCTGCGCAGCGCGACCGCGTGCAGGAGCTTGTCGCGCACCGCGGGGCGCAGCGCGTCGATGCCGTCGATGAACACGGTCGACGTAGCCGGGCGCTCGAGGGCGCCGGCGTGGGCGCCCGGAATGGCGGGATAATGGCCGGCGGCGCAGCCGAACAGCGTCCGCTCTTGGAGCGCCTCGGGGATGGCGCCGCACACCAGCACGCTGAGCTCGCCGCGGGCGCGGGCGCTCCACGCGTGGATCGCACGCGCGACGCCCTCGCGGTCGCTGCCGGGCGGGCCCGAAAGCCACACGGGCAGCTCGGAGCGCGCGGCCGCCGTCGCCTGGGCGATCAAGGTTCGCGTCGCCTCGCTCGCGCCGACGATCGCGTCCTCGCGGCGTTTCCCCGTCGGAGCGGCGGCCGCAGCCTCCGCCTCGGGGCGCGCCAGCGCGCCCTGCGCCGTCGGTGTCGCCCCCCGCGCATTCGTATCGGTTGCGGCCATGGCCTTGATCCTCCGGGGGTCGGGCCGAAAATCTATTTGAATTTCGCCTAGTTTGTCAATCGACCTGCGGATCGACGAGTGCCGGCCCGGCCGCGACGTGGTAGCCATTCGCCATGGCGCAGGCTCCGCGCATCGAGCGGCTCGCGAACGAGGTGGTCGATCAGATCGCCGCGGGCGAGGTCGTCGAGCGGCCAGCGTCCGTCGTGAAGGAGCTCGTCGAGAACGCGGTCGATGCCGGCGCGCGGCGCCTGCGCATCGAGCTGCGCGGCGGCGGACGCGACCTCGTGGCCGTCACGGACGACGGCCTCGGGATGACGCCCGAGGAGGCGCGGCTCGCGCTCGAGCGCCACGCCACCAGCAAGCTGCGCGCGCTCGACGACCTGCTCGGCATCGCGAGCTTCGGCTTTCGCGGCGAGGCGCTGCCGGCGATCGCCTCGGTATCGCGCTTCCGGCTGCGCACCTGCGCGCGCGGCGCGGAGACGGGAGTCGAGATCGACGTCCACGGCGGCCTGCTCGTCGGCGAGCGCGCCTGCGGCGCTGCGGAGGGGACGCGCATCGAGGTCGCCGACCTGTTCGGAAGCGTCCCCGCGCGTCGCAAGTTCCTGAAGTCGGCGACCACCGAGTGGGGACACGTGAGCGACTGGCTCGGTCGCGCGGCGCTCGCGTTGCCCCACGTGCACTTCGACGTCGCGCGCGACGATCACGCGGCTTTCAGCTGGCCCGCCGTGTCGGACCCGGTGGAGCGCATCGCGGCGGTGCTCGGCGAAGAGGAGGCCGCCTCGCTCGTGGCCGCCGAGCTCGACGCGGGCGCGCTCGCGCTGCGCGCGTTCGTTTCGCGACCGGAGGCGCATCGCGCGACGGGCGCGGGCATCCACCTGTTCGTGAACGGCCGCCCGGTGCGCGACCGCTTGTTACGACACGCGCTGCTCCAGGTGTATCGCGACGTGTTGCCGCGCGGGCGCTTCCCGAGCGCGGTGCTGTTCCTGCGCGTGGCGCCGGGCGGCGTGGACGTGAACGTGCATCCCGCCAAGTGGGAGGTGCGCTTCGCGGACCCGCCGGCCGTGTACCGGCTGATCGATCGCTCGCTGCGCGACGCGTTGTCGCGGCGCAGCTGGCTCGGCGGCGGTGCGCCGGCGGCGGGCGAGGGCGCCTTCCCGGCGCGCTTCTCCGCGACGCCGCTGCCCGACCTCGTCAGCGAGCCGAGCGTCGCGGACTGGGCCTTCGCGGGAGGCCGCGCCGTCGCGTCGACCGCGGTGGACGACCTGTTCGCGAGCGGCGCCGATCCTGCGGCCGCGGGCGAGGCGGTCGCCCGCGGCGCCGAACCGCCGACTCGCTTTCGCGAGCTGCGCGTGATCGGCCAGTTGCTCGGCACCTACGTGCTGCTCGAGGGCCGCGACGGGCTGCTCCTCGTCGACCAGCACGCCGCGCACGAGCGCATCCTCTACGAGCGCATGCGCGCGGGCTGGCTCGCGGGCAAGCTCGCGCGGCAGGCGCTGCTCGTCCCGCTCACGGTCGAGCTCACGCCGGCCGCGGTGGCAGCCTGCGACCGCAACGGCGCCTGGCTCGCGCAGCTCGGCTTCGAGCTCGAGCCCTTCGGCGAGCGCAGCGTCGTGGTGCGCACCGTCCCGGAGCCGTTCGCGCAGCGCGGGCCCGAGGGCCTCGTGCGCGAGCTGGCGGAGAGCCTCGCGGCGGAGGGCGGGGAAGGGCGCGCGCGGCGCCCGATCGAGGCGGTGGACCATCTGTTCGCGACCCTCGGCTGTCACTCCTCGCGTCGCGCGGGCGACGTCCTGCCGCTCGAGGAGCTGCGCGCGCTGGTCGCCCAGCTCGACGCGATCCCGTGGGCGCCCACATGCCCCCACGGCCGGCCCATCGCGATTCCGCTCGGCGTCGCGGAGATCGAGCGGCGCTTCGGGCGCGCGTGATTCCCTGAGAAGCGGCGCGGAGATGCCCGCTCGGGCCGCTACGTTGCGCCGCCATGTCCGCCCCGACCCCGCGAGAGCCCGTCGTCGTGATCGGCGGCCCGACCGCCTCCGGCAAGACCGCCGTCGCGATCGCGCTGGCGCTGCGCTTCGACGGCGAGATCGTGAACGCGGACTCGATGCAGGTCTACCGCGGGATGGACGTCGGCACCGCCAAGCCGAGCCCCGCGGAGCGCGCGCAGGTTCCGCACCACCTGCTCGACATCGCGGCGCCCGACGAGGCCTACAACGCCGCGCGCTTCGCCGACGACGCGGCCGCGGCGATCGCGGCGATCCGCGGGCGAGGGCGCATCCCGTTCCTGGTGGGCGGCACCGGCCTGTACATCCGCGCAGCCCTGCACGGGTTGAACGCGGGCGCCGGCCGCGACCCGGGCTTCCGGCAGGCGCTCGAAGCGGAGCACGCCCGGGCGACCGCAGCCGGAGATCCCGCGCGGCTCCATCGCCGGCTCGGCGAGGTCGACCCGACCAGCGCAGGGCGGCTCCATCCGAACGACGTCGTGCGGATCATCCGCGCGCTCGAAATCCACGCGACGACCGGCCGATCCGCGACCGCGATCTACTCCGAGGCCCAGCCGCGCCCGCGCTACGACGCGCTCTTCTTCGTGCTGGATCCGGGCCGCGAGGCGCTCGCGGCGCGCATCGACGCGCGCTGCGACGCGATGGTCGCCGGCGGCTTGCTGCAGGAAGTCCGCGCCCTGCGCGAGGCCGGCTACGGCCCGGAGCTCGCCTCGATGCGGGCGATCGGATATCGGCACATGCAGCCCGTGATCGACGGCACGGAGACGCTCGCGAACGTGCTCGAGGCGATGAAGCGCGACACGCGCCAGTTCGCGCGCCGCCAGCGCACTTGGTTTCGCGGCGAGGCGTCCGCGATCTGGGTCGACCCGGCGGACCGCGAGGCGATCGCCGCGCGCATCGCGGCGTTCCTCGCCGCCCGCGCGGCGGCCTGAGGCGCACCCATGAGCGCGCGCCTCCCGCTGATCGCGATCGTCGGTCGCCCGAACGTGGGTAAGTCGACGCTCTTCAACCGCCTGTCGGGCCAGCGTCGCGCGCTGGTCGACGACACCCCCGGCGTGACGCGCGACCGCATCGCCGCCGAGGTTTCGGTGCGCGGCCGCAGCGTGCTGCTCGTCGACACCGCGGGCCTCGACCCGGACGCCGAGGGCGAGATCGAAGCGGCGGTGCAGGAGCAGGCGCGCGCCGCCGTCCACGCCGCCGACGCGATCCTGTTCGTCACCGACGGTCAGGCCGGGCTCGTGCCGCAGGAGCACGAGATCGCCGATTTGTTGCGGCGCGCGCGCAAGCCCGTGGCGCTCGCGGTCAACAAGATCGACGCGCCGCGCCACGCGCCGCGCATGCTCGAGTTCCACGCGCTCGGCATCGAGCCGGTGCGCGCGATCTCGGCCGAGCACGGCTCGGGCGCGTGGGATCTGCTCGAGGAGATCGTCGGGCAGCTGCCGGCGCCGAGCGCGGAAGAGGCGGAGAAGAGCCTCGCCGAGGACCCGGATCGGCCGCTGCGGATCGCGCTCGTCGGGCGACCGAACGTCGGCAAGAGCTCGCTGCTCAATCACTTCGCGGGCGAGACGCGCGCCGTGGTGTCGAGCGAGGCCGGCACGACGCGCGACTCGATCGACGTCGAAGTCGAGCGGGACGGGCGCCGCATCGTGTTCGTGGACACCGCCGGCATGCGGCGCGCGGGCCGGCGCGACCGCCTCGTCGAGCGCGGCAGCGCGCTGATGGCGGTGCGCGCGATCGAGTCCTCGGACGTGGCGCTCGTGCTGCTCGACGCGAGCGAAGGCTTCACCGACCAGGACGCGCGCGTCCTGATGCTGGCGCGAGAGCGCGGCCGGCCGTGCATCCTGCTGGCGAACAAGTGGGATCGCATCGCCAACGAGCACGACGCGGAGCGCGTGCGCCAAGGCATCGCGCGGCGCCTGCGGCCGCTGCCCGACGTGCCGGTGATCGAGATCTCTGCCAAGACCGGCAAGAACGCGCGGCGCATCCTGCCGCTCGCCGCGAAGGTGGCCGAATCCGCCAGCCAGCAGATCTCCACGTCGGCACTGAACCGCTGGCTGCAGGACTCGGTCCGTCGCCACGAGCCGTCGATGGCCCAGCGCGGGACGCGCAAGCGACCGATCAAGTTCTTCTACGCGACGCAGACGGGCACGCGCCCGCCGACGTTCATGCTGTTCTGCACGGAGCCGAGCGAGGTGCTCGAGTCTTATCGGCGCTTCCTCGAGGGCCGGCTGCGCGAAGAGTTCGGGTTCGAGGGCGTCCCGGTGCGGCTGCGGCTCCGAAAGCGCCATACCGAGCGCGAGAGCTCGTGAGACTTCACGCCCGTCGGCCGATAGAATGCGCCGCCTTTTTGTTGGGGAGAACCCGTGGCAATCCGGAATGACGCGACTCCGCCCGCGGAGTTGGTGCAAGAGCTCGACTCCGTCTTCGAGCGCGGCGCGCATTGGGTCGGCGAGCATCCGCAGCTCGTCCTGATCGCGCTGGGCGGGCTGCTCGCGCTGGCGGCCGCGATCGGCGGGATCCACTCGCTGCGCGAGCGCAACGCCCACGCGGCCGAGGCCGAGATCTCGGCCGTGTACGACGGCTATCTCGCGGCCATGGGAGCGCAGCCGGGCTCGCGCGTCGTGCCCGAGCCCGCGAACCCCGAGGTCGGCCGCAAAGCGCGCGAGGAGTTCGCGGCAAAGCTGCTCGCCGCCGCGCAGCACCACGACGACAGCGCGGCTGCGGTCGCCGGCCGCATCCAGGCGGCCGACATGCTCGACGCGAACGGCGACGCCGAGGGCGCGTTCGCGGCCCGCGAGCTCGCGGCGAAGTCGGCGCCGAACACCGGTGCGGGAGCGCTGGCGTGGACGCGCTACGGGGTCGCGCTCGAGGCCAAGGGAAAGCTCGCGGAAGCGGCGGAAGCCTTCGTCAGGGCTGGTGAAATCGAATCGCCTGGCCGCGCGCTCGCGCTCGCCGACGCGGCGCGCTGCTACGCCCAGCTCGACCAGAAGGAGCGCGCTCTCGAACTGTTCGCCCGGGCCGAGAAGGCCGGCAAGGACGAGATCCCGGAGCACGTCCGCCAGCGCCTGATCGCGCTGCGGGGCGCCGCCGGCAGCGACGGCAAGTGACGGGCAATCCGCCGATAAGATGGATTATGTCAAATGGATTGGTAGTGTCCGGCCCCGCGGGCAACCGTCCACCCGGCCCTCGTTCGGCCGGTTGAAACGCCGGGCTTTATCCCGCCGCGATCGCCGCGCGCACGGCGTCCTGCGCGCTCTTGATGGGCGGCTCGCCGAGCACTGCCGTCACCTCGCCGTCTACCTCCCAGGCGTAGCACCACGCTGCGCTGGGATGGCCTAGAAGCTCGAACACCAGCACTTCGCCCTGCCAGACCACCTCGCCCTCGAAGCGCTCGACCACGCGCTCCCGGCGCGCGAGGCGCGCCTTCGCGCCGTGCGTCTCGGCGATGGCGTGCTCAAAGGTCGAGAGCGCGACGCTGTTCAATGGATATCCGCCGGATCGTCCGGCTGGTCAGCCTTGTTCGCCGGCTCGGGGATTGGACCGAAACGCTTCTCGTACTCCACGATCTGTTCGGCGAAGACCTTGGAAACCGCCTTCGCGTGCTGCGGTGACAGGATTATCGATGCCAGCGGCAACGCCTCGGGGGCGCCCCCATCCCGTGTCGCCTCGATGCGACCAAAGCGAATCCGGATATCCCACACCGACATTTGGAACTCGGCGTGGTTCGCGTAGTTGACAGGTTCGTCGTGACCCGTCAGCCATCCAATCGCGCCTTTGAACCGTTTCGCAGTGCTCATTTAGAGGCAGACCTTTGGGTGAAGTACCCGCCGGCGGCTACGACTGGAGCGCGTGTGTAGTTGGCTGCTCCCGTTGCTCGCCTAACGGAATGCGTTTGGGGAGTGCTTGAGGCTGACGGCGCTAGCCGCCCGTCCTCGGAAAATTTCGGAATCGCTAGCTTTGTATCCCCGAGAGCGAGGCTCCAGTCCACGAGTTCGCTGAACGGTGCGAAGCGGACGATGAGCGCCACATCGAACGCAGACGCAAGCCTTAGAAGCGTGTCGATGTTGGGGCGCCCATGCTCTGGGCTTTCCAGGCGGCTGATCGCCGTCTGCAACATCTCGGAGAGCCCGCCGAGTTGGGACTGCGTCAGGCCTCTCGCTACGCGATTCGCGCGAATCTGAAACGAGATCCCGGTTTCGAGATGGGCAGCGACAAACTCGTCTCTGAAGGACTTGTCCTTCAGAGACTCGATCAGATCCTTTCGCCGACTATCGATACTCATGCGGAACCGCTCTCCGAGGTTCTTTCTCGACCTCTGATTTGCGCGTTTGCGCTGTTGATACCGCCATGCGCGGCTCGAAATCGCCTCCACGCTCGATCGCCCCTATCAACAGGGTGAACTCTCCGCTTGCAGGCCCCTTCGTCATCAGCGGCCGGTAGGCGACGTTATTGTGCGTGAATCGCAGCTCGAAGATCCCTGCGCCGTCGCCCTTGAGCGCCTTCACGTAGGGCGACCCGCGCCAGTTCACCTCGTTTTCGAGGTGCTGCATCACAGCCACCAGTCGCGCTCGAGCACCCGGCGGCAACCCAGATACCCATTCGGCGATCTCATTCGCTCCACCCTGGCGCGCATAATCTCGGAACGAAATCCTGTTCGGCATGCCAAGTCTATCACTTTAATGTTGTACGCAAGCGAGAGATTGTGTATAACACTAAAGTGATACTACCCCCGAGAGGTTGTCCGCCCCTCGGGGGTATCGGGGCGCGGATGGTTCCCGGGCAGCCCGTACAAGCAGGTCCGCGGGGTTCGATTCTCCGGCGCTCCATAAAACACCGTAGCGGCGAGATGCGAGATCATGGCCACTCTCTCAGTCGAAAGGCAAGCGGCAGTCCTCGGCGCCCTCACCGAGGGCGCTTCGATCCGCTCCACCGAGCGCATGACGGGTGTGCACCGCGACACCATCATGAAGGTCGTCAACCGCGTTGGCGACGCATGCGAGCGCTTCATGGCCGACACAATCCAGAACGTCCCGTGCAAGCGCCTAGAGCTTGACGAGATTTGGTGCTTCGTCGGGAAGAAGAAGGCGCAGCTCACGCCGACCGACGATCAGGCGAAGGTCGGCGACTTCTGGACGTGGGTTGCGCTCGATCCCGACACCAAGCTCGTGCCGCACCACCACGTCGGGAAGCGCGACATGTACGAGGGTGCGGCCTTCACCCGGGAGCTCGCGCGCCGCGTCGAGGGCCGGGTGCAGATCAGCACCGACAAGTTGGCGGCCTACCGGTACGCCGTTTTCCAGGGCTGGGGCCGCGAGGTCGATTACGGCCGGATCGTAAAACACTACCGAGGCGGACCGGCGGACACGGGTAGGTACTCGCCTCCCGAGGTCGTCTCGATCGAAAAGGACGTGGTGTTCGGCTCGCCCGACATGGACCGCATCAGCACCTCGCACGTCGAGCGCCAGAACCTGACGATGCGCACGAACATTCGGCGCATGACGCGGCTGACGAACGGCTTCTCGAAGAAGGTCGAGAACCTGCGCGCCGCGGTCGCGCTGCACTTCGCGGCGTACAACTTCGTGCGCGTGCACGGATCGCTCAAGACGACGCCGGCAATCGCGGCGGGTGTTACTGACCGTCGGATGACGCTCGCCGAGCTTGTGGAGATGCCGTACTAGAACTGATTCGCAGAAGCATCAATGCGCCGAAGTCGGAGAGCTTGTAGTACGTCACGTTGAACACGTGATTGCCGGACCAGTGCTGCTCCTGAGTGCTCTCGGCGTCCACGGCACCAGCGGTGCGCCAGTGCATCGCGACCGCTGAAACCCAACGGCGTCGGAGCGTGAGCGACAGGGCGTCAAACTGTTCCTGAGGCATCGCCAGCCTAAGGCGCCGCTCACCCGCGTGCGCCACCACGTGTTCCGAGCATCCGGGCGTCAGGTCGATTGCGAGATCCCGGAGCAATTCGAGCGCGTTGAGGCGCGCCGGACCGAACGCGACCTCGCTGCTGCCCAGGTAGCGAATTGATGCTTCGATCGGGTCGCCGTCGATCTGCTTGCGAAGCGCGTCCCGCTCCCTCCTGGCGTCTGCGATCAGATGAAACGGCGCTCGTACGAGGAACGCGAGATGGAAGAGCCCGAGGCTCATCAGCAGCACCGCGAACCCTCCGGCTGCTCCCGCTAGCCACTGGGGGAGCATGGTCAGAGGACCGGGACGGAACTGCGCCGAGGCCGCGCTAGCGGCAGCGGTCGTAGCTGCGATGGCGATGTAGACGAGCGTTCGCCCGCGGAACTCGCGCAGATCGCGCGCAGCGCGTTGGAACGGGCTCTCATCGGGGGGATGCACGCGCGCAGCCTATTCGCGAATGCAGAGCGATTGCGCGCGAAACTGCTAATCACGCGCGCCATGGACGTTCCCACGGGGCAGGACAGCACCAATGGATTGCGCCGGGGACGACCGGGGCCGGCCGCGGATTCCCACCCCGTCGGCCCGTGTGCTAACCGCGCCGCGATTTCACGAGTCTCGATGACCTCACGCGGAGGAAGCGATCGATGACACGCAAGCCCTCGAAGCCTGCGAAAGCCGCCCCGAAGAAGTCGCCGCCGAAGGCCAAACCTTCCGCGAGCGCCAAGAAAGCGGCCGCCCCGAAGCCCAAGCTGAAGCCCAAGAAGCCGGAGAAGCCGTTGCCCCAGAAGAAAGCTGCCGCCCCTGCCCCCGCCGCCAAGGCCAAGCCTGCGAAGGCTGCCGCCCCGCGCGGCGCGCCGGCAAAGGCGGCCAAGCCGGCCCCGAAGGCCAAGGAGCCGAAGGCCGCGAGCGGCGCGAACAAGAAGAAAGCCGTGCTCACGCCACTGGGCGTCGCGAAGCCCGGCCTCGGCCACAAGTGGTCCTGCTTCAACTGCGGCGCGAAGTTCTACGACCTCGGCAAGCCCGTGCCCGTGTGCCCGAAGTGCGAGGCCGACCAGCGCGATCGTCCGCCGGTCGTCGCGGACGCGGCCCCGTCTCCGCCCGCGCCCAAGCGGCCGGCGATGGCGCCGATGTCGCGCTTCCTCGACGACGACGAGGTCGCCGCGCCCGAGCCCGACGAGTTCGGGGGCGTGGCGTCGCCCGACACCGAGATCGAGGAGCCGGAAGCCGCGGAGATCGACATCGAGTCCCTCGACGAGCCCGCGGCCCTCGGAACCGAAGGCGACTTCGGGGGCGACGCCGACGAGGAGTGAGCCGCGGCTCAGCCCACCGGCGCCAGCGCCGGCGGCTCGGCCAGGAACCGCTCGAGCGCAGCGCGGGTCGGGAGGCCGCCTTGCGCCCCGCGCGCGGCGCACGCGAGCGCGGCGACGGCGTTCGCGCAGCGCACGAGGGGAGCGTCCGCGAGCCCGAGCAGGAGGCCGTGCACGAGGCCCGCGTGGAAGGCGTCGCCCGCCCCGGTGGTGTCTACGGCGTCGACCGCGAACGCGGGGATGCGCAGCGGCGCCCCGCCGATCCAGGCCAGCGCTCCCGCGCGCCCGCACGTGACGATCGGCTGCGCCGCGCCCGCGCGCGCGAGCTCGCGGAGCGCTCGCTCCGGGCCCCCATAGAGCGCGCTCGCGAGCGACTCGGGCAGCGCCGGATGCGAGGCGGCGGCGAGCAGCGCGGCGACTCCGTCCGCGGGGGTGTCGGCGTCCACGACGCACGGCCGCCCGAGGGCGCGCGCGAGTGCCGCTGCGTGGGCCGCGAGGCCGACGTCCGTCGCGTCCAGCAGCACCACGCGCGCGGCCGCCACGTCGTCGCGCGTCAGCGCGTCCGCGCCGAGCGCGAGCCGCGCATCGCGGCGCCACAGCACGGTGCGCTCGCCACGCGCGTCCACCCAGATCCACGCGCTGCGCGTCTCGGCGCCCCGCACGCGGCGTACGCCCGTGAGGTCGACCCCCGCCTCGCGCAGCGGCGCGAGCGCGACCTCGGCGCCCGCGTCGTCGCCGACGCTGCCGACGTACGCCGCGCGGTGGCCGAGGCGCGCGCAGCCGAGCAGCGCGGTCGCGATCTGCCCGCCGGGCAGCCGCGCGTGGCCCTCCATGCGCGCCTTGCCGCCGCTCGGCGGCGACGCCGCGACGCGCGCGACTTCGTCGCACGAGCACTCGCCGACGCCGAGCACGTCCCAGCGCGTCGTCACCTCAGTAGAGCGTCCGATAGGCGTTGAAGCTGCGCAGCACGCGCTTCGCGTAGCTGCGCGTCTGGTCGTAGGGAATCGACTCGATCCACTCGTCGTCCTCGAGCGCGCCGCCCTGTGCCAACCAGCGCTCGACGGCCTCCGGGCCCGCGTTGTACGACGCGACCGCCGCCGAGACGCGACCCTCGAAACGCGCGAGCAGCTGCGCGAGGTAGGCCGCGCCGAGCTCGAGGTTGCGCGCGGGAATGAACAACTCGTCGGGCGTGTAGCTCGCCGCGCCGAGCCCCTCGGCGAGCTTGCGGCCGGTCTCGGGCATGATCTGCACGAGCCCGCGCGCGCCGACCACCGAGAGCACCTGGGGACGGAAGCCCGACTCCTCGCGCATCACCGCGAAGAGGAGCTGCGGGGGGATGCCGGCCTTCGCTGCGGCGCGCGCGACGTCCGCCGCGAACGCCTGGGGGTATGCCGCCCACCACAGGTCGGGGTCGCCGCCGCGCGGGCCGGCGGCGAGCGGCACGGCGTACGCGTCGAGGATCACGCGCTGCGCCGCGTCGTACTGGCCGGCGTCCTGCAGCAGCGCCGCGAGCGCGAGCCGATCGGACTGTGGCAGCCCGCGGCGGCCGGCGAGCTCGCGCGCCTCGGCACCCGCGTCCTCGGCGAGCCCGGCCTCGAGCAGGATGCGCGGGCGCAGCAGCGCCTCGGCGGCGAGCGGCGTCGCGCTCGCCGGGTCGCTCGGGCGCGCGGGCGCGTCGCTCGGCTCGGGCGCGGCGCCCTGCGCGCGCTCCGCCGACTGCTGCCCGTAATAGGTGAAGCTCCAGTCGCGCGCGAGCGCGGCGAGCTTCGCTGCGCCGCTGGCGTCGCCGCTCCGCGCGAGCGCGCGCGCCTGCCAGTAGCGCGCGCGCAGCGCCTCGATCGGGTCGGCGGTGTCGTCCGCGAGCGCGGCGAGCTCGGGCGCGGCGTCGCTCCAGCGCCGCTCGAGGTACGCGCGCCAGGCGAGCCGCCAGCGCGCCTCCGTGCGCAGCTCCGCACGCTTCGCCTTCGCGAGCGACTGCCGGAAGCGCTCGCTCGCGCGCGCGACGTCGTCGTCTTCGTAGAGCGTGCCGGCCAGGAAGAGCGCCCGCGCGGCCCAGTCGTCGCTGCCCGCGCCGAGCCGCTCGAAGGCCGCCTTGGCCTCGTCGAGCTTGCCGCTGCGCGCGAGCGCGCGCGCGCGCCAGAAGCGGTTCTCGCGCGAATCGGGCAGCGCTGCGAAGGCGCGCTCGGCCTCCGGATAGCGCCGATCGCGGAAGAGCAGCTCCGCGCGCAGCGCCGCGAGGCGCGCGCGCTCGCGCGCCGCGAGCTGCCCGCTCGCGAGCGCGGCATCGCACGCGCGCAGCGCGTCGTCGTTCCAGAACGCCGCCGACAACGCGCGGCAGCGCGCGGCGTGGTCGGCCGCGGTGACGCGCG
>CAZCTH010000136.1:0-13472 GCA_964501435.1 uncultured Spirochaetales bacterium | reverse complement strand
CGCCCGTCGCGGTCGCCGCTGCGCCCGTCGCCGCTCCGGCCGCCGTTGCGCCGCCGCCCGCCGCGCCCGTTCGTGTGTCGCTTCGCGATCGCCTCGCGCGCACGCAGGCGGCGCTGATCGGCCGCGCGCTGCAGCTCGTCGGTGCGCGCCGGCTCGATGCGGAGCTCGAGGGCGAGCTCGAGGCGCTGCTGTTCACCGCCGATCTCGGCGTGAAGACGGCGGAGGATCTGCTCGCGCGCGTGAAGCGTGAGGCGGCGGGCGGCGACGCCGCGCGCGTGCGCGCCGTGCTGCGCGCTGCGATCGCCGAGAAGCTGCGGCGCGTCGAGCCGAGCGGCGAGGCGCTCGCCACCGCCGCAAAGCCGCACGTGATCATCGTGCTCGGCGTGAACGGCAGCGGCAAGACGACCACGATCGGCAAGCTCGCGGCGCGCTACCGCGCGGCGGGGAAGACGGTGCTGCTCGGGGCGGGCGACACGTTCCGCGCCGCCGCGCGCGAGCAGCTGCAGGCCTGGGGCGTGCGCGCGGGCTGCGACGTGATCGCAGGCCCCGACGGCGGCGATCCCGCGGCGGTCGCGTTCGACACCGTGAAGGCGGCCGTGGCGCGCGGCGTCGACGTCGCGATCGTCGACACCGCGGGGCGCCTGCAGACGAAGCAGCCGCTGATGCAGGAGCTCGGCAAGATCGTGCGCATCGTCGGCCGAGAGTGCGCCGGTGCTCCGCACGAGACGCTGCTCGTGCTCGACTCGAACACCGGTCAGAACGCGATCTCGCAGGCGCGCGAGTTCACGCAAGCGGCCGGCGTCACCGGCATCGTGCTCACGAAGCTCGACGGCACGGCGAAGGGTGGCGTGATCGTCGGCCTCGCCGACGAGTTCGGGATCCCGGTGAAGTACGTCGGGGTGGGCGAGAGCGTGGATGATCTGCGCGACTTCTCCGCCGACGAGTTCGTGGACGCGCTGTTCGGCGCGAGCGACGCCTAGACGCGCCCGCCCGGGCGCCCGCTGCGAGGAGATCGCGATGCCGGCCCGCTACGTGATGGCGCTCGATCAGGGCACGACTTCGTCCCGCGCGATCCTGTTCGACGCGCGCGGTGCCGTGGTGGCCGTGGACCAGGTCGAGCTCCCCCAACACTTCCCCCAGCCCGGCTGGGTGGAGCACGATCCCGCCGAGATCTGGGAGACGCAGCTCCGTGCGGCGCGCGGCGCGCTCGCGAAGGCGGGCGCCCAGGCGGGCGACGTCGCGGCGCTCGGCATCACGAACCAGCGCGAGACGACCGTCGTGTGGGACCGCGCCACCGGCGAGCCGATCCACCGCGCGATCGTCTGGCAGTCGCGCCAGACCGCGCCGATCTGCGAAGAGCTGCGCGCGCGCGGCCTCGCGGACGAGGTGCGGCGCAAGACCGGCCTCGTGATCGACGCCTACTTCAGCGCGACGAAGGTGCGCTTCATCCTCGACGCCGTGCCCGGCGCGCAGGCGCGCGCCGAGCGCGGCGAGCTCGCCTTCGGCACCGTCGACAGCTGGCTGATCTGGAAGCTGACGCGCGGCCGCGTGCACGCGACCGAGCCGAGCAACGCGTCGCGCACGATGCTCTACGACATCCACGCGCGGCGTTGGGACGACGCGCTGCTGCGCGAGCTGCGCATTCCTCACGCGCTGCTGCCGGAGGTGCGCGACTCGAGCGGCGCGTTCGGCGAGGCCGACGCGGCGTGGTTCGGCGGCGCGATCCCGATCGCCGGTGCGGCGGGCGACCAGCAGGCCGCGCTGTTCGGCCAGGGCTGCTTTGCGCCGGGGCGCGCGAAGAACACCTACGGCACGGGCTGCTTCCTGCTGATGAACACCGGCGGCGAGGCGCCGCTCTCGAAGAGTGGGCTCGTGACGACGATCGCCTGGGGTCTCGGCGGCGGCGTCGAGTACGCGCTCGAGGGCAGCATCTTCGTGGCCGGCGCCGCGGTGCAGTGGCTGCGCGACGGGCTCGGGCTCGTGGCCAGCGCGGCCGACAGCGAGGCCGCCGCGCGCTCCGTCGCGGACACGGGCGGCGTCTATCTCGTGCCCGCGTTCGTGGGCCTCGGCGCGCCGTACTGGGACGAGCGCGCGCGCGGCGCGATCCTCGGCCTGACGCGCGGCACCACCCGCGCCCATCTGATCCGCGCCACGCTCGAGTCGATCGCGTACCAGAGTCGCGACGTCGTCGACTGTTTCGCTGGAGACGCGGGCTTCGGCCTCGAGACGCTGCGCGTCGACGGCGGCGCCTGCCAGAACGATTGGCTGATGCAGTTCCAGGCCGACGTGCTCGGCGTCCCCGTGCGGCGACCGCCCGTGCTCGAGGTGACCGCACTCGGCGCCGCTGCGCTCGCCGGCCTCGGCGTCGGCTTCTGGCGCGACCGCAGCACGCTCGAGGCGGCGACGGGCGCCGGTGCGCGCACGTTCGAGCCGCAGATGAGCCAGGACCGCCGGGACGCGCTCTACGCAGGGTGGCAGCGCGCGGTCGAGCGCTCGCGCGACTGGGAGCGCTGAGCCCGCGAGGCGCGCTGCGGCGCCGTGCACCGCAATCGTTCCGCACTGCGGAACGCGGGGAGGACGAGAGATGCTGGTGATCGCCCACCGAGGCGCGTCCGGCGAACGCCCGGAGAACACGCTGCCGGCCTATCGGCTCGCCGTCGCGCAGCGCGCCGACATGATCGAGATCGATCTGCACCGCACGCGCGACGGGGCGATCCCGATCACGCACGACGCCACGCTCGAGCACCTCGGCGGCCGCGGCGAGATCGCCGATGCGACGCTCGCGCAGGTGCGCGCGCTCGACGCTGGCGGCGGCGAGCGCGTGCCCGTGCTCCACGAGGTCCTCGACGAGCTCGGCGCGCGAATCCCGTTCAATCTCGAGCTGAAAGTCGGCAGCCGCGGGGCCTACGCGGGCCTCGAGGCGGCGGCGCTGGCCGAGGTGGAGCGGCGCGGGCTGCTCGCGCAGACGGTGTTCTCGTCATTCTACGACGGCGTCCTCGCCGAGCTTCGCGCCCAGTCGGCGGGCGCGCGCATCGCGCTCCTGATCTCGCGCCGATCCGAGCACGACTGGGCGCGCCGCGCCCGCGCGCTGCGCGCCGAGGCCCTGAACCCCGAGCTCGCGCAGGTCACGCCGGAGCTCGTGCGCGCCGCGCACGGCGAGGGGCTCGCCGTCTACGTGTTCACGGTGGATCCCGAGGACGAGATGCGCCGCATGCGCGATCTCGGGGTGGACGGCCTGTTCACGAACCATCCCGCCCGGCTCCGGCGGCTGCTCGAAAGCGGGGCCATCCGTTGACGCTGATTTTCCATTCGCATACGATGCAAACCGGAAAAGCCGAGGACTCTCGCGGACTTCCGTGAGCCCCCGGCCGACCGGCAGCGATCCGAGCCGAGAGTTCGTCACCCCCTGACAAGCGCTCAACGTGTGAGCGCGCGCAGCGGTGTGTCGGGCGACCGAACCGGACCCTGCGTCATCACACGCCCAGCACTTGCGAACTCCCCAACAACTCGGACCGGACTCGATGAGCGAACGCGCGCAGAGCCATTGGCCCCAGCAAGGTCTCTACGACCCCGCTTTCGAGCACGACGCTTGCGGCGTCGGCTTCGTGGCGAACGTGCGCGGCGAGAAATCGCACGAGGTCGTCGAGAAGGGCGTGCGCGTCCTCGAGAACCTCGAGCACCGCGGCGCGTGCGGCTGCGACCCCGACTCCGGCGACGGCGCCGGGTTGTTGGTGCAGATCCCCGACGCGTTCCTGCGCCGCGAGCTCGCGAAGCAAGCGCTCGCGCTTCCGGCCGTCGGACAATACGCCGTCGCGATGGTGTTCGTCTCGCAGGACGCGACGGCGGCGGCGCGTCAGGCGGAGCTCTTCGAGAAGGCGGTCGCCGACGAGGGCCAGCGCGTGATCGGCTGGCGCGAAGTTCCGTCGCACCCGGAGACGATCGGCCGCCTCGCGCGCGCGGCGGCGCCGCGCGTACGCCAGCTCTTCATCGCGGCAGAGGGCGCGGCCGCGACCGATCGCGACACGTTCGAGCGCAAGCTCTACGTGATCCGCCGCGTGGCCGAGAAGGCGATCCTCGCCGAGCACGCGCGCAAACACTTCTTCTACGTGCCGAGCTGCTCGAGCCGCACGCTCGTCTACACCGGCATGCTCGTGCCGCGGCAGATCCGCGGCTTCTTCCCCGACGTCACCGATCCCGAGTTCGTCTCGGCGATGTGCCTCGTGCACTCGCGCTACAGCACCAACACGCTCGGCGCCTGGGATCTCGCGCATCCGTTCCGCTACCTCGCGCACAACGGCGAGATCAACACCATCAAGGGCAACCAGAACTGGATGCGCGCGCGCGAGGGCACGCTCGCGTCGAAGGCGTTCGGCGCCGACCTCCAGAAGCTGTTCCCGATCATGCGCGACGGCGGCTCGGACTCGCAGCGCATGGACAACGTGCTCGAGTTCCTCGTGCGCACCGGGCGCGAGCTCCCTGAAGCGATCCTGATGATGATCCCGGAGGCGTGGGAGAACCGGGAGGACATGGATCCCGAGCTCCGCGCCTACTACGAGTATCACTCGTTCCTGATGGAGCCGTACGACGGCCCGGCCGACATCGTGTTCTCCGACGGTCGCGTGATCGGCGCCGTGCTCGACCGCAACGGCCTCCGGCCCTCGCGCTACACGGTCACGAAGGACGGCTTCGTGGTGATGGCGTCCGAGGTCGGCGTCGTGCCGATCGCGCCCGAGAACGTGCTGCTCAAGGAGCGCCTGCACCCGGGCCGCATCTTCTGCGTGGACCTCGAGCAGGGCCGCATCCTCGACGACGGCGAGATCAAGCGCCGCTACGCGGCGAAGCACCCGTACCGCGACTGGGTCGAAGCGAACCGCGTGAAGCTGCAGCAGTTGCCGGCGCCGCAGGCGAAGCCCGAGGCGATGGCCGAGGCCGAGCGCCTGCGGCTGCAGCAGGTGTTCGGCTACACGAGTGAAGACCTGCGCCTCCTGCTCGCGCCGATGGCGGCGGAAGGCAAGTGGCCGATCGGCAGCATGGGCGAGGACGCCGCGCTCGCGTGCCTCAGCGACCGGCCGCAGATGCTCTATCGCTACTTCAAGCAGCTGTTCGCGCAGGTCAGCAATCCGCCGATGGACTCGATCAACGAGCGCCCGGTGATGGCGCTCTACTCGACGCTCGGCGCCGAGGGCAACCTGCTCGAGGAGACGCCCGAGCACGCGCGCATGATCCGCGTCGAGCACCCGGTGATCACGGACGAGGAGCTCGAGAAGCTGCGCGAGCTCGACCGGCCGGGTCTCCGGGCCACCACGCTGCCGTGCGTGTTCAAGACCTCCGAGGGAGGTGCGGGCCTGAAGAGCGCTCTCGATCGGCTGTGCGCCGAGGCGGAGCGCGCGGTGCGCGGCGGTGTGAGCGTCCTGATCCTCTCGGATCGCGGCGTGACGGCCGAGCTCGCGCCGATTCCCATGCTGCTCGCGACCGGCGCGGTGCATCACCACCTGATCCGCACCGCGCTGCGCACGCGCTGCGGCATCGTGTGCGAGACGGGCGAGGCGCGCGAGGTCGCGCACATGGCGCTGCTGATCGGCTACGGCGCCGCGGCGATCAACCCCTACCTCGCACTCCAGTCCCTGGACGAGCTGGTGGACGAGGGCACGTTCGTCCCGGCCGGCGTGGACGCGGCCACGGCGCGCAAGAACTTCATCAAGGCCAACGACAAGGGCTTGCTGAAGACGTTCGCGAAGATGGGCATCTCGACGCTCTACTCGTATCGCGGCGCCCAGATCTTCGAGGCGGTCGGCCTCGATCGCGACGTCGTCGCGCGTTGCTTCACGGGCACGACCTCGCGCGTTTCGGGAGTGGGCTGGGACGTGCTCGCGAAGGAAGCCGCGCTGAAGCACGCGCGCGCGTTCCCGGGCGACAGCTTCGTCTACCCCGAGCTCGACCCGGGCGGCCTCTATCAATGGCGTACCCGCGGCGAGCGCCACACCTTCAATCCGGACACCGTCTCGCTGCTGCAGATCGCGGTGCGGCGCGGCGACTACGCCGACTACAAGGCGTTCGCGAAGGCGGCCGACGGCGACACCGAGACGGCCTGCACGCTGCGGGGCCTGTTCAAGCTCGAGTCGGATCGAGCGCCGATTCCGCTCGCGGAGGTCGAGCCGGCCTCCGAGATCGTGAAGCGCTTCTGCACCGGAGCGATGAGCTACGGCTCGATCTCGCTCGAGGCGCACCAAACCCTCGCGATCGCGATGAACCGCATCGGCGGCAAGAGCAACACCGGCGAGGGCGGCGAGGACCCCGACCGCTTCACGCCCGACCCGAACGGCGATTCGCGCCGCAGCGCGATCAAGCAGGTGGCGTCCGGCCGCTTCGGCGTCACGAGCTGGTACCTCGTCAACGCCGACGAGCTGCAGATCAAGATGGCGCAAGGCGCGAAGCCCGGGGAGGGCGGCGAGCTGCCCGGCCACAAGGTCAACGAGACGATCGCGAAGGTGCGGCACTCGACGCCGGGCGTCGGGCTGATCTCGCCCCCGCCGCACCACGACATCTACTCGATCGAGGATCTCGCGCAGCTGATCTACGACCTGAAGAACGCCAACCGCCGGGCGCGCGTGTCGGTGAAGCTGGTGTCGGTCTCCGGCGTGGGCACGATCGCGGCGGGCGTCTCGAAGGGCCGCGCCGACGGCGTGCTGATCAGCGGCCACGACGGCGGCACCGGCGCGTCGCCGCTCGCGTCGATCAAGTACGCGGGCATGCCGTGGGAGATCGGTCTCGCGGAGACGCAGCAGACGCTCGTGATGAACGACCTGCGCGGCCGCATCCGCGTGCAGACCGACGGCGGGCTCAAGACCGGCCGCGACGTCGTGATCGCGGCGCTGCTCGGCGCCGACGAGTTCGGCTTCGCCACGGCGCCGCTCGTCGCCCTCGGCTGCATCCTGATGCGCGTGTGCCACCTCAACACCTGCCCGGTGGGTGTCGCGACCCAGGATCCGGCGCTGCGCAAGCGCTTCGCGGGCACGCCCGACTCGGTCGTGCGGTACCTGATGTTCATCGCGGAGGAGACCCGCGAGTACATGGCGCAGCTCGGCTTCCGCACCGTCGCCGAGATGGTCGGCCACGTGGAGTGCCTCGACTCCGAGCGCGCGCTCGGCCACTGGAAGGCGAAGGGCCTCGACTTCAGCGAGCTCTTCCACAAGCCCGACGTGCCGCACGCGATCTCGAACGTCACGCGCCAGAATCTTCTCGACGACCTCGAGAAGGTGGCCGACGTCGAGCTGCTGAAGCTCGCAGCGCCGGCGCTCGAGCGCGGCGAGAAGGTCGTGATCGAGCGCCCCGTCTTCAACACCAACCGGACGCTGGGGACGATTCTCGGCTCCGAGGTGTCGCGGAAGTACGGCGA
This sequence comes from uncultured Spirochaetales bacterium, assembly GCA_964501435.1. Lineage (GTDB taxonomy): Bacteria > Myxococcota_A > UBA9160 > UBA9160 > UBA6930 > VGRF01. The sequence continues at coordinate 6,076 of CAZCTH010000136.1, read as the reverse complement.
GGCGGGCCTTCCCGAGGACACGATCACGATCAAGCTGACCGGCAGTGCCGGCCAGAGCCTCGGCGCGTTCTGCACGAACGGGCTCACCTTCGAGGTGGAAGGCGAGACCAACGACTACGCCGGCAAGGGCCTGTGCGGCGCCAAGATCATCGTGAAGGCGCCGCGCGCCGCGACCTTCGAACCGTCGGAGAACATCATCACCGGCAACGTCGTGCTGTACGGCGCGACGAGCGGGGAGGCCTACTTCCAAGGCGTCGCCGGCGAGCGCTTCTGCGTGCGCAACAGCGGCGCGGCGGCGGTCGTCGAGGGCGTCGGCGACCACGGCTGCGAGTACATGACGGGCGGCGTCGCGATCGTGCTCGGGAAGACGGGCCGCAACTTCGCGGCGGGCATGAGCGGCGGCATCGCCTACGTGCTCGACGAGGACGGCAGCTTCTCCGGCCGCGTGAACCCCGAGACGGTCGACCTCGATCCGCTCTCCGACGAAGACTTCGAGACGGTGCGGCGCTACGTGCGTCGCCATCGCGACTACACGCGCAGCCGCAAGGCCGACGAGGTGTTGCGGAAGTGGGACGCGCTGGCGCCCAAGTTCGTGAAGGTGTTCCCCAAGGACTACAAGCGAGCGCTCACGGATCGCATCGCGTCGGGGTCGGGCAATGGCTGACGCACGCGGCTTCCTCAAGTACGGGCGCGAGAAGACGCACTACCGGCCGGTCGGCGAGCGGCTGCACGACTACAAGAGCGTGCAGGAGGACTTCCCGCGCGAGAAGACGAAGGAGCAGGCGGCGCGCTGCATGGACTGCGGCATCCCGTTCTGCAACAACGGCTGCCCGCTCGGGAACATCATCCCGGACTTCAACGACCTCGTTTTCCGAGACAAGTGGGAAGACGCGCTCGCGCGCCTGCACAGCACGAACAACTTCCCCGAGTTCACCGGAATGGTGTGCCCGGCGCCGTGCGAGCAGGCCTGCGTGCTCGGGATCAATCAGGACCCCGTCGCGATCAAGCAGGTCGAGTGGGAGATCGTGCGCCGCGGCTGGGAAGAGGGCTGGATCCAGCCGGTCCGGCCGGCGCGCCGCACCGGTCGCTCCGTCGCCGTGGTCGGCTCGGGCCCGGCCGGCCTCGCGGCCGCCCAGCAACTCACGCGCGCGGGCCACACCGTGACGCTGTTCGAAAAGGCGGACCGCGTCGGCGGCTTGCTGCGCTACGGGATCCCGGATTTCAAGCTCGAGAAGTGGGTGATCGACCGCCGCATGGAGCAGCTGCGGGAGGAGGGCGTCGCCTTCCAGACCGGCGTGCACGTGGGCGTCGACTACTCGGTCGCCGATCTGCGCAAGAACTTCGACGCCGTGCTGCTCTGCATCGGCGCCGAGAAGGCGCGCGATCTCGAGGTGCCCGGGCGCGAGCTCGCGGGCGTGCACTTCGCGATGGAGTTCCTGCCCCAACAAAACCGCCGCGTCGCGGGCGACGACGTGCCCGACGCCGAGGCGATCCTCGCGACGGGCAAGAACGTCGTGATCCTCGGGGGCGGCGACACGGGGAGCGACTGCATCGGGACGTCCCATCGCCACGGCGCAAAGTCCGTGACGTCGATCGAGCTGCTGCCGCGCCCGCCGGAGGGGCGCCACCTCTCGGAGCCGTGGCCGAGCGCGAAGAAGTACTACTTCAACGTGTCCAGCTCCCACGCCGAGGGCGGTGAGCGCACCTACGCCGTGGCGACCAAGCGGCTCACGGGAAGCGCTGGGCGCGTCCAGAATCTCCACGCCGTGCGCGTCGAATTCGACCGGGATTCCCTCGACCGGCCGCTCATGAACACGCTGCGCGAGGTCGGGCCGGAGATCGTCATTCCGGCCGACCTCGTCCTGCTCGCGATGGGCTTCGTGGGTCCCGTCCAGGACGGGCTCGTGAAGAACCTCGGCGTCGCACTCGACCCGCGTGGGAACGTGCGGGCGGACCAGAAGGGGTTCGCGACCAGCGAGCCGGGCGTGTTCGCCGCCGGAGACTGCCGGCGCGGCCAGTCGCTCGTGGTCTGGGCCCAGTGGGAGGGACGCGAGGCGGCGCGCGCCGTCGACGCCTACCTCGCCGGTTCGTCCCACCTCCAGACCCGTTCCGCGTTCGTCTAGCCGGGCGCGCCCCGCGCGGTTTCCGACGGAAGCGCACGCGAGAGAAGCCTCGGGGACGCCTCCGGACGGTGCCGATCGTGTTACGATCGCCCCGCCCTGGAGGTGCGATGAGCGATCCCGCCGCACGCGCCGATGCGTCGAAGTTCGAGCGCCTCGAAGCGCTCGTGCGCGAGTTGATCGAGCGCCATGGCGCGCTCGTGACGGAGCGCGCACGGCTGCAAGAACGCCTCGCGCAGCGCGAGGCGCGCCTCCAGTTCCTGGACGCCCAGCTGGTCGAATCGAATCAGACGCGGCGCGACGCGGCGAAGCGCGTCGACGAGCTGATCGCCCAGCTCGAGCGCGTGCAACAGGAGGTCGAGCGACGCCTCAACGCTTCGACCGTGGCGGTGCCGGAATGAAGCCGGTGCCGAAGCGCACCGTCCAGGTGCGGATCCAGGGGCGCGCGTACAAGATTCGCGCGGAGGGGGACGGGGACGCCGCCGGCGTTCATCGCGCGGCGTCGATGCTCGACGAGACGATCGAGCGCGTGCGGCTGCGCGCCGGCACCGTCGACAGCGTCGACGTCGCCGTGCTCGCGGGGCTCAACCTCGCCAACTCGCTCGTCGCCGTGCGCGAGACGCGGCCGGGCGTCGCCCCGAGCGAGGAGCGCGTCGCCGGGCTGATCGCGTTGATCGAGACGGCGCTCGCCGGCGACGGCGCGGAGCCGCGCTGACCGCCGAGGACGCGAAGCGCGCGCTCCGTAGAGAGATGCGCAGGCTCCGCCGGGCCGTCGCCCCCGAAGCGCGCGCGGAGGCGGGGGCGCGCATCTCGGCGCGGATCGCCGCGAGCGCCGAGTTCGCTCGCGCGGAGCGCATCGTGCTGTACGCGGCGCTCGCGGACGAGCCGCCCCTCGCGGCGCTCGCGGACTGCGCCGTCGCGGCGGGCAAGAAGCTGCTCTGGCCGCGCGTTGCGGCGTCAGGCGACGTGGAGGTCGCGGAAGCGTCCGCGAGCGACCTCGCAGCGGATGCCGCGGGCGTGCCCGCGCCGCCCGCGCGCTGCCGCGCGGTCGAGCTCGGGCCGCGGGACCTCGTGATCGCGCCGGGCGTCGCGTTCGGGCGCGATGGTGCGCGGCTCGGCCGCGGCGGCGGGCACTACGATCGCCTGCTCGCGCGCGCCCCTGGCTGCGCGTCGATCGGCGCCGCCTTCGATTTCCAGCTGCTGGCGGCCATTCCGGCGCAGCCGCACGATCGCCGGGTCGATATCGTCGCCACCCCGAACGAGTTCTGGAGGGCCGCGAAGTGAGCGCCGCGCAGCGAGAGGTCGACCGGCAAATCGAGCGCATCCGGCTCGGCAGCGTCGACTTCGTCGGCGAGGCCGAGCTGCGGGTGCGCATCGGCGAAGCGCTCGAACGGGGCCGACCGCTGCGCGTGAAGCTGGGCATGGACCCGTCCGCGCCCGATCTGCACCTCGGCCACACGGTGGCCCTCGAGAAGCTGCGGATCTTCCAGGAGCTCGGACACACCCCGATCTTCCTGATCGGCGACTTCACCGCGCGCATCGGCGATCCCACTGGGAAGAAGAAGACGCGGCCCGCGCTCGACGAGACGGCGGTGCGGGAGAACGCGCAGACGTACGTGGACCAGGTGCGCCGCGTGCTCGACGTCGAGCGCGCCGAGATTCGCTTCAACAGCGAGTGGATGAGTCGCTTCTCGCCCGCGGACTTCGTGCGGCTGTGCTCCCGCTACACGGTCGCGCGCATGCTGGAGCGCGACGACTTCCAGAAGCGCTACCGCGAGGAGACGCCGATCTCGATCCACGAGCTGCTCTATCCGCTCGTCCAGGCGTACGACTCGGTAGCGCTCGAGGCCGACGTCGAGCTCGGCGGCACCGACCAGCTCTTCAACCTGCTCGTCGGCCGTGAGATCCAGAAGGATTACGGCCAGCGCCCGCAGGCCGTCGTCACGCAGCCGTTGCTCGTCGGCCTCGACGGACACGAGAAGATGTCCAAGAGCCTCTCCAACACGATCGGCATCACGGAGGCGCCGTCCGAGGCGTTCGGCAAGGTCATGAGCATTCCCGACTCCCTGATGGGCGAGTGGGCCCGCGTCCTCGGGTTCGGAGCGTGGGGCGACCTGCTCTCGCGAATCTCCGACGGAGCGGAGCCGCCGATGGCGCTGAAGCGCGATCTCGCGGCGCGCATCGTCGCGCGCCTACACGGAGAAGTGTCGGCCGCGGCCGCCGCGGATCACTTCCGACGCGTCGTGCAGGAGCGCGAGCGCCCGGCGGAGATCCCGCGCGTCACCCTCGTGGCGGCGGCAGGAACGGTCGGGCTCCTCGACGCCCTGCGGGCGGCCTTCGCGCTCGCATCCAACGGCGAGGCCCGCCGTCTGGTCGCGCAGGGGGCCGTCCAGATCGACGATGCGGTCGAGCGGGACCCCAACCGGCGGCTGTCGAAAGGTGTATACGTCGTCAAGGGGGGGAAGCGGCGCTACGCGGAGGTCGAAATCCAGGCATGACCCCGCGGGGAAAAGCGAAAAAATCTTTCACCCGGCCTTGACGCTGAAGTCGCGCCTATTAACTTGCCGCTCCCGCTGACGACGACGGTTCAATTCACCGGTCGGCAACAGCGAGGCGGATCCCCTCCTTGGGGAACCTTTTGTCCAAAAAGATCCAGAACAGATCTTTGCGGTCTTCGAGCGGTCTTTGAAAACCGAATGACGTGCAGATTCGAGAGGGCTCTTCGGAGTTCGCTCGAGGTGAACGGGCAAACGTCAATGAAAATGACGGCTCTCTCGCTTCGGCGAGGAGTCGTTTCCGAATAACGGAGCGAGGCACTTCGGTGTCTTGCTCTGTGCCAAGTTCAAACTGGAGAGTTTGATCCTGGCTCAGAACGAACGCTGGCGGCGTGCTTAAGACATGCAAGTCGTGCGAGAAAGTTCCTTCGGGAGCGAGTAAAGCGGCGCACGGGTGAGTAACGCGTGGGTAATCTGCCCGAGGGTCTGGAATAACTCCGGGAAACTGGGGCTAATGCCAGATAAGACCACGTTGTCTGCGGACAGCGCGGCAAAAGGTGGCCTCTGCTTGCAAGCTACCGCCTACGGATGAGCCCGCGTCCCATTAGCTAGTTGGCGGGGTAACGGCCCACCAAGGCTGAGATGGGTAGCTGGTCTGAGAGGACGACCAGCCACACTGGAACTGAGACACGGTCCAGACTCCTACGGGAGGCAGCAGTCGGGAATTTTGGGCAATGGGCGAAAGCCTGACCCAGCGACGCCGCGTGAGGGATGAAGGCCTTCGGGTCGTAAACCTCTGTCGGAAGGGGCGAAAGGTTCTTGGGCGAATAGGCCAAGGGCTTGACGGTACCTTCAAAGGAAGCTCCGGCTAACTCCGTGCCAGCAGCCGCGGTAATACGGAGGGAGCAAGCGTTGTTCGGAATTACTGGGCGTAAAGCGCATGTAGGCGGCCTGGCAAGTCGGGTGTGAAATCCCGGAGCTCAACTCCGGAACTGCATCCGATACTGCCAGGCTCGAGTCTCGGAGAGGATGGCGGAATTTCCGGTGTAGAGGTGAAATTCGTAGATATCGGAAGGAACACCAGTGGCGAAGGCGGCCGTCTGGACGATGACTGACGCTGAGATGCGAAAGCGTGGGGAGCAAACAGGATTAGATACCCTGGTAGTCCACGCCGTAAACGATGGGCACTAGGTGTGGGCGGTGTCGACTCCGTCCGTGACGAAGCTAACGCATTAAGTGCCCCGCCTGGGGAGTACGGCCGCAAGGCTAAAACTCAAAGGAATTGACGGGGGCCCGCACAAGCGGTGGAGCATGTGGTTCAATTCGACGCAACGCGAAGAACCTTACCAGCTCTTGACATGGGTAGTATGGGCCTGGGCGACCGGGTCCTTCAGTTCGGCTGGCTACCACACAGGTGCTGCATGGCTGTCGTCAGCTCGTGTCGTGAGATGTTGGGTTAAG
>CAZCTH010000135.1:0-13479 GCA_964501435.1 uncultured Spirochaetales bacterium | reverse complement strand
GCTCCATCAAGTCCATGGTCGCGGTGCCCTCGTGCACCTCGCCCAACTTGTACGTCACGCCCGTGTAGAAGAGGATCCGCTCGGTCGTCGTCGTCTTCCCGGCATCGATGTGAGCCATGATGCCGATGTTGCGCGTTCTCTCGAGCGGAGCCTGACGGGCCATTGGGGTTTCGACTCGCGCCTTGGCGCTTGCGCCGTCTCGCCGTTACCAGCGGTAGTGCGAGAAGGCCTTGTTCGCGTCCGCCATGCGGTGCGTGTCTTCGCGCTTCTTCACGGCTTCGCCGCGTTCGTTCGCCGCGTCGATCAGCTCGTTCGCGAGCTTCTCGCGCATGCTGCGGCCGTCGCGCGCGCGCGACGACTCGGCGATCCAGCGCATGGCGAGCGAAGTCGCGCGCTCGGGACGCACCTCCACCGGCACCTGATAGGTCGCACCGCCGACGCGCCGCGACTTCACCTCGATGCGGGGCCGCACGTTCTCGATCGCGCGGCGGAACATCGCGATCGGATCGTTGCGGGTCTTGCTCTCGATCTCGTCGAAGGCGCCGTAGAGGATGTGCTCCGCGGTGCTCTTCTTCCCGTCGCGCATGATCACGTTCATGAAGCGCGTGACCATGCGATCGTGGAACTTCGGGTCCGCGATCGTCTCGCGCTTCGCTACGACTCGTCGCCTCGGCATCCGTGCTTCTCTCGAAAAAAGCGGCGACTCGAGCTCGAGTCGCCGCGGTTGAGTGATTACTTGGGCGTCTTCGCGCCGTACTTGGAGCGGCTCTGCTTGCGGTTCGCGACGCCCGTCGAGTCCAGCGTGCCGCGCACGATGTGGTACCGGACGCCGGGCAGGTCCTTGACGCGGCCGCCGCGCACGAGCACCACCGAGTGCTCTTGCAGCGTGTGGCCCTCGCCCGGGATGTAGGCGTTCACTTCGTTGCCGTTGGTGAGGCGAACGCGCGCGACCTTGCGGAGCGCCGAGTTCGGCTTCTTGGGCGTCGCGGTGAACACGCGGATGCACACGCCGCGGCGCTGCGGCGAAGCCCCGAGGTCCGGCGACTTCGACTTGCTGCGGTTGGCCGTGCGACCGGCGCGAAGGAGCTGTTGGACGGTAGGCATTCAATCTCCGGCGAGGGGTCATCCAGCGTTGCGCGAGGCGTTCTGAAAAGCGCAAAGCCCCTTGCAGCGACACCCGCGGTGGCGAGGAGGCCGGAACTGGTCATCCGTGCTGCCGAAGTGGCGGTTCGGATCGATCGGCTCGGGCTGTCTTCTCGTCGTACCGGGGTGGCCGGTGGGCGGCGACCCAAAATCCTCGAAGGGGCGGCAGGATACTGAGGACCCATGCCGTGTCAACGAGGCACGGCGCGGACCTTGAGGGAAATCGTCAGGCGTACACTCTGTCCGATACGTCGGACAGCCCTCGGAAGTGGTCGGCGTTTGCCGCGTCCGGGCTGGACGTGGCGGAAAAGTGCGAGAGCCGCCCGGCCCCGCGGCCGAGCGGCTCTCGAGATTGCGGGAAGGAACGAACCGGCCGCTAGGCGGGCAGCTCCTCGCCGTCCTCGGCGGCGCCTTCGTCCTCGTCCGCTGCGCGGGGCAGCTCGAGGGGCGGGAGCTCGGGCAGGCTCGAGCTGCTCGCCTCCTCCAGCTCGAAGCCCCCCGCCGGGGCGTCGATCTGGATACCGATGTTCGTGTAGCGCGCGAGGCCGGTGCCGGCGGGGATCAGGCGGCCCATGATCACGTTCTCCTTGAGACCGTGGAGCAGGTCCGTCTTCCCCCAGATGGAGCCCTCGGTGAGGACCTTCGTGGTCTCCTGGAAGGAGGCCGCCGAGATCCACGACTCGGTCGAGAGCGACGCCTTGGTGATGCCGAGCAGGATCGACTCGCCCACCGCGGGCTTCTTGCCCTCTTCCTTCATGCGCCGGTTGGTGTCCTCGAACTCGACCTTGTCCACCTGCTCGCCGACGAGCAGATCCGTGTCGCCCGCTTCCTTGACGCGCAGCTTGCGCAGCATCTGGCGGATGATGATCTCGATGTGCTTGTCGTTGATCTTCACGCCCTGCAGGCGGTAGACCTCCTGCACCTCGTCCACCATCCACTTGGCGAGCTCCTGCTCACCCTCGATGCGCAGGATGTCGTGCGGGTTCGCCGAGCCGTCCATGAGCGGCTCGCCCTTCCGCACGCGGTCGCCCTCGTGCACCGAGACGTGCTTGCCCTTCGGGATCAGGTACTCCCGCTGCTCGCCGTCCTCGGTCGTCACGAACACGCGCCGCTTGCCGCGCGAGTCGGGGCCGAAGCTGACGGTGCCGTCGACCTCGGTCACGATCGCGGTCTCCTTCGGCTTGCGCGCCTCGAAGAGCTCCGCGACGCGGGGCAGACCGCCGGTGATGTCCTTCGTCTTGGTCATCTGCCGCGGGATCTTCGCGACCGCGTCGCCGGCGGCGGCCGACTGGCCCTCCGTCGCCGAGAGGTACGCGCCGACCGGCAGCTGCGCCTGGTAGACGACGTCGCCGGAGTCGGAGAGCACCGTCACGCGCGGGCGCATGTCGGGATCCTTCGACTCGACGATCACGCGCGAGGACAGGCCGGTGAACTCGTCCACCTGCTCCTGCATCGTCGAGCCCTCGACGATGTCCTCGAGCTTCACGGTGCCGGTCTGCTCCGTGAGAATCGGGTTCGCGAAGGGGTCCCACTCGCACAGCACGGCGCCGGCCTTCACGGCCTGGCCGTCGTCGACCTTGATGTGCGCGCCGTAGGTCACCGGGTAGCGCTCGCGCTCGCGGCCGCTCGGGTCGAAGATCCCGATCTCGCCGTTGCGGTTCATCGCGATCGAGCGTCCGTCGCGGTCCTTCACCGTGCGAAGGTTCGAGTAGCGCACCGTGCCGTCGCTGGTCGTCTCGTGGTGTGACGCTTCCACGCGCCGCGTCGCCGCGCCGCCGATGTGGAAAGTGCGCATCGTGAGCTGGGTACCCGGCTCGCCGATGGACTGCGCCGCGATCACGCCGACCGCCTCGCCCATGTTCACCATCGTGCCGCGGGCGAGATCGCGCCCGTAACACTTGATGCACACGCCGCGCGGCACCGAGCAGGTGAGCACCGAACGAATCCAGACTTCGTCGACGCCCGCTTCCTCGATGATCTTCACGCGCTCTTCCGTGATCTCGTCGCCGTGCTTCACCAGCACCTTGCGGGTCACCGGATCGAGCACGTCGATCAGCGAGGTCCGGCCGAGGATGCGCTCGCCGATGCCCTCGATGATGTCGCCGCCTTCGACGAGCGACGTCATCTTGATGCCGAACTTCTTCGGATCCTTCTCGCGCGCCTTCTGCGTGACGTCCTCGAGGCAGTCCTCGTGGCGGATGATCACGTCCTGCGCGACGTCGACGAGGCGGCGCGTCAAGTAGCCGGAGTTGGCCGTCTTGAGCGCCGTGTCGGCGAGGCCCTTGCGCGCGCCGTGAGTCGACGTGAAGTACTCCTGCGCGGTGAGGCCCTCGCGGAAGTTCGACGTGATCGGCGTTTCGATGATCTCGCCCGACGGCTTCGCCATCAGGCCGCGCATGCCGGCGAGCTGACGGATCTGCTGCGCCGAACCGCGCGCGCCCGAGTCGGCCATCATGTAGATGGAGTTGAAGCTCGGGACCTTCTGGTCCTTCGCTCCCTTGTCCTTCGACACGCCGAGATTCTCGAGCAGCTGCGACGCGATCTTCTCGGTCGCGTTCGCCCAGATGTCGATGACCTTGTTGTATCGCTCGCCGTGGCTGATGAGACCGTCGAGGTACTGATTCTCGACCTCGCGCACCTGGCCCTGCGCTTCGCCGATGAAGCGCTCCTTGTCCGGCGGCACGGTCATGTCGTCGAGACAGATCGAGACGCCGGCCTTGGTGGCGTTCTGGTAGCCGAGGGTGCGCAGGCGATCGGCCAGCAGCACCGTGGCCTTGTTGCCGAGGCGCCGGTAGGCCTGGTCGATCAGCTCGCCGAGCGCCTTCTTGTCCATCACCTGATTGATGAACTTGAACGGGATGTCGCTGGGGACGATCTCGGCGAGCAGCACGCGGCCGGTGGTCGTGTCGACCATGCCGCCGTTCATGCGCACCTTGACGCCCGCGTGGATGTCGAGCTCGCCCGAGTCGTACGCGACGCGCACTTCTTCGGGGCTCGAGAAGCGCCGGCCCTCGCCGCTCACGCCGGGGCGCTCGCGGGTCATGTAGTAACAACCGAGCACGATGTCCTGGCTCGGGTCGATGATCGGACGGCCCGTCGCAGGGCTGAGGATGTTGTTGGTCGACATCATCAGCACGCGGGCTTCGATCTGCGCTTCCACCGAGAGCGGAACGTGCACGGCCATCTGGTCGCCGTCGAAGTCGGCGTTGAAGGCCTTGCACACGAGCGGATGGAGCTGGATCGCCTTGCCGTCGATCAGCACCGGCTCGAACGCCTGCATGCCGAGGCGGTGCAGCGTCGGAGCGCGGTTCAAGATCACCGGGTGCTCCTTGATCACCTCGGCGAGGATGTCCCACACCTCGGGGCGCTCGCGCTCGACCATCTTCTTGGCGGCCTTGATGGTCGTCACGAAGCCGCGCTGCTCGAGCTTGCTGTAGATGAACGGCTTGAACAGCTCGAGCGCCATGCGCGACGGCAGGCCGCACTGGTGCAGCCGGAGCTCGGGGCCGGCGACGATCACCGAGCGGCCCGAGTAGTCCACGCGCTTGCCGAGCAGGTTCTGGCGGAAGCGGCCCTGCTTGCCCTTCAGCATGTCGCTGAGGGACTTCAGCGGGCGCTTGCTCGGGCCCGTGATGATCCGGCCGCGGCGGCCGTTGTCGAACAGCGCGTCCACCGCCTCCTGCAGCATCCGCTTCTCGTTGCGGATGATCACCTCGGGAGCGTTGAGCTCCTGCAGGCGCTTCAGGCGGTTGTTGCGGTTGATCACGCGCCGGTACAGGTCGTTGAGGTCGCTGGTCGCGAAGCGGCCGCCGTCGAGCGGCACGAGCGGCCGCAGGTCCGGCGGGATCACCGGGATCACTTCCAGGATCATGTGCTCCGGCTTGTTGCCGGACTCACGGAACGCCTCGAGCACCTTCAGGCGCTTCGCGCACTTCTTGCGCTTCGCCTCGCTGGTCGCCTCGCGCATCTCCTCGCGCAGCCGCGCCGACTCTCCCTCGACGTCGAGGTTCGCCAGCATCTGCCGCACGGCCTCGGCGCCGATGCCGTACTCGAACGCGTCGCGGCCGTACTTCTCGCGCGCCTGGGCGAGATCGTCCTCGCTCAGCAGCTGCCCCACGCGCAGGTCCGTCTCACCGGGCTCGACGACCACGTAGGCTTCGAAGTAGAGCACCTTCTCGAGATCGCGCAGCGTGATCTCGAGAATGTTGCCGATGCGCGACGGCAGCGACTTCAGGAACCAGATGTGCGCGACGGGCGTGGCGAGCGTGATGTGGCCCATGCGCTCGCGGCGCACCTTGGCCTGGATCACCTCGACGCCGCACTTCTCGCAGATCACGCCGCGGTGCTTCATGCGCTTGTACTTGCCGCAGTTGCACTCGTAGTCCTTGACCGGCCCGAAGATCTTCGCGCAGAACAGGCCGTCCCGTTCCGGCTTGAACGTCCGGTAGTTGATGGTCTCCGGCTTCTTCACTTCGCCGAAGGACCACTCGCGGATCTTGTCCGGCGAGGCCACCGAGATCTTGATCGCCTTGAAGGCGAGCGGGTCGCGGGGCTTTTCGAAGAGGCTGTAGAGGTCGCGCAATGTTCTCTCCTGAGCCTTGTTAGAATCTTCGGCGCCGCCGCTCCGGCTGGCGCCGCATCGTCAGGCGAATCAGCGGCGGCGCAAAGCGCCGTCCGCTGCATGCAGCCCGAGCACCCTGCTCATTGATGCGTCTTGTCTTCGATGAGCTCGACGTTGAGACCGAGCGCCATCATTTCCTTCACGATCACGTTGAAGGCTTCGGGCAGACCCGGCTCGAGCTGGCAGTCGCCCTTCACGATCGACTCGTACATGCGCGTGCGTCCGAGCACGTCGTCCGACTTGACCGTGAGGAACTCCTGCAGGCTGAACGCCGCGCCGTAGGCCTCCATCGCCCAGACTTCCATCTCGCCGAGGCGCTGACCGCCGAACTGCGCCTTGCCGCCCAGCGGCTGCTGGGTGACGAGGCTGTAGGGCCCGATCGAGCGGGCGTGGATTTTCTCGTCGGCCAGGTGGTGCAGCTTCAGCATGTAGAGCACGCCGACGGTGACGTCGTTGGCGAACGCTTCGCCGGTGCGCCCGTCGAACAGGATCGTCTGTCCGCTGGTCGCCTGCCCGCCGCGCGTGAGCTCGCGCTTGATCTCGTCTTCCTTCGCGCCGTCGAACACGGCCGAAGCGACGTGGATGCCGCGCTGCACGTTCTCGGCGATCTTGCGCACGGTCGCGTCGGACGCGCCGTCGATCAGCTTCGACAGGCCCGCGTCGTCGTAGATCTCCTTCAGCTTCGCACGCAGCACCGGCGGGCCGGCGTGCTTCTCGACCAGCGCCTCGACCTGCTTGCCGAGGCCGCGCGCGGCCCAGCCGAGGTGCGTCTCGAGGATCTGCCCGATGTTCATGCGCGAAGGCACGCCCAGCGGGTTGAGCACGATGTCGACCGGCGTGCCGTCGAGCATGTAGGGCATGTCCTCATCGGGGAGGATCCGCGAGATGACGCCCTTGTTGCCGTGCCGGCCGGCCATCTTGTCGCCGACGGACAGCTTGCGTTTGATGGCGACGTAGACCTTCACCATCTTGAACACGCCCGGCGGCAGCTCGTCGCCCTTCTTGAGCCGTGCGATGCGCTCGTCGAACACCGCGCGGATGACGTTCGCCTGCTCCTCGAAGCGCGCGAACACGCGGTCCACGCGCTCCTGGGTCGCGGAGTCGGTCACCTGCACTTCGCGCCAGCGCCGGATCGGCACGCCGTTCAGGCGTTCCGCCGAGATCGTCTCGCCCGCGTCGAGCCACACCTCGCCGCGCCGGTCGTCGGCGACGCGGTTGGCGGCCTTCTTGCCGACCACGAGCTCCGCGATCTTCGCGTGCGCGTTGTCGCGGATGATCTTGATCTCGTCTTCCTGGTCCTTGCGCAGCCGCTCGGTCTCGGCCTCCTCGATCGCGCGCGCGCGCTCGTCCTTCTCGACGCCGCGGCGCGAGAAGACCTGGGCGCCGATCACGATGCCGGCCACGCCCGGCGGGACGCGCAGCGAGGTGTCGCGCACGTCGCCGGCCTTCTCGCCGAAGATCGCGCGCAACAGGCGCTCTTCCGGCGAGAGCTGCGTCTCGCCCTTCGGCGTGATCTTGCCGACGAGGATGTCGTCGCTCTTCACCTCGGCGCCGATCCGCACGATGCCGGACTCGTCGAGGTCCTTGAGCGCCTCTTCGCCCACGTTCGGGATGTCGCGGGTGATCTCCTCGCGCCCGAGCTTGGTGTCGCGCGCGACGCACTCGAACTCCTCGATGTGCACCGAGGTGAACTGGTCCTCGCGGACCACGCGCTCGCTGATCAGGATCGAGTCTTCGAAGTTGTATCCGCCCCAGGGCATGAAGGCGACGACGACGTTGCGGCCGAGCGCGAGCTCGCCGCGATCGGTCGCCGGGCCGTCGGCGATCACCTGACCGCGCCTCACCTTGTCGCCGACCTGCACGATCGGCTTCTGGTTGATCGCGGTGCTCTGGTTCGAGCGCTGGTACTTGACCAGGTTGATGATGTCGACGTTCGGGCCCTCGGACTCTTCCTCGATGGGCTTGATCACGATGCGGCTCGCGTCGACGCCGACCACCGTGCCGTCGCGCTTCGCGACCACGGTGACGCCGGAGTCTCGTGCGACCACGGCTTCCATGCCGGTGCCGACGAAGGGCGCGTCCGTGCGCAGCAGCGGCACCGCCTGCCGCTGCATGTTCGAGCCCATGAGCGCGCGGTTCGCGTCGTCGTTCTCGAGGAACGGCACGAGCGAGGCGGCGACGGACACGAGCTGATTGGGCGAGACGTCCATCATCTCGATGTCTTCCGTCTTGAGCATCTGGAACTCGCCCATCTTGCGGGCGGTCACCGTCTCGTTGACGAAGACGCTCTTCGGGTCGAGCGGCGAGTTCGCCTGCGCGATCGCGAGCCGCTCCTCTTCGAGCGCCGAGAGGTACTTGACCTCGCTCGACACCTTCTTGTCGGTCACCGACCGGTACGGCGTCTCGATGAAGCCGAAGTCGTTGACGCGGGCGTAGGTCGACAGCGACGCGATCAGGCCGATGTTCGGGCCTTCCGGCGTCTCGATCGGGCAGATGCGTCCGTAGTGCGTCGGGTGCACGTCGCGCACTTCGAAGCCCGCACGCTCGCGCGTCAGGCCGCCCGGCCCGAGCGCGGAGAGGCGACGCTTGTGCGTCACCGCCGAGAGCGGGTTGGTCTGGTCCATGAACTGCGACAGCTGGCTCGAGCCGAAGAACTCCTTGATCACCGCCGAGACGGGCTTGGAGTTGATCAGGTCGTGCGGCATCAGCGTCTCGATCTCCTGGAGCGACATGCGCTCCTTGATCGCGCGCTCCATGCGCACCAGACCGATGCGGTACTGGTTCTCGAGCAGCTCGCCGACGACGCGCACGCGGCGATTGCCGAGGTGGTCGATGTCGTCGATGCGCTTGTCGGGATCCGAGCCGTTCTTCAGGTCGACGAGGTACTTGACCGCGCCGATGATGTCCTCCGGGCGCAGCGTCTTGAGCTCGCCGAGCGCGCACTCCTCCTCGGGGCTGCTCGGGCCCTTGGTCGTGTACGTCACGCGCTGCTCGGCGGTGAAGCTGAGCTTGTGGTTCAGCTTGAGGCGGCCGACGCGCGAGAGGTCGTAGCGCTCGGGGTTGAAGAACAGGTTGTGGAAGAGGTTCGTCGCCGTGTCGAGCGTCGGCGGGTCGCCCGGGCGGAGGCGGCGATAGATGTCGATGATCGCCTCTTCCTTGGTGACGGTCTTGTCCGCGAGCAGCGTGTCGCGGATCGCCGAGCCGCTGCCCACCGGGTCGAGGTAGAGCAGCTTGAACTCGTTCAGGCCGCGGCTCCGGAACTCCTCGAGGTGCGCGGCGGTGAGCTCCTCGTTGCACTCGAAGATCACTTCGCCGGTCGCCTCGTCGACCACGTCCACCGGCGACACGCGCTTGACCGCGTCGTCGCGCAGCAGGTCGTTCAGCTCGACCTGCACCCACTCGATGCCGTCCTCGAGCATCCGGCGCACGGCGGCCTGCGTGAACTTCTTGTCCTTGCGCGCGAGCACGCGGCCGTCTGACGACTTCACTTCGCGCGTGCAGCGCTGGCCGATCAGCAGGTCGGGATCGACCTTCTTCAGGATGGTCTTGCCGTCGATGCGGATCGACTCGGGCTTGTAGAAGTACCCGAGCAGGTCCTCTTCCGAGTAGCCGAGGGCCTTCAGCAGCACGGTCACGAGGATCTTGCGGCGCCGGTCGATGCGCGCGTAGACGAGGTCCTTGTGATCGAACTCGAGGTCGAGCCAGGAGCCGCGGTACGGGATGATGCGGCAGGAGTAGATCTTCTTGCCGCCGGCGCTGACCGTCGTGCTGGTCGAGGTGTCGTAGAAAATGCCGGGCGAGCGGTGGAGCTGCGAGACGATCACGCGCTCCGTGCCGTTCACGATGAAGGTGCCGTTGTCGGTCATGATCGGGATTTCCCCGAAGTAGACCTCCTGCTCCTTCACGTCGCGGATCGTCTGCGAGCCCTCGGCGTCGTCCCAAGCGACGAGCCGCACGGTCACCTTGAACGGCGCGGCGTAGGTCATGCCGCGCTGCAGGCACTCCTGCACGTCGTACTTCGGCGCCTCGAGCGTGTACCCGACGAACTCGAGCGAGGCCGTGTCGTTGAAGTCGCGAATCGGGAAGACGGAGGCGAACACGGCCTGCAGGCCGGTGCGCTCCCGCTTCTCAGGGTCGATGCGGGTCTGGAGGAAGCGCTCGAAGGATTCCTTCTGGATCTCGATCAGGTTCGGGATCTCGAGGATCCGCGGAATCTTGGAGAAATCCTTGCGAAGGCGAGGCGCGATCTCGGAGAAGTGCATCTGGGACACGTGGAGTGTTCCCTCCCGAAATGGGGTTTCCGACTCGAAACGCAGGCACGCGCAGGCTCACGCCCGCGCTGCGTTTGCGCGCCAACGAACGACACCGGTCGCGCGGACTCCCCGTTCGGGGGTCGGCCGCGCCGCCGCGTGCATTACTTGACGTCGACCTGGCCGCCGGCCTCTTCGATCTGCTTCTTGATCTTGGCGGCCTCGTCCTTCGACACGCCTTCCTTGACCGGCTTCGGCGCGCCTTCGACGAGGTCCTTCGCCTCCTTCAGGCCGAGGCCCGTGATCGCGCGGACCTCCTTGATCACGTTGATCTTCTTGTCGCCACCCGACACGAGGATCACGTTGAACTCGGTCTTCTCCTCGGCGGGAGCCGCTGCGGCAGCCGGGCCCGCGGCCGCTGCCATGGCGACCGGAGCGGCGGCGGACACGCCCCACTTCTCTTCGAGGAGCTTCGCGAGCTGAGCCGCCTCCATGACGGTCAGGGTCGAAAGCGTGTCGGCGATTGCGTTGATGTCGGCCATCGGATCTGGACTCCAGTGTGTCTTGGCGGTGCTGGCGGACCTTTGCGGTCCTCCCGCCGGTTACGAAACGTCGCCGGCGACGAACCGGCTTCCTACGAACGCGCGGACGGCTACTCGCCGCCCGCCTCTTCGAGCTTCTTGCTGCGTGCCGACGCGAGGCGAGCGATCTGCCCGCCGGGCGCCTGCAGCACGCCGAGGATCTTCCGCGCGGGCGCCTGCAGCAGCCCGATCAGCTGCGCGCGCAGCGTGTCGAGGCTCGGCAGCGTGGCGAGCGTCGCGATCTCCTTCGTGTCGATCGCCTTGCCCGACAGCATCCCGCCGCGGAGCGCGAACTTGTCGTTCTCCTTGGCGTAGTCCGTCAGCGTCTTCGCGAGCTTCACCGGGTCGGCGTACGAGATCGCCACCGCGGTGGGGCCCTTGAAGTGCGGCTTCAGCACGGACACGTCGTTGCCTTCCGACGCGATGCGCAGGAGGGAGTTCTTGACGACGTGGTACTCGTACTGGCCCTGACCGTCCGCGCGGAGCTTCGCGCGGAGCTTGTCCACGGCTGCGACGTCGAGGCCGCGGTACTGCGCCACGATCACGCTGTTCGCGCGCTGGAACTTCTGCTTCAGCTCCGCGACGGCTTCTTCTTTTTGTGCACGGGTGAGCATGGTTTCTCCTACGCCGCCGCCTGCACGACCGAGCCCGGATCGATGCGGATGCCGGGGCCCATCGTGGTCGAGAGCGAGATCTTCTTGAGATAGGTGCCCTTCGCCGAGGCGGGCTTCGCGCGCACGATCGCGTCGATCAGCGCGCTCGCGTTGGCGAGCAGCTGCTCGGCGCTGAACGAGGCCTTGCCGATCGAGCAGTGGACGATGCCGTTCTTGTCCACGCGGTACTCGACCTTGCCGGCCTTGTTCTCGGAGACCGCGCGGGTCACGTCCGCGGTGACGGTGCCGAGCTTCGGGTTCGGCATCAGGCCGCGCGGACCGAGTACGCGGCCGAGACGGCCCACGAGGCCCATCATGTCCGGCGTCGCGATCACGCGCTCGAAGTCGAGCCAGCCCTCGTCGGTGATCTTCTTGGCGAGGTCTTCGGCGCCCACGAAGTCGGCGCCCGCGGCGCGGGCCTCCTTCTCCTTCTCGCCCTTCGCGAACACGAGGATGCGCACCGACTTGCCCGTGCCGTGGGGCAGCACGAGCGAGCCGCGCACCATCTGCTCGGCGTGCTTCGGGTCGACGCCGAGGTTGAGCGCGATGTCGACGCTCTCGTCGAACTTCGCGGTCTTCCAACCCTTCAGGATCGTCATCGCCTCGGGGAGCGCGTACGACTTGTTACGGTCGACCGTCGCGAGGCTGGCGGTGTAGCGCTTGCTGGTCTGCGGCATGCTCAGCCCTCCACCACGTCGAGGCCCATCGAGCGGGCGGTGCCGGAGATGGTCTTGATGGCCGCCTCCACGTCGTTCGCCGAGAGGTCGTTCAGCTTCATCTCGGCGATCTCGCGGATCTGCTTCTTCGTGACCTTGCCGACCTTGGTGCGGTTCGGCTCGCCCGAGCCCTTCTCGACCTTCGCGGCGCGCTTCAGCAACACCGACGCCGGCGGCGTCTTGAGCTCGAAGGTGAACGTGCGGTCCGAGTAGATCGTGATCAGGGCCGGGATGATGAGGCCCGGGCGGTCCTGCGTGCGCGCGTTGAACGTCTTGCAGAACTCCATGATGTTCACGCCGTGCTGGCCCAGCGCGGGGCCCACCGGCGGTGCCGGGTTGGCTTGGCCACCCGGGCACTGCAGCTTCACCACTGCGGTGATCTTCTTCGCCATTCTGCTTCCTTCGTCGGGTTCTGGCGGACGCTGACGCGTCCTCCCCGGTCTTTCGCGAGCTTCGCTCGCCTCTGCTTCTGCGACTTCTGGCACCGCGAGCCGCCCGGCTCGCTTCCCGCGTGGGGCCGCTTGCGTCTCGTGACGCTCACGACGTCACGCCCGCAGGCCTCGGTGCCTATTGCGTCACGCCTTCTCCACGCTCGAATAGTCGAGCACGACCGGAGTCGCGCGACCGAACACCTGCACCATCACGCGGACCTTCTCCTTGTCCGCGATCACTTCGTCGACGTAGCCGTTGAAGTTCGCGAAGGGGCCGTTCGTGACGCGCACGGCTTCGCCGGCCTCGAACACGATCTTCGGCCGCGGCTTCTCGCTGCCTTCCTTCATCTGTGCCGTCATGCCGGCGACGGCCTCGTCCGAGATCGGCGTCGGCTTGTCGCCGCCGCCCACGAACCCGGTGATCCGCGGCGTCTCCTTGACGATGTGCCAGGTCTCGTCGGTCAGGTTCATGTGCACGAGGATGTAGCCGGGGAAGAACTTGCGGCGCGCGGTGCGCTTCTCGCCCTTCACGACCTCGACGACGCTCTCCTCCGGGATCAGGATCTCGTCGAAGTCCGACTCGAAGCCGAACGTCTTCGCGCGCTCGAGGAGGGCCTTCTTGGCCTTCGCCTCGTGCCCCGAATACGTGTGCACGATGTACCACTTCTTGTCTGACATCCCGCTCTCCGACCCGACGCTCACCGGGTCAGCCGTTCAACATCTTGGGCAGGCCCTCGACGAGCCACCCGAAACCAGCCGAGAGCAGTGCGTCGAGCACGCCGAGCACGGCCGTCATGAAGGCGACGATCACGAGCACGCCGATCGTGCCCCCGACGTATTCCTTCTGACTGGGCCAGCTGATCTTCTCGAACTCCGTCCGCACCTCGAGCAGGTACTGGCGAAAGTCCCGGATCCAGCTGCTCGGACTGAGTTGCACTGCAACCTCGAATCGACGACTTGGCAGGTGCGGAGGGACTCGAACCCCCAACCTCCGGATTTGGAGTCCGGTGCACTACCAATTGTGCTAAGCACATAATGATTGGGAACTCGCCCGACGCGCTCGCGCGCCGTGGGACTGACTACT
>CAZCTH010000134.1:0-13537 GCA_964501435.1 uncultured Spirochaetales bacterium | reverse complement strand
GGTCGGCCACGCCGGCGCCCGCCCCGTGCATCGCGTCGTACAGCACGCGCGTGCGCGCGCGGCGGATCGGCGCCGCGTCCACCAGGGCCCTCAGCCGCGCGAGGTAGCTGCGCGACGGGTCGTGCTCGAGGCGCAGCTTCGCGTCCGCGGGCGGCGCAGGCTCGGCGCCCGCGTTCGCCGACGCGGCGAGCGCGTCCACGAAGGCGCGGCGCGCGCCCTCGCCGGTCGGCCCGAGGATCTTCACGCCCAGGTACTCGGGTGGATTGTGGCTGGCGGTCACGACGAAGCCGCCGCCCGCCCGGCGCGCGCGTACCAGAAAGCCTGCGGCCGGAGTCGGCGTCGGGACCGCGCACAGCAGCGCTTCGGCTCCCGCCTGGGCAAGCGCGCGGGCTGCGCCAGCGGCGATCGCGGCGGCGTCCGCCCGCGTGTCGAAGGCCACCACCACGCGCGGGTGCGGCGCCGACGCGCGGAGCGCATGGGCCAACGCGCGGGCGAGTCGCTCCGCCCCCGCGGCGCTGAAGTCGCGCCCGAGGACGCCACGCCAGCCGTTCGTGCCGAAGCGGATCTCGTTCACGTCGCGCACATCGGCCCGCGGCGAGCCCGGCTTTCGCTTCCCTGCCCCGCGGGCGCCAGTCAGCTCTGCGCGCCGAACTTCTTCTTCAGATAGGACTCGACGAGGGGCGGCACCCACTCCGAGACGTCGGCGCCGAAACTCACGAGCTCCTTCAGCCGCGAGGAGCTGACGTAGAAGTACTCCTGGCTGGTCATGAGGAAGAGCGTCTCGATCTCCGGCCGCATGTGCCGGTTCATGAGCGCCATCTCGAACTCGTACTCGAAGTCCGCGTTCGCCCGCAGGCCGCGCACGATCGTGCGAGCGCCGATCTTCTGGGCATAGTCGACCACCAGGCCCTGGAATTCGGTCACCTGGACGCCATCCATCCCGCCGAGGGCCGAGCGCAGCATCTCGAGCCGCTCCTCGACGCTGAACGTGCCGCGCTTGTTCACGTTGTGGGCGATCGCGACCACGAGCCTCGGAAACACGCGGCTCGCGCGCTTCACGAGATCGAGATGACCGTTGGTCAGCGGATCGAAGCTCGCAGGAAAGAGCGCGAGTCCGGGCTCATGGCTCATGCGCTGGATTCTCCATCGTCGCCCCGATTTCCGAGGCCGTAGAACGAGATGAGTGTGTCGCCGTAACGCCGTTCGACCGCAAGCGCGAGGCCTTCGATCGGCCCCGGAGGATGCCTACGATCGGACTCCGCCACCAGCAGCGCGTGGGGAGAAAGCAGCCCGCCGCGGGCCAGCGCGGCGAGCGTTTCCGCCGCGAGATCGGACGCATACGGCGGATCCACGAAGCACAGGTCGAAGCGGGCGCCCTCAGCGGCGAGCGCGCGCAGCGCGGCGCTCGCGTCGCGCATCACGATGCGCGAACGCGAATCGAGCGCGAGCGCCGCGACGTTCTCGGCGAGCACGCGCGCCACGGCGCGCGACTTCTCGACGAACGTCGCGCTCGCGGCGCCGCGCGACAGCGCCTCGAGACCGAGCGCCCCGCTGCCCGCGAACGCGTCGAGAACGCGAGCCCCCGCCAGCGCTCCACGGTGCGCCAGCATCGAGAACAGCGCTTCGCGCACGCGTTCCGCCGTCGGACGCACGGCGTCGCGCGGCACGCGGAGCGTGCGGCCCGCGAACTCTCCGCCCGTGATGCGCACGTGCAGACGCTCACTTCGCTCCCGCAGGGAACGCAAGGGATTTTTCTGCCGCGTCGAAAAATTTTCTGCATTGCTGCACCAGTTTCGCTCGCATAGAATCGGCACCTCTTCGGCAAGTTATTATTGTCGAACGCGACTCGGAAAGAGGAATCACACTTCGAACGAGTCCGGCGAGTCCCCCTCCTCGCCCTTGCGCGATCTCACGATCGCTCCGGCGTTGGTTGGCGGCGTCTCACGGACGCAACGCTGCTCACAGCGCTCGCGAACGCGAGCGCTCCGACCTCGAGAACACGACCAACGCCCGATGGAGGGGAAATGTCCGCGCCTGGAATGGACCGATACAAGCGACGCGTCGCGGAACGACTGGTGCAAGTGCGCGGCGTCCGCTCGCAGCGCCAGTTCGCGCGCGAGCTCGGTGTCTTCCAGCAGAACGTGAACCGCTACGAGAACGGCACGACGCCCCACGCGGACTTCCTGATCCAGCTCGCCGTGAAGGAAGAGATCTCGATCGACTGGTTGTTGCTCGGCCGCGGCCGGATGAAGCGCGATCGGCGCCCCTGAGCCGATCAGGCGCGAGGCGGGCCGGCGCGACGGACGGCGCTCGATCTGGGCCCACAGTGGAACTCGGCTACCCCGAGTTGCCGGCGCGGGGAAGCCTCACGCGGCGGCAAGCGCCGTGCGCAACCCCGCGCGCGCGCAATGCTCGCCCCGCGATCCGTCGGCCGCGGCACGCGGATTGCTCCACTCGCGGGTCATGGTGCACATCCTCGCCGCACTCGCGCTGCTGTTCTCGCTCGCGGACCACTGGACCACGTACCTGTGCCTCCGCGCGCAGGTGGCCGGCTGGGAAGTGTCCGAGGCGAACCCGCTCGCCGACTGGCTCTTCCAGCGCTTCGGCCTCGCCGAAGGGCTGGCGATCGACACGCTCGTGACCGTGCTCGTGCTCGCGTTCCTCGTCCAGACGCCCCGCGTCGCCCGCCCGCTGAAGATGGGCGCCCTCGCGGTGTTGATCGCCACGACGGCCTGGGCGGTCGCGAACAACCTCCAGGCCGTTTCCGTGCTCGGCCTCTCGCTCACCGGAAGGGCGGCCTGAGCCGCGCGCTCAGCGCTCGTCGTTGACTAGCGCCGCCGCGAAGGCGTCGACTGCCGCGATCGCCTCGACGTCCCCGTGCCGGTGGCCGTTCGAGATCAGCGCGAACACGACTTCGCGGCCGCGCTCCGTGCGCGCCCAGCCCGCGAGCGCGGTCACGCCGTCGAGCGTGCCCGTCTTTGCGCGCACGAGCCCGCGCGCCTCTTCGGCGCGCTTGCGCAGCGTGCCGTCCTCGGCGGCGATCGGCAGGCCCGCGAGCAGATCCGGGCCGACCGCGAAGGATCGGTCCGCGCGCGTGAGTGCGCCGACGAGCAGCCGCGCGCTCACGCGATTGCTGCGCGAGAGGCCGGAGCCGTCCACGATCTCGACGCCTTCGAGCGGGAGACCGAGCGCCTGCAGCCGCGCCCGCAGCGCCGCCGCGCCGTTCGCCCAGCTGCCGGGGGCCCCGCTGTCGAGCCGCCCGAGGTGCTTGAGCAGCGCCTCGGCGATGAAGTTGTTGCTGTACTTGAGCACGAGGTCGGCCACCGTCCGCAGGGGCAAGCCCTCGAACTCGTAGAGCAGCGCGGCGTTTGCCGGCGCGGGGCCCGGCGCGACGCGGCCGTCGACGCGGATCCCCGCCGCTTCGAGCTGTTGGCGAAACACCGCGGCGGCATAGGCGGTCGGATCGATCACCGAGCGCCAGATCTCGACGCGATCCGCACCGAGCGCGATCGAGCCGCCCACGGTCACGCGCTCGCCCGCCCCCTCCGGGTCGCGCGCGCGCTCGACGGAGAGCGACGCCCCGCTGCCGGGGCGACTCGTCCGCGCGTTCCGCACCAGGGGGAAGTAAGCCAGCGGCGGATCGACCTGGACGCGGGCCGGCGCGCCGATCTTCGCGCCGGGGCTCACGATCACCCGGAAGGCCCCGTAGTTGGCGGAGAGCGCGCCGATCGGCGCGTGGTACGCGCGCGCGGAAACGGGCTGCCAGCTCGGATGCCAGCGCTCCGCGTCGAACCACGAGTCGTCGAGCACCACGTCGCCGGTGATGCGGGACACGCCCAGCGCGCGCAGGTCGCTCGCGAGCCGCCACCACTGCTCGCCGGTCATCGCCGGGTCCGCGCCGCGAATCGCGAGCGACGTAACCGCGCCGTCTGCGTCGGGGGGCGCCGGCGCGAGCACCTCCGTCGTGAACTGGTGGCCCGCGCCGAACGCCTCGAGGGCGGCGAGGGTCGTCAGCACCTTCTGCGTCGAGGCGGGAGCCAGCGTGCGGTCGGGATTCTTGGCGAACAGCTCCGCGCCGGTCGCGCGGTCCAGCACGAGCATCGACTGCGCGCCGCCTTGGAATCCCCGCGCGCCCGCCGCCGCGCGCACCCGCGCGAGCCACGCGGCGTCCGCGTCGTCCTTCCCGGCCGCGCCCGCGGCCGACGCCATGCCCAGCCCGCATCCGAACAGCACCGCTACCCACCGCCGCATTGCGACCGCCTCTCGTCTCGTGTGGCGTGGGGGCGCCGATTGACTCGACCCAGCTTATCCGTGAGGTTGCGCCCGCGCCGCGCTCACGGAGAAGCGCACGCGCGCCGATGCATCGCGAGCCGGGGGGGCCGCCGTGCTGAATTGGATCTGGGCGTTTCTGCTGCTGGGCGCCGTCGCGACCGCAGCGGTGAACGACGCGCGCGGCGGCTTCGTGTGCGAGCCCCTCGACGCCGCGGGCCTCGCCGCGGCGAGCCTCGCCGCGCCGCGCACGTGCATGAAGCTGGTCACCGATGGCGCGTTTTCCGGGGCGAACGACGCGATCCAGCTGCTGATCAAGATGATCGGCGGGATGATCTTGTTCCTCGGGCTCGTCCGGGTCGCGAACGAGGCGGGCCTGCTGCGCGTGATCGTCCGCGTGCTGCGTCCCGTGCTCCGCCGGTTCTTTCCGGAGATCCCGGAGGGTCACCCGGCCATGGGCGCGATCGTGATGAACCTCTCCGCGAACATGCTTGGGCTCGGGAATGCGGCGACGCCGTTCGGCGTGAAGGCGATGATCGAGCTCGACCGCCTGAATCCCCATCCCGGCGTGGCGACGAACGCGATGGCGCTGTTTCTCGCCATCAACTCGGCCTCGATCGTGCTGATGCCGCCGACTGGCACCGCGACGCTCCGGCATTCCCTCGGCTCGCAGGCGCCCCTCGAGATGTGGCTCCCCACGCTGATCGCGACCGCGCTCTCGCTCGTCGTCGCGGTCGCCGCGACGCTCGCGTTCCAGCGCCTCGGCCGATTCGCCTTCCGCGCGATCGACGGCGGCGCGGGCGCCCGCAGCGTGGTCGACCTGAGCGCGACGGAGGCCGTCGAGGCGCAGCTCGCCGCCGCGCCCGCCCCCGCGAGCCGGAGCTCGCTCGCGCTGCTCGGGCTGTGCGGCGTCGCGATCGTCGGCGGCTTCGCGTGGGCCGCGGCGGTGCAGCCCGATCGCGCCGCGCTCGGCGCTTTTGCCAAGGATGCGGCGAGCACCTGGTTGCTGCCGATTCTCGTCTTCGCGCTGGTGGGGTACGGCGTGGCGCGCGGGGTGAAGGTGTACGAGGTGGCGATCGAGGGAGGCAAGGAAGCGCTCGACGTCGCGAAGCGCATCGCGCCGTACCTCGTGATGATCCTCGCGGCGATCCAGATGTTCCGCGCGTCGGGCGCCCTCGAGATCATCATCGGCGCCCTGCGACCGCTGACGTCGGCCCTCGGCGTGCCGCCCGAGGTGCTGCCGATGATGCTGCTGCGGCCGCTGTCGGGATCGGGCGCCTACGCCGTCATGGCCGACACCCTGAAGACATATGGCCCCGACTCCGGCATCGGCCTGCTCGTGAGCGCGCTCCAAGGCTCGACCGAGACCACGTTCTACGTGCTGGCCGTGTATCTCGGCGCGGTGGGCGTGCGGAACTCGCGGCACATCCTGCCGGCCTGCTTGCTGGGCGATCTGGCCGGCTACGTCGGTGCGGTCGCCGCGACGCGGCTCCTCTACCCCCACCTGTTCGCGGCGCTGGTGTGAGCGCGGCCGCCCCCGAGAGCGACGAATCGCGTCGCGTCGCGGATCTGGCGGCGCGCGCGCTCGGCGAAATCATCGCCGAAGTCGCGCCCCTCAACGCGGGCATCGGACTGCGCCGCTTCTACCGCGTGCGCAGCGCGGCCGGGCGCAGCGCGATCGCGCGCGTCGAGGCGGAAGAAGATCCCGCGGGCCGGCCACCCGGCATCCCGCCCGAGCCACCGCTCGAACCGATCCGCGCGCGCCTCGAGCGCGCGGGCCTGCCGGTGCCGGCCCGCTACGGAAGCGCGCCCGGCATCGAGCTGCTCGAAGACTTCGGCGACGAGTCGCTCTACCTGCGCTCGCAACGCGCGCCCGCCGCCGAGACGCAGGCGCTCGTGGCGCGCGCGCTCGATCTCGTGCCCCGACTCCAGCGCGTCTGCGACGACGGCTCGGGTGTCGAAGCGTTCTCGCGCCGCCTGACGGCGCCCTACTTCGCTTACAAGGCCGACCTGTTCGCTCGCCACAGCCTCGCCGAGGCGCTCGGGCGGCCCCCCAGCGCGGCAGAGGACGCGGCGCTGCGCGACGCCTTCGCGTGGATCGGCCGCGAGGCCGCGCGGGCGCCGGCGCGCCTCGCGCACCGCGACTTCCAGAGCCAGAACCTGCTGCTGCGTCCAGACGGCGCACTCGGGTTGATCGACCTCCAGGGCGCCTTCCTCGCGCCGCCGGAGTACGACCTGGTGTGCTTGTTACGGGATTCGTACCTCGAGCTGCCCGAGCGATTCGTCGACGCCGAGCTCGCGCGCCTCCGGCCGACCCTGCCCGACGCGCCCGACGCCGCATCGTTCCAGGCGCGCTTCGACCTGCTCACGCTCACGCGCAAGGGCAAGGATCACGCGCGGTTCGTCTACGCCGCGAAGAGCCGCGGCGACACGCGCTTCCTGGCCTTCGCACCGCGCACCGCGCGCGTGCTCGGCGCGGCGGCCGCGCGCGCCGCGCGGCTCGACGCGCGCATCGCCCGCGTCGCCGAGCTGCTCGCGCGCTGGGGGGAGACGCCGTGCGCGGGATGATCGTCGCGGCCGGCCTCGGCACCCGCTTGCGTCCGCTCACCGAGTGGCTGCCCAAGCCGGCGGTGCCCGTGCGCGGGCTGCCGATGATCGCGTACGGGCTCGAGCTGCTGGCCGCCGCGGGCGTCACGGAGGTGGTGATCAACGTCCATCACTTGCCCGACGCGTTGATGGAAGCCGCAGAACGGTCGCGGCCACGCGGCCTCGCAATTCGCTTTTCCCACGAACGTGACTTGCTTCACACCGGGGGGGCGATCCGCCGCGTAGCTTCGTTCCTCCGCGAGAGTGAGACGAGCGTGATCCTGGGCGGCGACATGATCGTGGACCTCGATCTGCCCGGCCTGATTCGCGGCCACGCCGCCTCGGGTCGCGCGGCCAGTCTCGCCCTCGCCGACGATCCGCGGGTAGCGAGCTTCGGCTCGATCGGCCTCGACCGGCTGGGCCGCATGCGGCGCATCGGCAAACGCTTCGACCTCGGAGGCGAGACCCAGCGCGGCCTCTATACCTGGGTGAACGTCGTGTCCGCGCGCGCCTACGAGTCGATGCCGGATCGCGACGTTTTCAACCACCTCGAAGACTGGTGGGGACCGCTCGCGGCGCAGCGCCCGGACGACGTCGGCGGCGTGGTGCTGGCGCCGCCGGATTGCGGCTGGACGCCGGTCGGAACGCCGGGCGAGTACTTGACCGCGAACTTCTCGCCCACTCCGCTGCGCTACTTCGACGCCGACGCGCGCGCGCGCTCGCTCGGCGCGCGGCTCGACGCGCACGTGGTCGCCGGCCCGAGCGCCGAGGTCCCGGCCGACGCCCGGCTCGAGCGCGTCGTGGTGTGGCCCGGCGAGCGAGTTGCGCCCGGCACGCGCGCAGCGGAAGGTGTGTTCGCGGGCGGCCGATTCGTCGACTGCAGGGAGGGCGCGTCGGCGTGAGCGAATTGCTCATGATTGGGACCAGCGACCACTTTTGCTCGGGCGGTCGCCGGCAGGCCGCCTACGTCCTGCGCGGCGCATCGGGCGCCGTCCTGATCGACTGCGGCCTCACGACTCTCGCCGGGCTCGCAGCGCTCGGTGTCGCGCGCACCGAGATCGACGCGATCGTGATCTCGCATTTCCACGGCGATCATTTCGGCGGCGTCCCGTCCTTCCTGCTCGCCTCGCTCGACTTCGAGGATCATCGCCGCGATCCGCTCGTGATCGCCGGGCCGCCCGGCATCGAATCCCGCGTGCGCGCCGCGGCGCGCGCGCTCGGGCATCCACTCGACGGCTACCGCTTCGCCTTCCCGTTGCGCTTCGTCGAGCTGCGGCCCGAGGCGCCGCCTGAGACCGTCGGGCCGGTTCGCGCGCGCGCGTTCGTGGCGAACCACGCACCCGACTCCTGCCCCCACGGCCTGTTGATCGACGATGGCGCACGCCGAATCGCCTACTCCGGCGACACGGGCTGGTTCGACGCCCTCCCGCGCACCGTCGCGGGCGCGGAGATCTTCCTGTGCGACTGCACCCACGTGCGGCCGGAGTACCCGTACCACCTGAGCCTCGAGGAGCTGACCGCGAAGCGCGGGCTCTTCGACTGCGGCCAGATCGTGCTGACGCATCTCGGCCGGCAGATGCGGGAGCGCGGGGCGGCGGAGGGGTTCGCGGTCGCGGACGACGGGCTCGCCTTCAAGCTCTGAGGCGTGGATCGAAGATTGTTTCTGGCCGAAACGATCCTCGGTCCACGACCCCCGCGGGTAGGGCGGCGCTCAGTCCCGCGCGAGCCTCAGCACCCGGCGCGCGCGCGCCGTGTTCCCGATCGCGATCTCGCCGAGCACGCGCGCGGCGCGCGAGCCGGTGCACTGCGGGAGGTGATTCGGCAGCCCGAGCAGCGTGTTGCGCGCGAGCAGGGAGAACGCCATCGCCTCCATCGCGGCGGACGAGACGCCCGCCGCTTCCGTCGGCTCGACCCGCGCGCCGGGCAGGTGTCGCGCGAGTGCCGCCATCACCGCGGGGTTCTTGGCGCCGCCCCCGCCCACCAGGAGACGCTCCGGAACACCGCTCAGGAAATCGCGCGCCGCGCGGCCAACCGCGGCGGCCGTGAACTCGACGAGCGTCGCCACGAGGTCGTCGGGCGCGTTCGCGAAGCGCTTCGCGAGCGCCTCCGCCTCGGCGATGCCGTAGCGCTCGCGCCCGGTGGACTTCGGCGGGCGCCGCGCGAGGAAGTCGTCGGAGAGGAGCTCCGCGAGCAGCGCCTCGATCACGCGGCCGCGCGCCGCGCGGGCGCCGCCGCGGTCGAAGCGTTCGGCGCCGGCGCTCAGCGTCGCGACGACGCCGTCCATCAGCGAGTTGGCCGGCCCGACGTCGAACGCGACGGCGTCCTCGGCGCGCCCGCCGCGCGGCAGCCAGGTCACGTTCGCGATGCCCCCGAGGTTGAGCACGAGCCGCGATTCGTTCGGCTCGCCCAACGCCGCCCAGTGGAAGAACGGCGCCAGCGGCGCCCCTTCGCCGCCCGCCGCGACGTCGCGCGGGCGGAAGTCGGCGACGACGGTGCAGCCGGTGCGCTCGGCGATCAGCGACGGGTCGCCGATCTGGAGGGTGGCGCGCAGCTCCGGGTAGTGGCCGACCGTCTGGCCGTGGGAGCCGATCGCGTCCACGTCGTCGAGGCGCAGGCCCGCGACCTCGGCCGCGCGCGCCGACGCCTCCGCGAAGCGTTCGGCGAGCGCGACGTCGAGGGCGCCCAGCTCGCGCAGCGTTTCGGGGGCCGGCACGCGACCGGCAGCGAGCCGGTGGATGCGCGCCTGGAACGCGGCGTCGAACGGCGCCTCGACGTGGGACAGCAGTCGAAACGGGCGTGCCCGCGCGTCGTCCGGCCACTCGACCAGCGCCGCGTCGATCCCGTCCGCCGAGGTGCCCGACATCAGCCCGATCACGCGCATGGCGCCCAGCATGACGCCTCGTCCGCGAGCGCGAAACCCGCCCCACGCGAGCGCCGCTCGCCTTGACACTGCTTGGTGACGCCTCGATCATGCTCCCCCTTCCGAACCGTCCGAGTTCGCATTGCGCCACGCGGACTTCGCCATCCAAGGAGAATCCGATGCACGATGCTGGGCGAATTCAGGGCGTGGGGATCTGCGCGCTGGCCGCGGGCCTCGGCGCGCTGTTCCTCGCCGGGCTCGTCTCGGGCGCCTATTGGGCCGTCGCGATCCCCGTCGCGATCCTGCTCGCGGTCGTGCTCGGGCTGACCTTCTGGGTCGGCTACACGATCGCCACGATCCGGGTCGAACCGGAGCCGCCGCCGGACGCGCCGATCGAGAGCGCGCAGCGCCGCTAGCTCTCTCGCGACGATCGTCGTGCCCGCGGAGGCCTGAAGATGCGGATCGCCCTACTGACCTACCGCGGCAACATGTACTGCGGCGGCCAAGGCATCTACGCGTCGTATCTGGCGCGCGAATGGCAAAAGGCCGGCCACGAGGTGCACGTCTTTGCCGGACCGCCCTACCCGACCCTCGCGCCCGGCATCCCGCTGCACCCGATCGACAACGAGAACGTCTTCGGCCTGCCGCTCGCGGACTGGGCGAAGACGAAGGATCCGCGGCGACTGCTCACGCCGCTGAACCTCTGGGAGCTCGGGGCCTCGCGCCTCGGCACGTTCCCGGAGATGCAGACGTTCGGCTTCCGCCTCCTGCGCGCCTGGCCGAAGCTGCAGCGCGAGCACCGCTTCGACGTCGTGTTCGACAACCAGTGCCTCGCGTGGGGGCTGCTCGGCCTGCGCAAGCTCGGCACGCCGGTGGTCTCCGTCATCCACCACCCGCTCCACCTCGACCGCGAGGCCGACTTCGCCGTCGACCCCCGGCTCGTGAAGAAGATCCGCCGCACGCTCTACTTCCCGCTGTTCATGCAGCAGCAGGTGGCGCCGCGCCTCGACAAGATCGTGACGGTGAGCGAGGCGTCGCGCGCGGAGATCGAGAAGCACTTCCGCATTCCCGAGAAGGACGTCGCGGTCGTGTACAACGGCACCGATGCGGAGCTGTTCCATCCGCATCCGGAAGTGAAGAAGGATGCCGACCTGATCTTCATCGGGCGCACCGAGGATCGGAAGAAGGGCATCGGCACGCTGCTCGAGGCGCTCTCGCTGCTGCCGGAGCACGTGACGCTGAAGATCGTGGACGGCCGCATCCCCCCGGACGGGCTCGTGCCGCGCCTCGTGCGCAAGTTCGGCCTCGCCGCGCGGGTGAAGTTCCAGCCGAAATTCCTCGAGATCGCCGACCTCGTGCGCGAGTACTCGACGGGCCGCATCGCCGTCGTGCCGTCGTTCTTCGAGGGCTTCGGGTTTCCGGCCAGCGAGGCGATGGCCTGCGGCATTCCCGTGATCGCGAACGCCGCCGGTGCGCTTCCGGAGGTGGTGGGCAGCGACGGCAGCGCCGGGCTGATCGTGCCGCCGCGCAATCCGCAGGCGCTCGCCGCAGCCATCGCGGAGCTGCTCGCCGACCCGGCGCGCGCGGAGCGCATGGGCCGCGCGGCGCGCGAGCGCGTCCTGCGCCTGTTCCGCTGGGAGCAGGCCGCCGCAGAGCTCGTGCAGGTGTTCGAGGAAGTGCGCAGGCGCCGAGGCCTCGCGCCCGCTGCCGACGGCGACGGAAATCGAGACGAACGTGCTGCTCACCGTCGATCTCGCGCGGCTTAGGATCGCCCCGGGCGACTTGTTGCTCGATGCCGGCTGCGGCGAGGGGCGGCACTGCTTCGGCGCCCTCGAGCGCGGCGCGCGGGTGGTCGGGCTCGATCTCGACCTCGGCTCGTTGAAGAAGGCGTCGGGCCCGCTGCGCGTCGTCGCGAAGACCAAGGGCTCTTCGGGCGGGATGCTGCAGGGCGACGCCTTCAAGCTGCCGTTCCGAGACGCGACCTTCGACAAGATCATCTGCGCGGAAGTGATGGAGCACGTGCACGATTACCCCGCCGCCGCGCGCGAGCTCGCGCGCGTCGCCAAGCCCGGCGGCCGCATCGCCGTGACGATCCCGACGACGACCAGCGAGCTGCTCTATCTGCGCCTTGGGGACGACTACTTCGAGAGCCCCGGTGGCCACATTCGCATCTTCACGCCGCGCGACCTCGCGAAGGCGCTCGGCGCCGCCGGCCTGCGCACCGAGGGCTGCTCGTTCGCGCACGGCCTCCACACGCCCTACTGGGCGCTGCGCTCGATCGCGGGCCTGCCCCGCGCCGACGAGAGCCGCCTCGTGCGCGCTTACCGCCTCGGCCTGATCCGAGCGACCGCCTCGAAGTTCGCCGACGCGCTGGAGAAGCGCGTGCTGAACTACGTGTGCCCCAAGAGCATCGTGCTGTATGCGGAGAAGCCCGCTTGACCCGCAGGCGTTCTTCGCGCGGAGCGACGCGCAGACGCAGCGCCCAGGGGCGTCCCTTCTCCGATGCGTGACGCGCCGCGGAGCGCGCCGGAGTCCCCGGAGGCGCGCGAAGCCCAAGCCGTCGCGCGCGCCTCCGCGCCGCTGGGCTCTCGCCCGCTGCGCGTCCTCTTCGTCTGCTACCGCGGCAACATGCAGTCCGGCGGGCAAGGGATCTATCTGTGGTTCCTCGCGCGCGAGCTCGCGCGGCTCGGCCACACGGTCGACGTGCTGGTCGGGCCGCCCTATCCCGACCCGATGCCGTTCGTGCGCGAGGTCGTGCAGCTCCCGAACGAGCGCTTCTGGGGCAAATGGTTCTTTCGCGACTGGAAGAACTTGTTGCCGAAGCCGAACCCGCTGCGCGTCTTCGAGCCGCTCAACTTCTGGGAGTTCGGCGCGTCGGCGATCGGCTTCCTGCCGGAGCCGTTCGCCTTCAGCGTGCGCGCCTTCCGCTGCCTCGCCGCGCGCCTGCGCGCCGGCCACCGCTACGACCTCGTGCACGACGTGCAGTGTCTCGGTTACGGCCTGCTCGGCGTGCGCATGCTCGGCATTCCCGTCGTGACGACGGTGCATCATCCGCTCAGCGTCGACCGCCGCATGTCGTTCAAGCGCGACGCGTCGTTCCGCGAGGCGCTCGGCACCTGGGAGTTCTATCCCGTCGAAATGCAGGGCTTCGTCGCGCGGCGCCTCGATCGCGTCTTCACGAGCAGCGCAGCGAGCGCCGCGCAGATCGCCGCAGACTTCGGCGTGCGCCCCGAGAAGCTCGCGATGGTCGCGAACGGTCTCGACGTCGCACTGTTCTCGCCCGACCCGAGCGCGCCGCGGAGCGCGAGCGAGCTGCTCTGCGTCGCCCGCGCCTCCGACCCCAACAAGGGCGTGCGCGTGCTGCTCGAGGCGCTCACGCGGTTGCCGCGCGAAGTGCGCGTGACGCTGGTGGACGACGCGAAGTCCGAGGCGATCGCGTGGGCGCGCAAGCTCGGCGTGGCGGATCGACTCGACGTGACCGGGCGGCTCGAGACGCCGGAGCTCGTGCGCCTGTATCGCCGCGCGACGATCGTCGTCGTGCCTTCGCGCTACGAGGGCTTCGGGTTGCCCGCGGCCGAGGCGATGGCGTGCGGCGCGCCCGTGATCGCGACGCGCGCAGGCGCGCTGCCCGAGGTCGTCGCGACGGGCGGCGGCGTGCTGACGCCGGTGGACGACGCGCCGGCGCTCGCGGCCGAGATCGCCGCGCTGCTCGCGGCGCCCGAGCGTCGGCGCGCGCTCGGCGAGCGCGGCCGGGCCGGCGTCGAGGGCGCCTACGGCTGGGGAAGCATCGCGGCGCGGACGGTGCGCGAGTACGAGCGCGCG
>CAZCTH010000133.1:0-13600 GCA_964501435.1 uncultured Spirochaetales bacterium | reverse complement strand
GAGCGCGCCGCCGCGCGCGCACGGCGCGCCACTCGTCGTCGAGCTCGCGAGCCTGTGGGCCGGCCCTCTGGCCGCGCGGTTGTTACGGCTCGCGGGCGCCCGCGTCGTGAAGGTCGAGAGCGCGCGGCGCCCCGACGGCGCGCGCGCCGGGAACGCGCGCTTCTTCGACGCGCTCCACGAGGGCAAGCGCGCCGTTGCGCTCGACTTCGCCGACGCGCGCGAGCGCGGCCGCCTCGCCGCATTGCTGGAGTGCGCCGACGTCGTGATCGAGGGCTCGCGCCCGCGCGCGCTCGCGCAGCTCGGCGTGAATGCGGAAGCCTGGGTGCGCGCGCAGCCCGGGCGTGTGTGGCTCTCGCTCACCGGTCACGGGCGCGAGGCGCCCGGCGCGGACTGGGTCGCGTTCGGTGACGACGCCGCGGCGGCGGCGGGGCTGTGTTGGTGCGTGCCGAGCGACGCGCCGCTCTGCGTGGGCGACGCCATCGCCGATCCGCTCGCGGGCCTGCACGGTGCGCTCGCGGCGCTCGGGCACTGGCGGCGCGGCGAGGGGGCGCTGCTCGACGTCGCGCTGCGCGGCGTCACCGCGTGGGCGATCGGGCCGCACGCGAGCGGCAAGGCGGCGCCGCCGACGGGCCTCGCGGTCGCTCCGCCGCGGCTCGCTTCGCGCGCGCCCGCCCGCGCGCCGGCGCTCGGTGCCGACACGCGCGCGGTGCTCGCGGAGCTCGGAATTCCCTGAGCGCAGGCGCGCTCAGGGCTTTTCGCCGAGCTCGCGCAGCCGATCCTGGCCGACCTGTCCCTCGCCGATCACGTAGCCGAGCGCGCGCAGCTGGTTCAGCTCCATCTCGTCGATGTCGACGCGCTTGCCGTCGCCCCACGGCGCGCTGCCGCCGAACGAGGCGTCGAGCTGCGCGCGGAGCTCCGGGGTCCACTCGGGGGGGTGCTTGCGCAGGTTGCGCCGCTCGCCGGGATCGGTCGCGAGGTCGTACACCTGCAGCGTCGGCTCCGGGTTCGCGCGGTTGTAGAGCACGCGCGCGTCGTCGCGCTGAACGCCTGCGACCGGGCTCGGCGGCATCGCGATCTGGCCCCAGACCGTGTCGAGGTACGCATATGACGGCGGCACCGCGAGCTGCTCGCCGCGCTCGGCGGCGAGCATCGTCGGCACCAACGAGACGCCGTCGGGGTCGCGCAGGGGCGGCATCCCCAACAAGTCGAGCAGCGTCGGCCAGATGTCGACGTTGCGCACCAGCGGCTCGACCACGACGCCGCCGTCCACGCGGAACGGCAGCGAGAGGATGAGCGGCACGCTCACCGCCTCCTGGTGAATGTTCTGCGCGTGGCCCTCGACGCCGTGCTCGCCGAAGGCTTCGCCGTGGTCGGAGGCGATCACCACGATCGTGCGCTTCGCGAGGTCGAGCTCGTCGAGCGCCGCCATGAGCGCGCCGATGTTGAAGTCGGTCCAGTGGATCGCGCGGTCGTACACGTCGGAAATGCCGGTGCCGAACGGCAACTTCGCGGCGGCGTCGTCGTAGACGTACTGGTGAACGTCCATGTAGTGCAGGTACAGCATGAACTTGCGGTTCTGGTTGCTGCGCAGGAATTCGATCCCGGCGAGGGTGATGTCCTCGTCGTTGCCCGGCACGCGCGCTTCGTCGCGGCCCTTGCGCTCGACGTTCGCGGCGTCGTCGCGCGGCGACGGCCGCATGTAGACGTCGAAGCCTTGCCCGAAGCCGAAGTTCTCCGCGACCCACCCGTTTCGCCAGATCCCCGCGGTGGAGTAGCCCGCCTTCTGGAGGATCTCGGCGGGCAGCAGCGCGGACTCGGGCAACGCGTGGTCGAAGCGGGTCACGCCGGTGCGCTGCGGGAAGAGCCCGGTCCAGAGCGAAGCCATCGAGCACTTCGTCCAGCTCGACTGCGACTGCGCCCGCGCGAAGCGCACGCCGTTCGCCGCGAGCGCGTCCAGCGTCGGGCTCGTCGCGCGCGCGTAGCCGTAGCTCGACAGGCGGTCGGCGCGCATCATGTCCACGAGGATGAAGACGACGTTGACGTCGCCGCGGGCGCGCAGCGCCTCGACGTCGCGCTCGAGGCTGCCCGCCGGCCGCGTCTCGCCGCGCACGCGGAACATCGACGCGATGCCGCCCAGCGCAAGCAGGGCCGCCAGCGTGAAGTAGGTCCACGGAGAGTCGAGCACTCGGCGCAGCAAGGGGCCTCCCGCGTCAGCGTGAGTCCCGCCCGGCCGGGGTTGGGTGACGGGCGCGGCACCGAAAAGCATCGAGGCGGCCACCCGCTCGGGTGACCGCCTCGATTTTCGATCCGGCCTGCCTGCGCGCAGCAGTCCGCGCGCAGCGAGGCGGCTAGCGCAGCTTGCGCCGGCCGATCAGCGCGAGGCCCGCGACGCCCGCGCCGAGCAGCGCGAGCGTGCCCGGCTCCGGCACCGACGGCGCGTACACGAGGCGCAGGAACGAGGGCGCCGAGGTGTCGCTCGTCGCGAGGCCGCGCACCTTGGTGCGGCCGAGCGAGACGAGGTTCACGTGGGTGTTGCCCGAGGCGTCCACCGAGACGTTGCCCGTCGCCATCACGTCGCCGAGCGCGACGCCTCCGTTCGTGAGGCCGGTCTGCGTGACCGCGCCGAGGTGCCACACGTCGCCGGCGAGGAAGACCTGCAACGACGGGCTCGGGACGGACGAACCCGGGATCGTCACGTTGCCGCCCGTGCCGGCGTTGACGGCGACCGGCAGCAGCGTGAAAGCCGGCGCTTTGGGGCCACCGATGCGGCCGATCACGAACACATTGCCGGTCACGCCGACAGCCGGCGTGATCGACTGAACCGGGTTCGCGATCGTGCCGTTCACCGCGCCATTGCCGTTCAGGAACACGTTGATGCCGATGACCGGCGGCGCGAGTGCACCGGCCGGATTCGGCGTGGCGCGCGGCGGCGGCGGAGCGATGGAGCCCGCCGGGCACGTGGTCACGCCCGGGCTCACGATGCAGAACGCGGTCTGGAACCAGTTGCCCGCGTCGAGCGTGAAGGCGCTGCCGGTGAGCGAGCCCGTCGCCGCCGTGCTCGTCACGACGATCGGCACGCCCTGGATGATCTGCGAGTAGGTCGCCGAGATCAGCGCCCCCGCATTCGCCGAAGCCGCGACGAACATTGCCGCGAGTCCAGCCACTAACCGAAGCTTTCGCATGGTGGTCTCTCTGAGATCGGACCGCGCCGAGCGAGGGGCACCCTGCCGAAAGCGTGACGCGGTCGAACACCCTGTCCGACTGCAAGCGCGATGCCGACGAAACGCGGCGCGGCTGCCGGCGGGCTGCAGCCCGTAACCCTCCGACATCGAAGAGATTTCGCGCGAGTCGGAGAATCCTCCGCCGACCGGCCGGGAGGGTTCGCGGAACGCTGCTTCCGCGCGAGTGGAAAAATCGTTCCGCGAGCCGCATCTGGGGATTTCGCGTCACCCAGGACTCCGGCGGCGCTACTCCATTTCCGCTCGGCGGGCGCGTTCGGCCCGCCAGCCGATCTCGAGCGTGGGTGCCCTCCCGGAACAGGAGATCTCGATGCGTGGAACTGCGCGACTCGCGCGCGCGATCGCGGCTGCTTGCGCGGT
The DNA here is from genome assembly GCA_964501435.1 of uncultured Spirochaetales bacterium. GTDB lineage: Bacteria > Myxococcota_A > UBA9160 > UBA9160 > UBA6930 > VGRF01. The sequence continues at coordinate 10,001 of CAZCTH010000133.1, read as the reverse complement.
CGCTCTCGCGCTCGGCCTCTCGGGCTGCGGAGGCGACGCCGCCGGGACCCTCGACGAGGCGAAGCGCCTGCAGGAAGCGGGCTCGCACGCAAAGGCGGAAGAACTGCTGCGCGAGCACCTTGCCGCGCATCCGGACGACGACGAGGCGAGCTTTCGGCGCGGGCTCTCGCTGATCGCGCTCGGCCGCAGCAGCGAGGCCGTGTTCCCGCTGCGCAACGCGCTCGACTCTCCGAAGTACGGCAAGCAGGCGGCGCTCGTGCTCGCCGGCACGCTGCTCGCGACGCGCAACTACGAGGCGGCGATGGACACCGCCGACCGCGTGCTGAAGGAAGAGCCCGACAACGAGTCTGCGCTCGTCACCCGCGCGCGCGCGGCGATCGGCGCGCTGAAGTCCGAGGAGGCGCTGCGCAGCATCGACGCCCTCGCGAAGCTGAAGCCCGATTCGCTGATGCCGCGCGCGCTGCGCGCCGAGGCGATCGGGCTCGTGCCAGAACGCCTCGCCGAAGCGGAGAAGGCGTACGAAGAGCTCGAGAGCGCGGACTGGGGTGACGACGCGAGCGGCGCGGGCCGCTCTTGTCTCACACGGGCGCGCCTCGTGCACGAGCGCGGTCACGACGCCAAGCGCGCGGGCGAGATCGCGCTGCACTGCGCCGACGCATACGCCGCGCAGGCCGCCGTCGTGCTCGGCACCGCCTCGCTGCTCGACCGCCTCGACCGCGGCGCCGAGGGCACGCAGCTCGTGCGCGCGCGCTTCGAGAAGGACCCGACGAACTTCGAGCTGCGCGCGGGGCTGGCCGAGCGTCTGATCTCCGACGATCAGTTTGCCGAGGCCGAGCAGCTCGTCGTCGAAGAGGCGGAAAAGCGCAACACGCCGGCGGGTTGGTCCGCACTCGCGAGCCTGCGCCGGCGCCTACGGAATCTCGACGGCGCGCTCGAAGCGATCGATCGCGCGATCGCGGCCGCCGAAGGCAAGCCCGAGCAGGAGGAGTTCTACGCCGATCGGGCCGACGTGTTGATCGATCTCGGGCGTCCGAAGGAGGCCCAGGAGGCACTCGGCGAGGTCCGCAGCGCCGTGTTCCGCAACGTGATCGAAGGCCGCCTCGCCGAGCTGCGCGGCGACGGCAAGGAAGCGCTCGCGAAGTACGGCGAAGCGCTCGATCAATGGCCCGACAACTGGAGCCTGCGCACGCGCGCCGCGAAGGTCGCGTTCGAGCTGGGCGACGTGGACCGCGCGCTCCTCGAGCTGCGCGAGGTGACGCGCCACGCGCCGAAGGAGACGGACGCAGCGCTGCAGATGGCGCAGATCTACCTGTCGCGCGGCGAGCTGCAGGAAGCCTACGCGTTCGCGATGCGCCACATCGCCGAGCGCGGCGCGACGGGGCCGGAGGGCCACCTGGTGGCGGCCCGGGCGGCAGCGGCGGCCCGGCGCAGCGAGGAGGTGTCGAAAGTCCTCGCCGACCTGATCTCGCGCAACGACGGCAAGTTCGCGGCCGTCGGGCTCGCGGAACACGCGCGCCTCGTGGCGACGCTGCGCTCGTCGGGGGAGGCACTGGAAGCGCTCGACGCCGCGGTCGCGAAGTCGCAGCTCGATCTCTCGCGCCCGGAATACTTCCTGGCGCTCCGGCAGGGCGCGACGCTCGCCGCGGAAGTCTCGGGAATCGACGCTGCGCTGCGGCGCGTGGACGGCGCGCTCGCGAAGTCGCCCGGCCGCTCGGACCTGCTCGCGCTGCGCGCGATGTTGCTCGTCGGCGCCGGCCGCGTCGAAGCCGCGCTCGCGGACGCGAACGCCGCGCTCGCCGTCGACGCCGACCAGGCGCTGGCGCACCTGTCGCTCGGACTCGCCCGCCGCGCGGGCGGCGACGCGAAGGGCGCGATCGAGAGCTTCGACCGCGCGCTCGCGCTCGACCCGTCGCTCTCCGATGCGGGCTACTTCGCCGCGCAGACGCTCGCGATGGGCGGCGACAGCGCCGGCGCGACGCAGCGCTTCGAGCGCTTCGTGCGCATCTACCCGGATCACGCGGGCGCGCTGAACGACCTCGCGTGGGCGCTCGCGGAAGAGGGCGGCGATCTCGCGCGCGCCGAGTCGCTCGCGGAGCGCGCGGTGCGCCTCTCCGGGCGCGCGGAGATGCTCGACACGCTCGGCTACGTGCGGCTCAAGCAGGAGCGCTACGACGAAGCGGTGCGCGCGTTCCGCGCCTCGCTCGAGAAGAACGCGGCGTACGCGACGGCGCGCTACCACCTCGCGCTCGCGCTGGGCCGCAGCGGCGATTCCGCCGCCGCGAAGAAGGAGCTGCAGCTCGCGATCGCGGCGGGCGAGTTCCCGGAGCTCGCTGCCGCGAAGACCGAGCTGTCGCGGATCGAAGGATCGCCGCAATGAGCCGGTCGCGTCGCACTCTGTCCGCAGCGCTCGTCGCGGTCCTGCTCACGGCGGGCGGCTGCGGGCCCGAGGAAGGCGCGGCGCCGCATCTCGCGAAGGCGGACGCGCTCGCAGACGAGGGCAAGCTCGACGAAGCGCTGATCGAGCTGCGCTCCGCACTGAAGGCGGAGCCGAAGAACGCCGAGGTGAACTACCAGCTCGCGCGGCTGCTCCACCGCCAGGAACAGATTCCCGATGCGGTGTTCTTCTACGAAGAGGCGCTGCGCATCGACCCGCGCCACGCCGACGCCGCGCTGACGCTCGCCTTCCTGATGCTGGGCGACGACCTCGAGTACGCGCAGCGTCTCGTCGACGGCGTGATCGAGCGCGATCCGAAGAACGCGCTCGCCTGGGTGCGGCGCTCCGACATCGCGCTCGCGCGGGGCGACGCCGACGCCGCGCTCTCGGCGGCGCTCACCGCCGCGGAGCTCGCGCCGGACGATGCGCGCGTCGCGATCCAGTCCGGCCTCGTGCACCGCGCGCGCATCCGCAAGAACGCGGTGGCGGGCGAGAAGTCTCCGGAGTCCCTGTTCGAGGACGCGCTCGCCGCGTTCGAGCGCGCGCGCGACGCGAAGGACGACTCGCCGGACCACGAGGTCGCGGTGATGGCGTGGGTCGAGCGGGCGAACACGCTCGCCACCTGGCCCGCGCGGCAATCCGAGGCGCCCGCCGCCTATCAGGCAGCGTTCGAGGCGGCGGTGAAGCTCGGCGGCTCGCACGACCGCGCCCTCGACGCGCTGGTCGGCTATGCGCAGCGCACGAAGAATCCGGAGCTGACGCGCTGGGCGTTCGAGCGCGCCGTGGAAGTGCACCCCGAGCGACTCGACCTGTGGAGCCGCCTCGCCTTGATCGCCGACCCGAAGGGCGGCGACCACTCGCCCACGCTCGCGCATCTGCTCGAGATCCGGCCGAAGGACGGAGAGGCCCACGCGGCGTACGCGCGCGACCTCGCGGCGCGCAATCGCGCAAAGGACGCGCTGGCCCATCTCGAGCGCGCCGCCGCCGCCGTCGATGCACCCGCAGTCGTGCGCTTCGCGCAGGTGGAGATCGCCGCGAACGCGAACGACGACGCGGCCGCCGAGGCGGCCCTCGCGCACCTCACGAAGGAGCATCCGGGCAGCCGCGAAGCGCAGCTCGCGCAGGCGGTGATGTTGCGCCGCAAGGGCGACTACGCGGGCGCCGCCGACGCGCTCGTGCGCGTGACCGACGCCTTCGGCTCGACGCTCGGGCTCCAGAGTCGAATCGCGGAGCTGCGACTGATGCAAGGCGATGCGTCGGCTGCGCTCGACGCGGTGGAGCGCGGGCTTCCGCTCGCGACCGGCGTGCGTCAGAAGCTGCCGCTGCTGCGGGTCCAGGCGCGGGCCCAGCTCCTGCGCGGCGAGCCGGCGGCCGCGGTACTGACCTTCCGGCGCATGACCGAGCTCACGGGTGGGAAGGTCGCGACCCCCGACCTCGTTCCGTACGCGCGCGCGCTCTATCGCGCCGATCGCCCCGACGGTGCGCGCGCCCTGCTCGAGACGGCGCTCGAGGCGCCCGAGCCGCCGCTCGACGCCGTCGTACTGTTCGCGCGGGCGGAGGGCGCGAAGGATCCGAAGCGCGCGGAGGCGTTGATCGCGAAAACGCTCACGGACTATCCGAGCAACCCGACGCTGCTCGAAGAGGCGGCGCGCTTCGACATCGCGGCGGGCCACCCCGAGCTCGCGAAGCAGCGCCTCGAGACCGCGCTCGCGTCCGCGCCGCAGCTCCCGCAGCTGCACACGACGCTCGCGCGCATCCGGCTCCAGACCGGCGACGCAGCCGGCGCGATCGCGAGCGCCGAGGAGGCGATGCGGCTCACGCCGGAGAACCCGAACGACATGGCCGCTCGCGTGCTCGTCGGCGCGTACACCCAGCTCGGCAAATCGGGCGAGGCGGTCGCGCGCCTCCAGCAGGTCTACGCGGACGGCAAGCTGGGCGCCGGCGCCCAGGCGCTGCTGGCGCGCTTGCTGACGGCAGAGGGCAAGCCCGCCGAGGCGATCGCCGTGCTCGAGGCGATCGTGGCGAAGTCGCCCGAGCAGCCCGGCCCGAAGAACGACCTCGCCTATCTGCTGGTGACGTCGAACCGTGACCTCGACCGCGCCCTCAGCCTCGCGCAGGAGGCCCGCGCGGCGCTGCCGATGAACGGAAACGTCGCCGACACCTTGGGAACCGCCTACTTGGCGAAGAAGTTGCCGGAGGCCGCACTTCCGCAATTCGAAGAGGCGGCGTCGCTCGCGACGCCCAAATCGCCGGAGTGGGGGCTGGCCCAGCTCCACAAGGCGCAGGCGCTCGAGGCCCTCGGCCGCCCACAGGACGCCGCCCGAGCCGCCGAGGCCGCCCTCGAGGCGGAGGAGTTCCCGGAGCAGGCGGAGGCGCGCGCCGTGCTCGGTCGTGTGCCCCGAGCAGGGTGACTGGCCCGCCCTCGGCCCGACACGCCGGGAATTCGTTCGTTTTTCTGCGCCGGTCGTGACACTTCCGGGCGCTTTCGCCCACTTCCTTCCTGGCGTCCCCCCTCCACGGGCCGCCCTTCAATCATGGGCTTCGTCGCAACTTGGCAGGGTGCCGCTGGCGCGTCGAAGTCGGGACAGAGGTAAACGCATGCGAAAGCTGCGCTTAGTGGCTGGACTCGCGGCGATGTTCGTCGCGGCTTCGGCGAATGCGGGGGCGCTGATCTCGGCGACCTACTCGCAGATCATCCAGGGCGTGCCGATCGTCGTGACGAGCACGGCGGCGACGGGCTCGCTCACCGGCAGCGCCTTCACGCTCGACGCGGGCAACTGGTTCCAGACCGCGTTCTGCATCGTGAGCCCGGGCGTGACCACGTGCCCGGCGGGCTCCATCGCTCCGCCGCCGCCGCGCGCCACGCCGAATCCGGCCGGTGCACTCGCGCCGCCGGTCATCGGCATCAACGTGTTCCTGAACGGCAATGGCGCGGTGAACGGCACGATCGCGAACCCGGTTCAGTCGATCACGCCGGCTGTCGGCGTGACCGGCAATGTGTTCGTGATCGGCCGCATCGGTGGCCCCAAAGCGCCGGCTTTCACGCTGCTGCCGGTCGCCGTCAACGCCGGCACGGGCGGCAACGTGACGATCCCGGGTTCGTCCGTCCCGAGCCCGTCGTTGCAGGTCTTCCTCGCCGGCGACGTGTGGCACCTCGGCGCGGTCACGCAGACCGGCCTCACGAACGGAGGCGTCGCGCTCGGCGACGTGATGGCGACGGGCAACGTCTCGGTGGACGCCTCGGGCAACACCCACGTGAACCTCGTCTCGCTCGGCCGCACCAAGGTGCGCGGCCTCGCGACGAGCGACACCTCGGCGCCCTCGTTCCTGCGCCTCGTGTACGCGCCGTCGGTGCCGGAGCCGGGCACGCTCGCGCTGCTCGGCGCAGGCGTCGCGGGCCTCGTGCTGATCGGCCGCCGCAAGCTCCAGTAAGCGAGCGGCGCTGCGTCGCTTCCGAGCGAAGCAGCGATGGCTGAACGAAACTCGGGGCGGTCACTCGCAAGGGTGGCCGCCCCGAACTTTTTGTCGGCACGGGAGCGGAGCCGCGCATGCTGATCCGCCGCTGCGAGGTCGACGGAGCGCGGCGCGACGTGCGCGTCGTCGGCGAGCGCATCGAGGAGATCGCGGCGCGCCTCACGCCGCGAGCGGGGGAGCCGATCCACGAGGCCGGTGGCGGTGCGCTGCTGCCGGGGTTGACGGACCACCACGCGCATCTCTTCGCCGCGGCCGCCGCCTTGCGCTCCCTTCGCTGCGGCCCGCCGCAGGTGCGCGACGCGACGCAGCTCGCAGCTGCGCTCGCCGCGGCGAGCGGCGACGGCTGGCTGCGCGGCGTCGGCTACCACGAGTGCGTCGCGGGCCCGCTCGATCGCCGTGTGCTCGACCGCTGGCTGCCCGACCGGCCCGTGCGCGTGCAACACCGCACCGGCGCGCTCTGGGTGTTGAACGGCGCCGCGATCGCCGCGCTCGGCCTCGACGCGGGCGTGGACGCGCCGGGCGTCGAGCGCGACCCGGCCGGTCGCGCGCCCGGCCGCCTCTTCCGCCTGGACGCGTGGCTCGGCGCGCGCCTCCCGCGCGAGCCGGTCGCGTTGCGCGCGCTTTCGCGCCCCCTCGCGCGCTGCGGCGTCACCACGGTGACCGACACCGGCGCCGACAACGACGCCGCCACGCTGGCGTCGCTCGCCGAGGCGCAGCGCACGGGCGACCTGCTGCAGCGCGTCCTCGCGATGGGCGGCGAAGCGTTGCCCGCGGCGCACGGGCCCGCGCTCGTGCGCGGCGCGCACAAGCTGCTGCTCGACGAGCGCGCACTGCCGGAGCTCGGCGCCTTCGCGGCGCGCATCGCTGCCGCCCATCGCGCGGGCCGCAGCGCCGCGGTGCACGCCGTCACCCGCGCCGAGCTGCTGTTCGCGCTGGCGGCGTTCGAGGAGGCCGGCGCGCGCGCGGGCGACCGCATCGAGCACGCGTCGGTGGCGCCGCCGGAGGCCGTCGCCGCAATCCGCCGGCTCGGGCTCGCGGTCGTGACGCAGCCGGCCTTCGTGGCGGAGCGGGGCGACCAATACGCAACCGACGTCGAGGTGGCCGACCGGCCCTGGCTGTACCGCGCGCGGGCATTCCTGGCGGCAGGAGTTCCGCTCGCGGCGGGCAGCGACGCACCCTACGGCGAGCCCGATCCTTGGCGCGCGATGCGCGCCGCGGTCGAGCGGCGCACGGAGTCGGGCCGCACGCTCGGCAGCGCCGAGGCGCTGACACCCGAGGAAGCGCTCGCGCTGTTTGCTTCGCCCGCAGACGCGCCGGGTGCGCGGCCGACACGCCTCGCGCCCGGTGCGCGCGCGGATCTCTGCCTGCTGCGCGCGCCCTGGGCGCACGCGCGCTGCACGCTCGGCGCCGATCTCGTCGCGGCGACCTGGCGCGATGGCGAGACGATCTGGGACGCGCATGCCCCGGCCTAGATTGCGCGTGCCCAAGCGAAGCGCGCGGGAGACTCACCGAGCACGCCGCGGCGCCGCGGGCCCTCGGGGTCACACCCGGATGCACCGCGCTCGCTCGGCCGAGCTGCGAGCGACCCCGTGAAGCGCGACATCTCCTTCCCCATTCTCGCGCTCTGCTTCCTGCTCTCGGGCTTCGCCGCGCTCGTCTACCAGACGGCGTGGACGCGCGAGTTCGCGTTCGTGTTCGGCACCTCGGAGCTCGCGGTCGCGACGGTGCTCGCCGCATACATGGCGGGGCTCGCGGCGGGCGCCGCGCTCGCCGGCCGGCTCGCACCGCGCGTGCGCCGTCCGGTGCTCGCCTACGGCCTGCTCGAGCTCGGCGTCGCGGTGAGCGCGCTCGCGATCCCGTTCCTGGTGGACGGCGCGACCGCGCTGCTGCTCGCGGCCTTCGGCGAACAGCCCGGCCTGCCGGACGCTCGCGCCGGCGCGATCTCGCTCTTCACCCTCTCGAGCTCCTTCGCGATCCTGATGCTGCCCACGCTGTTCATGGGCGCGACGCTGCCGCTGCTCGCGCGCCACGCCGTGCGCAGCGACGCCGAGCTCGGGCCGCGCATCGCGTGGCTGTACGCGATCAACACCCTCGGCGCCGTGGCGGGTACGCTCAGCACGGCGTTCGTGTTGCTGGAAGCGCTGGGCCTGCGCGGCACGGTCTGGGTCGCGGTTGGCTTGAACGCCGCCGTGTTCGTCGTCGCCGCGGCGCTCGCGCGCGCCGCGCCGCTCGCCGCTGCGGACGCTGCGCACGTTGGCGCCGCGCCGGCCGCCGGGGCGCGCTGGGTGCTGCCCCTGATCGCGCTCAGCGGCGTCGTGTCCTTCAGCTACGAAGTCCTGTGGACGCGGCTGCTCTCACATCGCCTCGGCGCCAGCGTGTACGCGTTCGCGACGATGCTGGGCAGCTTCCTGCTCGGCATCGCGCTCGGCTCGGCGCTCGCGGCACGCCTCGCGCGCACCGCGCCGCGCGCGACCGTCGGCTTCGCGTTCGCGCAGCTCGGGATCGCCGCGCTCTCGTTCGTCGCCTTCGCGCTGCTGGACCGCCTGCCGCTCGCGCTCGGCGAGAACGTCGGGCTCGCCGCGAACGCGGGGGCCGCGTTCGCGCTGCTGCTGCCCGCGGCGCTCTGCATCGGCGCGACGTATCCCCTCGCGGTGCGCATCCACGCGGGCGGCGCGGACGACGCCGGCAGCGCGAGCGCGCGCGTATATGCCTGGAATACCGCCGGCTCGATCGCGGGCGCGCTCGGCGCCGCGTATTGGGCGCTGCCCGCGCTCGGCTTCACCGGGCTCGTCGCGGCGTGCGTCGCGACGAGCCTCGCGCTCGCGCTGGCGGCGGCGCTCTTCGCCGCGCCGCGCCGCGCGGTCGTCGCGGCGCTCGCCGGCGCGGGGCTTTCGGCGCTCGCGCTCTTCCCGCCGCGCGAGCCCATCCACCTGCTGCACGCGACGCCGCTCGACCCGAAGCTCGCGCTGTGGCCCGTCGTGTTCTCGGCGGTGGGCGAGAGCTCGACGGTGCTCGTCACGCGCGACGCGCCGGGCCGCTATCGCATCCGCACCAACGGCCTCCCGGAGTCGCTGGTGGTCGCGAGCGAGGCCGACTTCGACCGGGGCGCCTCGGCGCGCTGGATCGGCGGCGTCGCATCGCTCGTACGCCCCGAGGTGGCGCGGGTTGCCGTGATCGGCCTCGGAGGCGGGCTCTCGGTCGAGGGCATCCCGAGCAGCGTCTCCGAGATCCACGTGATCGAGCTCGAGCCCGAGGTGGTGCGCGCCAACCGCGAGCTTTCCGCGCGCCGCGCGATCGACCCCCTCGCCGACCCGCGCGTGCGCCTCTCCGAGAACGACGCGCGCAGCGCGCTCCTGCTCTCGGGCCTGCGCTTCGACGCGATCGTCGCGCAGGCCTCCCACCCGTGGACGGCCGGCGCCTCGCATCTCTACACCCGCGAGTTCTTCGCGCTCGTGCGCTCGCGCCTCGCGCCCGGCGGCGTGTTCGTGCAGTGGATGGGCCCGTCGTTCATCGACGAGGACTTGCTCCGCTCGATCGTCGCGACGGTGCGCGCGGTGTGGCCTCACGTGCGCGTATACGACGCCTACGGCGCGCTGCTGTTCGTCGCGTCGGATGCGCCCTTCGCACCGGCCGCCGAAAGCGTGCCCGCGCTGCTCGCGCGCGACGCGGCGACGCTCGCGCGGCTCGGAGTGCTCTCGCCGCTCCACGCGGACGTGTGGCTGCGCCTCGACGATGCCGGCGCCGCGGAGCTCGCCGATGGCGCGCCGCTGATCACGGACGACCGCAACCTCCTGCAGATGCGCTCGCCGCGCGTCACGGGGACGCCCGCCGCCCTGAGCGCGAAGCCGTCGGCCGCGCTGCTGCGGCTCTCGCCTGTCCACGCCGAGCGGGCGGCAGAGGCGACGGAGCGCGCGGCGCGCTTCATCGAGCAGGGCGCGCCGCAGCGCGCGGCCGAAGCCCTGCGCGCCATCGTCGATCCGGCGGATCGCGACGCGCTGGCCGCGCAGCTCGCGCTCTCGCGCGGCCGGCCTCAGATCGCCGAGCGCCGCCTCCTCGCTGCGCTCGCGGCGCGCCCCGACCACGCGCGCGCCCG
>CAZCTH010000132.1:0-13694 GCA_964501435.1 uncultured Spirochaetales bacterium | reverse complement strand
GGCGGCGGCGATTGAGCGCTCAGGCCGCGTCGCCGGCTGGCGCGCTCGGCTCGCGGCGGAACAGCCGGCGAAGCGCGCGCGCGATCCACAGCGCCATCGCGAAGCCGATCGCCAGCAGCGCGCCGGCGATCGCGAGCGACGCGACGGGATGCTCGATCACGAGATAGATCAGGCCCGCGAACGACAGCTCCTCGAAGAAAGAGAGCCCCCAGTTCGAGAACGGCTCGGGGCTCGCGTTCACCGCCAGCCGCGCGCCGGACTTCATGCCGTGCACCGACATCGCGACGCCGCCGGCGAGCAGTGCGGCGCTCGCGCGCCAGGCCTCGGGCGCGTCGCCGAGGGCCGCGAAGGCGAGCAGCGCGGCCGCGGGGACGCGCACGAAGGTATGGGCCGCATCCCAGACCGAGTCGAAGGCGGGCACCTTGTCGGCCATGAACTCGGCGACGTAGAGCCCGGTGGCGATCCACACGACGGGCAGCGCGCCCAGCACCTCGAGCTGCCCCGGCAGCGCGAGCACGCCGAGGCGCTGCAGCCAGCCGAGGGCCGCGACGGTTCCGTAGACGCGCAGGCCGGAGCCGGCGGCGGCGCCGGCTGCGAGACCGAGATGGGCCAACAGATCGGGGGACATGCGCGGACTCCTGGAGCCGTCGCGACGGCGCGGCACAGACGCAGTCGGGGCGCGAGAAGTTCAGCCGCGAGGTCCCGCCGCACGTCGCTTTTCCGTCTTACCACACCCGTCCGATGGGAGTCGACGCGAGCCAATCCACCGCGCCTCGATCGCCGCCCCGCAACCCGCCCGGGGTCTGACCCCTTTCGGGTTTCCGCAACCCGTCTGGGGTCTGACCCCATTCGGGTTCAACGCGACGTTTGCGTCCGGATGCGTACCGGCGCCGCGCGGCTACGGGGTGGCGTGCGCGCGGTGGCGGCTCGCGGTGCGCACGTACTCGAGCGTGCGTTCGCGCTGCGCGGCGAGCTCGTCGTCGCGCAGCGCGCGGACCGGCTTCGCGGGCGTGCCGAGCGCGAGCGTGCGCGCCTCGATCGCCGCGCTGGGCGCGAGCAGCGCCCCCGCGCCGAGCCACGCGAGCGCTCCCAGCTCCGCGCCGTCGAGCGCGATTGCGCCGATCCCGACGAGCGCGCCGTCGCCGATGCGACAGCCGTGCACCACCGCGCGGTGCCCGATCGTCACCTCGTCGCCGACCACGCACGGGAAGCGCCCTTGGGTCACGTGCAGGACGCTCCCGTCCTGGACGTTCGTGCGGGCGCCGACGCGGATCGCGTGCACGTCGCCGCGCAACACACAGCCGTACCACACGCTCGAGTCGCGCCCGATCTCGACGTCGCCCACCACCGTCGCGCCCGGCGCGATCCACGCGCTCGGGTCCACGCGCGGCCAGCGGCCCTGGTACGGGAGGATGTGCGCGCCCGGATAGCGGCGCGCGTACTCGGCGGCTTGCCATTCCATCAGGACCCTCCTTGGGGCACATCGTAATTCGTGCAGCGCTGCCCATCGCGCAGGCAGCATCAACGAGCACATGCGCCGAAATCGGCCCTTGAACGCTCGAATTCGCGCGATCTCCGTGGCACGGCCTTTGCGTTGCCGTTCAGCGCGCGCCGTTCAGGGCGCGCGATCCCCCAGACCGTACGGAAGGAGACCCCGTGTTGCGTTCGAAGAATCGTCGCCACCTCCGAGCGTTGCTGTTCGCAGTCGCGCTCGGCAGCGCCCACACGAGCACCGCTTGGGCCCAGGAAGAAGTACCCGCCGCAGCCGAGGCCGCACCCGCGGCGGAGGCCGCACCTGTCACGGAGCCCGCGCCGGCCGAGCCTGCCGCCGCCGCGCCCGTGGCCGCCGTCACCGCGGAGCAGCTCGCGGCGCTCAGCGCCGGCGCGAGCGATCTGCGCATCGGCGTCGACACGGTCTGGGTCCTCGTCACGGCGATGCTGGTGTTCTTCATGAACGCAGGCTTCGCGCTCGTCGAGAGCGGTCTGTGCCGCGCGAAGAACACCACCAACATCCTCGCCAAGAACTTCATCGTGTTCGCGGCATCCACGCTCTCTTTCTGGGCGATCGGCTGGGGCCTGATGTTCGGCGACGGCAACTCGTTCATGGGAACGCAGGGGCTCTGGTTCGTCTCGGGCGCGGACAACTCGCCGGCGCTCGGCGAAGCCTACGCCGCGATGAATCCGTTCTCGACCGCGGTCTACGAGGGCGTCTACAGCTCGATCAACTGGACCCCCGTTCCGCTCTGGGCGAAGTTCTTCTTCCAGCTCGTCTTCGCCGGCACCGCGGCCACGATCGTCTCGGGCGCGGTCGCCGAGCGCATCAAATTCAACTCGTTCCTTCTGTTCAGCTTCATCCTGGTCGCCTTCATGTATCCGATCACCGGCCACTGGATCTGGGGCGGTGGCCTGCTGGGCGCGAACAACTTCCGCGACTTCGCCGGCTCGAGCGTCGTGCACAGCGTCGGAGGCTGGGCCGCCCTCGCCGGCATCCTCGTGCTCGGGCCGCGACTCGGGCGCTATGGGAAGGACGGCAAGGTCAACCCGATGCCGGGGCACAGCATGACCTCGGCATCCCTCGGCGTGCTGATCCTGTGGCTGGGTTGGTTCGGGTTCAACCCCGGCTCGACGATGGCCGCGATGAACGGCACGGCGATCGCGCACGTGCTGGTGAACACGAACCTCGCTGCCGCCACCGGCGCACTCGGGGCGATGGCAACCGCGTGGCTCGTGCTCGGCAAGCCGGATCTGTCCATGATTCTGAACGGCTGCCTCGCGGGCCTCGTGGCGATCACCGCGCCGTGCGCGTTCGTCTCGTTCACCTCGGGAGCGATCATCGGCGCGGTCGGTGGCGTTCTCGTCGTGTTCGCGGTCCTCGGTTTCGACAAGCTGAAGATCGATGACCCGGTGGGCGCCCTCTCCGTCCATCTCGCGAACGGCATCTGGGGAACGCTTGCACTGGGCCTCTTCTACGACGACACGATCGCGACGAACATCGCGGCACTCGCGACGGGGCTCACGCCGATGGCCCAGTTCCTCGTCCAGCTGAAGGGTGTCGTCTACGTGGGCGCCTTCACGCTGCCGATCTCGCTCGTCGTCTGGTACGCCATCAAGGTCGTCCTCGGCGTGCGGGTCACCCCCGAAGAGGAAGAAGAAGGCCTGGACATCGGCGAGCACGGAATGCGCGCCTATGACATCCCGCCCGTGCACTGACCACGGCAGGCCCGCCTAGCGGGACGGGGCACCGTTCGAGAGAACGGTGCCCCGTTTTCGTTCCCAGCTCGGCCCGTTTGTGTTATCAGGGGACGTTCTCGTCCGACGGTGCGGACTCGAGTCGGAATCGGCCGAAATGCGCATCTTCGAGCACACTTGTTATGGAGGAACAGTGCGTACCGCAGCTCGCTTCCCGCTATTCCAGCGCACCTTGCTCGCCGCCTCGACGATCCTCGCCGCCGCCCCCGCGCTCGCGCAGGACGCGCCCCCCGCCATCGACACGGGCGACACCGCGTGGGTGCTCACCGCCTCCGCACTCGTGCTGCTCATGACCCTGCCCGGCTTGGCGCTGTTCTACGGCGGCCTGGTCCGCGCGAAGAACATCCTCAACGTGCTCGTCCAGTGCTTTGCGGCGGCCGCCGTGGTCGGCGTGTTGTGGATCGTGGTCGGATACAGCCTCGCCTTCGGCGGCTCGGGCGCGTTCATCGGCGACTTCTCGCGCGTGATGCTGAACGGCATCACGCTCGACTCGGTGACGGCGAACTTCGCGTCGCCCCCGCGCAACATCCCCGAATACATCTTCGTGATGTTCCAGGGCATGTTCGCGATCATCACGCCGGCGCTGATCATCGGCGCGGTCGTCGAGCGCATGAAGTTCTCGGTGTTCGTCGCCTTCATGACGCTCTGGGTGCTGTTCGTGTACTGCCCGGTCGCGCACATGGTGTGGTCGGGCCCGGGCTACCTATTCGGCAAGAGCGCGATCGACTTCGCCGGCGGCCTCGTGGTGCACATGACGAGCGGACTCTCGGCGCTCGTGGCCGCGATCGTGGTCGGCAAGCGCAAGGGCTTCGGAAAGCAGCCGATGGCGCCGCACAGCCTGCCGCTCTGCCTCACCGGCGCGGGCCTGCTGTGGGCCGGCTGGTTCGGCTTCAACGCCGGCAGCGCGCTCAGCGCGAGCCCGCTCGCGACCCTCGCCTTCCTCAACACCAGCACCGCCGCGTCGATGGCGACGCTGACCTGGGCCGGGATCGAGTGGCTCCACCGCGGCAAGCCCACCGCCCTCGGCGTGGCGACCGCCGCGGTGGCGGGCCTCGTCGCGATCACGCCGGCCTGTGGCAACGTCGACCCCGCCGGCGCGATCGCGATCGGCGCGAGCGTGTCGGTGATTTGTTACTGCGCGGTGACGTTCCTGAAGGCGAAGCTCGGCTACGACGACTCGCTCGATGCGTTCGGCGTGCACGGCGTGGGCGGGACCTGGGGCGCGATCGCCTCCGGCTTGTTCGCCACCACCTTCGGCGCCGGCATCGAGACGCGCTCGCAACAGCTGGCGGTGCAGCTCGAGGGCGTGGCGATCGTCGCGGTGTTTGCGCCGCTCGCGACCTTCATCCTGCTGAAGGTCCTCGGCATGCTGTTCGGCGGCCTGCGCGTCGACGACGAGGCCGAGTTCAACGGCCTCGACCTGTCCGAGCATCACGAGGCGGCCTACACGACGGGCAGCGGCCCCGGCGAGTAGTCGCTCTCGATCTCTTTCCCGATCAAGCGGGGGCCTTCGAGGCCCCCGCTTTGCTTTCGGCGTCGAGCTTCTCCTGGATCTGCTCGAGCGTGAGGCCGCGCGTTTCGGGCGCGAGCTTCGCGATCACCAGCGCGCCGAGGATCGGCCCGATGCCGACGACCGCGATCGACCAGCTGATCGTGTGCCCTGCCGCGAGCATCAGCCCGATCAGGCCGGGAATCGCGACCTCGGTGATGCGCCCGAACAAGTTGGTCGCCCACCCGTAGCCCGTCGCGCGCAGGTCCGTCGGAAAGAGCTCCGACGCGTAGACGTGCGTCGCGCCGATCGCCGCGTTCAGCAGGAACACGGTGGAGATGTGCCAGAAGTACTGGCCGAACGGCGTGCGCGTCTGGAAGAGCATGACGATCGCAACGGCTCCGAGGGCGAAGAACGTCGCGCAGGTCGGCTTGCGGCCGACGCGGTCCACGAGTTGTCCCGAGATCAGATGGCCGATCGTGCCGCCGACGTACGCCCAGAACACGACGTTGCCCACCTGCGCGGGCGTCATGCCCACCTCGCTGCGCGCGTAGATCGCCCAGAAGGCGACCGACGGCGCGATCACGAGGTACACGCAGTTCCAGAGCAGCGACACGATCGCGAAGCGGCGCCGATAGCGCGGCGAGAAGAGCCGCGCGGCCTCGCGGAACTGCGCGGCGAAGATCTGCGCGAGCGACGCCGCGCCGCGCGTCGCGGCGACTTCGCGGTAGCGCACCGTCTCGTGCACTCCGGCGGCGAGCAGCGGGAGCACGAGCAGCGGCAGCGCACCGATCAGGTAGAGCCCGCGCCAGTGCGCCCCGTCGAACGGGAGATCGAGCGCGTGCGACACCGCCGCCACGACGGCGAGCGCGCCGTCGTGCGCCCAGTTTCCCGCCGGCGGCGGCTGCCCCGGCTCGTGCACGAGCAGGAAGAACGGCTGCACCTTCGCCATCGCGACCGTCCCGACGGTGGCGAGGCCCGTGAGCACCGTGATGCCGCGCGCCCGCAGGGCGGCGGGCAACTCCTCTCCCGCCATGATGATCGCGAGCCCGTACTGCGCGGTGAGGAAGAGTCGCGCGAGGGTCTGCCAGACCGCGAACTCGAGCTTCGTCTCGACGAATGCGGTCGCGCCGCTCGCGAGCGCGAAGCCGGCGACGGTGAAGAGCAGCAGCGGCTTGCGGCCGAAGCGATCCGCGCACATCAGGAAGAAGAACGAGCCGACGATGCCGGCGCGCGTCCCCATGTAGAGCGAGCCCCACTCGCTCTTCGAGATGCCGAGCGTGTTCATCACGTCGAGCGACGCGAGCGTGAGCATCGAGGCGTCGAAGCCCTCGTACAGGGTCGCGATGCCGAGCAGGGCGAGCAGCGTGACGTGATGGCGCGAGAAGCGTTCCGTGGGCGCGGCGACTGCCGTCACGCGCGCCTACTCGCGCCGCGGATTGCGCGGGGGCATGTGGAAGGTCGCCGGTGGACGCCAGCCGCTCTCGCGAATCAGCTCGGCCACGTGCGCCATGTTGAGGACGTCGAGCTCGCGCTTGAACTTGCCGCCGCCCGCGTACTCGAGGATGGAGATGCCGGGCGCCTGGTACGGCGTGCCGTCCGGGCGCGCTCCCCCGAGGCGGTTCCACCAGAACGACACGAGGCGATCGTCCTCGACCATCGTCCAGGCTTCGGGGAACGACCAATCCTCGAGGCCGGCCATGCTCTCCTGCAAGAACTTCGTGATCGCGGGCAGGCCCTCGACGCGACCCCACGCGGGGTCGATGAACACCGCGTCTTCGGTGAAGAACTCCGCGAGCGCGTCCCAGCCGATCTCGCCGGCCTCGATGCGGTCGCGGGTGGCGACGTAGCGGCGGTAGGCGTCGCGGATCTCTTCGGGCGGATGCGGCATCGGGCCTCTCCTTCGGGGCGCACGCACGCTAGCCCGGCGCCCGCGCGCGCCCGCAACCAGCGCTCCGCGCGGGGGCCCGGATTCGCGGGCAACGGGATACGCTGCGCGCCGCGACCAAGGAGACGGACCGATGGGCGAGCCGCGCATCGAAGACTCGAGCTGGAAGAACCTGCGCTTCGAGCGCGTCGGCCACGTGCTGCGCGTCGTGATCGCGCATCCGACCAACCCGCTGAACGTGGTGGACGAGGACATGCACGCGGAGCTCGCGCGCTTGTTCCGGGAGCTGAAGCGCGAGCGCACGGCCCGAGCGATCCTGCTGACCGGCAGCGGCAAGGCGTTCAGCGCGGGCGGCGACTTCAACTGGTTCCCGGCGCTCCAGAACCCCGCCCTGCTCGAAGAGACGCGCACCGACGGCAAGCAGCTGGTGTGGGACCTGCTCGACGTGCAGCCGCCGATCGTCGGCGCGCTGAACGGCCCCGCCGTCGGTCTCGGTGCGTCGATCGCGCTGCTCTGCGACGTCATCTTCATGGCCGACACCGCGCTGATCGCCGACCCGCACGTGCGCGTCGGCGTGGTCGCCGGCGACGGTGGCGCCGCGATCTGGCCCCTGCTGCTCGGGCCCGCACGCGCGAAGCAATACCTGATGACGGGCGACGCGCTGAAGGCCGCCGAGGCGGAGCGCATCGGCCTCGTGAACGCGGTCGTGCCCGCCGCCGAGCTCGACGCGACCGCAATGGCCTTCGCCACGCGCCTCGCCGCCGGGGCGCCGCTCGCCGTGCAGTTCACGAAGCACTCCGTCAACAAGCTCGTGAAGGACGCGCTGAACGTCGCCTTCGACGCCTCGATGGCGCTCGAGATGCTCACCTTCCGCAGCGAAGATCACCGCGAAGCCCTCGCGGCAATGCAGGCCAAGCGCGCACCCGAATTCAAGGGCCGCTGACGACCGCAAGCGAACGCAACCGAACGCAATCCGAGCATCGAACCCAAATGGGGTCAGACCCCAGTTGGGTTCGCGGGAGATGGGGGCGATGGAGCTGTACGAGGCGATGTCGACGCTGCGGGCGGTGCGCCGCTTGAAGGCGGATCCGATTCCGGCGGCGACCCTGCAGCGGGTGTTGCAGGCGGCGGCGTGGGCGCCGACCGGCGGCAACGTGCAGCCGTGGCGCGTGGTCGTCGTGCAGGAGCGCGCGCTGAAGCAGCGCCTCGGGGCGCTGTACGAGGCGCGCTGGAAGGCGTACACGGCCGACCGCCGCGCGCGCGATGCTGGCGCCCCCACCGAGGCGCAGGAGAAGACGGCGCGCATGCTCGCGGCGGGCGATCGGCTCGCCGCCCACTTCGGCGAGACGCCCGTCGTCGCGGTGTTCTGCTTCAACCCCGAGTTGATGGCGATCACCGACGCGGCGCAGCCGCGCATCTCGGTCGTGGGCGGCGCCTCCGTCTACACCGCGGTCGAGAACTTCCTGCTCGCATGCCGCGCCGAAGGGCTCGGCTGCGTGCTCACGACGCTGCTCTGCGAGGTCGAGCCGGAGGTCCGCGAGCTGCTCGGGATCCCGCAGCCCTGGGCGACTGCGTGCGCGGTGCCGGTCGGCTGGCCGCTCGGGCTCGGCCACGGGCCGATCTCGCGCCGCCCCGTCGAGAAGCTCGCCCATGCGGACCGCTGGGGCGTGCCCTGGCGCACGGGAAGCTGAGCGCGCCCGATGCCTTCTCGACCGCCGGCAGCCCGTGACACGGCCGCGCACATCCGCGAATGGTTCGCGATGCCGCCCACGCCCACTCCCGCGCCCACGCTCGACCCGGTTCCGCCGCCGGCACCCCCGCGGCGCGTGGTCCCGCGGCGATGAGCGCGGTGCCCACCCCCTCCCCCTTCCTCGCGCCCGAGACCGACCCCGCCGCGCGGGCGCGCGAGCTCGCGCCGCACGTCCGCGCGCGCGCCGACGAGATCGAGGCCGCGCGCAAGCTGCCCGCCGACCTGCATCGCACGCTCGCCGCGGCGGGCTTCTACCGCTGCTGGGCGCCGCGCGAGTGCGGCGGACTCGAGCTCCCGGTGTGGCCCGTGGCGGAGCTGTTCGAGGCGCTCGCCACCGCCGACGGCTCGGTCGCGTGGTGCACCTTCATCGCGTGTACCTCGGCGACGGCCCTTGCGACGCTGCCCGCGGACACCGCGCGCGCGGTGTTCGCGCCGTCCGAGACCACGCTGCTCTCCGGCGTCTTCGCGCCGCTCGGCGTCGCGGAGAAGGACGGCGACGGCTTCCGCGTGACGGGCCGCTGGCCGTTCGGCTCGGGCACCCAGAATGCCGACTGGGTCCTCGCGGGCTGCCGCCTCCAGGAGAACGGCGCGCCCATGACCCGGAGCGGCGGCGCGCCGCGAACCCACATGGTGCTCGTGCCCGCACGCGAGGTGGAGTTCCTCGACACCTGGCACGTCTCGGGTTTGTGCGGCACCGGCAGCACCGACTTCGCGCTCGCCAACGTGCACGTTCCGGCCGAGCGCGTCGTCGGCTACCTGCGCGAGCGCGCGCCCGACCGGCCGCTCTTCCGTTTCCCGAACTTCACGCTGCTCGCCCTCGGCATCGGGATGGTCGGCCTCGGCCTCGCGCGCGCGGCGATCGAAGAGCTGACCGCGCTCGCGGGCGCGAAGCGGCCGACGGGCAGCGCGCGCACGCTGGCCGAGCGGCCCGCGGTGCAGAGCGCCGTCGCCGAGAGCGAGGCCGAGCTTCGCGCGGCGCGCGCGTTCCTGCGCGAAGCGGTGGACGCCGCCTGGGCGCGCGCGGAAAACGGCGAGCCGGTGCCGGTCGCCCTGCGCCGCGACCTGCGCCTCGCGACCAGTCATGCAGCGCGCGTCTCTGCGCGGGTCGCGCTGCGCATGTACGAGCTCGGCGGCGCGACGTCGATCTACAGGCGCTCGCCGCTCCAGCGCATCTTCCGCGACGCCCACGTCGCGACCCAGCACCTGATGGTGGCGCCGCCCACGTTCGAGCTCGCGGGCCGCATGTTCCTCGGGCTCCCGACCGATACGGGTTCGCTCTGAAAACCGAAGGAGCGCAGGCGTGATGCGAGTGGATCTGCGCGACTCCGCGGCGCCGGGCATCTCCGCGCCGCTCGCGGGCGCCGGCGTCGCGGTGACGATCGGCGTGGCCGAATTCGCGCGCGCCGCGATGCGGGACGGCACCGGGTCGGGGGACCTGCAGCGCGGCCTTCTGCTGGTGGTCGCCGTCTACGCGACGCTGGGCCTCTTGGCGGGCCTCGCGTGTTGGATCGCGCGCCGCACGTGGGCGGCGCCCGCGGCTGCGTTCGCCGCACTGGTCGCGGTCGCGGTGGCCGGAAGCGAAGCCCGCCCGATCGTGCGCGTCGCGGGTCTGGCCCTCGGCTTCGTCGTCCTGCGGCTGGGCGCGCTCGCGCTGGCCCGGTTCCCTTCGGCGCCGCGCGCTCGCCTCGCGTCGACGACCGCCCTGCTCGCGATCGCGGGCGTGTGCGCGATGGCCGCGGAGGCATTGCCCGCCTACGGCCCGCGCTGGGCGCTCGGCGCCGCCGTGGCAGCCGCCGCCAGCGTCGTGCTCGTCTGGACGCCGAAGGTGCGCGGCTCCGCGCTCCTGCTCGGCGGCGCGGCGCTCGCGCTGGTCTGGCAAGGCGCCCAGCACGTGCAGCGCCTGGCGCCGACCGTGAAGCCGGCGGCGAACGCGCCGAGCGTCCTGCTCGTCACGATCGACACGCTGCGCGCGGATCGCGTCGGCGCGTACGGGTACTCCGGCGCCCGCACGCCGACGCTCGATGCGCTCGCGGCGCAGGGCGTGCTGTTCCGCAACGCGTACGCGCACTCGATGTTCACCGGGCCGTCCCACGCGACGCTCTTCACCGGCCGCTCACCGCTATCGACCGGCTTCGTCGTGAACCACCAGGGCCTCGACCCGAAGGCCGAGACGCTCGCAGAGGCGCTCGCGCGCGCCGGGTACGTGACGGCCGCCTTCCCGAGCTCGTACACGACCACCGAGGGCTCGTCGCACATCCCCTCGCACTTCCAGTTCTCGGACGGCGACCTGCGCGAGCACAGCGAGGTGCCGGAGTCGGTGTACCGCTGTGTCGCCGTGCGGGCGCTCGAGTCTTTCCTCAAGGGACCTGCGACATGGCCGAGCTACCGCCCGGCCGCGCCGACGACGGACCGCGCGGTGCGGTTCCTGACCGCGCACGCCGCTGCTCCGACGTTCACGTGGGTGCACTACTTCGACCCGCACGTTCCCTACGCGCCCCCCGACGATCTGCGACGCGGCGACGCGCACCTCGTGAACGGCGACTGGTACGGGCTCAGCGCCAGCGAGCGGCGCGCGCTCGTGCAGGATGCGGCGAAGCTGAACGCGATGCGCGGCCTGTACGACGCGGAGATCGCCTACGTGGACCGCGAGCTCGCGCGCCTCGTCGCGGTGGCCCGGGAGAGCGCCCCTCCCGGCGGGCTCCTGATCGTCGTCACCGCCGACCACGGCGAGCCGATGGGCGAGCACGGGCACTACTGGCTGCGCGATCTCTACGAGCCGACGCTGCGCGTTCCGCTCGTCATGGTTCCGCCGCCGCGGGTCGTCCAACCGGCGCGGGAGGTCCCCGAGGTCGTGCGACTGATCGACGTCGCGCCGACGATCCTCGACTGGCTCGGCTTGCCGAAGCTCGCGCAGGCCGAAGGCCGATCGCTCGCGCCGCTGGCGGCGCGTCGCGCCGGCGGTCCGGGCCCTGCGATCGCGGTGCACGAACCGGAGCCGGATCGCTTCGCGGCACGCATGGCCTCCGTGCGACGGGAAGGATGGAAGCTGATCCGACGAGACGACGGCATGTGGTCGCTCGACGCCTGGTCGGCGGGCGGCGTCGAGCTGTACGACCTCGAAGTCGACCCGCGCGAAGAGAACGACCTCTCCACCGTGCATCCAGAGATCACGGCGGAGCTCGAACGGCTGCTGCCGTCGGGCTGGTCGCAGGCGGTCCCGCAGGCGCTCACGCCGGAGGAGCGCGAGCGACTGCGGTCGCTCGGCTACCTGTTGTGAGCGGCGGCGCCCTGTTCGTCACGGGCGCCAGCGGCTTCGTCGGCCGCCGCGTGCTCGCCCTCGCGCGCGAACGCTTTACGCGCGTGATCGCGCTGTCGCGCGGCGAGCTGGCGGAGCTGCCGCCGGGCGTCGAACGCGTGCGCGGAGATCTCCTCGGCCCCGCGCCCGCCGCCTGGGAGAGCGCGCTCGCGGGTTGCGACGCCGTGCTGCATCTCGCGTCGACCACGGGCAAGGCGTCGCCCGCCGAGTTCCAGCGCGGTGTGGTGGACGCGACCGCTCGCCTCGCCGCCGCCGCGCAGCGCGCCGGCGTGCGCCACTTCGTCTACGTCAGCTCGATCGCGGTGCGCTTCGCCGACCAGACGGCGTACCCGTACGCGCACGCGAAGACCGCCGCCGAGGCGCGCGTTCGCGCGAGCGGCGTGCCGGCGACGATCGTGCGGCCCACCATCGTCGCGGGCGCGGGCTCGCCGGTGATCCAGGGCCTCGCGACGCTCGCGCTGGCGCCGCTCACCCCCGTGTTCGGCGACGGCCGCAAGCGCGTCGCGCCGATCCACGTGGACGATCTCGCGGAGATGCTCGTCGCGATCGCGGCGGGGCCGCCGTGCGCCGATCCGATCGAGCTCGGCGGCCCGGAGGAGTTCACGATCGACGCGCTGCTCGCCGGCATCCGCGCCGGCCGCGGCGCCGGCGCGCCGCGGCTGCTGCATCTGCCGCTCGCGCCGATCCGCGCCGTGCTCGCGGCGCTCGAGCCCGCGCTGCGTCCGCTCCTGCCGCTCACCGCGGGCCAGCTCGCGACCTTCGCGAACGACGGCGTGCCGGAGCCGAGCCCGTTCGCAGCCGCATGGCCGAAGGCGCTGCGCCCCGTGCTCGCCGCCGAGGCGCTCGCGCCGCCCGCCCCGGCGCGCGACGGCGACGACGCGCTGCTCGCCGAGTGCGACGTGCTCGTTCGGCACTTGTTGGGCGTGCCCGCGCCGCCGGCGCTCGCCGCGCGCTATCTGCGCCAGCAGCGCGCGCTCGGCCTCGACGCCCCGCGTGGCTTCGACGCGCTGCTCGTAGGCCTCGCGCGCCGCGGCGGCGCCGCGCTCGCACTGGCCGACGCGTACGCCGGCTGGCTCGCGCGCCGCAGCGTCTTGCGCACGAAGCTCGTCGGCGTGCTCGCGCTGCTCGAGACCGCGCCCGAGACCTACGCCGCCGTGGACGCTCCCGACGCCAACCTCGCCTGGCCGCGCCTGGTTGCGCGCGGCCTCGCGGAGCTGGCCGTCGCGGCCCTCGCCGTGCTGCTGCTGGCGCCGCTCCATGTGCTGCGGGGCCGCCGATGAGCGACGGGGTCGTAATCGTCGGCGCGGGGCCGTCCGCCCTGCACTTCGCGCAGACGCTGCTCGAGCGCGGGATCGCCGTGACGGTCGTCGACGCGGGCCGCGAACGCGCCCCGGCCACGCGACCCGACCTCCCCCTCGACGGCCTGAAGCGCGAGCTGCCGGACCCCGCGGAGTACTTCCTCGGGCGCGACTGGCAGGCGTTCGTGCGACCCGACGCCGACGACGAGTACTACGGGCTGCCGCCGGCGAAGGACTACGTCTTCGAGAGCGTGCCCGGCGCAGAGACGCGCTCGGAGGGCTTCGAGCCGCTGTTCTCGTACGCCGCGGGCGGGCTGGCCGAGGCGTGGACCGGCGGCTCCTATCCGTTCACGCGCGACGAGACGGCCTCGTGGCCCTTCGACTGGAGCGAGCTGCATGCCGCGTACGGGCGCGTCGCGCGGCGCATCGGCATCTCCGGCGCGGACGACGACGACCTGCTCGCGGACTTCCCCGCGCACGAGGGCCTGCTGCCGCCGCTGCCGCTCGACCTGCACGGGGAGACCCTCCTGCGCAGCTATCAGGCGAAGCGCGCGCGCATCGTGGAGCACGACCGCGTGCGTTTCGGCTACGCGCGCATCGCCACGCTCTCGCGCCCGCTCGGCGAGCGGCCGGCGTGCCACGCCTGCGGCCGCTGCCTGTGGGGCTGTCCGAGCGGCGCGTTCTACACGCCGTCGCTCACGCTG
>CAZCTH010000131.1:0-13737 GCA_964501435.1 uncultured Spirochaetales bacterium | reverse complement strand
CGCGCGGCTTCGCCGCGGCGGCCCGCGCGGCCTCGCGGCGCGCCTCGGCGGCGCGCGTCTCGTCGGTCGGCGCGATGTGCGCGGGCCCGGGCTGCACGCCCTCTGGCACGGCCACGGGCGCAGCGTCGGATCGCGCGGCCGGAGGCGCGACGGCGGGTCCGTCGGTCTCGGCGATGAGCGCCGAGAGCTCCTTGTAGAGGCCGCGGTCGTCGGGCGCGAGATCGAGCGCGTCCTTCAGCGCCTTGCGCGCCGCGAGCAGCTGGCCGCGCTTGCGGTAGAGCCGCGCCGAGGCGCGCAGCTCGCGCACCCAGCCGGGGCCGGGCGTGAGATTCGGATTGAGCACGCGCAGCGAGCCGAGCGCGTCTCCCGCGCGCAACAAGGCATCGCCGTAGGTGCTGCGCACGACGTCGTCTTCGGGGTGCGCCGCGAGCGTCTCCTCGAGACGCGTCAGCTCTTCCGGCGTGGGGATGCCGGGCTCCGCCGAGGCCACGGCGGCGCACGCGAGCGCGCACGCGAGCAGCGCACGCGCAAGGATCGCCCGAACTGCGAAGGGACGTTGCATCGTTCGCCGCATCGGCACGCCGCGGAACGCGATTGAGCCTCGGGCGCAGGCAAATGCTGCGCAGCTCGCCGGCAGCTCGGCCGGCCCTCAGCGCCAGGCGCGCGCGAGCGCGCGGAGCGACTCCTCGGTCTCCTCGAAGCCGAGGCACGCGTCGGTGATCGAGACGCCGTAGCGGTGCTCGCCGCCGGGCTTCCAGTCCTGTCGACCCGCGTGCAGGTGGCTCTCGAGCATCACGCCGAGGAGCCCCGGCGCGCCCTTCGGCCCGAGCGCGGCGAGCGCCTGTGCGACCTCGCGCTGGCGCGCAGGCTGCTTCTGCGAGTTCTCGTGAGAGCAGTCGACGATCACGCCGCGCGTGAGCCCGAGCGGCGCCAGGCGCTGCGCGGCGTCCGCGATCGCGGCGGCGTCCCAGTTCGGCCCGGAACGCCCGCCGCGCAGCACGACGTGCGCATCCCGGTTCCCCGTCGTGCGCACGATCGACGCGCGGCCGAGCTCGCTCACGCCCAGGAAAACGTGGGGGTGGCGCGCGGCCGTCACGGCGTCGACGGCGACCTGCACGCTGCCGTCCGTGCCGTTCTTCACGCCGACCGGCATCGAGAGCCCGCTCGCCATCTCGCGGTGGGTCTGGCTCTCCGCGGTTCGCGCGCCGATCGCCGCCCACGCCACGAGGTCGGCGATGTATTGCGGCGTGATCGGGTCGAGGAACTCGGTCGCGCACGGCACGCCGAGCGCATTGATCTCGCGCAGCAGGTCGCGGGCGAGCGCGAGGCCGCGCGCGACGTCGCAGCTGCCGTCGAGGCCGGGATCGTTCACGAGCCCTTTCCAGCCGACGGTCGTGCGCGGCTTCTCGAAGTAGGCGCGCATCAACACGATCAGGTCGCCGCGCAGGGCGGCCGCGACGGGCTGCAGACGCCGCGCGTACTCGAGCGCGGCGGCCGGATCGTGCAGCGAGCACGGGCCGACGATCGCGACGAGGCGCGCGTCGCGGCCGTGCAGCGCGTCGCGCACGGCGTCGCGGGCGGCGAGCACCGTCGCCGTCGCCGCCGGCGACGCGGGCTGCGCGTCCTTCAGCCGGCGCGGCGGCGGCAGCTCTTCGAGGGCGGTGAGGTTGGCGTTTTCGAGGGCTTGCATGCTGGGCTCCGACCCGCAGCGCGCGCGGCGTGCGGGCAAAAAAAAGAGCCCCGGGCATCTCGCTCGGGGCTCCGGTCGACTGGCTGCTCGGTGTTAGGCCGGCGCCGCCTCCTTCGCCCCGTCGGCGAAATACCAGCCCCCAAAGAACGCAAAGCCGATCGCGCGCGGCGCGCGGTCGGATCGGCTCGGGGCGGGGCGGAGGTTGCGCATACGCAGAGCGAGATAACACGGGATCGCGCGAGCCGGCAAGCGGCGCGCGCTCAGAGCACGACGCCGAGCTGGCGCGAGTGCGCGAGCAGGCGACCGTCGCGGCTCCAGATCTCACCGTCCTCCTCGAGGAAGCCGTGGGCCACGGTGCGCGTGCGGAACACGACCAGCACGAAGTCGTCGGGCAGCGGCAGCGCCGCGCGCACGTGCACGGTGAGGTCTACCGTGGGCACGCCGCCGAGCCCCATCGGCAGCTCCTCCGTCGCGAACACCGCGGGCGGCCAGGCATCGGCGTACGCGGCGAGCAGGGCCGCGTCGAGGGGCCGCGTGCCCTCCGCGAGGCGGATCCAGCCGCCGGTGACGGCCTCGCGCCCGCGCACGCCTTCGAAGGTGCGCGGGCCGATCGCCCAGCGTTGCTCGTAGCGCGCGTGGATGGGCACCTTCGGGTCGTGCCGCGGCGCGATCGCCTCGGGCGGCGCGACCTCGGGCATCACGGCGTGGGAGAACGACGCCGTCTCGCGCGGCTTCGAGAACGCCGCGAGTGCGAGCGCCTGCAGCGAGTCGCCTTGCAGCAGGCGCGCACCGAGCGTGGTGAGCGAGCCGCCCACGCGCTCGACGCGCGTCTCGACGCGCGCCGGGCCTTCCACCGGGGGCCGCACGTAGTGGATCGTCAGCGAGCGCAGCTGGCGCGCGGGGTCGTTCACCGCCTGCTCCATCGCGCGCACGAGCATCGCCGCGATGAAGCCGCCGTTCGGACCGCGCGCGACCCACCAGCCGCGGTCGATCGTGCCCTCGTGGACGCCGGGCGCCGTGAGGGTGAGCTGGGTGTCGCGGTCGAAACGAGACGGGACGGGCGTGGTCATGCGGGCGCGCAGGAGTAGCGCGCGGCGCCCGCGCCCGCGACGGGCGGGCCGCGGCCGGAACGCTTCTGCTACTGCTGCGCGCCTTCGGAGGCGCGGGTGACGACGCGGCTGCGTGCGGAGGGAGTGCTGCTCGGCGTGACCATCGCCTGGGGCGGCTCGTTCCTCGTGGTGAAGGACACGCTCGCGACGATCGGGCCGTTCACCTTGATCGCGCTGCGCTTCGCGCTCGCCGCGGTGGTGCTGGCCGCGCTGTTCCGCGGCGACGCGCTGGCGCTCGGCCGGGACGCCGCGGGCCGCTCGCACTGGCGCACCGCCGCGTGGATCGGCGGCTTGCTGTGGGTCGGCTTCGTGTTCCAGACGCTCGGGCTGCGCCTCACCACGCCGGCGCGCTCCGGCTTCATCACCGCGACCTACGTCGCGATGGTCCCGCTGCTCGCGCGCGTGGTGCTGAAGCGCGGGCTGCGGAAGCGCGTGCTCGCGGCGGTGCTCGCGGCCGTCGCGGGGCTCTACCTGCTCACCGACCCGGGCGGCAGCGGTGCGAACCTCGGCGACGCGCTCACGCTCGTCTCGGCATTCGCGTACGCGGCGCACATGATCGCGCTCGAGCGCTGGTCGCGAGAGCTGCCCTTCGTCGCGTTCTCGTTCGCCCAGATGGCGCTGGTCGCGGCGCTCGCCGTGCCCTTCGCGCTGGCGCTCGAGCCCGCTCCGGCGGCCTTCTCGGTCGGCACGCTCACCGCGCTCGCCTACTTGGGCGGGATCTGCTCCGCGGCCGGCTTCCTCGGCCAGACCTGGGGCCAGCGGCACACCTCGCCGACGCGCGTGGGCTTGATCTTCTCGCTCGAGTCGCTGTTCGCCGCGCTGCTCTCCGTCGCGGTCGGCGCCGAGACGCTCACTGCCCTGCAATGGCTCGGCGGCTTGATGCTGGTCGGCGGCGTCGTCGTCGGAGAGTTGCCCGAATCCGGGGACGTTCCTTGACCAACTGAACTTCCGCCGGAAGTTCAGTTGGTCAAGGAACGTCCCCGAGCCCGAGCTGGCGCAGGCGCTCGCCCGCGACCATCGCCATCGCGGCCTGCAGGTTGTACGACGGTATGAAGCCGCGCATGGGAATGCGCACCGCGCCGTCGCACGCGTCCAGCACGTCGCGCGGAATGCCGTGGCGCTCGCCGCCCACGACCAGCATCACCGGGCCGGTGAGATCCACCTCCCACGGTGCTGCGGTGCCGACGTCCTCGATCGCGAGCACGCGGCGCCCCGCGCGCTTCGCGCGCGCGATCGCCGTCAGCGCGGGCTCCCAGTGCACGGGGAAGAAGCGGTCCGCGCGCATCGAGGCGCGCAGCGCTTCGCGCCGGCCCTCGTGCGCGAAGGCCGCGTCCACGAACGCGCAGGCCGCGCCCGAGACTTCGGCGAGGCGGATCGCGAAGCCGGTGTTGCCCGGGTAGGCGATTCCCGCGAGCAGCCACGCCGCGCCGCCGCCCGCGAGCGCGTCGTCCGGGGGCGCCGCGGGATCCGGCCCGATCACGGCGATCAGCTCCGGCGCGGGGGAGCTCTTGCCGAGCCGCCAGAGCACCTGCGCGCTCGCTTCGTGGAGCGGCACGCCCGCGGCGCGCGCGCGCGCGAGCACGGCGCTCACGCCAGGGTCCTGCGGCTCGCGCGCGTGGAGCACGAGCCGCACGGGCTCGCCCGCGTCGAGCGCGGCGGCGAGCTCCGCGGGGCCCGCCGCTTGGCGCCGGATCGGCTCGCTCACGGGTGCGCTCCGAGCGGGGCGCTCACGGGCGACGCCAGAGCAGGTAGGCGTTGCCGAGGCCATCCGAGCCGTCCGCGTCGAAGCGCAGCGCGAGCGGCACGCCGGGAGCGTCCGCGAGGCGCGCGAGCTCGGGCTCGTCGGCGAAGTGCGAGAAGCGGTAGACACTCGCGTCGGTGTCGAAGCGCTGCAGGCGATCGCCCGGCTCGAGGTCGCGCGGGTCGATGCCGGCCGTCTGCCACGGGACGTGGCGCGAGGTGTCTTCGTCGACGGGCGCCCGCCAGAACGCGACGGCGAGCGTTCCGCCGGCCGCGAGGCGGGCTGCGAGCGCGCGCAACAGCGCGACGCGCGCGGCCTCGCCCGGGACGTGGTGGATCACGCCGAACATCGCGATCAGGTCGAACGGGCCGGCGGGCAGGGCGGCGGCGTCCTC
The DNA here is from genome assembly GCA_964501435.1 of uncultured Spirochaetales bacterium. Taxonomy (GTDB): domain Bacteria; phylum Myxococcota_A; class UBA9160; order UBA9160; family UBA6930; genus VGRF01. The sequence continues at coordinate 8,803 of CAZCTH010000131.1, read as the reverse complement.
GATCACGTCGGCCCGCGAAAAAGCCGCGCCCGGGATCAGGTCGGTGCGCTCGCGCGCGATCGCGAGCATCTCGGCGGAGGCGTCGACTCCCCAATAACTCGCCGCGCAGCCGCGCTCGCGCAACAGCTGCGCGAAGCGCCCGTGCCCGCAGCCGGCGTCGAGGATCGCGCGCGGCGGCGCGGGCAGGGCGTCCAGCACGCGGCGCATGCCCGCCCACGGGCGGTCGCGCTTCGACGCGAAGAGCCGCGCGTGGCTCCGATAGAATCGCTCGTTGATGCGGGCGAGCGCCCGCGCGGTCTCGGGGGTCATGAGCGCGCGCAGCATATCGACACCGGGCGAGCGCGCAGAGGCGGGCGCCGCAGCGCTGCGCGCGATCGTCGCCGAGGCGATCGCCGCCGAGCCGCTCGACGTGCGTGCGCTCGACGCGATCCTGCGCCGGCACCCGAAGGACGGGCGCGGCTTCTACTCGAAGCGCGAGGTGCTCGCGGCGTTCCGCGCCGACGCGGGGGCGTGGCCGGTCGCCGAGGCGGAGTTCGCGGCGAAGCTGCGCACCACGCCGACCCGAACGCTCTCGGGCGTCGCTCCCGTCGCGGTGCTCACCAAGCCGTTCCCGTGCCCCGGCCGCTGCGTGTTCTGCCCGAGCGACGTGCGCATGCCGAAGAGCTACCTCGCGAACGAGCCCGGCTGCCAGCGCGCGCAGGCGAACCGCTTCGATCCCTACTTGCAGGCCTGGAACCGCCTCGCCGCGTTCCGCGCGATGGGCCACGCGACCGCGAAGGTCGAGCTGATCGTGCTCGGCGGGACCTGGTCGTTCTACCCCGAGAGCTATCAGGTCTGGTTCGCCACGCGGCTCTTCGAAGCGCTGAACGACTTCGGCGCCGGCCTCGACCGGCGCGACGGGGTGGACGCGTTCGCGCCGGACTTCTCCGGCCTCGCGCTCTCGGCGCGCGGCTACGACGCGAGCGTGGTGGCGCACCTGCGCGCCGGGGAAGGCGGGGAGCTCGTGCCGGCGCGCGAGCGCGGCGCGTGGAGTGCGCTCGAGGACGCGCAGCGCGCGAACGAGCGCGCCGGCGCGCGCTGCGTCGGGCTCGCGCTCGAGACGCGGCCCGATCACGTGACGCGCGAGGAGGTGCTGCGCCTGCGGCGCCTCGGCGCGACGAAGCTGCAGCTCGGCATCCAGTCGCTCGACGACGCGCTGCTCGCCGCGAACCGGCGGGGCCACGACGTCGCCGCGACGCGCGCCGCGATCGCGCTGCTGCGCGGCGCCGGCTTCAAGATCCACGCGCACTGGATGGCAAACCTGCTCGGCGCGACGCCCGCGAGCGATCGCGCGGACTTCGCGCGCCTGTTCGACGACCCCGCGATTCGGCCCGACGAGCTGAAGCTCTACCCATGCAGCCTGGTCGAGACGGCGGAGCTGGTGCAGCACCACGCCCGCGGTGAATGGCGCGCCTATGCCCGCGGCGAGCTGCTGCCGCTCGTCGCCGACTGCCTCGCGGCGATCCCGCGCTGGTGCCGCGCCACGCGCGTGATCCGCGACATCCCTTCGCAGGACATCGTGACGGGCAGCAAGGAGACGAACCTGCGCGAGGCGGCGGAGGCGCTGCTGCGCGAGCGCGGGGTCGCGCTCGCCGAGATCCGCGCGCGCGAGATCCGCAGCGAGCCGCGCGCGGGCGTCGCGCTGCGCGAGACGCGCTACGCGACGTCGATCGGCGAGGAGGTGTTCGTCGAGGCGGTGACGCCCACCGATCGCATCGCGGGCTTCGCGCGCTTGACCCTCCCGCACGCAGCGGCGCCCGTGGCGGAGCTCGCCGGAGCGGCGTTGCTCCGCGAGGTCCACGTGTACGGCGCGGTCGCGGGCTTCGGCGAGCGCGACGCCGGGAAGTCGCAGCACGCGGGCCTCGGCGCCGCGCTCGTCGCGCGCGCCGCCGAGCTCGCGCGCGAAGCCGGCTTCGCCTCGCTCGCGGTGATCTCCGCGGTCGGGACGCGCGACTGGTACCGCCGCCGAGGCTTCGCCGACGGCGCCCTCTACCAGCACCTCGCGCTCGCGCCCCGCTGAAACCGGCTGGGCGCCGCGCGCGAGCGATCAGCTGGGACGCCGGAACTCGAGCCCTTCGCCACTGAGCCGCGCGTCCGCCACGACCTTCGAACCGTCCGGGAACCCGCCCTCGAGGATCTTCATCGCGAGCGGGTCCTGCACCATGCGCTGGATCACGCGCTTCAGCGGGCGCGCACCGTAGTGCGGGTCGTAGCCCTTCTCGGCGAGCAGGTGCTTCGCCTCGTCGGTGAGCTCGAGCTCGATGCGCCGCTCGGCGAGCAGCTTGCGCACGCGCGCGAGCTGGATCTCGACGATGCGATCGAGATGCTTGCGCTCGAGCTGGTGGAAGATCGCGACGTCGTCCACGCGGTTCAGGAACTCGGGCTTGAAGTGCGCGCGCAGCGCCTCCATCACGCGCGCTTCCATCTCCGCGTGCTGCGAGCCCGAGAACTCGACGATGACCTGGCTGCCGATGTTCGAGGTCATGATCAGCACGACGTTCTTGAAGTCGACGGTGCGGCCCTGGCCGTCGGTCAGGCGGCCGTCGTCGAGGATCTGCAGGAGCACGTTGAACACGTCTGGGTGCGCCTTCTCGATCTCGTCGAACAGCACGACGCTATAGGGGCGCCGGCGCACGGCCTCGGTCAAGAAGCCGCCCTCGTCGTAGCCGACGTAGCCGGGAGGCGCGCCGATCAGGCGCGACACCGAGTGCTTCTCCATGAACTCGCTCATGTCGATGCGCACCATCGCCTGCTCGTCGTCGAACAGGAACTCGGCGAGCGCGCGGGCGGTCTCGGTCTTGCCCACGCCGGTGGGGCCGAGGAAGATGAACGAGCCGATCGGCCGGTTCGGATCCTGGAGGCCGGCGCGCGCGCGGCGCACCGCGTTCGCGACGAGCACGAGCGCCTCGTCCTGGCCGACCACGCGGCGGCGCAGGTTGTCCTCCATGCGCAGCAGCTTCTCCTGCTCGCCCTCCAGCATCTTCGAGACGGGGATACCGGTCCACTTCGAGACGATCTCGGCGATCTCCTCGGAGGTGACCTCCTCGGACAGCACCGAGCCCTGCTTCTGCAGCTCGGCGAGCTTCGCCTGCTCGCCGTCCTGCTGCTTCTCGAGCTCGCGCAAGAGGCCGTACTGGATCTCGGCCGCGCGCTCGAGGTTGCCCGCACGGCGCGCGCGCTCGAGCTCCGCGGTGAGCTGCTCGCGCTTCTCCTTGATCTCGCGCACGCGCGCGATCGCGGCCTTCTCGTTGTCCCAGCGCGCCTTCAGCGCGGCGCCCTCGCTCTGCAGCTCCGCGATCTCGCCGCCGATCTTCGAGAGGCGCTCGCGGCTCGCGGCGTCGCTCTCCTTCTTCAGCGCCTCGCGCTCGATCTCGAGCTGCATGCGCTTGCGCTCGATCTGGTCGAGCTCTTCCGGCATCGAGTCGATCTGCACGCGCACGCGGCTCGCGGCCTCGTCGACGAGGTCGATCGCCTTGTCGGGCAGGAAGCGCTCGGTGATGTAGCGGTTCGAGAGCGTCGCGGCGGCGATCAGCGCGGCGTCGGCGATGCGCACGCCGTGGTGCGTCTCGTAGCGGTCCTTGAGCCCGCGCAGGATCGAGATCGTGTCCTCGACGCTCGGCTCGCCGACCATCACCGGCTGGAAGCGGCGCTCGAGGGCGGCGTCCTTCTCGACGTGCTTGCGGTACTCGTCGAGCGTGGTCGCGCCGACGCAGCGCAGCTCGCCGCGCGCGAGCGCGGGCTTCAGCATGTTCGCGGCGTCGGCCGCGCCCTCGGCTGCGCCCGCGCCGACGATCGTGTGCAGCTCGTCGATGAACAGCACGATCTCGCCCTGCGACTCGGAGACCTCGCGCAGCACCGCCTTCAGGCGGTCCTCGAACTCGCCGCGGTACTTCGCGCCCGCGATCAGCGCGCCGATGTCGAGCGAGATCACGCGCTTGTCCGCGAGCGACTCGGGCACGTCGCCGGCGACGATGCGCCGCGCGAGGCCCTCGACGATGGCGGTCTTGCCGACGCCGGGCTCGCCGATCAGCACGGGGTTGTTCTTCGTGCGGCGCGACAGCACCTGCACGACGCGGCGGATCTCCTCGTCGCGGCCGACCACCGGATCGAGCTTGCCCGCGCGCGCCGCCTCGGTGAGGTCGCGGCCGAACTTCGCGAGCGCCTGATGCTTCGACTCGGGGTCGGGGTCCGTGACGCGCGCGCTGCCGCGCACGCTCTCGAGCGCCTTCTCGATGGCGGAGCGCGTCGCGCCGGCCTCGCGCAGCGAGCGCGCGGTGTCGTCGCTCTTGTCCTCGACGAGGGCCAGCAACAGGTGCTCGGTCGAGACGTACTCGTCCTTCCGCGCCGCCGCTTCCTTGAAGGCGCCGTCGAGGGCGCGCTGGAGCGCGGGCGAGATCGTCGGTTGCGCGCCGCCGCTCACCTTCGGCAGCGCGGCGAGCCGCGCCTCCGCTTCGCTCTGCAAGCGCTCCACGGGCACGCCGATCTTCTGCAGGATCGGCACCGTGCTGCCGTCGGCCTGCGCGACCAGCGCGCGCAGCATGTGCGCAGGCGTGATCTGGCTGTGCCCGCGGGAGGTGGCGAGGCTCTGGGCCTCACTCAGGGCTTCTTGGCTCTTGAGGGTGAGTTTGTCGAATCGCATGGGCGATTCGTAAACACGAGCTTCCGCGTGACAAGTCGCGCGCCGCGCACTTCCGTGCGCGGCGCGCGCAGGTCACTTCGCAGCGCGCCGCATCGTCAGGAAGATCTCCTGCCGGCCGCGCTTCACGAGCAGTAGGGCGCCCTTGGGGTTCTTGCCGATCGCCGCCTTGAACGCGGCGGACGTCGCGACGGGCTCCTGGTTGACCTCGAGGATCACGTCGTAGGGTTGGAGCCGCGCCGACTCCGCCGGGCTACCGGGGCGCACCTTGGTGACGACGACGCCCTTCACGCCCGCCTCGAGCCGCAGCTGCGCCGCGATCTCGGGGGTGAGCGTCTGCACGGAGAGGCCGTACTCGCCGGTCGCCTCCGGCTGGCCCTCGTCGGGCAGCAGCGTGTCGTCGTCCTCGAGGGCGAGGGCGGCGATCGTCACGTCGAGCGCGACGCGCTTGCCCTTGCGCACCACGACGACCTTCGACTTCGAGCCGATCGGCGTCGCCGCCACGAGCTGCGGCAGCTCGTCCATCTGCTGGATCGCCTTGCCGTTGAACTCGACGATCACGTCGCCCTGCTTGATGCCCGCGCGCTCCGCGGGGCTGCCTTCCTCGACGTTCTGCACGAGCGCGCCGCGCGGCGAGTCGAGGCCGAGGAACTCGGCGGTGTCGGCGTCGACGGGCTGGATGCCGACGCCGAGCTTGCCGCGCGCCACCTTGCCCTTCGAACGCAGCTGCGGGAGCACCTGCTTCGCCATGTTCACCGGGATCGCGAAGCCGATGCCGACGTTGCCCGCGCCCCCGAAGCTCGCGCCGGGGCTGATGATCATCGTGTTGATGCCCACCACCTCGCCGGCCAGGTTGAGCAGGGGGCCGCCCGAGTTGCCGGGGTTGATGGCGGCGTCGGTCTGGATGAAGTCGGAGTAGCGCGGGCCGTCCTGGCCGCTGCGGCGGTGCTTCGCGCTCACGATGCCGGCGGTGACGGTGTTCTCGAGGCCGAACGGATTGCCGATCGCGACCACCCAGTCGCCGATGCGCGTCTCGTCGGAGTCGCCGAGGGGCAGGGACTGGAGCGACTTGCCGCCTTCGACCTTGAGCAGCGCGACGTCCGTGGCCGGGTCGCGGCCGACGATGCGCGCGGGCAGCTTGGTGCCGTCGATGAAGACGACGTCGATCTTGTCGAACTCGGCGACCACGTGGTTGTTCGTGACGACGTAGCCGTCGGCCGAGATCACGAAGCCGCTGCCCTCGCCGGCGCGCGGCGCGCTCCCGCCGCCGCCGAACGGCAGGCCGAAGAATTCCTCGAGCGGATTGCGCGGCCGGTTCTGCTGCGGCTGCGGCACCACCGTGCGCTCGGCCTGGATGCTGACGACAGCCGGCGCCACGCGCTCGGTCAGGTCCGCGAAGCTGCCCGGGGCGCCCCGCGGCGCGGCCGAAGGCACGGCACCGGAGCCGTCGCGCCAGAAGGGGCCGGCCGCCACGGTCTTGCCGGTCGCGGGCGGCGTCTCCACCAGGCCCGCGGCCTTCGCGACGTTCTCGCGGAAGCCGATCTGCACGTCGATCATGTCCGTCGCGACGAGCACGGCCCCCGCGAGACCCAGCGACACGACCATCGGAAGCAGCCAGCGCAACGTTCTCATGCGACCTCTCATCTCGCCGGGCGGGCGGCCCGACCTTGCCTAGACGCTGCCTGGGGCAGCCCGGTTCCCCCTGCGACGCTCGCGCGGGCCCCGATGTTCGGCGCGCTCAAGAGAGCGGCAAGACCACGTCGTAGAGCCCGCGCCCACGCTGCACCCGGATGAACGCGCGGTCGCGGCCCTGGAGGCGAAGCAGCGCGCGCCGAAGCGCCTGCTCGTCGTTCAGGGCCTGGCCGTCGATCGCTCGCACGAAATCCCCCGCCCGGGCGCCGACCTGCTCGGCGCCGCTGCCGGGGCGAACCTCCGCGACGCGGAACAGGCCGCGCTCGAAGACGAGCCGCATGCCGAGCCGCTCGGTCACGAGCTCGGCGACGACTGCCGCGGGGATCTCGGCCGCCACCGCGCGGAGCGTCAGCGTGCGACCGGCGCGCAGCAAGGCGAGCTCGTGGGTCTGTCCGGTCGTGCTCGCCTCGAGCACCTCGTAGAACTCGCGGGCCGCGCGGATCGAGTGCGCGTCGATCTTCATCAGCACGTCGCCGCGCTGCACGCCTGCCTTGGCGGCCGGCCCCCCCGCGCGCACGCGGTTCACGATCGCGCCGCGCTGGCCGGCGGGCAGCTTCAGCAGCTCGAGCATCGCGGGCTCGAGGTCCTGCAGCTCGAGGCCGAGCCACACCGGTGCGACGGTTCCCTTGGTGACGAGCTCGTGCACGATCCGCTTCGCCACGTCGATCGGGATCGCGAAGCCGATGCCCTCGGCGCCCTGATAGATCGCGGTGTTGATGCCGATCAGCTCGCCCTCGGCGTTCAGCAGCGGGCCCCCGGAGTTGCCAGGGTTGATCGACGCGTCGGTCTGCAGGAAGCCGTGATACGTCTTGTCCTGCGTGCGCAGCGAGCGATCCATCGCCGAGAGCACGCCCGTCGTGACCGTGTTCGAGAGCCCGAAGGGGTTGCCGATCGCGATCACGGGCTCGCCGACGAACAGCCCCGACGACGTGCCGGGCGGCACCCACGGTACGTCCTTGGCGTTCTCGAGATGGAGCACGGCGAGGTCGTTGTTGGGATCCGCGCCGACCAGCTTCGCCCCGAGCTCGCGTCCGTCCGCGAGCGTGACGGTGATGGTCTCGGCGCCGTGCACGACGTGCTCGTTCGTGAGCACGCGGCCGCTCGCGTCGATCACGATGCCGGAGCCGAGGCTTTGGGCCGGCCGGCGCATCGTGGGCTCGAAGAACAGATCGAAGAACGGGTTGCGGACCTGCACCTGCTGTTCGGTCGTGATGTTCACGACTGCGGGGCCGACCTTCTCGACCACCGCGACCGTGGCCGTGCGGCGCAGGAAGGGGTCCTGGGCATTCGCGGCCGCGGCCGCAAGCGAGGCGGCGAGGGCGAGTCCCGAGCAGATTCGCGAGCGTCCGTTCGTCACGGCGGCGCAACCTAGGGGCAGGGCCATGGCGGAACAAGACCGGCTCGTGGATCGCGCGCGGGGCGCCTTTCTCGTGCACTTCGGGCGCCACCCCGCGCTCGCGGCGATCGCCCCGGGGCGCGTCAACCTGATCGGCGAGCACACCGACTACAACGACGGCCTCGTCATGCCGTGCGCGATCGACCGCGCCACCGCGGTGGTCGCCGCGCCGCGCGACGACGGCGTGGTCCGCGCGATCTCGTGCGAGCAGGCCGGCGCGCCGGCGTTCTCGCTGGCGGCGCTCGCCCGCGCCGGCGACTGGGCGGACTACGTCCGCGCGCCGGCCTTCGCGCTGCGCGAGGCCGGCCACGCGCTCTGCGGCGCGGACCTCGCGATCGCGAGCGACGTGCCGGTCGGCGCGGGGCTTTCCTCCTCCGCCGCGCTCGGCGTGGCCGTGACGCTCGCGCTCGCGCGCCTCTCCGGCATCGCCCTCGTGCCGCGAGCGATCGCCGACCTCGCCCACCGCGGGGAGAACCACTTCGTCGGGATCGGGTGCGGGATCCTCGATCCCTACGCGAGCGCGCTCGGCGAGGCGGACCGCGCGCTGCGCATCGACTGCCGCGCGCGCAGCGTCGCCGCCGCGCCGCTTCCGCCCTCGGCGGTTTGGCTCGTCGCCGACTCCGGCGCCCAGCGCGCGCTCGCGAGCGGCGGCTATCGCGCGCGCGTCGCGGAGTGCGCGGCGGCGCTCGACGGCGCGCGGCGTGCCGGCATCGCGGCCCCGGACGCGCGCGCGCTGCGCGATCTCGCGCCGGGCGATCTGCCGGCGCTGTCGCGGGCGTTGCCCGAGCCGCTGCTGCGCCGCGTGCGCCACGTCGTCCGCGAGAACGCGCGCGTCGACGCCTTCGCCGCGGCGCTCGGCGCGGGCGACCTCGCCGCGGCCGGCGAGGAAATGCGCGCGAGCCACGCGAGCCTGCGCGACGACTACGACTCGATGCACGCCCGGCATGCCGCGGAGGAGCGGCGCGAATGCGGGCTGCGTCACGAAGGTGAGGCGCCACTCCGGCCTCACGTGGTGCAGCGCTGCGACCGCGCCGAGACCT
>CAZCTH010000130.1:0-14049 GCA_964501435.1 uncultured Spirochaetales bacterium | reverse complement strand
GCAGCTCCGGCGTGAGCGACGCCGCGAGCTCCGGCGCCTCGAGGCCCGCGAGCGCGGGCGCCCCGAGCTGGCCGAGCGCCCAGAGCGCGTGCACGCGGGCGAGCTCGGGCGCGGCGGCGGCGCGCGCGAGCGCCACGAGTGGCGCAGCGTCGGCGCGGCGCGCGAGCTCGAACTGCGCGCGCAGGCGGATGCGCTGGTCCGCGTGGCCGAGCAGCGCGACGAGCTGCGCGGAATCGCGCTGGCGGAAACCCTCGCGCGCGATCCGCGCGGTCTCCGCGACGAGCGGATCCTTGCGCGCCTCCGGATCCTCCACGACGAGGATGCGCTGCTTGCGCGAGATGTCTTCGTAGTGGGCGACGAAGATGCGCCCGTCGAAGCCGAACGCGAAGTCGGTCGCCACCACCTGCGCGATGAACGGCTTCGGATCCACCATCTCGAAGCCCGCGCCCTTCGGCGCGACTGCGAACGACCAGATCTGCGAGGCCGCGGGCGTGTAGCGGTAGTCGGCCATGAAGAAGCGGCCCTGATAAGTCGGACCGAGACCCGTCCCCGGGTAGTGCCCGAAGCCGGACGGCCCGCGGCCGAGGTGGCCGATCGGCGGCACGATCCACGCGGGCTGCCCGGCGTGCGGCGTCTGCCACAGCTTCTCCGCCACCCAGGCCGCGCGCGGGTACGGCTCGCCGAGCGACTGGAACGGCATGGCCCAGCCGGCGTCGCCGCCCTCGATCACGTAGGCGATGCGCGCCTCGTCCTCGGCGTCGGAGTTGTTCTCGCCCGAGAACAGGTTGCCGTGGTCGTCGAACGCGAGCTCCTGCGGGTTGCGCAGGCCCGTCGCGAACACCTCGAGGTTCGAGCCGTCGCGGTTCACGCGGAACACGGCGCCGCGGCCCGGATCGAGCGGCGGCGCGAGCGTTCGGCCTTCCCGCGTCACGACGCGGTAACCGCGGTCGCCCATCGAGAAGTAGATCTTGCCGTTGGGGCCGAGGGTGAGGCCGTGGAGGTCGTGGCCGCCGAGGGAGGTCTTCACGCCGAAGCCGTGCGCGACGTCCTCGCGCTTCTCGGGCACGCCGTCGCCGTCGGCATCCGAGAGTTTCACGAGGAACGGAATGCTCGTGATCCACAGCTCGTCGTCGATCGTGAGCACGCCCGAGACGAGCCCGTCCACCAGGTCGTTCCACGCGATCAGTTCCTTGCGCTCGTCGGCGACGCCGTCGCCGTCCGTGTCGGCGAGGCGCACGGCCTTGTCGGACCGGCTCGTGAACCAATCGGGGTCGTCCGCGAACTTCCCCGCCGCGATCCACTTCTCGTAGTAGGCGCGGCGATCTGCCACCGTGCGCGAGGCGAGGTCGTCGAGCAGCCAGTACGGGTGCTGGCGATTGTCCGGCACGCCGCCGAGGTGGCGATCGGCCTCGGCGACGAACAAGCGACCCTCGGGATCGACGTCGATCGCGACCGGGGTCGACGCGATCAGGCGATCGTCCCACAGCTTCGACGTCATGCCCGCCGGCAGCTGCGCCGGGCAGCCCGTGACGGCGCAGACCGCGCGGCTCCAGAGCTCCGTCGCGACGAGCGCGTAGAGCGTGCCGTACGAGATCTCGTCGCCGGCTCGGCTCTTCGCCCAGACCGTGATCGCGCCGACGACGAGCGCGAGGACGAGGGCCAGGGCGACCACGACTTGCAGCAAGCGCTTCAGCATCTTCACGAGACCGCCTCCCAGCGCCGGCTCGCGGAAGAGCGCTCGATCGCGGCGAGCACGCGCTGGTTCGCGAGCCCGTCGGCGAAGCTCGGGCTCATGGCGGCGCCGCCCGCGATGGCGCGCACGAAGTCCGCGACCGTGTGCACGAAGCTGTGCTCGTAGCCGAGCGCGTGGCCCGGCGGCCACCACGCGTCCACGTAGGGGTGGCTCGGATCCGTCGCCAGCACGGTGCGGAAGCCGGAGCTCGCGCCCTGCTCTTCGTAGAGCGCGAGCTCGTTCAGGCGCTCGAGATCGAACGCGAGGCTGCCGCGCGCGCCGTTGATCTCGAAGCGGTTCGCGTTCTTGCGCCCCGCCGCGAAGCGCGTGCCCTCGAGCGAGCCGATCGCGCCGCTCGCGAAGCGCACGAGGGCGAGCGCGGCGTCGTCCACGTCCACTCGCCCACGGCCGCCGCCGCCGGGCAATGGGCGCTCCGGGACGAAGGTGTGGAGCAGGCCGCTCACCTCGGCGATCTCCCCCAACAAGTGGCGTGCGAGGTCGACCTGATGCGACCCGATGTCGCCGAGCGCGCCGCTGCCCGCCTTCGACTTCTCGAGCCGCCACACGCGCGGGAACGCCGGATCCACGATCCAGTCCTGGAGGTAGGCGCCGCGGAAGTGGTGGATGCGCCCGAGCCGGCCTTCGTCGAGGATGCGCTTCGCGAGCGCGATCGCCGGCAGGCGCCGGTAGTTGTGGCAGACCGCGTTCGGCACGCCCGCCGCGCGCACCGCGTTCGCCATCGCCTCGGCCTCGGCGACCGTGTTCGCAAGCGGCTTCTCGCACAGCACGGCCTTGCCCGCGGCGGCCGCGGCGATCGCGATCTCGGCGTGGGAATCGCCGGGCGTGCAGACGTCCACCACGTCGACGTCGGGGCGCCGGACCACGGTGCGCCAGTCGGTCGCGTGCTCCGCAAAGCCGAGCTTTTCGGCGGCGCGCTCGAGCTTGGTCGCGTCGCGCGCGCACACGACCTGCAGCACGGGCTCGCGCGGCAGGTCGAAGAAGCGCGGCGCCTGCCGCCACGCGTTCGCGTGGGCGCGGCCCATGAACTCGGCGCCGATCATCGCGACGCGCAGCTTCGGCTTGGCCAAGACGGACCTCGTGCGGAGCGGCGCACGCTACCCCACGCGCCTCGCGCGTTCCGCGCGCTCCGCTCCGCTCAAGCGGCCGGACCCGCGGGCTCGGGGTAGGCAGGAAGCTCGCCTTCGTCGCTCGGCGCTCGCCGCGGCGCGCGCGGGGCTTCCTCGGGGTGCGCCTTCTGCCACGCTTCGTACGCGTCGAACGCCCAGCGCGCGGCGAACGCGCGGTCCGCGGCGTCGGCCTGCTCGATCGCCGCGCTCACGGCGGCGTCGATCTCGCGGATCGACGCGTTGGCCGCGTCCACCTGCTTCTGCGACGTGAAGCCCTTCGCGATGGCCTTGGCGAGCGTGCGCACCGGCTTCTCGAGCGTGCGCTCGAGACGATGGCCGCAAGCCAGCAGGCCGTCGCGCAGCGTGGCGTCGCCTTGCCAGGGCTCGAGCTTCTGCACGAGCGCGAGCACGGCGCGCACCTGCTCCAGCTCCTGCTTGCGCGCCGCCTCGAGCGACGCGCCGTCGGCGCCCATCGCGCTCATCAGGCGGTTGGCGCTCGACACGTAGGTGCTGCGCAGCTCGAGCACCTCGTTGCGATAGCGGATCGCGAAGCCGACGTGGGTCTCTCCGCTCAGCCGGCTGCCCGGCGGCGGGATGCCTGGGGCGGTGAAGGAAGGCTCCGGAGGCTCCTCGGGGGCCTCCCGGGCGGGGTCGACGCGCCAGCCCCTCGCCTCGAGGTAGGCGCGGTACGCGGCGGAGAGCCGCGCGTAGGCCGCGCGCGGCGCGTCCTCGACGTGGCGCATCACCGCCTCGAGGCGCGCGAGATCGGCGTTGCGCACGCGCTCCCGCGAGAACAGCTCGAAGGCCTCGGGCAGGGACTCCGCGAAGATCTGTTCGGCGACCGCATACATCGCGATCGCCGCCGCGAGGAGGCCCTGGTCGTCGGGCCGCGGCTCGATCTCCGCGAGCTCCTCGCGCGTCTCGCCCAGGGCCGCGAGCCCCTCGACGCGGAATGCCTCGAAGCGCGCCACCGGAGGCAGATCCGCGAGCTCCTCCTGCGCGCGCTTCATCCGCGCATTGGCCGCCTCGGCGGATTCGCGCAGCGCTTCGAAATACGCGTGCTCGCTGAGCGGGACGCCCCCCTCCGCGATCGCTGCAGCGGCGAACGCGACGGACGCGGCAGCGGCGATGACGAGCGAGTTCCGCATGGCGGGCTCCCGATCGCCCTTGTCTCACACCCGATAGCCGCCGTCCACACTGATGACTTGCCCGGTGATGCCGCGGGCCTCGTCGGAGAGCAGCAGCACCGCCATCGGCCCGAGCTCGTCGGGCTCGAGCACGCGGTGCTGGAGGTTGTCGCCCTCGGCGATCCGCCGCGCGCCGGCGGCGTCGGTGCCGAACGCCCGGCCGAGCGCGTTCCAGTCCACGAGGCTCGTGTTCGTCCAGCCCGGGCAGAGGCAGTTCACCGTAATGCCTGCCCCCGCGACCTGGGCCGCGAGCGCGCGCGTGTAGCCGACGAGGCCGTGCTTCGCGGCGGTGTAGGCGAGGTCGCCGCCGCTGCGCTTCGCGAAGCCCGAGCCGATCGTGAGTACGCGGCCCCACTGCCGCGCGCGCATCGCGGGCAGCGCAAAGCGCGTCGCGAAGTGCGCGGAGGTGAGGTTCAGCTTGAGGTTCGCCTCGAACAGCTCGTCGGCGTGCTCGTCGGGATCCTTGTCGGGGGCGCGCTTCCAGCCGACGCCGCCGCCCGCGTTGTTCACGAGCCCGTCGATGCGCCCGAAGTGCGCGAGCACGCGCTCGATGGCGAGCTTCGTCTCGGCGCGCGAAAGCGCGTCGGCCGTCACCGCGAGGCCTTCGCTTCCGAGCGCGCGCATCTCGCCCACCACCGCGTCGAGCTCGCGCTGCGTGCGCGACGTGATCGCGACGCGCGCGCCCTCGCGCGCCGCGGCGAGCGCGATCGAGCGCCCGATCCCGCGCCCGCCGCCCGTCACCACCACCACGCGCCCTTCGAGCCTTGCCATCGCGAGCCTCCTTCGCCGCAGCGCGGGAGTTTGCCCGACGGCGCGCGCGCGGGCCGCAGTAGAGTGGCCGCGAAGAGGAGCCGGCATGAGCGAGCTGCAGCGCGCGGCGCTGGGCGACGGAATCGAGATCGCCTTCCGCGAAGAGGGCAGCGGCCCGCCGCTGTTGCTCGTCCACGGCATCACCGAGGACCACCGCGCGTGGGACGACTTCGTCCCCGCGCTCGCGCAGGGCGCGCGCGTCGTGCGCATCGACCTGCCCGGCCACGGCGCCTCGGGCCCCCTGCCCGAGTACTCGGCCGGCGCCCTCACGGCCGCGGTGGCGCGCTTCGTCGCGCAGCGCGGGCTGGGCGCGCCGCGCGTCGTGGGCCACTCGCTCGGCGGCCTGATCGCGACGCTGCTCGGCGCGTTCACGCCGGTGCGCTCCGTAGTCAACGTGGACCAGCCGCTGCGGCTCGAGTCGTTCATCGCCCTCGTGCGCGGCCTCGCGCCGCGCCTCGCGGGCGCCGGCTTCGTGGACGCGCTCAACGAAGAGATGGAGCAGATGGCGGGGCCGCGCCTGCCGGCGCACCTCCGGGACGCGTTGCGCGCCTACCGCGTGCCCGCGCGCCGCGACGCCGTGCTCGGGCTCTGGCTCCCGCTCGTGGACCAGACCGAGGCCGGCGTGCTCGCCGTGCTCGAGCCGCTGCTCGCGCGCCTCGAAGCGCCCTACCTCTCGCTGCACGGGATCGACCCCGGCCCCGACTACGAGGCCTGGCTGCGCAAGCGCATCGCGGGCGCGCGCGTCGAGGAATGGCCCGGCCAGGGCCACTGGCTCCACCGCATCGAGCCCGAGCGCTTCGTTGCGCGGGTGCGCGCGTTCCACGCGGACGCCCCCTGAGGCGCGGTCCGTGGCATGATCGGGCCATGCAGTACGGACTCACGATCTTCCCGACCGATTATTCGATCCAGCCCGCGGAGCTCGCGCGCGAGGCCGAGGCGCGCGGCTTCGAGTCGCTGTGGCTCCCCGAGCACACGCACATCCCGGTGAAGCGCGAGTCGCCGTGGCCGGGCGGGCCCGAGCTGCCGAAGATGTATTACGACGTGTACGAGCCCTTCATCTCGCTCGCGGCGGCCGCCGCGGTGACGACGAAGCTGAAGCTCGCGACGGGCATCTGCCTCGTCGTGCAGCGCGACCCGCTGCAGACCGCGAAGGACGTCGCGACCCTCGACCGCGTCTCGAACGGGCGCTTCCTGTTCGGCATCGGCGCGGGCTGGAACGCCGAAGAGATGCGCAACCACGGCACCGACTTCAAGACGCGCACCGCGCTGATGCGCGAGCGCATCCTCGCGATGAAGGAGCTGTGGACGAAGTCGAAGCCCGAGTACCACGGCAAGTACGTCGAGTTCGCGCCGGTGATGACGTGGCCGAAGCCCGTGCAGAAGCCGCATCCGCCGATCCACGTCGGCGGCGCCTTCCCGCGCGCCGCGGAGCGCGCGATCGAGTACGGCGACGGCTGGATGCCGATCTTCGGGCGCGACGAGATCCTGGAGCGCATCCCCGAGGTGCACGCCAAGCTGCGCGCCGCGGGGCGCGACCCGGCGGCGTTCGAGATCTCCATCTTCGCCGCGCCGCCGAACGCCGACGTGCTCGCCAAGGCGCGCGACGCGGGCGTCGCGCGCTGCGTGTTCGGGCTTCCGCCGGCGAAGGCCGAGGAAGTTCTCCCGCTGCTCGACCGCTACGGAGCGCTCGCCAAGCAAGTCGGCTGATCGCTCTCGACGAACCCCATCGCGCCGCGTGCGCAGGAGACTCCCGTGAACTTCGAAGCTGGCGTCAACGCCGTGATCGCCCTCGCCCTGCTCGAGTACTTCGTGTTCGGAACCCTCGTCGGAGCCGCGCGCGGCAAGCTGGGCGTTCCCGCCCCCGCAACCAGCGGCAACCCGCAGTGGGAGCGCATGTTCCGCGCGCACCAGAACACGCTCGAGCAGCTCGTGATCTTCATCCCGAGCATGCTGACGTTCGGCGCCTTCGTGAGCGCCAAGGTGGCCTGCGCGCTCGGCCTGGTCTTCATCGTCGGCCGCGCCATCTACTTCCAGGGCTACACCGCCCAGGCCGAGAAGCGCGGCACCGGCTTCGTGATCGGCGCGGTCGCGCAGATGATCCTGCTGATCGGCTCGCTGATCGGCGCCGCGGGAGCCGCGCTCGGCTGAGCGCAGCGCACGCCTAACAAGGCAGTAACGTGAAGGCCGCGACGCCCAGCGTGAACCAGAGCGCGGCGTAGGCGAGCCCGTAGCCGTAGAAGCTGCGGAAGTCGACGCCCGCGATGCCGGCGACGACCAGGTACCAGAACGGCGAGGCGAGGTTGCCCATGTGGTCGCCGACGCCGAGCGCCAGCAGCCCACGCTGCACCGAGACGCCCACCGCCGCCGCGGCCTCCGACGTCACGAAGCCCTGGATCGCCCACTGCCCGCCGCTCGACGGGATGAAGATCGAGAACAGCGTCCCGCTCGCGGCGGTGAGCAGCGGGAAGCTGAGCGGCGTCGAGACGCTCGCGACGAGGCCCGCGAGCTCTGCGCCGAGGCTCGTGTTCTGGATCAGGCCCGCGACGCCGGCGTAGAGGTGGTAGAGCACGATTACGGGCCAGCCCGTGGCGACGGCGCGCTCGAGCGCGCGCGAGAAGCGGCTCACGTTGCGGTGCAGCGCGAGGCAGAGCAGCAGCAGCACCGCGTTCAGCGCGTTGAAGTCGAGCCCCGCGCCCTTCGCGACGAAGTGGAACCAGAGCCACGCGGCGAGCGCCGCGATGAAGACGAGGCTCGCGAACGAGGTGCGCTCGAGCCGCTCCGCGAAACTGCGGCCCGCGTCGCCGTCGTCGACGATCGGCTCGCCGAGCTTCTCGGTGCCCGGGAACTGCGAGATCGGCCGCGGCTCCTTCGGCGCGAACCACACGCCGGCAGCGATCACCGCGGCGGTGAACGCGACGACGTGCGCGATCGCGGCGGGCGAGCCGATCGTGGTCGAGAGCGGCAGGACGCCGATCGAGCCCTCGAGCGGATGCCCCGGCGTCGCGACGATCAGCGCGGCGCTCGACGAGAACCCGTACTGCCAGACGGCGTGGCTGGCCCAGTTCGTGGCGAGCAGGAACAGGAAATCCACCGGGATGCCGCGCCGCTCCGCCTCGCGCGCGAAGCTCACCGCGATGATCGGGCCGAGCACGATGCCGAGGCCCCAATAGAAGTAGGAGACGCCCGCCGTGATGCCGACCGACGTGGCGACGACGCCGAACGTGCCGCGCGGCAGCCGCGCGAGCGCCCCGATCGCGCGGCGGAAGAACGGCGTCGTCGCGAGCGTCGCAGAGAGCACGATGATGAGCGTCATCTGCATCGTGAACGGGAGCAGCGCCCAGAGCCCCGTGTAGTACGCCTCCATCGCTTGGCGGGGTGTATTGCCGAGCGCGAGCGCGGCGACGACGAGGAGCAGCATCAGCCCTGCGCAGGCGGTGATCGCGTCGGGCACGAAGCGGCTCATGAGCGAGGCGAAGCGGTCGAGGGCGCGCGATTCCAAGCGTTCTCCTGCGGCGTGGCGGCTGATTAGCGCGGCCGCGGCGCGCCGAGCCGGCCCGCGCGGCGTTCCCGCCAATCCCGGCACCCGGCGTTACGCTGCCCACGGCTCGCAGTTGAGCCGGAGAAGACCGCCGATGCGCCGTTTCGCAGCCCTGCTCCCCGCCGCGCTGCTCGCGCTCGCCTGCGCGACGCCGCGACCCGTGCTCTACCCCAACGCGACGCTCGAGCGCGTCGGGCGGGCGCACGCACAAGCAGAGGTGGACGCGTGCCTCGCGCTCGCCGCGCAGGACGTCGGCGACGGCAGCGAGGGCGCCGCCGAGGGCATGACGAAGCGCACCGCCGCGCGCACGGCGACGGGCGCCGCGACCGGCGCGGCCGTCGGCGCTGCAGTCGGGCGCAGCGCCGCGCGCGGCGCGGCCGGCGGCGCCGCGGGCGCGGCCGCGCACTCGGTCGTCGGCGCGATCCTGCACCCCCGCCGCGAGCGCGGCGGCCCCGACCCCGTCTTCCGCCGCTACGTCGAGCGCTGCCTCCACGAGCGCGGCTACGACGTGATCGGCTGGCGCCGCCCCTGAGCGCCGCCTTCGCGACGGCGGCGTACTAGCGTCGCGCCCATGATCCCGTTCACCACGCAGATCGGCGAAGGCTTCGCGGGCGAAGGCGCGAACGCCGCCCACGTGAACACCGTGCTCGGCGCCCGCGGCGGCCCGACCGAGGCCGCCTTCGCGACGGCGCTCGCGCAGCCGTCGCCCGGGCACACGCCCTACCTGGTGGTGCTGAAGCCCGGGCTCCCGGTGAAGCCGTTCACGCTGTTCGTCAACAAGGCCACCGTCGCAGGCGAGCTGCACGGGAAGCTCACCTGGGGAGCCGCGCAAGCCGGCGTTGCGCAGGGCGTCGCCGAAGCCGTCGCGGCGGGCGACGTGCCGCGCGAGCTCGTGGATGCGCTCGTGCTGATCGCGGCCGTGTGGGTCGCGCCGGGCGCGAGCGACGAGGAGGCCGTCTACCGCAACAACGTCGCCGCCACGCGCGCCGCGCTCGCCGCCGGCGCCGCACGCGAGCCGCGGATCGAGGACGTGCTCGCGGCCCGGAGCGCGCCGGAGAATCCGTACTTCCGGCGCTGAGCGCGCGGGACTAACTTCGCGGGATGCAGAGCGCGCGGATCGCGATCGAGCGCGCGTCGGCGCGCGACCTCGACGTGCTCTTGCCGCTCGTCGACGCGTTCCAGCGCGAAGAAGGCTACGCCGCGGGCGACGCCGCGCTGCGCAGCGCGCTCGAGGCGCTGCTCGCCGACCCGCGCGCCGGCTTCGTGCTGCTTGCGCGCGAGGACGGGCGCGCGCTCGGCTACGCCGCGGCGTGCTTCGGCTTCAGCATCGAGTTCCGCGGCCGCGACGCGTTCGTGGACGAGCTGTACGTCGCGCCCGAACGGCGCGGCGCGGGGCTCGGCCGCGCCCTGCTGCGCGCGCTCGAGGGCGAGGCGCGCGCGGCCGGCGTGGGCCAGCTGCACCTCGAGGTCGAGCGCGAGAACGGCGCGGCGCGGCGGCTCTACGTGCAGGAAGGCTTTGCGTCGACGGGGCGCGAGCTGCTCAGCAAGCCGCTCCGCTGAGCGCGGGCGCGCGCGGGCGCCGCGCGTTCGCGTAGCGTGGGCGCATGCCGAACCTCGCCCCCACGCTGCCGCCCGGCTGCCCGTGGAGCGGCTTCACGCCGCCGAACGTCGACTGGTGCGAGCGCGAGGTGTGCGGCTGGATCGTGAACCCCGCCGACACGTGGTCGAACCTCGCCTACCTGCTCGCGGCGTTCGCGATGTGGCGGATCGCGCGCCGCGCGGGCCGCGCCGACCTCGCGCACTTCGCACCGGCGAGCGCGGCGGTGGGCGCGTTCTCGTTCGCGTACCACGCGTCCTACACCTGGCTGCTCCAGTTCTTCGATTTCGTCGGGATGTTCCTGTTCTGCTTCCTCGTGATCGCGCGCAACGCCGTGCGGCTCGGCTGGACCGTGCCAGCGCGCGAGCGCAGGATCTGGCTCGGCGGCGCGCTCGCTGCGAGCGCCTGCGTGCCGCCGCTCTTCTACGCAGGCATCCCGATCCAAGCGACCGTGCTCGCGTTGATCCTCCTCTCCGTGGGCCAGGAGCTCTCGCTCTGGCGCCGCACCGCGCCGGCGCAGCGCGGCGGCTACGGGAGCTATTGGGCGGCGCTCGCCGCGCTCGCGGCCGCGGCCGCGTTCTCGCTCGCCGACGTGACGCGCGCCTGGTGCGACCCGGACGACCCCTGGCGCCAGGGCCACGCGTTCTGGCACGTGCTGTCCGCCGCTGCGCTCGCGTTGCTCACGCGCTTCTACGCCGCGCGCCGCTGAGCGCCCGCGCCCCTCAGGCGACCCTGCGCGCGGACCGATACGAGCGCATGCCTTCGAGCGATGCCAGCGCCGCCCTCGAGCGCGATGCCCTGCGCATCGCCGCGCGCGCGCTCGCCGAGCTCGCGAGCGGCCCGGTGCGAGCGAAGGCGGAGCTGTTCGCGCACGTGCTCGAAGCGCTGCGCACGCGGCTCGGCGCGGAGGCGGCCGTGGCGGCCGAGCGCATCACGCCCGCGCACGGTGGCGGCGGGCTGCGTGTGATCGCGGCGTGCGGCGCGGCCGCGCCGCGCTTCGCGCTCGGCGACGCGCTCGGCCCGGAGCGCGAGGCGCTGCAGCGTGCCGTCGCGACGCTCGCCCCGGCGCACGAGCCCGCGCGCGCAGACGAGCCTGCGCTGCTCGTGTTGCCGCTTCACGCGCGCGGCGAGCTGCTCGGCGCGATCGCGCTCGAAGGCTGCGCGGACGCGCACGCCGCGGCCGCGCTCGCGGATTTCGCGGAGGCGTGCGGCGAGTTGTTGCTCGGCTACGAGCGCACGGCCGTGCGCGCGCGCGCCGAGCACGACCTGATGCGCTCTCAACTGCACCTGCGGCGCAGCGCGGACCTCGACGGGCTCACCGCGCTCGCGAGCCGCGCCTGCACCGCGCGCGCGCTCGACGACGCGGCCACGCGCTCGCACGCCGCCGGCCTGCCGCTCGCGGTGGTCGTGCTCGACGTCGACGACGCGAAGGCGCTGGCCGATCGCGTCGGGCCGGGCGCGTTCGACGAGGCGATCGCGCAGACGGCGCGGCTGGTGCACGAGACCTTGCGGCCCTCGGACTGGACGGGGCGCTGGAGCGTCGACGCGTTCGTCGTGACGCTGATCGCGTGCGACGCCGAGGCCGCCGGAGTCGTCGCGGAACGGCTCCGCCTGCGGGTCGAGGGCGCCAGCATCCCGGTGTGGGGAGGCGCGGAGATCTCGCTCACGGTCAGCGTGGGCGTCGCTGCGACCGGCCTGCTTCGAGAAGAAGGCAATGCGCTGCTCGCACGCGCCAGCGGCGCGCTCGAGCAGGCCAAGCGCGCGGGCCGCAACCGCGTGTGCGTGTCGCGGCCCGCGCGGGCCTAATCGATCGGGATCGGACTAGTAGCGGTCGCGATCGCGGTCGCGGCCACCGCCGCCGCCGTAACCACCGCCGCTGCCACCACCGCCGTAGCCGCCGCGACCACCGCCGCCGCCACCGCCGTAGCCGCCGCGGCCACCACCGCCGCCGCCGCCGTAGCCGCCGCGACCACCGCCGCCGCCACCACCGAAGCCGCCGCCGCCACCGCCGCCTTCGCGGCGATCCTGCGCTTCGTTCACGCGCAGGCTGCGACCGCCCATCTGCGAGCCGTCGAGCGCGCGGATGGCGTTCGCCGCCGCGGTCGCGTCGTCCATTTCGACGAACGCGAAGCCGCGCGACCGGCCGGTCTCACGGTCCGTGATGACCTTCACGGAAGTGACGGCGCCGTGCGTCTCGAACATCGCGCGAAGATCGGCGTCCGTCGTGGAGAAGGGGATGTTTCCTACGTAAAGCTTCTTGGCCAAGAACTCATTTCCTCTGGCGCGCCACCCTAATAGGTGGAAGCGCCCTGCGCGGGCTCGGAGCCGGACTGTCCGGGCAGACGAAATCCCTTGCGATGGGTGACCGCGTGCTGCGCTTGCGCGACCGCGCGGGAAAGGCGCACTCGAGGGGAACTGATCGCGGGCTGACTGGGCCAGTTGCGGTGAACCAATCGGAATGCCTTTCAGTAGTCCAACCTAGACCGCCGTTTGCCAGGCCGCCAGCAAGCGAACGGCGCCGGACGGGTGCGGGACGGCCCTGGAACGTGGTTCTCGCGGGGACCCCGCGTCCGTCCGGTGTGAATCCGTGCCGACTCGCGCACGGGAGCGTCGAGGCGGGCTCGGCGCGGGCCGCAAGCGCCCCTGCGGCGGACGGCGGCCCGGAATCGGCCGGACCCCGGCGCGATCGCGATTGCGCCGTCCCTCGCCGCGGTGGCAGGCTCGGGCTCCATCCCGAGGACCGAGGAGCCGCCATGAACGCCCCCATCACGCCCTTCCGCATCGCCGCGTCCGACGAGCAGCTGGACGATCTCCGCCGCCGCCTGCGCGCCACCCGCTTCCCGGAGCGCGAGTGCGTGGACGACTGGTCCCAGGGCATTCCCCTCGCCTACGTCCAGGACCTGTGCGCTTATTGGGCCGAGAAGTACGACTGGCGGGCGCGGGAGGCGCGGCTGAACCGCTTCCCCCAGTTCACGACCGAGATCGACGGGGTGAACATCCACTTCATCCACGCGCGCTCGCCCCACGAGAACGCGATGCCGCTGGTCGTCACCCACGGCTGGCCGGGCTCGATCGTCGAGTTCCACAAGGTGATCGAGCCGCTCACGAACCCGACCGCGTTCGGGGGCGACGCCCGGGACGCCTTCCACGTCGTGGCGCCCTCGCTGCCGGGCTACGGCTTCTCGGGCAAGCCCACCCGGAACGGCTGGAACGTGCAGCGCATCGCGCGGGCGTGGTCGCAGCTGATGCCGCGGCTCGGCTACCCGCGCTACGCGGCGCAGGGGGGAGACTGGGGCGCCATGGTGACGACCTGCATCGGCATCCAGGACCCGGCGAACTGCCTCGGCGTCCACCTGAACATGCCGATCGCCCCGCCCGACCCGGCGACGATGGCGGACCTGACGGACAAGGAGAAGTCCGCGCTCGCGGGCATGCAGCACTACAACGACTGGGACTCCGGCTACTCGAAGCAGCAGAGCACGCGGCCGCAGACCGTGGGCTACGGCCTGACCGACTCGCCGGCCGGCCAGGCGGCGTGGGTGATCGAGAAGTTCTGGTCGTGGACCGACTGCGACGGCCACCCGGAGAACGTGCTCACCCGCGACGAGCTGCTCGACAACGTGATGCTCTACTGGCTGCCCGGGAACGCGGCGTCCTCGGCGAGACTCTATTGGGAGAGCTTCAGAACGCCCCCCATGGAGCCGATCTCGATCCCCGTCGGATGCTCGATCTTCCCCAAAGAAATCTTCCGCACCTCGCGGCGCTGGGCCGAGAAGCGATTCTCGAAGCTCGTGCACTTCAACGAGCTGCCGAAGGGCGGGCACTTCGCCGCGTTCGAGCAACCCGAGACCTTCGTCCGCGAAGTGCGCGACTGCTTCCGCACGCTCCGCTAGCCGCGCCGCGGCGACCGCGGCGCGCGCTCCGCGCGCTCGCGCTCGCGCTGTTCGCGGCGCTGCTCGCGAGCGGCGCGTTCGCCGCCGACCTCGGCGCGGTGGACGCCGCGTACGCGCGGCGCGGCGACGGCAACGTCGCGGAGCGCGCGGCGCTCGCGCCGGCGC
>CAZCTH010000129.1:0-14198 GCA_964501435.1 uncultured Spirochaetales bacterium | reverse complement strand
CTCGGGCCTCTCGCTCGACGAGGTGTGGCGCGCGCTCGCGGGCGGCGGCGACGCCGTGACTCGGGACATCGTGCTGCGCGTCAGGTTTCCGCGCGTGCTGCTGGCCGCGGGGGTCGGCGCCTCGCTCGCGACGGCCGGCGCGGCGTTCCAGGCGCTGCTGCGCAACCCCCTCGCGGACCCGTTCATTCTCGGCGTCTCCGGCGGCGCCGCGCTCGGTGCGATCCTCGTGATCGCCCTCGGCGCGGGCGTCGGGCTCGCCGCCAGCGCGGCGCCGCCCGCGGCGTTCGTCGGCGCCGTCGCGGCAGTGGCGCTGCTGCTGGCCGCCGCCGGCCCGCGCGGTCGGCTCGACGCGACGCGCCTCCTGCTGATCGGCGTCGTGTTCAACGCGCTCGCCTCGGCGGTGATCGTGTTCCTGGCGTCGATCGCCGGGCTCGCCGAAGGCAGCCGGATCTTCCTCTACTTGATCGGCAACCTCTCCGACGCGCAGCCCGCGCTCGCCGGCTGGGTCGGCGCGTCCCTCGCGCTGGGCCTCGCCGCGCTGTTGCCGCTCGCGCGCGCGCTGAACGCCCTCGCACTGGGCGACGACTCCGCTGCGCTGCTCGGCTTCGAGACCGGGCGCGTGAAGCTCGCGCTGCTCGTGGCGACCTCGCTGCTCGTGGGCGCGGCCGTCTCGGCCGCGGGGCTGGTGGGCTTCGTCGGCTTGATCGTGCCGCACGCCCTGCGACTCGCCCTCGGCGCGGACCATCGCTTGTTATTGCCCGCCTCCGCCCTCGGCGGCGCGAGCTTTCTCGTCGCGTGCGACGCCCTCGCCCGCACCGCGCTCGGGGGGCCGGAGCTGCCGGTGGGCGCGATCACCGCGCTCGTCGGCGGGCCCCTCTTCCTCGTGTTGCTGCGGCGCCGCGCGGGGGTCGCATGAACGCCGTTCGGCCCGCGCTCGCGCTGGAAAGCGTCTCGCTCGCGCAGGCCGGGCGCGCCGTGCTCGCGGACGCGAGCCTCTCGCTCGCGTTCGGCGAGGTGCTCGTGCTCGCCGGGCGCAACGGCGCCGGCAAGACCACGCTGCTGCGCGTCGCGACGGGGCTCGCGGCGCCGGGCGCCGGCCGCGTGCTGCTGGACGGCCGCCCGCTCGCCGAGCTGCCGCGGCGCGAGATCGCGCGAACCCTCGCGCTCGTGCCCCAGGACACGACGGTGCCGTTCCCGTTCACCGTGGAGGAGATCGTGCTGCTCGGGCGCGCGCCGCACCTCGGCGCGCTCGGCTTCGAGTCGCGCGAGGATCGGCGCATCGCCGGCGCCTGCATGGAGCGGCTCGCCATCGGCGCGCTCGCCCAGCGCAGCATCCAAGAGCTGTCCGGCGGCGAGCGGCAGCTCGCGATGATCGCCCGCGCGCTCGCGCAGACGCCCCGCGTGCTGTTGCTCGACGAGCCCGTCGCGCACCTCGATCTGGCGCATCGCCTCGCCCTCGAGGAGCTGCTGCGCGACCTCGCGCGGGAGGGCAAGGCGGCGCTGCTCGTTTCCCACGACCTGGCCGGGGGCGCCCGTGTGGCGGATCGCATCGCGCTGCTCGCCGGCGGTCGCATCCTCGCCTGCGGCCCGCCCCGCGAGGTGCTCCAGCCCGAGCCGATGCGCATCGTGTTCGGCGTGGACGTGCAACTCGTGGAAACGAGCGACGGGCCCGTAGTGGTGCCGCGGCGCGCGAGTTAGTTTGCGCGCCGCTGGGCGAGGGAGAGCGGCGATGGCGGCAAAGAAGAAGTCGGCAGCGAAGCGGAAGCAGGCGAGGAAGGCGACCCCGAAGCGCAAGCCCGCGGCGAAGCGGCCCGCGCCGGCGAAGCGCGCGGCGCTCGGCATCGCGAAGATCGCGGCCTTCGAAATTCTCGACTCGCGCGGCAACCCGACGCTCTCCGTCGAGGTCACGACGACCAGCGGCCACGTCGGCCGCGCCGCGGTTCCGTCCGGCGCCTCGACGGGCACGCGCGAGGCCCTCGAGCTGCGCGACAAGGACCCGGCCCGCTACTCCGGCAAGGGCGTGACGCGCGCCGTCGCCAACGTGAACGGCGAGATCGCTAAGAAGCTGCGCGGCGCCGCGCTCGGCGGGCTCGGCGAGCAGCGCGCGCTCGACGCCGCGCTGTGCGCGCTCGACGGCACCGACACCAAGGCGCGCCTCGGCGCCAACGCGACGCTCGGCGTCTCGCTCGCGGCGGCCCACGCCGCCGCCGCGGCGGCCGGCGCGCCGCTCTATCGCTGGATCGGCGGCGCGAAGGCGAACCTGTTGCCCGCGCCGATGATGAACGTGGTGAACGGCGGCGCCCACGCCGACAACAACGTCGACCTCCAGGAGTTCATGCTCTACCCGGTCGGCGCGCCCACCTTCGCCGAGGCGCTGCGCTGGGGCGCCGAGATCTTCCACAAGCTGCGCGGCGTGCTGCACGACAAGGGCTACTCGACGGCGGTCGGCGACGAAGGCGGCTTCGCGCCCGACCTGAAGAGCAACGTCGAGGCGATGGAGCTCGTGATGCAGGCGATCGAGAAGGCCGGCTATCGGCCGGGCGAGCAGGTCGCGATCGCGCTCGATCCCGCGACGAGCGAGATCTACGAGAACGGCGCCTACCACCTCGCGAGCGA
The DNA here is from genome assembly GCA_964501435.1 of uncultured Spirochaetales bacterium. GTDB lineage: Bacteria > Myxococcota_A > UBA9160 > UBA9160 > UBA6930 > VGRF01. The sequence continues at coordinate 11,582 of CAZCTH010000129.1, read as the reverse complement.
GAATTCGCGCAAGTCGAGCGACGAGATGATCGAGTTCTGGGCCGACTGGTGCGCGCGTTACCCCGTCGTGTCGATCGAGGACGGCCTCGCCGAGCAGGACTGGGACGGCTGGGCGCGCCTCACGCAGCGCCTCGGCGACCGCGTGCAGCTCGTCGGAGACGACCTGTTCGTGACGAACCCCGCGATCTTGCGCGAGGGCATCCAGAAGCGCGTGGCGAACGCGATCCTGATCAAGGTCAACCAGATCGGCACGCTCTCGGAGACGCTCGAGGCGATCGCGATCGCGAAGCGGGCGGACTACGGCGCGATCTCGTCGCACCGCTCGGGCGAGACCGAGGACACCACCATCGCCGACCTCGCGGTCGCGACCGGCGTCGGCCAGATCAAAACCGGCTCGCTGTGCCGCACCGATCGCATCGCGAAGTACAACCGCTTGCTGCGCATCGAGGCCGAGCTCGGCGCGCGCGCGCGCTATGCCGGGCGCAGCACGCTGGCCGGAGCGAAGTGACGCGCGCGCTCCGCGCGCTGTTCGTCGCCGCTGCGCTGCTCGCGGCGGCGGGCACGGCGTTCGCGCGCATCCCCGACCCCGAGACGGTGGCGCGCGCCGCCGCCGACGCGAGCCGCGCCCAGGGCCGCAACAAGCCCTTCGCGTTCGCGGTGGCCGTGCGCACGACGCCCGACTCTGCGCCGATCGCGCGCGGCGAAGGGCTCGTCGACCCGAGCGGCGCCGTGCGCCTCGCGCTGCGTCACGAAGAGGGCTTCAGCGAGCGCCAGATCCGTCGCGCGAGCGGGCTCGCGGCCGCGCGAGACGGCGAGCCGCTCGAGAGCCCGCATCCGCTCGCGCCGCCGCTCTGGCTGCTGCAGGCCGCGACGGGCGGCGAGCTGCTCGCGCGCGCGGGCGAGATCGGCGCCGCGCCCGGCGTCGTCGCGCTCGGCTACGACGGCGCGCGCGATTGCTACGTGATCGGTGGCGTCGCCGGGGGGCCGTCGGTCTGGATCGACCAGGACACGCGCCAGGTCGTGCGCGTCGACCTCGCCGACGGCAGCAAGGTGCGCTTCCTGGCCTGGGCGTCCCGCGGCGGCGCGGTGCTGCCCGGAACGATCGAGATCGAGACGCCGAGCCTCACCTTCACGCTCGAGCTGACGGGCTTTGCGCCCGCCACGCCGGCCGCGGACGCGTTCTCGGACGCGTGGCTCCTGGGCCGCTAGCGTCGGCCCATGCGCTCCGTCGAGCAGACGCGCCCTCGCCCCGGGCTCTCGGTGCCCGTGATCACTGCGCTCGACGCGCGCGGCGAGCTGCGCGAGGACGACCAGCGCGCGGTCGTGCGCCACGTGATCCAGGACGGCTGGGGGGCGGACATCGTGTTCGCCGCGGGGACCACCGGCGAGTGGGATCGCGTGCCGGCGGAGCTCTCGCGCCGCGTCGTGCAGGTGTGCGTCGAGGAGGTGGCGAAAGCCAACCTCGCGCTGGCCGAGGCCGATCACGTCGAGTGCTGGGCCGGCATCACGGCGGCGACGCGCGGCGAGACGCTCGCCAACGCCATCGCCGCGATCGCGTCGGGCGCCGACGCGCTCGTGCTGGCGCCGCTCGCGGTGCGCGACGTCGACGACGCGGTGCGCTTCGTGGCGCGCGACGTGGCCGATCTGCTCGACGCCTCCGCGCGGCGCGTCCCCGTCTACTTGTACGACAACGCTGCGATCGCGACCGACCCGGATCGCACGCACCTGCGCACGAAGCACGTGAAGGCGCTCTCGCGCCTCGACTTCGTGCGCGGGATCAAGGTGAGCGCGCCGAAGAAGGTGCTCGGCAACTACACGCAGGCGGCGCGGAACTTCCGCGAGCGCGGCGCGTTCGGCATCTACGTCGGCGACGCGATGTTGATCTTCGAGCTGTTCCGGCCGCGCACGGGAGCCTTCGGCGCGCTGCGGGATCGCTGGCAGCGCTACTGGCTCGCGGGCGAGCTGCCGATCGGCGTCGTCTCCGGGCCGGCCAACGCGTTGCCCCGCGAATGGGCGCGCGCCTGGCAGGCGTGCCGCGCCGGCGACGCGGAGCGCATGGACGCGGCGGAGCGCGTGCTCTCCGCGTTTCGCGCGGCCACCAAGGCCGGCGGCGCGAGCCGCACGATCGCATGCCTCAAGCGCGCGCTGCTCCTCGAGGGCGTGCTCACCAGCGACGCCGTCGCGCCGGGCACGCCCGCGCTCGGCGCCGCCGAGGCCGCGCAATTCGACGCCGCGTTCGAGGGCGTGCGCGCGCTCGCGCGCGAGCGGATCGAGGCGACCTGGGTGACGCAGGGCGAGGGCATGCCGTGAGCGCGGAACGCCCCGACCGACGCACGGTCGGGATCGGCAGCATGGTGGCGGACCGCATCCACCGCGTGCCGCGCGTCCTCGGCATCGACCAGAAGGGCATCCTGCGTGCGGGCGCGGGCGGGCGCACCGCTGAGCTGCGCGTCGGCGGCGTCGTGCTGAACCACCTCGGCTGGGCGGCGGTGCTCGGACTGCCGGTCGGCATCTTCGGCAAGCAGGCCGACGACGCGAACGGCCGCTTCCTGCGCGACGCCATGGATCGCTTCGGCATCGCGAAGGATCTCGTGCTCGACGGCTCGGCCAGCTCGTTCGCCGACATCTACGTCGACGACGCCGGCGGCCGCGCGATCTACATGGCACCCGGCGCGACGAGCGAGACCACCTACGTCCAGGTGCGGCGGCATCACGAGCGCACGATCCAGAGTGCGCTGCGCGTCACGACCGAGGTGTCGCAGCTGCCGCTCGCTGCCGCGCTCGAAGTATTACGGCTCGCGGAGCTGGCCGGCATTCCGACGCTCGTCGACCTCGACGTGCCGCCGTCGGACGCGGTGCCCGTGCTCGGTACCCAGGCCGAGCTCGATCAACTGCTGCGCCGCGCGAAGGTGCTGAAGCCCTCGTCGCTCGCGGCCCGCGAGCTCGTGCTCACCGCGAGCGGCGACGCGCTCGCCAGCGCGAAGAAGCTGCGCGAGCGCTACGGCAACGAGGCGGTGATCGTCACCGACGGCGAAGAGGGCTGTGCGGTCGCCACCGCCAAGGAGGCCCTGCGCGTGCCGGCCTACGCGGTGCCGCGCGTCGTCGACACCACCGGCGCGGGCGACGCGTTCCTCGGCGGCGTACTGGTCGGGCTCGCCGCGGGCCTCGGCTGGGCGGACACGCTCCGCCTCGGCAACGCCTGCGGCGCGGCCTGCGTCGAGAAGCTCGGCGCGTTCCCCGACGATCCGCTCGCCGCGCGCGACGCCGTGCTCGCGCGCTACGACGGCGCGCCGCTGCCCGCCTGGGTGACGCGCGGGCTCGCGGTGGTGCCCGAGGCGCAGCCCGCGAACGAGGCGCTGGTCGCCTTCGACGTGGCGCTCGCCGAGCTCGCCGCGCTGCGGCAGCGGGTCGACGCGCGGGCCTTCGCGAGCGCGGCCGCGTTGATCGGCGCCGCGCGCGCGGCCGGCGGGCGCGTGCACGTGACCGGCATCGGCAAGCCCGAGCACGTCGCGCGCTACGGCGCGGCGCTGCTCGCGTCGATCGGGACGCCCGCGGCCTTCCTCTCCGCCGCCGAGACGATGCACGGCAGCGCCGGGCAGGTCGTGCGCGGAGACGTCGTGATCGCGATCAGCAACAGCGGGGAGACCGCCGAGCTGATCGCCGCCGTCGGCGCAGTGAAGACGCTCGGCGCCGAGGTCGTCGCGATCACGGGCTCGCCGAAGTCGTCGCTCGGGCAGCTCGCCGCGGTCGTGCTCGACGCGGGCGTCGCGCAGGAGGGCGGCGGGCTCGGCCTCGCGCCGCGCGCCAGCGTCGCTGCGGAGCTCGTCGTCGTGGCCGCCCTCAGCGCCGTGCTCGAGCACGCGCGCGGTCTGACGCGCGCCGAGTACCACGCGCTGCATCCGGCCGGCGTGTTGGGAAAGAAGAGCGGGAGCTGAGCCGCTACGCGGGCGAGCGGGCGCTCGACCGCGAGCACGGGAAGCTGCCGCCGCGTCAGAGGTTGCCCGCGAGGCCCGCGCTCGAGTCGACGCGGGCGAAGCGCGACCGCGTTCTAGCTTGCGCGCTCCGGAAGGCGCACCGTCAGCACCGGGCACGGCGCCTTCTGCACGACGCGCTCGGCGATCGAGCCGAGCAGCAAGTGCTTCAGGCCCGACCGGCCGCGGGTCCCGATCACGATCATGTCGGCCCGCTGCGCGGCGGCCTCCTCCTCGATCACGGTCGCCGGATAGCCTTCGCGGGCCAGGACTTCGACGGGGATCTTGGCGTCGCGAACCCGCTGGGCGAACTCCTCGAGGTTCGCCTCGGCCTCCGCCTTCACCGATGCCCAGAACTCCTGGGGGAGGTAGGCCCCCTCGAGCTGCTGGAACTCGACCGGCAGGTGGTAGGCGTGCAGCAGCACGAGGGTGCTGCCGTGCTCCTCCGCCAGGTGGAGGGCCCAGCGGATGACGGGCTCGGCGTGGGCCGAGAAGTCGATCGGAACCAGGATGCGGCGGACGTCGATGTGCACGGGGCCATCCTGCGCCCGGGCCGGCGGATTTTGCAAGCAAAACGGCGTTGCGCGGGGCGGGGGCGGTCCGTACCGTGTCGCGCCTTCCGGGGCCGTAGCTCAACTGGGAGAGCGCCGCGTTCGCAACGCGGAGGTTGGCGGTTCGATCCCGCTCGGCTCCACCACCCCTCTCCTGGGCGAGGGGTCGCGGCGCGCTTCAGAGCGCTGCGGCCGCGAGCGCGCCCACGAGCAGCGCGCCGTCCACCGCGAGCGCGCCGTAGCGCTCGCCCGAGCGGAACGTGGCGACGGCGGCGCTCATCGCGAGCGGCAGTGCCGCGAGCGCACGCGCCTCGGGCGGCGCCCAGGCCGCGAACGCGAGCGCAGCGGCGCAGAACGCGGCGGCGAGCGTCCGCGCGCGCAGAGCGCCAAGCCGGCCGGCGATGCCCTCGGCGTCGCGCAGGTTCGAGAGGATCACGTTCGCCTGCACGGTCGCGCTCACGATGGCGAGCGCGAAGCCGAGGCGCGCGAGATCGAGCGGTGCGCGCGCGCTCGCGGCAGCGGCCGGCAAGCCCACGGCGACGGCCGTCCAGGAGCCCGTCAGGTAGAGCGGCTTGGCCCACGCGAAGCGCTTCAGCCGCCGGTGCGCGAGCCCGAACGCGGCGACGCCCGCCGCGACGGCGAGCGCGCGCGCGCCGGCCGCGACGCCCGCCGCGAGCGCGCCCATCGCGCACGCCGCCGCGGCCGCGAGCAGCGCGCGGCGCCAGGTCGCGACGAAGGCGCTGCGCAGCGGCGAGGTGTGCACGTCGCGCGCGAGATCCCGCACGCGGTCGAGGCAGTAGACCACGACGGTTCCGCAGAACGCGAGCGCGAGCACCGCCGGCGCGGGCGGGGTGCCGAGCGCGCGCGCCGCTGCGGCCGCGAGCGCCGCCGCCGCGCACGCCACGAGCGCGCTCGAGAACGCGAACGCGTCGGCGGCGCGCAGCGCAGCGCCTCCGCTACGCACGCGGCGCCGCGGTCACGCGAAGCGCGCCTTCAGCCGCGGCATCACGTCGCGCGCGAAGCGCTCGAGGCTCGCATCCAGCGCCTCGGGCGCGATGCCGGGCGGCGCCGCCCAAGTCACGAGATCGGTGAAGCCGAAGCGCTCGATGTAGGCGGCGATCTGCTCGTACACGGCGTCGGCGTCGCCCACGATCCAGTTCTGCGGGATCGCGGTGTCGTCGCGCGTCATGAACGAGACCTCGTCGCCGGACTCGCGGATCCAGTCCGCGTAGATGCGGGCCTTGTACCGCTCGGCCTCGCGGATCGCGGGCCAGTCGCGCGCCTTGTCGTCGGTGATGAGCCACGGGCGGATGATGCCGACGCGCCGCGCCTGCGCGTCGCCGCCCGCGCTCGCGAGGGCCGCACGCCACGGGTCGAGCACGAAGCGGCGGTCGCCCTGCGGGAGCAGGTTCAGGCCGAGCCGCGCGCAGCGCCGTGCGCCGGCCTCGCTCATTGCGGCGAGCCAGAGCGGCGGGCCGCCGGGCTGGACGGGCCGCGGCCGCACGCACGCGCCGCGGAAGCGCCAGTGCTTGCCCTCGAAGTCGAAGCGCTCGCCGGTGAAGGCGCGCTGCAGCACGGCGATGCCTTCCTCGGTGAGCCCCACGCGCGCCTTGCGGTCGACGCCGAACGCGGCGAACTCGTGCGGCGCGTAGCCCATGCCGACGCCGAGCTCGATCCGCCCGCCGGACAGGTTGTCGAGCACCGCGAGGTCTTCCGCGAAGCGCAGCGGGTGCTGAAACGGCATCAGCACGATGTCGGAAGAGATGCGCACGCGCCGCGTGCGCGCGGCGAGCGCGCCGGCCACCGGGACGAACGCGGGCAGATAGCCGTCCTCGACGAAGTGATGCTCGGTCAACCAGATCAGGTCGAAGCCGAGCCGATCCACCCGCTCCGCCTGGGACAACACCCGCGCGTACAGGTCCGCGTTCGAGATCCCGCTGCCCGGCGGATTGCGGAAGTCGTACGCGACGCCGAGGCGAAGCGGCTGCGGCATGGATCCTCCCCGCGCACGCGATGGGCTCGCATCTTGGAGCAGCCCGGCCGAGAATGCAGGCATGCTGCGCGCCGCATCGCTCGTCCTGATGAGTCTCGCGCTGGCCGCGCACGCGGCCCCGCCCGAGCTGCTTCCCGCCGAAGAGGGGGACACGATCGCCTTCGCCGAACGCGACGGCGCGCGCGCGGCGTTCCTCGTCGTGGCGACGAGCGACGCGAGCATCTCCGGCGTCGCCCTCGGCGGTGGGGACGCGTTCGCCGCGCTCGCGGCGCTCGGCCCCGAAGCACTCGCCACGCTGCGTCGCGACGGCCCCCGCGTCGAGCTCGCCATGAGTGCGCTGCTGCCCGTGCTCGAGGGCACGCAGCACGTCGCCGGCGGCGCGAACTACGTCGAGCACGCGCGCGAGGCCGACGTCGAGGCGCCGTTCCTGTTCCCGAAGCTCGTTTCGCCCACGGCCTGGTCGTCGTCGCTGGCCGTGCAGCCCGACTGGCTGCTCGACTACGAGGTCGAGCTCGCCGTCGTGTTCGACCGCGAGCTCGCGAGCCTCGCCGACCTCGGCGCTGCGCGAGTGGGCGTCGCGGTGGTCAACGACTTCACCGAGCGCGCGCAGCTGACGCGCGAGGCGGACCTCTCGCTGCCCGGCGTGGGCGGCGGCTTTGCGGACGCGAAGGGCAAGCCCGGCTTTCTGCCGACCGGCCCGTTCCTCGTGGTCCCGCGCGACTGGCGCACGTTCCTGCGCGAGTGCGAGATCCGCCTGCACGTGAACGGCGCCGAGCGCCAGCGGGCCCGGGGTCGCGGTCTGATCTGGTCGGTGGACGAGCTGGTGCGGCGCACGCTCGCGCTCGGACCGGGGCCGCGCTTCACGCACGAGGGGCGCAGCGTCGGGTTGACCCCCGGCCGCCTGCCCCGCGGCATGGCGATCCTCACCGGGACCCCTGGCGGCGTCGTCTTCCGCACGCCCGGTGCGGGCTTCATCGCCTCGAACGCCGCCTGGTGGGCGGCGAGCTTCGCCTTCCTGGGCGAGGACGTGGAGAGCTTCGTGAAGCGCCGTTGGGTGGAGGAGCTGCGGGAGGGCGGCGCCTTCTTGCGGCCCGGAGACGTCGTGATCGCCGAGGGGCACGGCCTCGGCGGGATCGTGACGCAGATCGTGGCCCCCTGACCGGGCTCCGGCGCCGCCCGTCGCGGCCGAGCTTTCGGCGCCAGAACCCCCCCACTAGATTGGCCGCGCCATGACCCAACTTCGCGGATACGCCGAGCGGCACCGGTTCGGCCGGGTGCTGCGCATCCCGACGCCCACGCCGGAATGGACCGGACTCGGCGCGATCAACAGCTACGTCGTGCTGCCGCCCGAGGGCTCGCGGCGCGGCGTCACCTTGATCGACACCGGCATGCGCATGACCGAATCGTTCGACGCCCTGCGCCGCGGCTTCAAGGAGTTCGGGATCGCCCTCGAGCAGATCGAGCGGATCCTCGTGACGCACGCCCACGGCGACCACTTCGGGCAGGCGAAACGCCTGAAGGACCTGTCGGGCGCCCAGGTGTTCGCGAGCGCGGGCGAAGCGGAGCGCATGCGCACGGCCTTCTCGCCCGCCGCGATGCGGAGCGGGCACGGTGCCGTCTGGATGCGCCGCTTCGGCATGCCCGAGGAGGTGGTCGAGGCGAAGGCGCCGAGCGGTGCGATGCCGTCGGACCTCTCGGAGCCGATCGAGGTGGACGGCGTGCTCGCGGAAGGCGACCGCATCGATCTCGGCGAGCTCACGCTCGAGGTCGTCGGGACGCCCGGGCACTGCGACGACCACATCATCTTCTTCGAGCGCGATCTCGGCCTGATCTTCTCCGGCGACCACCTGCTGACGGACATCTCGCCCGTTCCGCTGCTCCACATCCCGCAGCCTGGCGAAGCGCGCCGCCCGAGCCTGATCGCGTTCATGCATTCGCTCGCGAAGGCGGAGACGCTGCACGCCGAGGCCACGCATCCCGCCCACGGCGACGTGATCTGGGACCACAAGAAGCTGATCGCGGGCTATCGGCTCCACCACGAGCGTCGCAAGCTGCAGATCGCGCGCCGGCTCGGCCGCCGCGTGCTGTCGCCCTACGAGCTCGGCGCGGAGATCTTCCCGAAACATTGCCGCGATCCGCGCCAGAGCTTCCTCGTGATGAGCGAGGTCGTCGGTCATCTCGACCTGTTGATCGAGGACGGCACGTGCGCCTGGGAGAGCGACGGCGTCGTCGATCGCGTGAGGTTGGTGAAGGATGTCGATCTCTAAGACCAACGAGCTGATCGGCTCGTCGCCCGAGTCGTTCGAGGACGCCGCGCGGCGCGTGATCGCACGCGCGCACCGTACGCTGCGCGGCATCACGGGCTTCGACGTGGTCGAGAAGCGCGTGAAGGTGGAATCCGGCGAGCTGCGCGAATACCGCGTGCGGCTGCGTCTGCACTTCGAGATGGCGCCGGAGACGGCGCTGCATTTCTAGGCCGAGAGAACCCGCTGCGCCTCCGGCGCGCTAGCGGGATCACGGAAGGCACGAGGAACGCCCCCCATGTCGATCGCATCCGTATCCACGATCACCTCCGCGTCGCCGATCGGCTGGCAGGATGCGACGGAGCGTGGCTTCGAGCGCGCGAAGAAGACGCTGCGCGGCATCACGGGCATCCAGGTGATCGAAGAGAAGGCGCGCGTCGAGGACGGCAAGATCGCCGAGTTCCTCGTCACCATGCAGGTGATCTTCGTGCTCGACGACGGGAGCAATTAGGGCCGTGGAGCGCATCCCCGCCATCGTGACCGCGGGCGACGGCAAGGCGTCGCGCGCGGTGTACGGCGACGCGAAGGTCTACCTCGACGTCGCGGGGCGCTCGCTCGTCGCGCGCACGGTCGGCGTGTTGATGCGGGTGCCCGAGGTCTCCGAGGTGTGGGTGGTCGGCAACGCCGACCGGCTCGAGCGCACGCTGCGCGAGGATCCGGAGCTGCGCGCCGGCCTCGCGAAGCCCGTCTACGTCGTGCCCCAGTTCGGGTCGCTCTACGAGAATGCATGGCACACCTTCCGCCGCCTGCTGCCCGGCGCGCCGCCCGAGGGCCGCGACCCCGTCGGCGCAGAGCTCGACCAGCGCGTGCTCTACCTGTCGGCGGACCTGCCGTTCGCGACCGCGCAGGAGATCTCGGTGTTCATCCAGCGCGCCAGCGCGGCGGGCTGCGACTACGGCCTCGGCCTCGTGACCGAAGACTCGCTCGCGCCGTTCTACCCGATCGCGGGCAAGCCCGGCATCGAGATGGCCTACTTCAACGTGGCCGACGGGCGCGTGCGCCAGAGCAACCTGCATCTCGTGCGGCCCGCGCGCATGGGCCACCGCTGGTACATCGAGGACATGTACGAGCATCGCTACCAGAAGGAGCTGTTCCACGCGCTCGCGCTGGCGTGGCGGATCCTCACCTACAAAGGCGGCGGCATCAGCCTGGTGCTCTACTACGCGATCATGCACGTCGCCGGCGTGGCGGATCGCGCCCGCCTGCGCGGCTTCGCCGACGCGCTGCGCCGCTTCGTCTCGTTCGCGCGCATCGACCGCGCCTGCTCGCAGCTGCTCGACACGCGCTTCCGGCTGATCGTCACCGAGGTGGGCGGCTGCGGCATCGACATCGACAACGAGCGCGACGTCGACACGGCGCGCGAGCGCTTCGAGGAGTGGACGAAGCAGCAGGCCGAGCACGCGGCGCGACTGCATGGGCCGGCGCCGCTGCCGGCGCTCGCGAGCGGCGGCGGCGCGCGCCTCGAGCGCGTCGACGCGCGGATGCCGGCGTGACGGCGCGACTCACCGCGCTTCCGTCGCGCGGCGTGATCTCCGTGCGCGGCGACGATCGGCAGCGCTGGCTCGACGGCATGCTCACGTGCAACGTGAAGAAGCTCGCGCCGGGCGGCGGTGCGCACGGCCTCCTGCTCACGCCGCAGGGCCGCATCGTCGGCGAGCTGCACGTGCTCCACCGCGGCGACGTGCTGTGGCTCGAGACCGAGGCGAGCGCGATCGCCGGCGCGATCGCGCGGCTCGAGAAGTTCGTGATCGCGGACGACGTCGCACTCGAAGACGTGAGCGCGGCGTGGGCGCGGCTCGCGCTCGAGGGCGACGGCGCCGCGGCGACGTTCGAGCGGCTCGCGGGCGCCGCGCCGGCTGCGCCCCACGGCGTCGCGAGCGCGACGCTCGCCGGCGTGGAGCTGGTCGTCGCCCGCTTCGGCTTCACCCACACCGACGCGCTGCAATTGTTCGTGCCGCGCGCCGGCGAAGCCGCGGTGCGCGCCGCGCTCGAGGCGGCGGGGGCCGAGGCCGCGAGCGCCGAGGCGTTCGAGCTGCGCCGCGTCGAGGCCGGCACGCCCTGGCTCGGCCGCGAGCTCGACGAGAGCGTGCTGCCCGCCGAGGCGGGGCTCGACGGCGTCGCGGTCTCGCTCGACAAGGGTTGTTATACGGGGCAGGAGGTGGTGGCGCGCATGCGCAGCCGCGGCCGCTTGTCGCATCGTCTCGTCGGGCTGCGCTTCGCGGGGGACGCCCTGCCCGCGCCGCGCAGCGCGCTGCTCGGCGAGCGCGGCGAAGTGGGAAACGTGACGAGCGCCGTGCGCTCGCCGCGCTTCGGCGCGATCGGCCTCGGCTTCGTGCAGGCCGCCGTGGCCGAGCCTGGCGCCGTGCTGCGCGTCGGCGAGAGCGAGGCCCGGATCGCCGCGCTCCCGTTCGTGTGAAAGCGCCTGATGCGTGAGGGCGCATGCGGCGTGAAAGCGCACGAGGCGTAAAGGCGGATGGGGCGTGAGGGCGCGCGGGGCGTGAAGGCGACGCTGGTCGTGTTCGCGAAGTGGCCGGAGCCCGGACGCGTGAAGACGCGGCTCTGCCCGCCGCTGACGGCCGCGCAGGCCGCGGAGTTCTACGGCGCGATGCTCGACGACGTGCTCGACGCGATGGCGCGCCTCGCGCCGCCGCTCGGGCTCGCGTGCGTGCTCGCCGCGCATCCCCCGGACGCGCTGCCGCGCTTCGCCGCGCGCGCGCCCGGCTGGCGCGTCGTCGCGCAGCACGGCGCGGATCTCTCCGCGCGC
>CAZCTH010000128.1:0-14506 GCA_964501435.1 uncultured Spirochaetales bacterium | reverse complement strand
GCGCGTGGCTCGGCATGCTCGTGTAGCGAAAGCTGCGGGGGTCGCGGATGAAGGCCTTCAACTGCTCGGGGTCGCGGTACTCGACGATGCTGCGCGGCACGTTCAGCTCCGGCCCGACCTTCCCGCCCTCACCGTTGATCGAATGGCAGGCGATGCAGCTCGCGCGAAAGAGCGCGAAGCCACGCTGCGCGGGGCTACCGGGCGCGGCGCCGGGCGGCGGCACGTGGGGAAACTTCGCGGCGAAGTCGACGATCTCGATCTCGACGAGCTGATACGGCCACGGCCACAGATTCGTGTCGGTGCGCCCCGGGCCCTGCCACACGAGGTAGAAGGGCGCGGGATCGACCTGCCGGCGGTCGATCGGGAAGAAGCCGCCGCCCGGGTGCTCGGCGTCGGCGAAGGCGAGGAACGCGCCGCCCCCGAGCAACTGCCCGCCGCTCGCGGTGCGCGTGTAGCCGTCCCGTGCGCGCAACAGGATCTCGGCGTTCGCAAAGGCAGCGTGCTCGGTGTCGCCGAACCCGCGCGCGAGCACGCGCGCGAGCGGCAGCGCGCGAAAGCGCTTCGGCCCGCCGTAGTAGGGATCCTCCACCGCGACCTCGCGCGGCTCGCAGCAGGCGAGCAACTCCGCGAGCGGCAGCGCCGCGACCTCCGCGCCGTCGCGCAGCAGGCGCAGCGTCGCACCCGGCGCACCGGACGCGCTCGGCGCCGGCCCTTGCGCGACGGCGTCGTGCGCCGCGAGCCACCCGACGCACGCGATCGCGAGCGCGCGGGCGAGCGATGAACGCAGCAGGGAGCACGTGCGCGGCATCGAGTCAGCCTATCGCGCACCGCACCGGCGTGCGCGCGGCCGGTCGCGCACGCCTCAGCACGCCTCAGTCGGCGCGCGCGACGACGCGGTCGCGGCCACCGCGCTTCGCCTCGTAGAGCGCGCCGTCGGCCGCCGCGACCAACGCGGCCGGGTCTGCCATGTGCGGTCGCCGCTCGGCGACGCCGAGGCTGAGGCGCGGGCGAATCGTCGCGCCCGCCGCGTCGATCGCGAGCCGGCTCACCTCGCGGCGCCAGCCCTCCGCGGCCGCAAGGGCGCCTGCGACCGGCGCCGTGATCACCGCGACGAACTCCTCGCCGCCCCAGCGCCCGAGCACGTCGGTCGAGCGCACCTGGCGCTGGAGGCACGCGCCCACCGCGCGCAGCACCTGATCGCCCGCGGCGTGACCGTGCTCGTCGTTCACGCGCTTGAAGAAATCGATGTCCGCGATGACGACCGAGAGCGGTTGGCCATAGCGGTCGGCGCGCTTCCACTCGTGCAGCAGCGCCTCCTCGATCCGGCGCCGATTCGGCAGTCCGGTCAGCTCGTCGGTGCGCGCCAGCGCGGCGAGGGATGCATTCTTCACCGCGAGCTCGGACTGCAGCCGCGCGATCTCGAGGTGCAGCTCCACGCGCGCGAGCAGCTCGAGCGCCTCGACCGGCTTCGCGATCACGTCGCGCGCGCCGGCGCGCAGCAGCGACACGCGGCGCTTCGGATCCCGCACCGCCGTCAGCATCAAGAATGGCGGCCCGCCGCCCGGCTGCTGGCGAGACGTCAACAACACCTTCGATCCATCGAGGGTGGGCAGCTCGACGTCGCAGATCACCATCGCGTAGCTGCGCGACATCAGCAGGCGCAGCGCGGCGGCACCGTCGGCGGCCTCGTCGATCGCGTCGAACAGCTTCGCGTCGGCCAGCGGCTCGCAAATCGCGGCCCGCTGCGTGGGCGAATCCTCGATCACGAGCAACGTGTGCATGGCGCGCGTTTCGGTGCAGGCGCGACGCAACTGCACGCACGCGGCACGCGCCGGCACTTTCCGGGGAGGCCTTGCGAGGGACTACGTAGCCCGCCCTGCTGGAGACCCGTCCCTCCGCGTGCGGGGGTCATCGGGCGGGCCCCCGGGATCGCGCCGTGCGCCTTCGTTCGCGCGCGAAATCCCCTGCCGCGGCGGGGACTTCTCGTCCAAGAGAAACAGTCTTCGCTCCACCGCTCAGCGGATGAATTCGGCGGACGGATGCGCCCGTGGAAACCCGCGCAGATACTCGAAAAACCGTGCCAGCGTGCGATCGCTCGGGGTGAGCGCCCCCTGCCGAAAGCGGATCGTCTGCATCACGGCCACGTCCTCGCCGACCACGCGCGTCTCGAGCGCGAGCACCTCGTCGAGGAAGCGCTCCACCTCGTCGGGCGTGCCGGAGTCCTTGCGCGCCACCACCACCATGAACACGCGCGAGCTGCCGGGGCGCGGGAGCCCGAACGGGGCGAGGAAGCCGAACCAGCGTCCGTTCAGTTCCGTGGCCTGGAAGTAGAGGCTCGTGCCGAAGATTCCGATCCGATTCGAGATCGCTTCGCCACGGCGGTGCTTGCCTGCAAAGTCGTAGAGCATCGAGTGGTCGGTCCACTCGACCTCTTCGTGCGGGTCGCCATGGGCGAACGAGATCCCGTGCAGGGCCTTGATGTGCTGCATGTCGGGCGTGTTGCAGCAGAGCACCCACGGGTCCACGGGCATCAGATCGGGGAACACGACGACCTTCCGCGCCAGCGCCTCCTCCGGATGCTCGAAGTCCGGGAGCTGCCAGGTCGGTCGCGTGCCGTTGAATGCCCACACGAGGCCGTGCTTCTCGACGGTCGGGAAGCGAAAGAGCCGTGCGCGCGCCGGCACGCGATCGCCGACGCCGGTGCGCAGGCACTGGCCCTCGCCATCGAACTCCCAATGATGGAAGGCGCAGCGGAGCGCGCCCTCGTGCACGTCGCCCACCGCGAGGTCGGCGCCCAGGTGCGGGCAGCGCGCGGAGAGGACGCGCACTGCGCCCGCCGCATCGCGGAACACGACCACGCGACCGTCGAGAAAGTCGAAGCCCCTCGCCTGCCCTGCTGAGACGTCGCTCGCGAGACAGATCGGCCACCACGTTTGCGAGAACGCGCCGCCTTCCCCCTCGGCGGGCAGCGGCTTCCCGCGCAGCGGCGGCGGCGGCGCCTCCACCGCGAGGGCGGCGAGCGCGGGGTCGAGGGCGGGACGCGCGGGCTGCGACATGGGCGCTCCTTCGCGCGCCGCATTCTTCCAAGCGCGGCGGGCCGGGCGCCGTACGATGCCGCAGCCCGGAGGAACCCGCGTGTCCGATTCTCGCCGCCAAGCCGCGCTCGCGTTCGTGCTCGTGACCGTGATGCTCGACATGCTCGCGTTCGGGATCGTGATCCCGGTGCTGCCGAAGCTCGTGCTCGACTTCACGGGCGGACGCGCGACGGATGCCGCCTGGTGGCAAGGCGTGTTCGGCACGGCCTTCGCCGCGATCCAGTTCTTCTTCGCCCCGGTGCTCGGCGCGCTCTCGGATCGCTTCGGGCGCCGCCCCGTGATCCTGCTGTCGAACCTCGGCCTCGCGCTCGACTACGTGCTGATCGCGCTCGCCCCGAACCTCTGGTGGCTGCTCGCGGGCCGCACGATCGCGGGGTTCTGCTCGGCCTCGATCAGCGTCCCGAGTGCCTACATCGTGGACGTCACGCCGCCGGAGAAGCGCGCCGCCGCGTTCGGCGCGATCGGGGCGGCCTTTGGCTTCGGCTTCATCCTCGGGCCCTTCATCGGCGCGGAGGCGGGCAGCGTCGATCCGCGGCTGCCGTTCTGGATCGCGGGCGGGCTCTCGCTCGCGAACTTCTGCTACGGCGTGTTCGTGCTGCCGGAGTCCCTACCGGCGGAGCGCCGCGCGCCGTTCGAGTGGCTGAAGGCCAATCCGATCGGTTCTGCACTCTTGATCCGCCAGTACCCGGACGTGTGGGCACTGATCGGGGTCTCCGTGCTCAGCTATCTCGCCCACGATTCGCTGCCGCACACGTTCTTTCTGTACGCGAACGCCCGCTTCGGCTGGGATCAGCGAATGGTGGGTTACGCGCTGGTCGCCGTCGGCGTGATGAGCGTGATCGTTCAGGCCGGCGCGGTCGGTCCGATCGTGCGGAAGTTCGGCGAGAAGCGCGCGCTCTACTTCGGGCTCGGGGCGGGGCTCGCGGCCTTCGTGCTCTACGGCGTCGCGTGGCAGGCTTGGATGGTGTTCGCCGCGGTCGCGCTCGGCGGATTCTGGGGCGTGTGGAGCGCCGCCGCGCAGTCGATCCTGTCGAAGCGTGTGGCGCCGAGCGAACAGGGCCGCCTGCAGGGCGCGCTCGCGAGCGTGCGAGCCGCTTGCCAAGTGCTCACGCCCGCGCTCTACAACGGCGCGTTCGCGCTGGGCGTCAGTGTGGACGCGCGCTGGGCGGGCGCGCCGATGCTCGTCTCGGCGGCCCTTCTCACGCTGGCGATCCCGTTCGCGCTCGCCGCGACGCAAAGACTGGGCGACGCGAGCGCCGCCAGTCATTAGGGCCCCGGCCGTGGGCCGGGGTCACGCCCTCACCGGGGCCGGCGCGCGTCAGGCCTTCGCGATCAGCTCGTTGGCGTACTTCTCGAGGCCACGCTCGACGTCGTCGGGCGTGTAGCCCGGCGGCGGCAGCGTGAAGCGCGAGACGCCGAGGTCCTCGAGTCGCTTCACCTCGTCGAGGGTCGGGTGCGAGCCGCTCGTGATCTCGATGTCCGTCGGATCGCGGCCGATCGCGCGGCACTCGCGCACGAGCACCTCGAGCAGGCTCGGCAGGAGGTCCGAGCGCGCCGGGAAGAAGCCGTCGCCGTAGCGGGCTGCGCGGCGCGCGGCACCCTCCACGTGTCCACCGATCACGATCGGAACGCCCGGTTTCTGCACCGGCTTGGGGTTCGATTCGACCGCGTCCCAGGCGTAGTACTTGCCGTTGAACTCGCTCGCCTTCGATCCCCACAGGCTGCGCAGCGCCTGGATCGATTCCTCCGTGCGCGGCGCGCGCTCCTTGAACGGGATGCCGACGCCGCGGAACTCCTCCTCGAGCCAGCCGATGCCGACGCCGAGGATCGCGCGGCCCTGCGACAGCACGTCGAGGGTGGCGACTTCCTTCGCCACGTAGAACGGGTGGCGCTGCGGGAGGATCAGCACGCCGGTGGCGACCTTGATCTTCTTGGTGACGGCCGCGGCGTAGGTCATCCAGATCAGCGGATCCGGGATCGGCGACTCCTCGGGCCCCGGCATCTTGCCGTCGCGCGAGTACGGGTACTTCGAGCCGTAGCCCTTCGGAACGACCACGTGCTCGACGGTCCACAGGGACTCGACGCCGACCTGCTCCGCCTTCTGCGCGAGGTGCGCGAGGCGATCGGGCGAACCGAAGGGTCCGACGTTGGCGAACATGATGCCGAACTTCATCGAGGAGGCTCCTGGTGGGGTGCTTTCGGGCACGGCCCGCGCGAGCGGGGTGCTCGGCGGATGCAGCAGGCGCCGCTGCGCGGCGCTGCTGATCCGCTGGCCGCTTGCCGGGGTGGGGAGGCGTCAGCGTCGCACATCCAGCGGCGGGAAGCTTCAGAAGAGCCGCCTCGATCGCGCGCGCGGGGTCGTGGAGCGAAGATTGCGCCTCTCGTGAGCTCACGGCTTGCGGTGAGGATCGTCGAGCCCCGCTTTCGCGAGCGACTCGCCCGCCGCGGCTCCGTAGATTCCCTTCGCCATCAGCGACGTCTCGCGATCGCGCCGCGCCTGATAAATCGCGGCGCGCGCTGCGTGGAGGCCGGCGTCGTCCGGCGCTGCGCCGACCGCCAGCTCGATCAGATGACACGCGAGGCGGTAGTCGCCCGCATCGGCGAGCCGCCGCGCGCGCCGCGCGAGCTCACCCGCGCCGCCCGCGAGGTCCGCGAGCTCGCGCGCGAGCCGTGCGTCGGGGGCGGGCTTGAGGCGCGCGGGGTTGCCGTCGTACCAGCCTCCGTAGAGCCGCCACACGTTGCGCACCACGAACTCCGGCTCGTCGTACATCGGCCGCAGGTACGGCTTTGCGAGCACGTCGTACGGAACGCGCACGGTGTGGAGGACGTCGTCGAGGGTCGCGCCCTGGTTCATCAGGGCGAGCACACCCGCAACGAGCTTCTCGAGGGTCGCGGCGACCTCGTTCAGCACGCGGCGAATGCGCTCCGCCCCTGCGATCGGCAGCCCGTGGGCCGGCAGGAACAGCTCCGCGCCCTGCTCGGCCATGGCCCGCAGCGCGGCCGCCCACTCGAGCGGATAGCGCTGCACTTTCTGGGGGTTGCCGGCGTTCGGGAAGTTCCAGATGAAGAAGTCGCCGGCGCAGATGGCGCGCTGCTGCGGGAGCCACGCCCAGCTGTGGTCGTCGGTCTCGCCCTTCGCGTGCCGGAGCACGAAGTCGAGGCCGCCTGCGGAGAGCGCGAGCTCCTCGCGGTAGGTCACGTCCGGCTTCGCGCTGTCCGCGGGGAGAAAGCGCCCGCCTCCGCCGATGCCGTAGCCGCGCCGCCCGAGGCCGCGGAACTGGCGCGCGTTGATGGCGAGGTTGTAGCCGTTGGTGAGGTCGTAGCGGTCGAAGCGCGCCGCGACGTTCTCGTGGCCGGCGATGCGCGGCCGCGGAGCCCGGGCTGCCGCGGCGTCGGCCAGGAAGGCGCCGCAGCCGCCGACGTGGTCCACGTGGCCATGCGTGTACACCAGCGTGTGAAAGCGTTCGCGCGACCAGCCCCGGATCGCGCCCACGACGCGCTCGCCGCCCGCGGCGCCGCTCGTGTCGAACACGAGCAGGCCGTCGCCCGTGCGGAACACCACGGCGTGGGAGAACGCCTCGACCATCGCGACGCCGTCGCCGATCTCGGACAGCTCGTGGGTGATGCGGTTCAGCGGCCCGACGTCGCCCGCGCCGTCGTCGATCACCCGCGTCGAGAGCGCGATCAGGTCCGCCATGCCGACTCCTCGTGCGAGGCGCGCATGCTACGCCGCCGCGCACGCGGGGTGCGAAGCGGAGTACAGTGGCCGCACCACCGAGGAGCGCGCATGGGCAACGTCGTCATCTCCGCCGACTCGCACATCACCGAGCCGCCGAACACCTACGTCGACTACATCGACGCGAAATGGAAGGACCGCGCGCCGCAGATGCGCGGCGACGACAAGCTCGGCGACGCGTTCTACGTGGACGGGCTCCCCGCGCCGATCGCGATGGGCCTCGTGGCCGCCGCCGGCACGCCGCCCGAGAAGATCCGCACCACGGGGGTGAAGTTCCTCGACATGCACCCGGGCGGCTGGGACCCCGATGCGCGCATGGCGGAGCAGGACAAGGACGGCGTCCACGCCGAGGTGATCTACCCGACGGTGGGCATGGTGCTCTGCAACCACCCGGACTTCGACTACAAGACCGCGTGCTTCGCGGCCTACAACCGCTGGATCGCCGAGTACTGCGGCAAGCACCCCGCCCGCCTCGTCGGGCTCGGGCAGCTCGCCATGAAGACGCCGCAGGACGGGATCCGCGAGCTGCGCGAGATCAAGGCCCTCGGGCTGCGCGGCGTGATGATGCCGGGCAACCCCGCCGTCGAGGACTACGACTCGCGCGTGTACGACGCGTTCTGGGAGGAGTCGATCGCGCTCGGCCTGCCGCTCTCGTTCCACATCCTCACGGACCGCAACTACGCCTTCCGTCACGAGACGCGCGGCCCGAAGATGAACGGCTTCCTCAGCATCATGCGCGGCTGCCAGGACGTGATGGGCACGCTGGTGTTGGGGGGCGTGTTCGAGCGGCACCCGAGCCTGAAGGTCGTGTGCGCCGAAGCCGACGCCGGCTGGGTGCCCCACTACATGTACCGGATGGACCACGCGTACAAGCGGCACCGCTACTGGCTGCCCGCCGGACAAAAGCTCTCGAAGCTCCCGAGCGAGTACTTCCGCGAGAACATCTACACCACCTTCCAGGACGACTGGGTGGCGTTCAAGGTCGCGAACGACATGAACTGGAAGCACCTGCTCTGGGCGAACGACTTCCCGCACAGCGACTCGACCTGGCCGTGGAGCCAGGACATGCTTGCGGAGCACACGAAGTCCCTGACCCCCGACCAGAAGACCGCGATCCTCGGCGCGAGCACGGCGGAGCTGTACGGGATCGACACGAGCAAGCTGGCGGCGTGAGGCGCAGATCTGCCTGCCTGGGGGGCTCGGCTTCAGCTCGAACGAGCCCAACGCCTAACAACACCCCGGCCCTTCCCCCGTATCCCCCTCGTCGTGCCAATGCGGTCGATCGAGGAACAGCCCGCGCTCGGCGGCGAGCGTGAGCGCGCGCTGCACGTCGATCTGCCACGGGCCGTCGCGCACGACGCGCAGCTCGGCGCGCTCGCCCGCGGCGAGCACGCGCTCGCGATCGCCGTCGAACTCGAGGATGCCGGGCCCTTCGACGAGGATCGGGTCGCCGAGCGCGACGCGGCGCGCGTTCGTCACGAACGCGGTGCGGTAGAGCCCGGGCGAGATCGGCGCGAGCAGCGCGCGCCCCCCCTGCCCCGGCCCGCAGCACGTGACGTCCACGCCGGCGTCGTCCTCCTTGCGCGTCGGCAGGAGCAACCCGCCGAGCGGCGACATTCCCACCGCGTCCGGCTCGGCGCGCGAGAGGATCGCGCGGCGAATCTTCGCGGCGTCGAACGGCAGCAGGGAGCCGGGGTGGTCGCCCTCGATCAACACGGCGTCCACCAGCGCGAGCGTCTCGGCGCCGTCCGCGAACTTCGCGCGCACCACCTTCGCGCGCTGCGCCACTTCCTCGAGCGAAACGCGCCCGCTCGCGACCAGCCCGAGCGCAGCTCCCGCCAGGGTCGCCTCGACGCGCTCGGGGAAGACGTTGTTGGTGCCGAGCGAGAGCGCCACGAGCGGCGCGTCGGGCCACGCGCCCGCCACGATGCGGCTCGTGCCGTCGCCGCCCATCACGAGCAGCGCCGCGCAGCCGGCCTCGCGCATCGCCCGCGCCGCGCGCGCGGTGTCGGCGGGCGTCGTGGTCAGCGGGCCGATGTCGAGCTGGGAGATGTTCACGTCGTCGAGAGCGAGGTACTCGAGCGCCTGCTCGGCGAGCCGGAAGACGTCGCGCACGAAATGGAACTGGGTCGCGCCGCCCGCAGCGGCGCCAACGACGGCGCGCGCGAGCTGGCTGCGCTTCACCTCGAGCGACTCCGTCTGGGCGCGGCCGACCAGGCGGCGCACGTCGCGGCCCGACATGGGGTTGAGGATCAGGCCGACCGGTCGCGCGCCAGAGGTGAGCATCGGGCGAGGGTTCATTCGTCGCGAAGGTTCGGCAAGCTAGGGGCGCCAGGAGGAAGTCCGCATGCCCCGCTCCACCGTTCTCGCCGCCCTCGCCGTCGCCTTCGCGCTCGGCACCGGCTGCGCCAGCGCCGGCAAGAAGAGCGCGCTCGAGAGCGCGCTCGACGCGGGCGGCTTCGAGACGCGCGTCGACGACCGCGGCGTGACCGTGCTCGTGACGGACGTGCTGTTCGACTACGACAGCGACGCCCTGACCGCCGACGGCGCCGCGTCCGTGGGCCGCATCGCCGAGATCGTGAAGCGGCTCGCCACGCAGAACGAGCTGATCTGTGAGGGCCACACCGACTCGCGCGGCACCGAGGCCTACAACTTCGAGCTCTCGCTCCGACGCGCTCGGCGCGTCGGCGACGCGCTCGCGTCCGCCGGCATCGACCCGACGCGCATCTCGTCCCAGGGCCTCGGCGAGTCGCGCCCGCTCGCGCCGGAGAAGACGCCCGACGGCAAGGACTCGCCGGAGGGCCGGGCCCGGAACCGGCGGGTCGAGGTGGTGATCGCGAATGCAGAATGATCCCGGGGCCGGGGGGCCCCTCCCCGGGGTGCGCGAGGCGCGCTTCCGGATCGGCCAGGTGGTGCGGCATCGCATCCATCCGTTCCGCGGCGTGATCTTCGACGTCGACCCCGAATTCGCGAACACCGAGGCCTGGTGGCTCTCGATTCCCGCGCAGCTTCGCCCGCGCAAGGACCAGCCCTACTACCACCTGCTCGCCGAGAACGAGAAGACGACCTACGTGGCCTACGTCTCGGAGCAGAACCTGGTCCCGGACGGCGAGCACGGCCCGGTCAAGCACCCCCAGGTGCCCGAGCTGTTCGGCGAGCTCCGCGAGGGGCAGTACGCGCTGCGCTTCAAGCTGAAGGCACACTGAGCCCGGTGCCGGCGAACCCGCTCCACGGCGTCGCGATCGTCGGCGCGTACGACACGAAGCAGGCGCGGCACGTCGGCGTTCCCGAGACGGACCTGCTGCTCGACGCGATGCGGGGCGCCCTGCGCTCGGCCGGGCTCGGCCTCGCGGACGTGGACGGGCTGAACTGCACGTCCTCGACCCGCGGCTGGCGGCCGCGCGAGACGGCGACGTGGCTCGGCGGGCGCCCGATCTGGACCGGCACCGGCGACGTCGGCATCCCGGCGGTGCTCGAGGCCGCCGGCGCGATCGCGTCCGGTCAGTGCCACACCGTGCTGATCGCGACCGCCCAGGCCGGCGAGTACGTCGACCGCGCGGAGACGGCCCCGTGGACGCGCCCGAGCCACGAGTTCACCGAGTGCTTCGGGCTGTTCACGGCCGCCGAGTTCGCGCTGATCGCGCGCCGGCACATGCATCTGTATGGGACCCGCCCCGAAGATCTCGCAGAAGTCGCGGCAACCATCCGGAACCACGGGGCGCGGAACCCTGCCGCCGTGATGTTCGGGCGGCACGTCACCCCCGCCGACGTGCTCGCTTCGCGGCCGATCGCCGAGCCGTTCCACCTGCTCGACTGCGCGCTCACGAACGAAGGCGGCGCCGGGCTGGTGCTGACGAGCGCCGAGCGCGCGCGCGATCTGCCCGGAGCGCCGATCTGGCTGCTCGGCGGCGCGCTCGATCGCTGCGGGATGTCCTACGTCACGGCGCCGGTCTGGGACCGCATCGGCGACGTCGGCGCGCGGGCGGCGAAGCTCGCATTCGCGCAGTGCGGCCTCGCGCCCGGGGACGTGGACGCGGCGGAGCTCTACGACCCATTCTCGTTCGAGGTGATCCGGCAGCTCGAAGCGTTCGGCTTCTGCGCACGGGGCGATGGCGGCGCCTTCGTGCGCGACGGGCGCATCGCGGTCGGCGGCGCGCTGCCCGTGGCGACGAACGGCGGACTCTTGTCCTTCAGCCACGCGGGACTCGCGCAGCTCTTGCAGAAGCCGATTGCCGCAGTGCAGCAATTGCGAGGGGAGTTGCCCGCCTCGTTGACCGTGCCGAGTGCGCGCGTCGCGCTCGCGAGCAACGGCGGCGCGGGCGCGCTGTTCTGCGACGTGCTGCTGCTCGGAAAGGAACGCGCGTGAGGGAGCGACCGCTCCCGCGCCCGACGGCGCTGTCGCAGCCGCACTGGGACGGCTGCCGCGAGGGCGTGCTGCGCGTGCAGCGCTGCAACGCCTGCGGCGCGTACGTCTTCATTCCCCAGCCGCTCTGCACGGCCTGCGGCTCCGACGGTGTGACGTGGGTCGCGTGTGCCGGACACGGATCGGTGTACAGCTTCACCGTCGTTCACCGCGCGCCGCATCCGGCCTTCGCGACGCCGTACGTCGTGGCGATCGTCGCGCTCGACGAAGGCTTCGAGATGCTCGCGAACCTCGAATGCGAGCCCGCGCGCGCGGCGATCGGCATGCGGGTGCGCGTCGCCTTCCGCGCGGTCTCCGAGACGATCTCGCTGCCGCACTTCGAGCCGGCGTAGAGGCTTCGACGCGCGTCGCATGAAGCGTTCATGAAGCGCGCGTCCGAGCGCACATTTTCTCCAGTACAAACCGGTTGATGCTTGACTCTCGATTCGCGGCGCGTTTACCCTGCGCGACCTCGGGACCGGCTCTTCCGTCGGCACCGCTGTGCACGTCCCCCACCAATTTCCATCAGGAGATGCGCGCCCACATGACGCAAGTCAGTCGACACCGTGCGAAGGCCGTGGCCTTCGCCCTTCTCGCCGCGATGCCGCTCGCAGCGGCGACCGGAGCCGGGGCGCAATCGCTCGACTCCATCATCCAGGCGCAGGCCGCCGCCGACCGCGAAGCCGCCGCCGCGCAGGAGCGCATCGGCAAGCTCAACGACCAGGCCACCGATGCCGCGGGCACCTACCGGCAGGCGCTGGCCGACGTCGACAGCCTCACCCGCTTCAACGCCCAGCTTCGCACCCAGGTGAAGTCGCAGGCGGACGAAGTGGCGCTGATCGGCCGCCAGCTCGGCGAGATCGACACGACCCAGCGTGAGATCCAGCCGCTGATGCAGAAGATGGTGGACACGCTCGTCCAGTTCGTGGAGAAGGACGTGCCGTTCCTGATCGAAGAGCGGCAGGCGCGCGTGGCGCGCCTCCAGGAGATCATGCCCCGCGCGGACGTGACGATCTCGGAGAAGTACCGCCGCATCCTCGAGGCCTACCAGATCGAGCTCGACTACGGCCGCTCGCTCGACACCTACCAGGCGAAGCTGCCCGGCAGCGAAGGCGGCGAGGAGAAGACCGTCGACTTCGTGCGCCTCGGCCGCGTGTCGCTGATGTACCAGACGCCCGACGGCAACGAGACGGGCTACTGGAACCAGAACACCCGTTCGTGGGTCGTTGACGACGGTTACAAGGAGTCGGTCCAGAAGGCCATCAAGGTCGCCAAGAAGCTTGGCGCCCCCGACCTCCTCGAAGTTCCGGTCCCGGCGCCGAAGGCGGAGGTCCAGTCGTAATGCGCGCTCGAATCCTTCTCAGTGTGGCCATCGCCTCGCAGCTCGCTGCGGGCGCCGCGCTGGCCCAGACGTCCCTCGCCGACCTCCTGAAGGCGGTGCAGAACTCCCGCGCGGAAGAGCAGAAGCTCAACGCGCAGCGCGAGGCCGAGTTCAAGGCGGCCCGCGACAAGCAGTCGGCGCTGATGGCCGACGCCGTCGCCAAGCGCAACCGCGCCGAGGGCGAGAGCGCCGCGCTCTCGTCGCAGTACGACGCGAACGAGATCCGCATCAACGAGCTGAACGAGCTGCTCCGCCAGCGCCAGGGCAACCTCGGCGAGCTCTTCGGCGTGACCCGCCAGATCGCGGGCGAGATCTCCAACTCGCTCGGCGACTCGCTGATCAACTCGGAGTTCCCGGCCGCCGAAGGCCAGGAAAACCGCGTCGCCTTCCTGAAGCGGATGGCGGATGCGAAGTCGCTGCCGTCGATCACCGAGCTCGAGCGCATGTGGTTCGAGATCACGCGCGAGATGGTCGCGAGTGGCGCGGTGTCGAAGTACAAGGCGCCCGTCGTCCTCCCGGACGCGACGCACGAAGACCGCGACATCGTGCGCGTCGGCGGCTTCACGGCCGCCTCGGGCGACGAGTACCTCGTATATCGCGAGGGCGAGCTGAAGGTGCTCCCGCGCCAGCTCCCCGGTGGCGCGCGCGGCCTTGCGGCGGACCTCGCCGAGGCGACGGGCGACGACTACCGCGAGATGGTCGTCGACCCGGCGCGCGGCGTGCTCCTCGAGCTCGTCACGGAGCGCCCGAGCTGGATCGACCGCTTCATCGAGGCGGAGCCGATCGTGCACTTCATCCTCGTGGTCGGCTTCGTGGGCCTCGTCCTCTCCGCGATCCAGACGCTCTTCCTGCTCGGTGAGCGCTCCAAGGTGCAGCGGCAGCTGGCGAACGTCTCGAGCCCGTCGAACGACAACGCTCTCGGGCGCGTCCTCGCGGCCTTCCGCGGCGATCCGAACCGCATCGAGGAGGACGCCGAGGTCGCGGAGCTCCGCATCTCCGAGGCGGTGCTGCGCGAGGTCCCGAAGCTCGAGCGGTACCAGGCATTCCTGCGCCTTGCCGTCGCGGCCGGCCCCCTGCTCGGCCTCGTCGGAACCGTCATCGGCATGATCGTGACGTTCCAAACCATCACCGAGTCGGGTCAGAGCGATCCGCGCCTCATGGCGAACGGCATCGGCCAAGCCATGATCGCGACCGTCGCCGGCCTCGGCATCGCGATCCCGCTGCTCTTCATCAACGCGTTCCTGGCCTCGATGTCGAAGGGCATCGTCCAGGTTCTCGACGAGCAGAGCACGGGCCTCCTCGCGGAAAGCATCGAGAAGCGACGTGCCTAGTCTCAACTTCATCGCGGCGACGCGGGAGCTGATCGGCGAAGGTGGGCCCTTCGTCTGGTTGATCTTCCTCAACGGCGCCTTGCTCTGGATGCTCATCGCGGAGCGGTACTGGTTTTACCGGTCCCGCCTCCCGCAGATGGCAGACGTCCTGCACCAGAAGTGGGTCGAACGCAAAGACCACCATTCGTGGGCTTCGCGCCAGGTCCGCCGCGGGATGATCTCGAGTCTGAACGGGGCGATGACTGCGGGACTTCCGGTTCTCAACATGCTCGTTCCGCTTGCGCCGTTGCTCGGCCTGATCGGGACCGTGAGCGGCATGCTCGAGGTGTTCGACTCGATGTCGCTGCGCGGCTCCGCCGACGCGCGCACCATGGCGAGCGGCGTCTCGCACGCCATGGTGTGCACGATGACCGGCCTCGCGGTCAGCATCACCGGCCTCTACCCGCAGTACTACTTCCGAAACCGTGCGAAGCGCGAGACCGAGCTGCTCGCGGATAGGTTCACCTTCTAACCATGCGCATGCGAAGACACGGTGCAGATGAAGGGCACGAGAGCCACACC
>CAZCTH010000127.1:0-14603 GCA_964501435.1 uncultured Spirochaetales bacterium | reverse complement strand
CTCGCGCCCGCGGCCTGGAGCGCGCCGCGCAGCGTCTCGCGCTCGCTCGGCAATGCGGCGAGGCGGAAGCACACGGCGCCGCCGCCCATCGCAGCGCGTACGGCCTCGACCGCGCCCGCGGGCGCGGCAATGGCCCCGAGCTTTGCGGCGAACGCCGCGCGATCGGCCGCCACCGCGGCGGCGTCGCCCGCCAGCTCGAGCACGAGTACGCGCGCGCCGCCGAATTCGTCGCCGAGCGTGCCGGCGAGGGTGGGGTCGAGCAGCGCCGCGACGCGCGACGACGAGGCGCGCGCGGCCGCGAGCGCGAGCGCGGGATCGCCCGGGGCAGGCGCGAGCAGCGTCGCGATGCACTCGGGGCGCGGCTTGAGCCGCAGCCACGCCGAAGTGATTACGCCCAGCGTGCCGCTCGAGCCGACGAACAGCTTCGCGAGGTCGTAGCCGGTGACGTTCTTCACCACGCGCCCGCCGCACTTCACGCGCTCGCCGCTCGCGAGCGCGATCCCGAGGCCGAGCACGAAGTCGCGCGGATGCGCGAAGCGCGGCCCGAGCGCTGCCGACGCGAGCGTCCCGCCCAGGGTGGAGTGCGGCCCCGGCGGATCGAAGGGCAGCTGCCAGATCGAGCCCGCGAGCCGCGCCTCGATCTCGGCGAGCGGCTCGCCCGCGCCGAAACGCGCGACGCCCTCGTCGAGATCGACCTCGGGCGCCTCGCGCAGCGCGGAGACGTCGAGGCGCACGCGCGCCGCGCACGGCGCGTTGGCGGCGGCGAGCCGCGTGCCGCCGCTCGTCACGAGCGCGCCCAGCTTCGCGCGCGAGAGTGCCGCGAGGGCGGCGGCGCACGCCTCCGCGTCGCGCGGCCGCAGCGTCGCCTCGAGCCGTGCGCCTTCGAGGACGAGCGGCGCGTGGCGCTCGCACGCTGCGCCGAGCTCGCCCGTCAGCGCGTCGAGCGCTTCGAGCGCGCTCAAGGTCGCGTCCCGAAGCCGAAGCGTCGCCCGCTCATTCGAACGCGACGCGGTCGTAGCCCCGCGCCTTCGGGTTCGACTCCACGCAGAAGCGCGTGGTCGGGAAGACCTTGCCGGGGTTGCACATGCGCTCCGGGTCGAACGCGTCGCGCAGCTTCAGCATCGCGCCGAGATCGGCGTCGGAGAACACGAGCGGCATGTACTCGCGCTTCTCGAGGCCGATGCCGTGCTCGCCGCTGATCACGCCGCCCGCCTCCACGCACACGCGCAGAATTTCTTCGCCGGCAGCGATCACGCGCGCGAGCTCGTCGGCGTCGCGGCGATCGAACGAGATGTTGGGGTGCAGGTTGCCGTCGCCGGCGTGGAAGACGTTCGAGAGCCGCAGTCGGTGCTTGTCCCCGATCGCGCACACCTGCGCGAGGATCTCCGGCAGCTTCGCCCGCGGCACGACGGCGTCGTGCACGTACAGATCGGGCGCGAGGCGGCCCATCGCGCCGAACGCGCCCTTGCGCGCGCGCCAGAAGCGCGTGCGCTCGGCGGCGTCGCGCGCGACCGCGACCTCGCGCGCGCCGGCGTCGCGGCAGTGCGCGCTCGCGCGCTCGGCCTGCACCGCGACCGCCGCGCTCGGGCCGTCGAGCTCGATGATCAGGATCGCGCCCGCGTCGGTCGGCATGCCGGCGGCGTAGACGCTGTCCTCGACCGCACGGATCGTGCGTTGGTCCACGATCTCGAGCGCGCCGGGCACCATGCCGCTCTTGATGATCGCGCCGACCGCGCGGCACGCCGAGACGACGTCGGGAAAGATCCCGAGCAGCGTCTCGGTGCGCTCCGGCAGCGGCACGAGGCGCACCGTCGCCTCGGTCACGATGCCGAGCGTGCCTTCGCCGCCCACGACGGCGCCGACGAGGTCGAGCCCGCTCGCGAGTCCGCTCGCGTTGCCGAGGCGCACGATCTCGCCGTCGGGCAGCACCAGCTCGAGCGCGAGCACGTGGTTCGTCGTCGTGCCGTACTTCAGCGTGTGCGGGCCGCCGGAGTTCTCCGCGACGTTGCCGCCGAGCGTGCAGGACTGTTGGCTCGACGGATCGGGCGCATAGAAGAGGCCGTGCTTCGCGACCGCCTTCGAGAGGTCCGCGTTGACGACGCCGGGCTGAACCACCGCGATGCGGTTCGGGGCGTCCACGCGCAGCACGCGGTTCATGCGCGCGCACTCGATCACGACGCCGTCGTGGCACGCGACCGCACCGCCCGAGAGCCCCGTCCCCGCTCCGCGCGGCACGAACGGAACGCCGTGCCGGCGACAGGCGCGCACGACGCGCTGCACCTCGCCCGCGTCGCGCGGCAGCGCCACGGCGCTCGGCGTCGCGCTGTGGTGCGTGAGCCCGTCGGCCTCGTACACGAACAGCTCTTCGGGGCGCACGAGCAGCCCGCCGTCGCCGAGGATCGCGCGCAACTCCCCCAGCAGCGCCGTGTTCGCGAGAGCCTGGGGACGTTGGTTCACGTTCGGTCGCCGCGTCCGCCGGTGAACCAACGTCCCCGGGCTCTCGTGAACGATCAGGCCAGGCCGAGGCGCTCGAGGTCGTCCTCGTCGAGGCCCAGGTAGTGGCCGATCTCGTGCTTCACGGTGATCTGGATCTGCTCGACGAGCTCGGCGTGGGTGCGGCAGATCTTCTCGAGGTTCTTCTTGAAGAGGATCACGCGGTCGATGTCGCGCGCCTGGGCCGTCGAGGCGGCCTCCGTGCGCGGCACGCCGATGAAGATGCCGAGAATCTGCGGCGAGACGTTCTCGTCTGAGAGCAGCTCGCCGTCGGGGAAGTCGCGCACGAGCACCGGCATGTGCGCCACGTACTCGCGGATCGAGCGCGGCAGGTCGGCGAGCGCCTCGGCGGTGATGCGCTCGAAGGTCGCGTCGTCCACGACCACCGGCAGCGGGTAGTGATCGGAGTCGAGCGCGTTCGCCTGCTGGAAGGCGCGGCGCGCGTCGTCGTCGCGACCGAGGCGCTCGAGCACGAGGCCGAGGTGGTAGACGGCGTGGGCCGACTCGGGGTCCATCGCGACCGCGCGCTCGAGGTGCTTCTTCGCTTCCTCGAAGCGGCCGAGCTCGAAGCCGAGCTGGCCCTCGAAGGCGCGGTAGACCGCGATCTCGCCGGACTTCTGGATCGCGCGGCGCACCAGGAACTGCGCGCCCTCGAGGTCGTCGAGGTAGAAAAGCGCCTTCGACTTCAGGTAGTAGATCTCGGCTTCGGTGCCGCGATCCGGCTTCGGCAGCTCGGCGGCACCCGAGAGGAGGCGGTCGCAGAGCGCGATCGCCTGCTCGTGCTCGCCCATCTCCTCGATCAACAGCTCCGCGCGGTTCAGGTGCGCGGTCAGGAACTTCGGGTCGGCCATCACGGCCAGCTCGAACTGGTAGAGCGCTTCCTCGACCCGGCCTTCGTCCCAGAGGATCTCGCCGCGCCCGTTGTGGGCCTCGGCGCCGTTCGGGTGCGCCTTCAGCGCTTCGTCGAGCCAAGCCAGCGCTTCATCGGTGCGGCCGCCGTGGGAAGCTTCCATCGCCTGGTCCAGGCAATCCCAGTAGCGATCGTTGTCTCTCATGGGGCGCCGCCTTGCTCGTCTACGTCTCGGCCCGGACCGGGCCGGACTTTCGAAGCGCGAAGGGCACCCTAGCAGAGCGAGCCCGCGATTCCGGAAGCGCAGATTCCGACGGAGGGGCGCTCCAAACCGTCGGAAACCCGCCCCGAAAAAAAATCCCGGCGGGCGTCGGCGGGAGCCGCCCGCGGGACCTTCTTTCACCCGCAGAAGCCCGCCGCAACCCCCCGGATCGGCCGGCGATTCCGCCTCCCCGGGGCGCTCTCGGCCAACCCCCGCTCGCGTTTGCGGTGAGGACCCCCGCTGCGAGAACCTGCGCGGGCCGGACATCCACGCGGGGTCATGCCCTGCCTGGACGTCGGCGAGGAGGTGCTCCCGTGATCCTGCAGGGCAAGACCGTGATCGTCTCGGGCGTCGGCCCGGGGCTCGGCGGCGCCGTGGCGCGCTGCGCCGCGCGCGACGGCGCGAACGTGGTGATCGCGGCGCGGGGCGCCGCGAAGCTCGAGGGCATCGCCCGGGAGCTCGACCCGAGCGGCAAGAAGGTCGCGGCGCACGCCTTCGACATAACAAGTGCCGCCGCGTGCGACGGCCTCGTCGCCTTCGCCGAGCAGCGCTTCGGCGGCGTGGACGCGCTGATCCAGGTGGCGGCCTTCGACGCGGTGTTCGGCAACCTCGCGACCACGACGCCCGACGACTGGCGCAAGGTCATGGAAGTCAACGTGATCGGCACGACGCAGCTCTGCCGCAGCGTCGTGCCCGCGCTCGCGAAGCGCGGCGGCGGCGCGATCGTGCTGATCGGCTCGCAGTCCTACAACCACCCGCCCGACACCGCGCAGCTCGCCTACGCGTCGTCGAAGGGCGCCCTGATGAGCGCGATGTTCCAGATGGCCGTCGAGCTCGGGCCGTCGAAGATCCGCGTGAACACCGTCATCCCCACCTGGATGTGGGGCCCGCCCGTGCAGAACTACGTGAAGTGGCAGGCCAAGGAGCAGGGCACGAGCGAGGAGGCGGTCGTCGCGCACATCGCGAAGCGCTTCCCGATGCGCGAGATCCCGCCGGACGACGACGTCGCCGAGGTGGCGGTGCTGTTCGCGAGCGATCGCACGCGCATGGTGACGGGGCAGTATCTGCGCGTCGATGCGGGGGAGAAGCTCGGGTAGGGCGCCGCTTCGGTCCGCTTGGACCTCGGCGCTTGTTGCTTGGCCCTCGGCCTTTGGCGCGCGCAGCGAGCGCGCGCGGGGCGGCCGGGGGAGGGGTCGCGACTCCGGGCCCTTGGCGCGGGGGCGTGCGGGGTTGGGTGGGGGCGGTGCGGGGCGTACGGGCGCGCTCGAGCGCTCGCGGCCGCGGTTTCGGTTCTTCGGTGGCGTACGGCGCGGGGGGGTGGAATCCGGGCCCTCCGCTGCGACGCCGCTCCCCCGGCCGCCCCGCGCGCGCTCTGGTGCTGGGTTCGGGGGGCGGTAGGTGCGGGCGGAGTTGCGGCATTGCGGCGAGCGGTGCCGGGGCGTGCGTCTGCGCGTCGTCGTCGCGCGAGGTACTTATTATGGGAATCGCTCGCGCGGGCTCGGACGCTCGCTACGCGAACCATCTCCCGACCTTCGTCCCAAACAACAGCTTGATGAACTTCTGCATCCCGTCTTCGCCCTTGCGCGTGTAGGGGTAGCCGCCTTGGATCGGGCCGGTGCCCTTGCGGTCGGCGAGGATGGGCTGGGCGTGACAGTAGTTGCGGAGGCCTTGCGGGCCGTTCACGGCGCCGACGCCGCTGGTCTTCACGCCGCCGAAGGGCGCTTCGGGCACGCCGTAGGTCATCGCCATGTCGTTGACGCACACCCCGCCCGTCTCGATGCGCGCGGCGATGCGCTCGCCCTTCGCGATGTCCTTCGTCCACACGTTGCCGTTGAGGCCGTACTCGGAGTCGTTCGCGAGCGCGAGCGCCTCGTCTTCGCTCTTCACGCGCTGGATCGCGACGATCGGGCCGAAGGTTTCCTTCGTCATCAAGTCCATGCCGTGGTTCACGTCGACGACGACGGTGGGTTCGTAGTAGAGGCCCTTCAGCGCGGGATTGCGGCGGCCGCCGACGAGCACTTGGGCGCCCTTCGCGACGGCGTCCTGCACGTGCGACTCGATGATCGCGAGCTGCTTGTCCCAGAACACGGCGCCGACGTCGAACTCGCCGCTGTCGCTCTGGCGCAGCCGCTTCGCGCCCTCGACCACCTTCGCGACGAAAGGCTCGTAGATCTCGTCGACGACGTAGATGCGCTCGGTGCCGCAGCAGTAGTGCCCCGTGTTCATGCACGAGCCGATCAATGCACCTTGTGCGGCGCGCTCGAGGTCGGCGTCGGCGCACACGATCATCGCGTCCTTCCCGCCCAGCTCGAGCGTGCACGGGATCAGGTTGCGGCCGCACGCCTCGGCCACCTTGCGCCCCGTGGCCACGCTGCCGGTGAAGGAGATCTTGTTCACGCCGGACTCGATCAGCGCGGCGCCGGTCGCGCCGTCGCCCTGCAGCACTTGGTAGAGGTCGGCGGGCCAGCCCGCGTCTTCCGTCAGCTTCTTCACGAGCAGCGCGGAGAACGGCGTCACCTCGCTCGGCTTGTGCAGCACGGCGTTGCCGGCCACGACGGCCTGCACGAGCGGATTCACCGCGAGCACGACGGGTCCGTTCCACGGCGTGATCAAGCCGACGACGCCGAGCGGCTTGTAGACGAGCGTCAGCTTCTTCGCGAAGCCGAGCACGCCGTGGATGCCGCGCTTCTCGGGCGCGAGGAACTTCGGCGCGCGCTTGGCGTAGTAAGCAATCGCGTCGCAGCAGGCGTAGACCTCCATGCTGATCGCCTCGCTGCGCGCCTTGCCGGTTTCGGCGACGACGGCGTCGATGATCTCGTCCTGGCGCGCGACGAACTGGTCGAGCAGGCGCCACAGGTACTGCGCGCGCTCCGCGACGGGCAGCTCGCCCCACGCCGCCTGCGCCTTGCGCGCTCGCTCGACGGCGGCGCGCACGTCGCCCTCGCTCGCGCACTCGAACTCGCCGATCGGCGCGAGCGTGACGGGGCTGAGCGCCCGGTAGCGCCGGCGCGGCCCGGCGGATGCGACGGATTCGACGATGGCCATTCAGGTTCTCCTCGCTTTGGGGACGTTGGTTCACGAATCGCGCGGGGCCGCTCGCCCGCTCTCCCACGAGGCGTTCTTGAACCAACGTCCCCGGGCATTCGTGAACCAACGTCCCCGGTTGGGGCGGGCAGGCTATCGGCGGGCTGGAGGGGATGCATCGCGCGGCCGATGAGAGGGGGCGGGGCCGGGGTTGACCCCGTCCACCCGACCAGCCAGCCTCCGAGATCCGAGGGCCCATGGCGTTGGAACGCCTGATCACGCTGCCACTCCAGCAAGCCAGCGAGGTGCTCGCCGAGGGCTTCGCAGCCCTGCGACGCGCCTCGCGCTACCCGGAGGTGCCGGCCCTCGAGCCGCGCCTCGGCCTGCTCGGGCACGCCGCCCTCGACCGCAGCTTCACGCTGATGACGTCGCTCGTAACGGGCGTCCCGCTGCCGCAGCTCGTGCGCCGCATGGTCGAGGAGGCGCAGACCGCCCACGCCTTCTACGCCGAGCGCGGCTGGCTCGAGGATCCCCTGCCCTATCACCGCCGCCCGCCGAAGCTGCGCGAAGTGGCGGGCAAGCCCGAGTCGGTTTGGGTGCGCCCCGGGCTCCAGCCCACGCGCTTCGAGCACCTCCGCTGGGAGAGCGGCTTCGAGCCGCACGACGGCGAGCCCGGCGCCGAGCGCTGGCAGTCGCATCCGACGAACGGCACCGCCCACGCCTACGTGATGCGCCACGCGACGCCGCGCCCGTGGCTCGTGTGTGTGCACGGCTTCGCGATGGGCTCGCCGGTCGTGAACTTCGTCGGCTTCCCCGCGCACTACCTGCACGAGACGCTCGGCCTCAACCTGATCTTCCCGATCCTCCCGCTCCACGGCCCGCGCGCGGCCGGGCGCATGAGCGGCGGCGAGGTGCTGTCGCCCGACTACCTGCGCATGGTGCTGCTGTTCGCGCAGGCCGCGTGGGACGTGCGGCGCGCGATCTCGTGGGTGCGCGCGCAGGAGGGCGGCGAGCAGATCGGGCTCTACGGAATCTCGCTTGGCGGCTACGTCTCGTCGATCGCGTCCGCGCTCGAAGAGGGCCTCCGCTGCGTGATCGCGGGCATCCCGGCGGTCGACTTCGCGAACCTCGCGCGCGACAACGAGCCCTGGATCATGCGCCGCTACGACCGCGACTTCGCGCTCGACTGGCAGCTGGTCCGCGCGATCACCCACGTCGTGTCGCCGCTCGCGTTCACGCCCAAGATCCCGCGCGGCGGACGCTTCATCTACGCGGGCGTCGCGGACCGCATCGCGCGCCCGGATCAGGCGCGCGCGCTGTGGCGGCACTGGGATCGCCCCGCGATCCACTGGTTCCAGGGCGGGCACATCCTCGGCCTGCGCGATTCCGGGCTCGCGCCCTTCATCGAGAGCGCGCTGCGCGATACGGACATGCTGCCCGACGCGCGGCCCAAGCGCGCCGCGCCTAAGAAGCGCCGCCTACGAGCTTGAGCTTGCGGGCGCGCCTGCGCGCCTCGTTCACGAGCTCGCGCAGCGACTCTGCGAGCAGCGCGGTGAATGCGTCGAGATCGGCCACGCGGTCGTAGTCGGCGTTCACGCCGATGCAGAGCTTGCCGTCGTAGCTGAACATCGCGACGCCGAGCCCGCCGCTGCGCGCGAGCGGCACGGTGCCGTACGCCTCGATCAGCTTCGCGCCGCGCAGGTACACGGGCGTCTGCGGGCCGGGCACGTTCGCGATGCGCACGTTCACCGGCGTGCGCTCCGAGATCGCGCGCACGCCCTGCGCGAGCACGCGCGAGCTCGTCCACTTCGCGACGCTGTTGAGCGTGCGCGCGCCGAGCGCCGGGCTCTCGCGATTCAGCTCCTCCGTGCGCCGCCGCACGTGCTCGAGGCGCCGCGCCGGATCGCGCTCCCAGATGGGCAGGTCGAGGATCCACTCGCCGACGCCCTCGTTCTTGTCGCCCGCGCGCAGGCTCACCGGCACCGCCGCGCGGAAGTCGAGCACCGCCGGGTTCATGTGCCGCGCGCGGAAGTACGCGCCGACGGCGCCCGCGACGGCGGCGAGGAGCACGTCGTGCACCGAGCCGCCGAGCTCGGCGTGGACGAGGCGCGCGTCCGCGAGCGGGATCTGCAGCGTCTCGAAGCGACGGTGCGGGCCGGGCTCCCCGCTGAGCGGCGTCTCGTGCAGCTGGCGGATCGAGTAGCCGAGTAGGTTCGCGACGGACTGCGCGCGGCGACCGATCTCGCCCGAGAGCGACCCGCTCTCGCGTGCGAACTCGGTGAAGCGGCGCAGCGCCTTCTGCGGAAGGCGCAGCTGGCGAACGACCTCGTCGCGCACCAGCTCCGCCGCCGACGGCATCGGTCGCGGCACGTACGGGGGCGCCGGCGCGAACGCCTCGCGCGGATCCTCCGAGAGCAGCACCTGCATCAAGTCGCCGCCGCTCTCGGCGAGCACGGCGTGCTGTTTCATCACGAGCGCGAAGCGGCCGTTCGAGAGACCCTCGAGCACCCAGCATTCCCAGAGCGGGCGCGAGCGGTCGAGCTTCTGCGCCTGGAGACGCGCCACCACCTTCTGCACCTGCGCGATCTCGCCGGGCTGCGCGATGCCGGTGTGGCGGATGTGGTAGTCGAGGTTGAACTCGCGGTCGTCGACGAGCACCGGGTGGTTCTCGATCGGCACGCGGCGCAGCTTGCGGCGATACGCGGGCACGAGGTGCAACCGCGACTCGATCGCGCTGCGGATCGCGTCGAAGTCGACGCCGCCGTTCGGGCGCGCGAGCGGCCCCGCCTCGAACACGAGCGTCGTCGCGGCGTGTGCGAAATGGCGCGAGCTCTCGCCCGCGAGCAGCGCGGCGCTCTCGTAGCTGAGTCGTTCGTACGAGTAGCGGGCCACCGATTACTCCGTTCGCGCGCCGGCGCGGCGTACACCTTCGAGCGCGAGGTCCACCATCGGATCGACCATGTCCGGGTGAATCTTCATGCCGCGGAAGAAGAGCCGCACCGCAATCGGACCGACGATCAGGTCGGCCGCGAGGTCGAGGTCGACGTCTGGGGAAACCTCGCCCCGCGCCACGGCGCGCTTCAGCGCCGCCTCGAGCGGGCGGCGGCGGCCGCGCAGCACCGGATCGAGCACCGCGCCCAGCTCCGGGTTGTGGGCGCGCTCGGCCGCGAGGCTCGGGTACACGGTGGCGAGCGGCGTCGAGAGGAAGTCGTGCAGGTAGCGCGAGAGCATTGCCTTCAGATCCCGCGCGAGATCGCCCGTGTCCACGTCCTCGAAGGCGGGCAGCTGGCCGAACGCCTCCACCACGAGCGGCAGCTTCGAGGGCCAGCGGCGATAGATCGTGGCCTTGCCGACGCCCGCGCGGCTGGCGACGCCCTCGACCGTGAGCGCCGAGAAGCCCGCCTCCTGGAGCAACTCGAGGGTGGCGTCGAGGATGGCCCGATGGGCCTCCCCGCTGCGCGGACGCCCGGCGGCGGGGGTTCCCGCCTCGCCGCTCCGCAGCCCGCCGCTCGCCTCGGCACCCATTCCGCACGTTCTCCGAGTTGGCTGAACGATTACGATACTGTACGTCTCGTTATCATTCACCTCGGCAGATTCAAAGGGGAATTCCCGCGATGGTCGACTACCACCCGTTTTCCGCGGAGGTCCAGGAGGACCCGCATCCGACCTACGCGCGCCTGCGCGAGGAGGCCCCCTGCTTCTACCTGAAGGAGTGGGACACCTACTTCCTGTCGCGCTTCGACGACATCTGGAACGCGTCGATGGATCCCGCCAGCTATTCGACGGCGCAGGGCACGACGACGGCGCAGCTCGTCACGAAGGTGCAGCCGCTCACGCCCATGCTGAACACGCTCGACCCGCCGTTCCACACGGCCTTTCGTTCGGCGGTGATGGGGTACTTCACCCCAGGACGCGTGAAGCGGCTCGAGCCGCAGATCGCGCAGTTCGTGGACGACGCGTTCGCGGGCGTCCGCGACTTGCCCGAGTGCGACGTCTTCAATCAGTTCGCGGCGAAAGTCTCCGTGAAGGTCGCGTGCCTCGCGAACGGCTTCCCGCTCGAAGACAGCGACATGCTGAACGACCTCGTGTGGCGCTTCTTCGCGCGCGAGGAGGGCGTCACGGGCATGACCCCCGACGGCGTGAACGCGATGCTGGAGCTGTTCGCCTACTTCCATGCGTTGATCGCGAAGCGGCGCGCGGCCGGAGCGAACGAAGAGAACGTGGTCGACCTCGTGTGCCGCTTCGAGAAGGACGGCAAGCGCTTCAGCGCCGACGACGCAGCCTCGCACCTCTCGATGTTCATCATCGGCGGCGCCGAGACGTTCCCGAAGACGTTCGCCAGCGCGGTGCACCGCCTCGCCCAGCATCCCGAGCAGCGCGCGTGGCTCGTGCGGGACAAGTCGATGATCGACGGCGCCTACCGCGAGGTGCTTCGCTACGACATGCCGACGCAGTACCTGATGCGGAAGATCGTGAAGCCCGTGCACTTCCACGGCGTGGACTGCCAGCCGGGCTCGAACGTCGCGTTCTTGTATCCGTCGGCGAATCGCGATCGCCGCGAGTTCGAGAAC
Organism: uncultured Spirochaetales bacterium; assembly: GCA_964501435.1. GTDB lineage: Bacteria > Myxococcota_A > UBA9160 > UBA9160 > UBA6930 > VGRF01. Next base: position 3,403 of record CAZCTH010000127.1, on the reverse strand, counting down.
CCGGACGTGTTCGACGTGCGCCGCAAGTCGCCGCGCATCCTCTCGTTCGGCCACGGCGTGCACCTCTGCATCGGCCAGCACTTCGCGAAGATGGAAGCGAAGCTGTGCATCGAGAAGCTGCTCTCGTTCGCGCCCGAGTACGTCGTGCGCGCGGAGAAGCTGAAGCGGCTGCGCACGGAGTTCGTGCAGGGCTGGGCAACGATGCCGGTGGCTTGGCGGTCTTAGGGACGTTCACTCACGCCGGGGTGTGCGTGCGGGGTGCCTCACCGGGCACGGCATCGTTTTTTCCTTGTTGACTTCGCTTCGCGGCTCGAGGACTCGCCGCTGCGCTGCGCGCTTCGCTTGCGTGGGTGGGCAGGTGGTTGGGTGCGAGGGAATGCTCGAGACGTTCTGGCATCTCGCTGGCGCGTCAGGCGGCGAGGATCCGCGCATTCGGTCTAGGGTTCGTGGCGGTCTTTGGGGTGCGGGTTGAACGAGTCTTCGTTGCGTGAGCCGAGCGGTGCGGAGCGGGCGGTGGTGGTGCTCGCTTGCTTCGTTTGTCAACTCGGGCTCGGGTACACGTATTTGTTTTCGGCGGTGCTGCCGGAGGCGACGGCGGAGCTCGGGTGGACGCGCGCGGAGTTCTCGGGCGGGCGGATTCCGTACTTCTTGATGACGGCGCTCGGCGGGCTCGCGGCGGGGCAGTGGACGGTGCGGTACGGCGCGCGGCCGGTGCTCGTCGTGGGAGCGGCGGCGCTCGCGGGCGCGCTCGCGTTGCTGTCGCGCATGCAGGACCTCGCGACCTATTGGGTCGCGCAGGCGCTGTACGGGGTGTTCATGGCGGGCCTCGGCGACGTCGCGATCGCGGGTGTGCTGACCGCGTGGGTGCGCCACGGGCGCGGCGCGGCGATGGGCTTCGTCTACGCGGCCTCGAACGTCGCGGGTTTCTTCGTTCCGCAGGTGTTCGCCGCCGGCGTGGAGGCCCGGGGCTGGCGCCCGACGCTGCTGTGGATGGGTCTCGCGGGCGGCGGAGCCATCCTCCCCTTCGCGTGGATCGCCGGGCGGCGCGCGCCGTCCATGCCATCGCCGGAGGCGAGCGCGGCGGCCGCGGCCGCGGCCGCGACGGATGCCCGCGCGCTCACGCTCGGCGAGGCGCTGCGCACGCGCTCGTTCTGGCTGCTGCTGCTCGGGATCTTCGCGTTCTTCGTGTTCTTCCTCGGCATGAACGACGCCTTCGTCGCCTTCATGCTCGACCTCGGCATGTCCCGGCAGGAGGCCGCCTTCACCTACGCGCTCGCCACCGGCGCGGGCGGGCTCAGCAAGCTCGTGGCCGGCGTGCTCGGCGACCGGCTGCACCCGAAGGCCACGCTGCTGTTCGACCACGCGCTGCTCGTGGCGAGCGCGCTGCTGCTCTTCGCGCTGCCGCAGCGCGAGGCGCTGTGGGCGTTTCTCGCTTGTTACGGCTTCGGGATCGCGGCGCGCGACGTCGTATACCCGCTCGCGATCGGCTTCGCGTTCGGCGAGCGCACGATGCCCGCGATCTACGGCGCCGTGATGATGGCCCTGCTCTTCGCGGCGCCGCTCGGCTCGTGGATCTCGAGCAGCGTGCGCGACACGACGGGCAGCTACGTGCCCGCCTTCGCGGGCTACGCGGTGATGAACCTCGTGGTGCTCCTCGCGCTCGTCGGGTTACGCCGCGAAACCGCGGCGCGAGCCTGAGAGCCGCGCGTCAAGCGAGCGGCGAGAAGCGCCGGCCGGCGAAAGGCGCGACGACCGGCGCGTAGAGCGCCTCTGCTTGCTGGGCGCGGCGCGCGAGGAAGCGCAGTGTCGCCTCCTCGGCTGCGGTGCCCGCGCGGATGCGCGCTTCGAGCACTCCGCGGCCCGCGCGCACGCTCTCAACGCTCTCGTCGAGCAGCGCGGCGAGCTCGTCGCGCTCCTGCGCCGCGAGCGCGGCGCCGAAGCGGTGCTCGCGCTCGATGCACGCGACCAGCGCGGCGGCACTCTCGGCGCGGTGCTTCAGATAGGCGGACGGCAGCGCGGGCGCGATCTCGCTCTCGAGCTGCTTCGCGACCAGCGCGGCGAGGCCGTGCGAGTCCGCCTCCGGCGCGGCCGGCAGTTCCGCCGGGGCGAGCGCGAGGCCCATCGCGTCGGCGATCGCTTCGCACAGCGCGCGCTCGCAGATCGCGCGGTACGCGAGATTCATCGCGACGAGCCCGCGCGCATCGTGGGGCGACGTCACGCGCACGAGCCCGAGCACCGAGCGCGTCATCTGCTGCGCGCGGAAGTAGCGCACGCGGGCCAGGTCGACGGGCGCACCGCTCGCGCGCGCGTAGTGCGCGATCGCCTCCGCCACGCCGCCGCAGGGCTGGAAGAATTCGCGCACGCAGAAGTTGCCGAGGTCCTCCATCGGGTCGCCGAAGTGCGCCCACTCGAAGTCGACGAGCGCGGCGAGGCGCGCGCCTTCGTAGAGGAAGTTGCCGGGCCCCGTGTCGCCCTGGACGAGCGCGACGCGCTCGAGCTTCTCGGGCACGTGCTTGCGCAGCCAAGCGACGCCGAAGCGCGCGAGCGGTTCGGGCTCGCGGTGGCCGCCGAGCATGCGCTCGAGCGTGTCCACCTCGCCGAGCGCGGCCTCGGCGGGCGAGCGCGGAATCGGCAGCTCCGGCAGCGCGAGGCGCTCGGGCGAGAGCGCGTGCATGCGCGCGATCTCCTCGGCGAAGTCGCGCAGCACCGCGCGCTGGTCCGCGGCGGGGGCGGAGGACAGATCCGCGCTGCCGCCCACGCGCTCCTGCAGCGCGACCTGATGCGCGTCGCTCCAGGCGTCGATGCGCGGCACGCGGATGCCGCACGCGTGGAGCGCGCGCAGGATGCGCGTCTCGCGCGCGAGCGAGAACGGGTTCTCGCGCCCCGCGGCGGCGAGCCGATCGATGCGCAGGAACCACGTGACGGCGCTGCCATCCGCGCGCGTCGCGTCGACGAGCCAGGCCTCTCGTCTCGCGACGTGTCGCGAGACGAGAGGCCTGGGGGCGCCGGTGAGGCTCGCGATCCATTGGGTGATTTCGGGGCTCAGTGTTTCTTGGGGCATTTGGGCTTCGTTGGGGCTCCGGCGCCCTTCTTTCGATTTACTTCGCTTCGGCGCTCGAAGACTCGCGCCTGCGCTGCGCGCTTCGCTTGCGTAGCACGTACGGGCGTACGGGCGGATAGCACCGAGGTCGTTCTGGCACTTGCTCTGGCGCGGCATGGCGGGGTTGCGTTGAGCAGCGCTTATTCGGGTTGCTATCTCGGCGGCGCAAGAGGTGGGCGCGGGTGAGCGAGTCGGGTGGTGTGACGGCGGGCGGGGCGAACGCGGGGGCGGGGCAATCGCGGGGGTACTCGGGGTGGGTGTTGTTCCTGCTGTCGGTCGCTTACGTGCTGAATTTCGTGGATC
>CAZCTH010000126.1:0-14644 GCA_964501435.1 uncultured Spirochaetales bacterium | reverse complement strand
GCCCGCCGCGCCGCGCGCGAGGCCGAGCTCGTAGTGCGCGGCGGCCCAGCTCGGTGCGCGCTCCGCGAGCGGCGCGAGCGCGGCGAGCGCGCCCGCGGCGTCGCCCAGCTCGCGGCGCGCGATGCCGAGGATCAGCGTCGCCATCGGCTGCTCCGGCACGACGCGCAAGATCTCGCTCGCCTGTTCGGCTGCCGACGCGAGGTCGCGCGCGAGTAGGCGACGTGCGCGCTCGAGCGCGACGTCGAGCGTGCCTACGGGTTCGCTGCTGGCCGACATCGGTCCCTGCATCCTACTCCCATTCCTGCGCGGGGCATGACCCGAAACCCGGAGTCACTCGCTCGCCCCGTGCCCGGGATCGCCCGCATCGGCGCTTCCCCGCAGATCCATCCGCAAGCAGCGCACCTTCATGCGCCGCTCCGGGTCGTAACCGAGCCAGCGTCGGTCCGGAACCTGGTCCTGGCTCACCTCGCGGAAGCCCTGACGCTGGAAGAACTGGCACACGCGCTCGCTCGTGGTGCACGCGAAGACGTAGGCGAGCCCTAATCGGCGCGCCTCCGCGACCCCCCACTGCACGAGCGACACGCCGACGCCTTCGCCGAGGAAGCGCGTGAGCGCGTACAGCGATGCGATCTCGCCGGAGACGTCGTCTCCGCCGGGCAGGAGGGCCCCGATTCCGGCCAGATGACGGTCCTCGACGAACGCGCCGAAGCCATGGGCGAGCACGGCGTCGACGGCGGCCTCGTTGCGGTTCAACAGGAAGCCCTCGCTGACGCCGCGCTTGATCAGGTCGTCGGCCGCGTCGAAGTCGTCGACACCGAGCGGGCGCACCTTCATGTAACGCTTGCGCGTGAAGAGCGTTCCGCTGCCGGCGTAGGTGAAGAGCTCGTCGGCGAGGCCTTCGGGCGCGCACACGTTCACGTTCGCGATGCCCGCCTCGAGCATGTCGCCGACCTCGCGCAGGAGCGGCACGCGCGCCTCGTCGTGCGGCAGGGACCGCGCCGGGTTCGCGAGCAGCTGCCGCAGCTCGGCGCGGTGGACGAACGAGAGGCGCTGGCCCGACTTGTTGCGGACCCCGCCGCGCGCGTCGAGCCAGACGAGCTTGAACACGCCGAGCCGCACCGCGAGCTCGCGCACGCTGTCGCCGAAGTCCATGCGCCGCGCGACGGCGACGCCCACCCACGGCTGCACGCGCAGCGCACGCCACACGTTGGCCTCGAGGCGGGGCGAGCTCGCGCGCAGCACGGGCGCGACACCGATCGGCGCGAGGGAGGTGCGCAGCGGCGCGATCAGCACCGCGTTGGCGTTGCAGGCCGCGAGCTCCTGCAACGGCGCGGCGAGCGGTGCCAGCCCGACGCCCTCGGGCACGGCGATCGCCAGCGTGCGATCGCGGAACTCACGCTGATAGAACTCGCGCTCGGTGAAGAGCAGCGGCTCCGGCGCGCGGCGCCGCCGTCGCCCGTCCGGCGTCGCCGGCCCCGGGGCACCGGGGGGTTCCGCGCCACCCGCGCTCACGCGCACCCCGGCGCGAGCGAGGCCGTGGTGCGCGTCCGTGCGTCGAGCTTTCCCGCCACTCTTCGACTCCACGCGCCGCTCGGATCGAGCGGTCGCGCCCGCGTGCGACGCTAGGCGCCGCGCACCTCGCGAATCGCGTCGATCACGCGCGCGTGGACCCCGCCCACCGTCGCGACGACGCCGCTGTTCTGCGCGAGCGAGCGACCGTGGCGGAAGTCGAGCGGCTTGCCGTTCACGTCGCTCACCACGCCGCCGGCCTCCTCCACCACCAGCTTGCCCGCCGCGTGATCCCAGATCTTTTCCTGATAGTCGGCGCGCGTCGGCATGCGCAGGTAGATCGAGGCGTCGCCCCGCGCGACCGCGCCGTACTTGCACTGCGAGTCCATGCGCAGCGGCGGCGCCGTGATGCCGAGCTTCGCAGCGATCTTCGCGGACTCGCTCTGGTCCGAGTGCTCCGCCTCGACCGACTCGCAGAAACGCGCGCCCGCCGACGACGCGATCGGCGCAGCGCGCACGACTCGGCCGTCCGCCTCGCCGCCGCTCCAGAGCGGGAACACGCGGGTGCCCTGCCCGCGCAGCGCAGCGAACAGCACGCCGGTGCCGCCAGCGCCGTCGGCGAGGTTCGGGCAGCCGAGCACGCCCGCGACGACCTCGCCGTCCTCGAGCAGGCCGAGCGCCACGGCGTATTGCTCGCGGCGCAGGAAGCCCTTCGTGCCGTCGATCGGGTCGAGCGTCCAGTAGCGCGCGGCCTTGGCGTCGGAGCCGCCGCGGTCGATCCAGCCGAGCACGCGCGCCGCGTCGGCGCTGCCGGCCTCGCCCGCCACCGCGCTCACGACCGAGGCGAGCAGCGCCGCGTTCTCGATGGTGCGCAGCTCCGCGCTGCCCTCCTCGCCCACCACCGCGTCGGCCGGGAAGGCGCGCTCGAGGTGGCGGCACACGATCGCTTGGGACGCGAAGTCGGCCACCGTGACGGGGCTCTTGTCGCGCTTCTCGAGCGTGTCGCGCGTGATCAGACGCTCCTGCACGGCGCGGCAGACGCGCGCGGCGCCGCGCACGGCCTCGAGCGCTGCGCGCAGTTCGTTCTCGTAGCTCGCCATCGCGCCGGCCCCCCGGTGAATTTGCGCGCGGTATTTAGCCAGCAGCCGCCGGCATCGCTCGCGAAAACTCGGTGACGACGCGCGACGTCGAGCGTCGGCGTCGGCGCGCTCCCGCGCGCATCCGGTTCGCGCGCCTCAGCGCGGCGGCGCGAGCAGCGCCCGGGCGTTCTCGCGCATCACGAGGCGCACCTCGTCCTCGTCGAAGCCCTTCAGGTCGTGGAGGAAGTCCGTCGGCACCGCGAGCCCCTCCGCGTGGGGCCAGTCGGAACCGAACAGCACGTGGTCCGCGCCGAGCGCCGCCTTCAGCGCCTCGAGGTCGTCTTCGTAGTAGGGCGACACCGAGACGTGTCGGCGGAACTGCTCGACCGGATCCCGGCGGAAGGCGAAGGGCATCTGGCCGTAGGTCTTCTTCAGCTTCTTCAGCAGCGGCCCGACCCAGTCGCTGCCGCTCTCGATGGTCGCGACGCGCAGCCGTGGGAAGCGCTCGAACACCCCGTGGCAGACGAGCGCGGCGAGCGTGTCCGAGATCGACGACGCGGACAGCGTCATGCGCAGCGGGTCGTAGTCGAACGCCTTGAACTCGCCGCCCACGCCCCACTCGTCGGCGAACTTGTTGTAGCCGGCGTCGCCCGAGTGATATGCGACGGTGACCCCCGCTTCGTTCACCCGCGCCCAGAACGGATCGAAGCGCGCGTCCGCCGGCGACGCGCTCCCCTGCGGATGCGCGATCGGCGCGGCGCGCATGCAGATCAGGCGCGCGCCGCGAGCGAGCGCCCACTCGAGTTGGCGCACGGCGTCGTCCACGTCCACGAGCGTGAAGTACGGCGCGCCGTAGATGCGCCCCGCGTGCGCGAAGCCCCAGTCCTCGTCGAGCCAGCGGTTGAACGCGCGGAACGCGGCCGCGCACGCCGCCGGGTCGTGCTTGAGCGCCTCCTCCATGCCCACGCCCAGGGTCGGGAACAGGAAGCAGCCTTCGAGCCCCTGGCGATCGAGCGAGGCGAGCTTCGCCGTGCGGTCGCGATATTCGGGCGCGATCGGGTCGAGCGTCCCGAACAGCGCGCGCATGTCCTTGCCCTCGGGGTTGCGCCCGCGGAAGTACGCGTCGAGGCAGCCCGGCTTCGCGACCGGATCGAAGGTCGGGTTCGGGATGAAGTGGTTGACCCGCCCGCCCACCAGGAAGCGCTTTCGCCCCTCCAGCGTCGCCCATTGCATGCAGCGCGCTCGAAAGGGCCGCTCGATGTGGCGGGTGAAGGCGTCCTCGGCCTCGTAGAAGTGGTGGTCGGCGTCGAAGGCGCGGAACGGAAGCGTTGCCATCGGGGCTCCTCGGGCCAGGGAAAATCGACCGCGATCGAAGTGAGTCCCTGCGCACAAACAAAGTGAACAATTTGCTTGATGCGTTCAATGAATTCCTGGTAGAGGGAATTCAGGAAGGTGCCCTCCCCCGAGATGCTCACCGCTCCCCTCCTGCCGTCCGCGCGCTCCTCCTCCCGCCGCACACGCAGCGGCGAGCGACGTGCACGGATTCTCGAGGCCGCCCGCGCATGCTTCGGCGAGGCGGGTTTCGCGGGCGCGACCGTCGAGGCGATCGCGCTGCGCGCCGGCGTCTCGAATGGGCTCCTCTACCAGTTCTTCCGCGGCAAGGAGCACCTGTTCGAGGTCGTGCTCCAGGAGATCATCGCCGACTGGGTCCGCGCGATCACGCCGAGCGCTGGCGAGGCGAGCGCCGCCGAGACCCTCGCCGAGATGTTCCGCCGTTCGGTGTCGTTCTGCCGGAGCCATCCGCTGCTCCCCGCGTTGATTCGCGAAGACGGCGCGCTCGAGCTCTCGCGCATTCAGCACGCCGGCCGGGACCGCATCCAGCCCCACCGCGACGCCGTCGCGAGCCTGCTGCGGCGCGGGGTTGCGAGCGGAGAGTTCAAGCGAGACCTCGACGTCGCCTCGGTCGCCGACGTGATCTGCCAGCTCCAGGCGCACTATTCGAGCCGCGCCTACCGCCGCGATCCGTCCTACCCCGACTCGCCCGCGCTGATCGACGCCACGATCCGCCTGGTTCTCGACGCGGTGCGGCAATGAGCGCGGCGCGGATGCGAGCAGCGACGCCCCGCCACGCCTCCCCCGCCGTGCGCCACCAACTTCGCAGCGATGACGTGAAGAATCTGCTGGTCATCGCAGCGGGCCGGAGAGAAGATGCGATGTCGCGCACGAGGTTGCTTCGCTCGCCTGCGCATGAATCGCGCAATCCCGAGCCGCCCCGCCGCGCGCACGACCGGCGCCAGTTCCTTCACCTGCGAGAAGACAGGTGAGCAACGCCGCCACCGGCTGGCCGGGGCGGACCACACGAGAGGGACCCTGTGAAGCTGGAAGACCAGACCCCGATCGACGCCGACCTCCCCGGTGAGGGCCGGCCCCGCCTCGGCGGCGGGATGACCGTCGAAGAGCTCGACGTCGTCCGCGAGCGCCGCCCGCTCGAGTCCTACTTCCAAGAGATCGGCGGCACGCGCACGCTGAAGCGCGAAGAAGAGGTCGTGCTCGCCAAGGAGCTCGAGGCCTCCACCGCCGCGCTGCGGAATTCGCTCTACGCGATTCCGGCCACCGCGCGTTACGTGGTCGATCGCTGGGACGGCCTGCGGGCGCTCTCGCACACCGGCGCGAAGCTGTCCGAGTCGGCCGGCGACGAGGAGACCAGCGAGATCGCGGCACGGGTCGAGCGCGCGATCGGCCGCCTGCGCAAGCAGGTGAAGCGGCGCGAGCAGATGTGGGAGACGTCGCAGAAACCGAGCGCCGAGCTCGAGCGCCAGGACCGCGCCGTCGCGCGCGAGCTCCACGGCGCGCAGCTCTCGCTCGCGCTGCTCACGGAGCTGCGCGAGCAGAGCCGCCAGCTCTCGAAGGAGATGCGCCGCGCACGCCCGAAGTCGAAGCGGCTCGACGAGCTCGAGATGAAGGCGGGGCTGCCGCGCGAGCGCGTGCTCGAGGTGCACGAGATGGTCGAGCGCTCGCAAGAGCGCATGACCGCGGTCAAGAACCGCTTCATCGAGCACAACCTGAAGCTCGTGGTCGCGATCGCGAAGGACTACCGGAACCTCGGGCTCTCTTTCCCGGACCTGATCCAGGAAGGCAACCTCGGCCTGATCCGCGCGGTCGAGAAGTTCGATCACCGGCGCGGCTTCAAGTTTTCGACCTACGCGGTGTGGTGGATCCGGCAGGCCCTCGTGCGCGCGATCCAGAACCACTCGCGCACGATCCGCCTGCCCTCTCACGTGCACGACCGTCTTCAGCGCAGCCAGCGCGTGAAGGCGGAGCTGACGGGCAAGCTCGGGCGCGAGCCCACGCCGGCGGAGCTCGCGCCGGCGCTCGGCGTCGACGCGGAGTCGCTCGAAGCGCTCGACCGCCTCTCGCGCGAGGCGATCTCGCTCGAGTCGTCGGTCGCGGGCACGGAGAAGCGGCTCGAGGACTTCGTCTCGGACGGCACGATCCACCAGCCCGACGACGGCATCGACGACGACCGCATGCGCCGCGGCGTCGGCCACCTGATCGGCGGGCTCACCGAGCGCGAGCAGCTGATTCTCCGCCTGCGCTACGGCCTCGTCGGCGAAGAGGAGCACACCCTCGAGCAGATCGGGCAGTCGCTCGGCCTCTCGCGGGAGCGCGTCCGCCAGCTCGAAGCGCGCGCGCTCAAGAAGCTGCGCGACACGATGCCGGCGCAGCGCCTCTACCCGATCCTCGAGCCCTAGGCCGGACTCGCACCGAACCGCGCGCCGCGCCGCCCCCAAGGCTGCGCGGCGCGCCGCGTTTGGGGGTACCACCTGCGCCGCCCCCTGGGAATTCCGAATCGGGGTCAGGCCCCAATTCGGAATCTTTGGCGCCGTCGCCCGCGGGGTGCGTCAGCGCAGCAGGCAGTACGCGAGGAACGCGCCGCCCGCCGCCCAGCAGTAGTAGGCGAAGGTGTGGAAGCGCTGGCTCGCGAGCAGGCGCACGAACAGCGCGAGCGCCGCGAGGCCCGCGAGCGCGGCCGCAGCGGCACCCACCAGCATCGGCGTCGCTGCGGGGGTCGCGCCCGCGGTGAGCAGGTCAGGCAGATCGAGCACCGCGGCGCCCACGATCGCGATGATGCCGAGCAGGAAGCTGAACTCGGCCGCCGCGAGCGGCGCGATGCCGAGCGCAAGCGCCAGCGCGATCGTGCTGCCGCTGCGCGAGACGCCCGGCAGGATCGCGAGGCCTTGGGCGCAGCCGATCGCGAGGGCCTGGCCGTAGCTCGGGGCGAGCGCCCGGGCGGTTGGCTGCGTGCGCTTCGTCGTGATCAGGAACGTGCCGGTGAGCAGCAGCCCCGCTCCCGCCATCCACGGAGTGTGGAAGGCCTGCTCGACGCGGTCCTTCAGCGTCAGCCCGATCGCGACGGCCGGCAGCGTCGCGATTGCCAGCTTCGCGACGTGCGCGAGCGAGTCGAGATCGCGCGTCAGGAGCCCGCGCACGAGCGCCGCGATCCGCACGCGGTAGAACAGCAGGAGCGCGACCAGCGAGCCGACGTGCACCGCGATCACGAACGACAGCCCGCCCTCGGCCTCCGACACCCCGAGCAGCGTCTCGAAGATCACGAGGTGCCCATCGCTCGAGATGGGCAGGAACTCGCTCACGCCCTGGACGAGGCCGAGCAGCGTGGCGGTGACGAGATCCATCGGCGCAGTCCTTAGCGTTGCCCGCCTTCTCGGCCAGACGGGACGGCGAAAGAAGCTGCGCCGCGCACCTCGATGGACGCCGAAACCTCCCATACGCTGCGGCGCATGATCATCGCGTGCCTCGACCTGGAAGGCGTGCTCGTCCCCGAGATCTGGATCGAGTTCGCCGAGCGCACCGGCATCCCCGAGCTGCGCCGGACGACGCGGGACGAGCCGGACTACGACAAGCTCATGAAGTGGCGCATCGCGCTGCTCGCCGAGCGGGGCTACGCGCTGGCCGACATCCAGGCGGTGATCGCCACCTTGTCGCCGCTGCCCGGCGCGCGCGAGTTCCTCGACTGGCTGCGCGCGCGCATGCAGGTCGTGATCCTCAGCGACACGTTCAACCAGTTCGCGCAGCCGCTGATGAAGCAGCTCGCCTGGCCGACGCTCTTCTGTCACGACCTCACGACGGACGCCGCGGGCCGCATCGTCGGCTACCGGCTGCGGCAGCCCGACGCGAAGCGGCAGTCGGTGCTGGCGTTCCGAACGCTCAACTTCCGCACGATCGCCGCGGGCGACTCGTACAACGACACGCGCATGCTCGGCGAGGCCGACGCGGGCGTGCTGTTCTGCCCGCCCGACAACGTGATCCGGGAGTTCCCGCAGTTCCCGGTGACTCGCGACTACGACGAATTGCGCGCCGCGTTCGAGCGCGCGGAGGAGAAGCTGAAATGAAGAGACCGATCGTTCGCACCGTGTTCCTGGGCTGCTCGCTGCTCGCGCTCGCGACGTTCGCGGCGTGTGGCGGGGGCGAAGAGGCGAAGCCCGCCGAAACGCCCGCGCCCGCGGAAGAGGCCGCACCTGCGCCCGCACCGACGCCCGAGCCCGCGCCCGCCGAGACGACCGAAGCCGCCCCCGCTCCCGACGCGGCCGCGGCGACCGGTGGCGGCACGCCCTTCGCGTGCATCGCCGGCAATGCGGAAGTCGGCAAGGCGAAGTACGCCCAGCTGTGCGCGAGCTGCCACGGCGCCGCAGGCGCCGGCGACGGCGTCGCCTCCGCCGGGCTCAACCCGAAGCCCGCGCATCACAACGACGGCAACTACATGAACGCGCTGACCAACGAGCACCTCGTCAAGGTGATCACGGAAGGCGGCGCGGCGGTCGGCAAGTCGCCGATGATGGCGCCTTGGGGCGCCCCGCTCGGCCCGCAGGGCGTGCTCGACGTCGCGGCCTTCGTCCGCACCCTCGCCGATCCGCCCTACGCCTGCCCCGTGGAGTAGGAACCTCGCTTCGGTCCCATGCGGCGCGGTCGGCTGTCGGCCGCGCCGCTCGTTTTCGTCCCCTGCGCCCTGCAAGCGCGCCATCGCCCCTGGAGACCCGACCGTGACCCAGTTCAACGCCATCGTCGCTCGCAAAGACGCGAGCGGAGCCTTCGCTGCACGCCTCGAGTCGCTGCAGACCGCCGACCTGCCCGCCGACGGCGTCCTGCTCGACGTCGCCTACTCGACCGTGAACTACAAGGACGGCCTCGCCGTGACGGGCAAGGCGCCGATCTGCCAGAAGCTGCCGATGGTGTGCGGCATCGACCTCGCGGGCACGGTCGTCGAGTCGAGCTCGCCGAAATGGGCCGCCGGGGATCGCGTGCTCGTGAACGGCTACGGCCTCTCCGAGCGCCACTGGGGCGGCTTCAGCCAGAAGCAGCGCGTGAACGCCGACTTCCTCGTGCGCATCCCGGCGCCGTTCGACGCGAAGACGGCCATGGCGATCGGCACCGCGGGCTACACCTCGATGCTCGCGGTGAATGCGATCCGCGACTACGGCGTGAAACCGAGCGACGGGCCCGTGCTCGTCACGGGCGGCGCCGGCGGCGTCGGGTCGGTCGCGATCCTGTTGCTCGCGAAGCTCGGCTACGAGGTCGTCGCGAGCACGGGCCGGCCCGAGACCGCGGCCTACCTGAAGAGCCTCGGCGCGAAGGACACGATCGCGCGCGAGTCCCTCGCGCGCGCGGCGAAGCCGCTCGAGAAGGAGACCTGGGCCGCGGTGGTGGACAGCGTCGGCTCCACCACGCTCGCAACGGCGCTCGCGCAGCTCCGCTACCGCGGCATCGTCGCCGCCTGCGGCCTCGCCGGCGGCGCCGACCTGCCGAGCAGCGTGATGCCGTTCCTGCTGCGCAACGTCGCACTGCAGGGCATCGACTCGGTGATGGCGCCGATGCCGCTGCGCGAGCGCGCCTGGCTCGACCTCGCGCAGCTGCTCGACCCCGCGTCGCTGAAGGACGTCGTCCGCGTGGAGCCGCTCGCGCGCGTGCCCGAGCTGTGCGCGGCGATCCTGCGCGGCGAGATCCGCGGACGCGTCGTGGTGGACGTGAACGCGTAGGGCGCGAAGCCCGCGGCCTCAGGCGCCGCGCGCGGGCGCTCCGCAGTCGCGCACGCGGTCCACCTTGAACATGCGCAGGCCCGCGGGCTGGTAGGTGAGCACGATGGCGCGGCGCGCCTGGTCGCTCTCGTTCGGCTCGGAGCCGTGGACGGTGTGCGGGCTGAAGAAGACCGCGCTGCCCGCCGGCACCACGGCGGGCACCTGGGCGCTCGCGTCGAACGCGCTCGGGTGGGTGAACAAGGGCCCGAGCCGCCCTTCCCCCGTGCGGCCGGGCAGCAGGCCGCGCGTGTGCGAGCCGCGGATCACGCGGAAGCAGCCATTGCGCTCGTCGGCGTCGTCCAGCGTGATCATCGCGTTCGGGAGCTGGTCGAGGTGACGGCAGAAGTGCGCCCAATAGGGCGAGTCCTGGTGCCACGAAAAGCGCGAGCCCTCGCGCGGGCGTTTCAGGTTGAGCTTGTCGGTGAACAGCGCGACCCGTTCGGCGCCGACCAGCCCGCGCATCGGCTCCACCAGCCGCGCGTCGTCCAGCAGCGCCTCGAAGCGCGGGTGCAGCGCGCAGAACGGCTCGATCACGCGCACCGTGCGCGAGCCCGGTGCGTGCTCGAGCTGCACCGTGGTCGCGACGTCGCCGATCGTCGCGTCGGCGTAGGCGTTGCCGTCGATCTCGTAACGCGACGCGCGCGGCAGCGCGGCCTCCGCGTCGCGCACCACGCGCTCCGCCGCGTCGCGCAACTCCGCGACTTCCGCGCGCGAAAAGATCGCAGCGCGGACGATGAAGCCGTCGCGCGCATACGCATCGCGCTCGGCGGCGGTGAGCTCGTGAACCATGCGGCCTCCCGTGCGGCCGCTCAGTCTCCGCGACACCGCCGCGTGTCGCCACGGTGCGCTCCGCCGCTCGCGGACGGCTCGTGCGCCTCCGCGCGGCGCACCGAGCGCCTCGCCGGAACGGCTTTTACCGAACTTTCACAGCCTCGCCGCTGCGCATGTCGAAGGGTTGCACGACGTTTCGCTGCGTCCGAAGGAGGGCGAGTCCCATGGAAGACAAGATGGGTGTTCCGCGCGGCGGGAAGAGCCTCGAGCAGGAGGAGTTCACCGCGGCCGACGGCTGGCTGACGCGAACGTCCGCCATCTCGCGCACGATCTATTGGGGAATCCACGCCTCGTGCCTGCTGGTGTTCTGGGTCGGCGCGCCGAAGACGGCCGTGATCCTGTGCGCCGTGAACTACGCGATCCGCGTGTTCGGCATCACGGGGGGCTACCACCGCTACTTCGCGCACAAGACCTACAAGACGAGCCGCTGGTTCCAGTTCGTGCTCGCGTGGATCGCGTGCTCGGCGACCCAGAAGGGCCCGCTCTGGTGGGCCGGCATCCATCGCCGCCACCACCGCTATGCCGACCAGCCCGGCGATCCGCACTCGCCGAGCGAAGGCTTCTACCACGCCCACCAGGGCTGGATCTTCGAGCAGCGCAACCAGGCCACGCCGATCGAGGGCATCCGCGACTTCGCGCAGTATCCGGAGCTGGTGTGGCTGAACGAGCACCACTGGGTCCCGCCCGCGGTGCTCGCGGTGATTTGTTACGCGATCGCCGGCTTCCCGGGCCTGCTCTGGGGCTTCGCGGTGTCGACCGTGCTGCTCTGGCACAGCACCTACACCATCAACTCGCTCATGCACGTGTGGGGCACGCGCCGCTACGAGACGAGCGACACCAGCCGCAACAACATCCTGCTCGCGCTGCTCACGTTCGGCGAGGGCTGGCACAACAACCACCACTACTTCATGGCGTCCGTGCGCCAGGGCTTCTTCTGGTGGGAGATCGACATCACCTACTACATCCTCCGCACCTTCCAGGCCCTCGGCCTGGTGTGGGATCTGAAGCTGCCGACGCCCGAGATCATCGCGGGCAACGCACTGCGGGTCCGTCAGGCCGCCTGATCCCAGCGGCGTCCGAATCGCGCCCGGGCGTGCTCTCGCGAGCCGCCCGGGCGCACTGCATTTCGGGCGAGGGCGCGCTTCAGTCGGCGCCGAATTCGCGCCGGAAGGCTGCGCAGTCGACGACGCTCGCGGTCGTGCGCGCCCGCTCCGCGGCGAAGCCGAGCAGATGCCCCTCGAGCGCGCTGCGGCCGCTCGATCGCAGCCGCGCGGGATCGCCGCTCGCCATCACCTCGGTGAAGTGGTCGAGCAGGCCGTCGTCGCCGCCGAAGTGGTCGATGGGCGAGCCGGTCGTCTGGTGGCGCTCCAGGGCGAGCGACCCCACCCGCGACACCTCGATCACGCCGTCGTGCAGTACGCCGCGAATCTCGCCGCGCGTGCCGCTGAGCCGCACCGTGCGGCGCTCCTCGTTCGCGAAGCCGTGCAGCCCGAAGCTCGCGGTCACGCCGCTCGCGAACTCGACCGACACCGACTGGTGGTCGAGCACGTCGTTGTCGCAGCGGTAGATGCAGCGCCCGTAGCGGCCCGTGCGCAGGGCCTCGAGGCGCGCCTCGCGCGCGGGGTCGAGGGAGACGTCGCTCCAGGGCCAGTGGCGCGCGAGCTTCTCGTCGGGGCCGGCGTAGAAGCGCACCGCGTCGTGCGGGCACTCCGCCTGGATCGGGCAGCCGTCGGTGCAGCGCGCGGGCACGGCTGCGGGCGCGCCGCTCGCGCAGTAGTGGCTGAGCGCGCCACTCGACGCGACGCGCGCCGGCGGCTCGCCCACGAGCCAGTGCAGCAGGTCGAGGTCGTGACACGACTTCGCGAGCAGGATCGGCGCCGCCTCGCGCGTGGTGCGGAACTTCCCGCGCACGTAGGAGTGCGCCATGTGCCAGCCCGCGATGTGCTCGCGCAGATCGAGGTGGACGAGCCGCCCGATCGCGCCGCCGGCCACGAGCTCGGCGAGCTTCCCGTAGAACGGGATGAAGCGCATCGGATGGCAGACCTGGAGCACGCGCCCGGCGGCCTCCGCCGCCTTCACCACACGCACGCAATCCGCGGCGCCGAGGGCGATCGGCTTCTCGAGCAGTACGTGGTAGCGCGCAGCGAGCGCCGCGAGCGCGGGCGCGACGTGCAGCGCGTCGCTGGTCGCGACGATCGCGGCGTCGGCCTCGGGCGCCGCCGCGAGCAGCGCCTCCCAGCTCGCGTGGACCGCGCCGGGGGCCAGCGCGTGGCGCGCGGCGACCTCGGCGCGTCGCTGCGCGTCCGGCTCCGCGAGGCCGACGAGCCGCAGTCGCTCCGGATGCTGCGCCGCGTAGCGCGCGTAGGTGTCGCGGCCGCGCAGGCCCGCTCCGATCAGAATCGCGCGCACGGGCATCGTTCGGCTCGCCTCCGCGCTCGTATACTGCGCCGCATGTCGAATGACCCGCAACGCGACGCCGACCTGGCCACGCTCGCCAAGGCGCTGAAGATCGGGCAGTACACGCGCCACGTCTTCCTGTGCACCCACGGCGACTGCGCCCCGGGCGACGCCGCGAAAGCCTCCTGGGACTTCCTCAAGAAGCGCATGCGCCAGCTCGGCCTCGCGGACGCCGAGGGCGGCGCCTACCGCTCGCAGGCCAACTGCCTGCGCATCTGCAAGCACGGACCGATCGCGGTCGTGTATCCGGACGGCGTCTGGTACCGCGGCTGCACGCCCGAGGTGCTCGAGCGCATCCTGCAGGAGCACGTGATCGGCGGAAAGCCCGTCGCCGAGTACGCGTTCGCCGCGAACCCGCTCGACGCGGGTGCGAAGTAGCCCGTGCGCAGCGCCCTGCTCCGCGGACGCGACCACGCCACGCTGGGCGTGTACGGCGCGATCGCCGAGGCGCGCGTCGCGATCGCGATCTCGCGCGGCGGCTTCGCGAAGCAGTATGCGTACGTGGATCCGAACGAGGACGCCGTCGCCTTCGCCACCGGGGCCAAGGCGACGCTGCTCGCGGTCGCGGACGGCCACTCGGGCTTCGAGGCCGCGGAGGTCGCGCTCGAGCACCTGCTCGAGCACCCGGCGCCGCACTGGACCGACAGCGCCGGCCCGCCCGCCACGCCCGAAGCCTGGCGCCGCCATGCGGTCGCCGCGCTCGCGGACGCTGCGGTGCAGATCGGCAGCGAGCGCCGCGACGGCAGCCGCTCGCGCACGACGCTCACGCTCGCGCTCGCGGTGCCGAGCCTCGGCCAATGTTATTACGCCGCGATCGGCGACAGCCACCTGTTCGCGGCCTACGCCGGCGAGGCGCGCGAGGTCGCGCCCGCGTCGAAGAGCGGCGCGTTCCTCGGCGACCCGAACGTCACCGAGAAGCTCGGCGAGCACGCGCGCGTCGGCGCCTTCGGGCTCGCGGGCGTGCGCGCGCTCGTGCTCGCGAGCGACGGGCTCTCGGAGGAGGGCATCGGCGTCGCCGATCCGGCCGCCGCGGTGCACGGCGCGCACCTCGCGACGGCCCGCGAGCTGCCCGGCGTGCGGCCGCTCGCCTTCGCGCGCGCCGTCTGCGAGGCCGCCCTCGCCTCCCACCGCGCCCAGCACTCGGGCGACAACGTCGCCTGCGCCGTGCTCGAGCTCGCGGCGGACGACGAGCGCTAGGCCGCGGCGGCACCGAGCAGCGCCGCGACCCGCGCGCCGATCGCCTCGCTGGCCGTGAGCCCGGGCGACTCGATGCCCGCGAGCGTGACGAGCCCCGGCAGGCCGCGCGCGCCCTCTTCCTGGATCACGAAGTCCCGGAACCCTTCGCCTGCAGCCGCCAGCTTCGGGCGGATGCCCGCCTGGTCGGGCGAGAGCCACTCCGCGCGCAGCGCCGGCACGTAGCGCCGCGCCGCCGCCGCGAAGCGCGTGCGCTTCGCGGGGTCCACCGCGTAGTCGAGGCGCGCGACGTACTCGGCGTCGGGCCCGAAGCGCACGCGGCCCCCGAGGTCGAGCGTCACGTGCACGCCGAGGCCCGGGCCCGAGGAGACCGGGTACACGAGCCCGAAGAACTTCAGCGGTGCGCTCGGCGCGAGCGCGAAGTAGTCGCCCTTGCACGGGTGCTGGCGGAGGCCTGCGGCGGCGACGTCCAGACCCGCGAGC
>CAZCTH010000125.1:0-14771 GCA_964501435.1 uncultured Spirochaetales bacterium | reverse complement strand
GCACGAGCGGCCACGTGAAGTTCGGGCCGTTCACTCGGCGCAGGCGCGTCGCCCGTGCCGCACGCGAGGACGAGCGAGGCCGCGCACGCGAGCGCCAGGCGGCGCCCGCATGCGCGTAGGATCACTGCGGAGTCGCCGCCTGCCATGCGCCGCGCACGACCGCCTTGTAGGTGCCGGTGCCGTTGCCCAGCGCGCTCGTGCCGCTGCCCGTTGCGGTCAGGCGCACCTTGGCGCGGGTGCGGCGCTTGTTCAGGAGCAGGTCGAACTGCGAAATCGACGTGCCCTGGCCGATCAGCGCGACCGGCGTGCCGCACAGCGCCGTCGCCCAGGACTCGAGCGCGTCGTCGAAGAGCGCCTTGCTCGGGCCGTCGAAGGTCAGGCGCAGGCTCTTGCCGCTCGAGCCGAGCGGCGCCGTCGTGCCCGAAAGGGCCGGGTTCCCGCCCGTCGTCGCCGTGAAGGTGCCCGCCGAGAACACCCAGGTTCCGTACAGCGGCTGGGAGTTCTTGCCGCAACCGGGCTTCACCCGGATCGTGCCCTTGCCGCTGTTGAGGGTGGCGGTGCCCTCCTGCGCGAGGGCCGGGAACGAGATCATCAGCGCTGCTGCGAACAACATCCATCGCATCGGTGAAACTCCTGAAGGGCAA
This sequence comes from uncultured Spirochaetales bacterium, assembly GCA_964501435.1. GTDB lineage: Bacteria > Myxococcota_A > UBA9160 > UBA9160 > UBA6930 > VGRF01. Next base: position 14,127 of record CAZCTH010000125.1, on the reverse strand, counting down.
GGAAGTTGCTGGCCCCCGCGGCTCCGGTCAACTCGCGAACGCACGCCGCCGAGTTGCCGTTATCCTGCGCGCCCGTGAAAGGCGCCGAGCTCTTCTCCCGGCCGCTGCGCTCGCTGGACGAGCTCGCGAACCTATCCGCGTCCCAGCTGCTCGTGGTCTCGTTCGTCGGCCTCGTGACGGCCGGGTGGCTCGGCTTCCTGTTCCTGCCGGGCCTGTACGAGGCCGAGCCGATGGGCTGGGTCGACGCGCTGTTCATCTCCGCGAGCGCGGTCTGTGTCACCGGCCTCTCGACGATCGACGTCCCCAATGTGCTCTCGTTCTGGGGCGAGCTGTGGCTGCTGCTGCTCATCCAGGCGGGGGCGCTCGGGATCCTGACGTTCGCCGCCGTCGTCGTCGCCGCGGCGGGCCGTCGCTCGGGGCTCGACGTCGAGGAAGCGGCCGGCGGCTTCGCTTCGGTGCTCCTCAGCGGCACGCCGCGGCAGATGCTCTCCACGATCCTGGGCGTGACGATCGCGGTCGAGGCCGTCGGCGCCGCGGTTCTGCTCGCCGCGTGGTGGGGCGAGCACGGGTTCTGGAAGTCGCTCTGGCTCGCGGTCTTCCATGCGGTCTCGGCCTTCGGCAACGCCGGCTTCTCGCTTTTCTCCGAGAGCCTGATGGGTCAGCGAGAGAGCCCGGTGGTGCTGCTCGCGATCGGCGCACTGATCGTGGTGGGCGGGATCGGCTTTCCGGTGCTCCAGGACTTGCGCTTCCGCCTGCACAAGCGACAGCGCCGCCTCACCACGCACACGCGCATCGCGCTCGTGGCGACGGCGGTCCTGCTGCTCGGCGGCGCCGGTTTCTTCCTGTACTTCGAATGGGACCGCGAGCTCGCGGGCCTCGGCTGGCTCGACCGGGCGGTGAACGCCTTGTTCATGTCGATCACGCCGCGCACCGCCGGCTTCAACAGCGTGAACTACGACGCCGTCACCAACGCGTCGCTGTTCCTCACGTTCGTGCTGATGTGGATCGGCGGCGGCCCCGCCTCGACCGCGGGCGGCGCGAAGATCACCACCGCGACGCTGCTCGCGCTGCTGCTCTGGGCGCGGCTGCGCGGCGAGGCCCACGTCTCGGTCGCAGGGCGCACCGTGCCCGACGAGACCGTGAATCGCGCCACCGGCCTCGCGGTCGGCATGGTGTTGTTGCTCGTGGCGTTCCTCACGCTGATGGTGGCGTTCGAGCCGGCAGCCGGCCCGCAGGCGGAGCGCGGCCAGCTCGTGCGCCTCGCATTCGAGGTCCAGAGCGCGCTCAGCACCGTCGGCCTCTCGATGAACCTCACGCCGACGCTCGCCGACGGCAGCAAGCTCACGCTCGTGGCGGTGATGCTGCTCGGCCGCGTCGGCCCGCTCGCGGTGCTCGGCGCGATGGCGCTGCGCTCGCATCGGACGAGCTTCCGTTACGCGCACGAGGAAGTGTTGATCGGATGAGCGGTCGGCGCGCGCCGAACGGCACAGCCACGGGCACGCGGCGGCGTGGTCCGGAACCGGGAGAAGCGAAGCGATGAGAGTTCTACTGGTGGGATTCGGGGCCTTCGGCCTCTGGTTCGCGCGCACGATGCGCGAGATCGGCCACGAGATCGTCGCGATCGAGCGCGACGGCGCGCTCGTCGACCGCTACGCGGACTGGGCCGATCGCGCGATCATGGGCGATGCGACCGATCCGGTCGTGCTCGAGCGCGCCGGCGCCCGCGACGTGGACGCCGCGGTGATCGGCACCTCCGAGGCGCTCGCGACGACGATCCTCGCGACCGTCGCGCTGCGCGATCTCGGCGTGCGCCAGATCTACGCGAAGGTGCGCAGCGAGAACGAGGCGCGCGCGCTCGAGGGTCTCGACATCACCGAGGCGGTGTTTCCGGAGCGCGAGGCCGCCTTTCGCCTGGCGCATCGCATGGCGTCGAGCACGGTGCTGCAATACACGCCGATCGCGCCCGGCTTCTCCGTGCAGGAGATGGCGATGCCCGACGACTGGGTCGGGCAGACGATCCTTGCGCTCGATCCGCGCGCGCGGCTCGGCATCCAGGTGATCGCGGTGCGGGACGCGCTGACGGCCGAGTTCCGCCTGCCGCCCGATCCGGGCGCGGTGCTGAAGCCGTCGGACTCGCTCGTGCTCGCCGGCCGCGACGACGCGCTCGCGAAGCTCGCGAAGGGATGAGCCCCGCGCCGCGCATTCCGATCTTCCGCAGCGAGCGGGAGATCGAGGCGAAGCACATCGATCAGCTCGGCCACGTGAACAACCTCGCGTGGATCCGCATCGCGCTCGAGCTGGCCGACGCCCACGCGACCGCGCTCGGCCACGGGTACGCGGCGCTGCGCGCGCGCGGTCTGGTGTGGGTGCTGCGCCATCAGACGCTCGACTACGAGCGCAGCGCGTTCCTCGGCGACCGCCTGCGCGAGACGACCTGGCTGAGCGAGCTGCGCGGCGCCCGCAGCGTGCGCCACACGCGCCTGCGCCGCGCCGACGGCGCGCTGTGCTTCTCGGCCGACACCGAGTGGGCACTCGTCGACCTCACCAAGCTGCGCGCGCGCCGCATCCCCGAGGACGTGCGGGCCGCGTTCGACCTGGTGAGCCGCGAGGCGGGCGACGCCGCCGAGCGCGAGGCGCGTTAGCTGCGCGCGCCGCTGGTCTTCGCGAGCGACGAGCCGGTCGTCTCCGGCGCTTGCTTCGCCGGCGGCGCGGGTACGTCGATGGCGATGCCCTTCGCGATCTGCGCGTTCAGCTGCTCCGTGAGCTTCTTCTGGTTCAGCGAATAGGCGCTGCGGTCTTCCTCTGCACCCACAGAGGCCGCGCACAGCGCGAGCAAAACGGTGATCCCAAGAACGCGCGACATGACTTCTCCCTCAGGCGACGCAGGTCACGTATCGACGCGCTGCGGCATGAGGATTGTGACCACCTGACCACTTGCGTGTCCGAGATCACGAAGTTGCGCAAACGTGCATTCTGCCAGCATGCACACGGCAATCGACGTGCACGCGCCAAGCGACGCACCGGCAACGGGCGTGCAGAACCGTCAGTGAGAGACCACGCCACGCACGCCACCCACACGCCCGCTGCCACCCAGCCGCCTGACGCGCCACGGCGAATGCCCGATGAAGCTCGGTGACGAGGTCGCCTGGCTGTAGGTCTGCATAGGCCGCAAGCGAAGCGCGCAGCAGCGGCCGAGTCTTCGAGGCCGATGCGAAGTAAATCGGGAAAAACTCGCACCTCGATAGAGCCTTATGGCGAGTAACCCCGGCCCTACTCCCACGCCCTCGGCATGCGCATGTTCAACCCGACGAGCCCGCCGTTCACGCCGACGATCTCGCCCGTCACGTAGCTCGCCGCGGGCGAGGCGAGATAGAGCGCGCAGGCCGCGATGTCCTCGACGCGGCCGAGCCGCGCCAGGGGCGTCATCTTCACCATCGCGTCCTTGATCTGGGGCGTGAGCACCGTCTCGAGCGCGTCGGTCGCCACCGAGCCGACGGCGATCGCGTTCACGCGCACTTTCGGGGCGAAGTCCTGCGCGAGCTCCTGCGTCATGAACGAGAGCGCGGCCTTGGCGGTGCCGTAGGCGACGAAGCCCGCCGCATTCTCGCGGCCCGCCACCGACGAGATGTTGATGACGCTGCCGCCGCCGGCGGTCTCGACCATCTTCGGCACGGCGAGACGCGTCAGCAGGAATGCGGTCGTCACGTTGAAGCGGAAGGCGGTCTCGAACTCGCGCTCGCTCGTGCGCAGCGCCGGCTTGGGCGGCGAGCCGCCGGCGTTGTTCACGAGCGTGTCGATGCGCCCGAGCTCGGCGATCGAGCGCGCGACCACGGCCTCGAGATCCTCGCGCTGCATCACGTCGCACTTCAGCGCGAGCGCGCGGCCGCCGCGCTTCACCACCTCGTTCGCAGTGTCGTCGATGTCGGCCTGCGTGCGCGCAGCCGCGACGACGTTCGCGCCGGCGTCGGCGAAGGCCAGCGCGATCGCGCGGCCGATGCCCTTGCCCGCACCGGTCACGATCGCGGTCCGTCCGTCGAGTCGGAAGAGGTCGAGGATCATGGGCGGCTCCTGTCGAAAGAGGGAAGGCTCAGCGGCGCGGCGGCAGCGGGAAGAACGCGCTGGTGCGGCGTTGGTACGCGACGTAGTCGGGGCGGCGCTTGCCGATGCTGCGTTCGAGCAGCGCGACGCCGGAAACGCGCAGCAACAGAAACGTCATCAGGGCCGGCCCGACGATCGCCCAAGCGCCGTGCGGCGTGCCGAGCGCGACGACGAACATCCCCCAGTGCGCGAGCGCGTCGCCGAAGTAGTTGGGGTGGCGCGTGAAGCGCCAGAGGCCGCGGTCCATCACGCGCCCGCGGTTGCCGGGGTCGGCCTTGAAGCGCGCGAGCTGCGCGTCGCCGATCGCTTCGAAGCCGAGGCCGGTCGCGAACAAGAGCACGCCGAGCGCGTCGCCGACGCCGAGCGGCGCGTCGCCGGGTGCCGCCGCGCCGAGCTGGAGCGGCAGCGAGACGACCCACTGCAGGACGCCCTGCAGCGTGAACACCGTCGCCAGCGAGATCCACGGAAAGCGCGCACCCCAGTAGCGCCGCATCGCCTGATAGCGCGGATCCTCGCCGTGGCCCGCGTTGCGCCACAGCAGGTAGCCGCCGAGCCGCAGCGCCCAGAGCGCGGCGAGCCCGACGAGCAGCGCGGCGCGCGGGTGCGAGGCGCCGCCCGAGAGCCACGCGACGGCCGTGCCCAGCGCGATCCCGGGCCCCCACCACACGTCCACGATGCTCGCGTTGCGCAGGGCGAGCGAGAGAAGCCACAGCGCAAGCATCGCCGCGGCGATGGCGAGAGCGGAGTGGGCGAGAGCGTCGGTCGGCATGGGGGCACCCTATCGCAGGGAGGGAGCGGCGAGGAGCCTCGTGCCTAGCGGCGTTCGCGAAGGATGCGAGCGCGGCCGGCCCCTACGCGAAGCGCTCCGCCGCGATCCGGCTCGCGATCCACGCGTCGACGTGCGCCCACTCGGCGTCGAGCCAGGCGAGGCACGCCTCGCGCTCGGTCGGCACCTGCGCGCGCGGCACGCGCCAGGTCTTCAGCTCGATCGCGCGGCCGATCAGCGTGCCGCGCAGCAGGTCGAGCGCGCCGTGGGCGCCGTCGAAGCCGCGGTGGGCGAGGAAGATCACGTCGGCGTTCTGCGCGGCGTCGAGCACCGCCAGCGGTCCGCGGCTGCGGGGCGGCAGCACGTGATGCAGCTGCTCCACGCGCGCCAGGCGAACGCCGTCGCCGCTCGCGCGCACGCGCTCGAGCGCGTCGGTTCGCTTGGCCTCGCTGAAGCGCGTGCCTTCGGGGAAGACGATCACGCCCTCGCGGCGGCCGAGCCCGCTCGCGAGCGAGCGGATCGCCTGCTCCTCGCGGTCCGCGGAGCCCTTGCCGCGGCTCACGAAGGCGTTCTCGAGGCGCTGGCCGACGATGTCGATCGCCGGGTCGAACAGCACCTCGCGCTTCATCACGTAGCGCAGCAGCACGTCGTGCGGGCCCGACACGAACACCGCCGGCAGCAGCACGTCCACGAGGCTCGCGTGGCGCACGAACAGCAGGATCGGCTGCTCGTCCGGCACGAAGCCCTCTTCGACGTGCACGCGCAGCGAGAGCGCTCGGCGCGCCATGTCGAACAGGCCGCGCGCCCAGATCTGCTGCAGGCGGAACAGGCGGCGCAGGTAGCGCTCGCGCGGGATGCCGAACGACACGAGCTCGGTGAGCGCCCAGCTCGTCACGCCGAAGCACACCCAAAACAAGTAACCGAGGACGAGGAACGCGCTGCGCGCGATCGGCCACCGGCGGCGCGCGCCGCCGGTAGCGACGTCGGCGAGCGCGGCCAGCGCGAGCCAGAACGGGAAGCCGACGGCGACGACCGCGAGGCCGAGGTAGATCGCCGGCAGCGTGACGAGGCGCCGCCCCCAGCGCACCCAGCGCGATTCCTGCAGCTGAAAGCTCACCAGGCGCTCCTCATGCCGCCGAAGTTCCCCGCGAGCAGCTGCGCGATGGGACGGCTGCCGTCGAAGCGCTCGAGCAGGATCGCGATCACGGCGGTCATCGGCGCCGCGAGCAGCGCCCCGACCGGGCCCCACAACATCGTCCAGAACACGAGGGCCATCATGATCGTGATCGGGTGCAGCCCGAGCGAGTCGCCGAGGATCTTCGGCTCGAACAGGTTCGCCACGAAATGGATGCCGCCCGGGATCGCCAGCGCGAGCACGAAGGTGGTGCGGGAGATCTCCGGGTCGAGCCACAACACGGGCACGGGCAGCAGCAGCGCGATCGTGACGCCCACCGCCGGGATGAACGTGAGCAGGAACGTGAGCAGCGACCAGACCATCGCGAGCGGCACGTCGAGCACGAGGAACGTGATCGCGACGAGCAGGCTGCTGACGCCGCTGAGCGCGATCTTGCCCGCCAGGTAGCTCTGCACGCGGCTCACGATTGCGCCCCAGGTGCCGCGCTCCTGCCGGCTGAAGGTATCGGCGCCGAGCATCAGGAAGAACACGAACACGAGCACGATCAGCGCGTTGGAGAGCAGGCCGAAGATCGTGTTGGTCGCGGTCTGCAGGACGCCGCCGATCGTCGCGACGGGGATCTCGCGGAGCTTGCTCGCCCCGGCGCCGAGCTGCGCGCGCAGGCTCTCGGGCGCGAGCGCGATGGCTTGGTCCACGAGCGCCGCGATCTTCGCACCGTAGGCGTCGCTGTGCGCGGCGAGCTCGGTCACCGACACCGCGACCAGCGCGCCCGCGCCGAGCAGGCCGAGCACGCCGACCGCCAGCACGAGCGGCAGGGCGACGCGGCGCGGCACGCGGGTGTGCTCCGCGAGCAGGTCCACGCCCATGCCCAGCGCGAGCGCGATGAACAGCGCCATCACGAACGGGATCAGCACCGGGCGCAGCCACCACAGCGAGAACGCGACGGCGACCGTCGCGATCACCGCGAGGCAGATCGTCTGCACGCGCTGCTCGCGCGGTGAGATCGGCGGACGCTCGGCGGCGGACAGGGGTTACTCCGGGCGCTTGCGCGCGAGGGCGGCGGCGCGACCCACGTAGCCCGCCGGCGTGAGCGCCCGCAGGCGCGCCTTCGCGTCGGCGGGGATCTCGAGCGTCTCGACGAAGCGCGCGAGCTGTTCGGCCGTGATGCCGCGCCCGCGCGTCAGCGCCTTCAGCTTCTCGTAGGGCTCCGGCACGCCGTAGCGACGCATGACGGTCTGCACCGCTTCGGCGAGCACCTCGGTCGCCGCTGCGAGGTCCTCCGCGATCGCCGCCGGATCCGCCTCGAGCTTCGGCAGGCCGCGCGCGAGGGATTGCCACGCGATCGAGGTGTAGGCCGCGGCGGCGCCGACGTTGCGCAGCACCGTCGAGTCGGTGAGGTCGCGCTGCCAGCGCGAGATCGGCAGCTTCTCCGAGAGATGGCGCCAGAGCGCGTTCGCGACGCCGAAGTTGCCCTCGGCGTTTTCGAAGTCGATCGGGTTCACCTTGTGCGGCATGGTCGACGAGCCGACCTCGCCGGCGACCGTGCGCTGACGGAAGACGCCGAGCGAGACGTAGCCCCACACGTCCCGCGCGAAGTCGATGCCGATCGTGTTCAGCCGCGCCGTCGCGTCGGCGTACTCCGCGATCCAGTCGTGCGGCTCGATCTGCGTGGTGAAGCGGTTCCAGGCGAGGCCGAGGCCCTCGACGAACGCGCGCGAGACCGCCTCCCAGTCGACGTCGGGATACGCGGCGACGTGGGCGTTGTAGTTGCCCACCGCGCCGTTCAGCTTGCCGAGCACCGGGGCGCCGGCGAGGCGCGCGCGACCCCGCACGAGCCGCGCGACGACGTTCGCGATCTCCTTGCCGAGCGTCGTCGGCGAGGCCGGCTGGCCGTGGGTGCGCGACAGCATCGCCACGTCGGCCCAGCGCTCCGCGTACGCGCCGAGCGTCGCGATCACGCCGTCGAGGTCGGGCAGCAGCACTTCGGCGCGCACGTCGCGCAGCATCAGCGCGTAGGCGAGGTTGTTGATGTCTTCGCTGGTGCACGCGAAGTGGACGAACTCCCCGATCGCCGCGAGCTCGGGCTGCGCGGCGAAGCGCTCCTTCAGGAAGTACTCCACCGCCTTCACGTCGTGGTTCGTGGTGCGCTCGATCTCCTTGACGCGCGCCGCGTCGGCCTCGCCGAAGCCGGCCGCGAGCGCGCTCAGGAACGCCTCCGCCGCCGCGGAGAGGCGCGGCACTTCCGGCACGCCCTCGTGCGCCGCGAGCGCGCGCAGCCACGCGATCTCCACGATCACGCGGTAGCGGATCAGCCCGTACTCGCTCGCCAGCGCGCGCAGCTTCGCGCTGCGCGCGGCGTAGCGGCCGTCCACCGGCGAGACCGCGGTGAGCGCGCTCAGCGCGAGCTCCGTCACGACACCCACTCCCGTGCGTTCAAGAAGATCCTCATCCACGGCCCGTCCTCGTTCCAGCCGTCGGGGCGCCACGAGTGCTGCACCGTGCGGAAGATGCGCTCCGGGTGCGGCATCAGGATCGTCGCGCGTCCGTCCGGCGTCGTCAGGCCGGTGAGGCCGCCCGGCGAGCCGTTCGGGTTCGCCGGGTAGGTGGTCGCGACCTGCCCGTGGCCGTCCACGAAGCGCGCGGCCACGACGCCCGGGTCGCCCGCGAGCTCGGCGCGGCCCTCGCCGTGGGCGACGGCGATCGGCAGGCGCGCGCCCGCCATGCCCCGCAGCAGGACCGACGGACTCTCGAGCACCTCGACGAGCGCGAGCCGCGCCTCGAAGCGGTTCGAGCGATTGGCGACGAAGCGCGGCCACCCGTCGGCGCCGGGGATCAGCGCCTTCAGCTGCGACAGCATCTGGCAGCCGTTGCAGACGCCGAGCGTGAAGGTGTCGGGGCGCGCGAAGAACTCCGCGAAGGTGTCGCGCGCGCGGGCGTGGAAGAGGATCGACTTCGCCCAGCCGCCGCCGCCGCCGAGCACGTCGCCGTAGGAGAAGCCGCCGCAGGCCGCGACGCCGCGGAAGCCGGCGAGGGAGAGGCCGCCGTCGAGCACGTCGGTCATGTGCACGTCCACCGGCTCGAAGCCCGCGCGGTGGAACGCCGCGGCCATCTCGACCTGGCCGTTCACGCCCTGCTCGCGCAGGATCGCGACGCGCGGGCGCACGCCGCGCACGACGCGCGGCGCGGCGAACTCGAAGGGCGCGTGCACGACCAGCCCCGGGTTCGCGAGGTCGAGGCGCGCCGCGTGCTCTTCGTCGGCGCAGGTCGGGTCGTCGCGGCGCCGCGCCATCGCGTGGCTGGTCGCGCTCCACCAGCCGCGCAGCGTGGCGCGCGATTCTTCGTAGGCGAGCGCGCCGTTCGCGAAGATGCGCACGCGGTCGCCGGCGGCGGGCGCGCCGATCGCCGCGACGCGCTCCGCGAGGCCGTTGCGGGCGAACGCCTCGAGCACCGCCGGCACGTCTGCGTCGCGCACCTGCAGCACGGCGCCGAGCTCCTCCGCGAAGAGCGGCGCCAGCAGGGCGCTCGCACTCGCCTCGAGTCGCACGTCGAGGCCGGTGCCGCCCGCGAACGCCATCTCGACGAGCGTCGCGAACAGGCCGCCGTCGCTGCGGTCGTGGTAGGCGAGCACGAGACGCGTCTCGCGCAGCTCGGCGAGGGCGGCGGCGAAGGCGCGCAGATCCGCGGGCGCCTCGACGTCGGGCGCCGAGTCGCCGACCTGCTCGTACACCTGCGCGAGCGCGGAGCCGCCGAGGCGCAGCTTCCCGCGCGCGAGATCCACGAGCAGCAGCGTCGTCGGGCCGCGATCGGTGCGCAGCTGCGGCGTCCAGCTCGCGCGCACGTCGCGCACCGGCGCGAAGGCGGTGACGACCAGCGACAGCGGCGCCGTCACCGCGCGCGGCTCGCCGTTCTCGCGCCACACCGTGCGCATCGAGAGGGAGTCCTTGCCCACCGGCACCGCGATGCCGAGGGCGGGGCATAGCTCCATGCCCACCGCGTGCACCGCGGCGTAGAGCGCGGCGTCCTCGCCGGGATGCCCCGCGGCGGCCATCCAGTTGGCGGAGAGCTTCGCGTGGGAGAGCGATGCGACGTCGGCGCTCAGCAGGTTGGTGAGCGACTCCGCCACCGCCATGCGCGCCGAAGCGGCGGCGTCGATCAGCGCGAGCGGCGTGCGCTCGCCGAGCGCCATCGCCTCGCCGGCGTGGGTGTCGAAGCCCGCGAGCGTGACCGCGGCGTCGGCCACGGGCACCTGCCACGGCCCCACCATGGGATCGCGCGAGACGAGGCCGCCGACGGTGCGGTCGCCGATCGAGATCAGGAAGGTCTTGTCCGCGACCGCGGGCAGGTGCAGCACGCGGCGGATCGCGTCGGCGAGCGCGACGCCCGAGAGGTCGAGCGGGCGATGGCGCACGACGGCGCGCTTCGCGTCGCGTACCATGCGCGGCGGCTTGCCGAGGATCAGCGCGAGGGGCACGTCCACCGGGTCGTCGCCGAAGTGCGCGTCGTGCACGACGAGCCGCGGCTCGGCGGTCGCCTCGCCGACGACCGCGTAGAGGCAGCGCTCGCGCGCGCAGAGCGCCTCGAAGTGCGCGAGGCGCTCGGGCGCGATCGCGAGCACGTAGCGCTCCTGGGCCTCGTTGCACCAGATCTCGAGCGGCGACATGCCGGGGTCGTCGTTCGGGATCGCGCGCAGCGCGATGCGCGCGCCGAGCTCCGCCCCGTGCACCAGCTCCGGCAGCGCGTTCGAGAGCCCGCCGGCGCCGACGTCGTGGATCGAGAGGATCGGGTTGTTGGGGCCCTGCGCGACGCAGGCGTCGATCACCTCCTGGCAGCGCCGCTCCATCTCGGCGTTGTCGCGCTGCACCGAAGCGAAGTCGAGCTCCGCGTCGCTCGCGCCCGAGGCGACGGACGAGGCCGCGCCGCCGCCGAGGCCGATGCGCAGCGCCGGGCCACCCAGCACCACGAGCTTCGCGCCCGGCGGAATCGGCGCCTTCTCGACGTGCCCGGGACGCACCGCGCCGAGGCCGCCCGCGATCATGATCGGCTTGTGGTAGCCGCGGACTTCGTCGCCGTTCGCGCCCGCGACGCGCTCCTCGAAGGTGCGGAAGTAGCCGAGCAGCGCGGGCCGCCCGAACTCGTTGGCGAAGCCCGCCGCGCCGAGCGGTCCGTCGGTCATGATCTCGAGGGCCGACACGATGCGCGCCGGCTTCCCGAAGTCCTTCTCCCACGGCTGCTCCGCGCCGGGGATGCGCAGGTTCGACACGCTGAAGCCCGCGAGGCCCGCCTTCGGCTTCGCGCCGCGCCCGGTGGCGCCCTCGTCGCGGATCTCGCCGCCCGCGCCGGTCGCGGCGCCGGGGTAGGGCGAGATCGCGGTGGGGTGATTGTGCGTCTCGACCTTGATCGCGATGTGCGCCGGCTCGGTGAGCGGCGTCCAGGTGCGCGTCTCCGGGTGCGCGACGAAGCGGGTCGCCTCGCTGCCCGCGATCACCGCCGCGTTGTCGCGGTAGGCCGAGAGCACGCCGTCGGGCGACTTCTCGTGGGTGTTCCGGATCATCTGGAACAGCGAGCGCGGCTGCCGTTCGCCGTCGAGCCACCACTCGGCGTTGAAGATCTTGTGCCGGCAGTGCTCGGAGTTCGCCTGCGCGAACATCATCAGCTCGACGTCGCTCGGGTTGCGACCGAGCTCGCGGTAGGCGGCGAGCAGGTAGTCGATCTCGTCCGGCGCGAGGGCGAGCCCGAGCTGCCGGTCGGCCGCCTCGAGCGCCGCGCGACCGCCGCCGAGCAGGTCCACGCGGGCGAAGCGCGCCGGCTCGGCGCGCACGAACAAGCGCTCGGCGTCCTCCGGGCGGACGAGCACGCTCTCCGTCATGCGGTCGTGCAGCGCGTCCGCGCAGCGCGCGGCGTCGGCCGCCGAGGTCCCGGCGAGGGTCCATGCCACGCCGCGCTCGATTCGACGCACCTTCGCGAGGCCGCTCGTGCGCGCGATGTCGGTCGCCTTCGAGGACCAGGGCGAGATCGTCCCGAGGCGCGGGACCACGACGAGGCGCGCGCCGTCGGGGTCGGGCGCGCCGCCTTCCCGCGGGCCGTAGACGAGCAAGGCGTCGAGCACGCGCCGTTCGTCCGCATCGAGGTCGCCCGCCAGGTCGACGAAGTGCACGTAGCGAGCGGAGAGGGCAGCCGGCTGCACGCCGCGTTGGCGGAACACGTCGAGCAGGGATGCGATGCGCGCGTCGGTCGCCGCGCGCGCCCCGCGCAGTTGCAGCATCGGGCTCCTCGGTGGCGGGCATTCTACCGGCATCGCCTGAGCTTGCCGCCGATTCTGCGACGGAAACGCGAGGCGACGCGAGCGCCAGGCGGAGCCGCCCGCCGCCACCCAATGTCCGAGGACGGCGAGCGCGCGGGCATCCCGCGTTTGACACGGGCAGACGCGCGCCCAGCCTGCCTCGAATTCCCCGGCCACGTGGGCCGGGGCGGGGGGAATGCCGTGCAGAAGAAGCGAGACGACGAGGTGCTGCGCTTGCAGGGAGAGGACGACGCGCCCGACGTGGACGCGCCGGAGGCGATGGACGCGGCCGAGTGCCGCTGGGATCCGTGGCTGCTCGCGCTGGCTCGCATGGAGGCGGCCGAGGAAGCTCGCGTGAACTGACGCGCGGCGCTGGCGCCGCCCCGAGAAGCGGTGAACCATCCCACCACGGCCGCTCCCTTCGGGCCGCTCCGAAGGGGTGGCATGCACGCCGGGACGCGCGCTCAGACTCTTCCCGCGACCGTTCTCCGCGACCTGTACCGCCAAGACTGGCGTCCCAACCTCAAGATCCTGCTGATCTACGGCCTGCTCGGTGCCGCCGCCGTGCTGGCGTGGCATGCGCACGAGACGCCCTGGCGGTTCGGGCTTCACGTCGCGATGGGATACCTGTGGATGAGCGTCGTGACGTTCATGCACGACGCGTCCCACGGCGTGTTGTTCCGCGCGCCGTGGAAGAACTGGGCGTTCGGCGTCGCGGCGACGATCCCGATCGCCATTACGTTCACGAGCTTTCGCGAGGATCACCTCGCGCACCACCGCCACAACCGCAGCGCGCGCGACCCCGATGCCTTCACGATGGGGAAGCGCGGGGTCCTCGACTTCCTCGTGTTCTACGCCTACGTCGCGATCGGCGGCGTGCTCACCGTGCTGCAGTTCACCCTCGTGTACCCGTTCCAGGCGTTCGGCCCGCGCGCGTGGGCGACCCACGCGCTCGAGCTCGCGCTGCGCGCCGGGGTGCTCGGCGGGGCGATCGCGTGGGCGAGCGCCCAGGGGGAGCTCGGGCGTTTCCTCGAGGTGTGGCTCGTGCCCGCCTACGCCTTCACGCTCTTCAACAGCGTGCGCTTCGTCGCCGAGCACTACGGCACGCCGTGGGAGCAGGGGCAGCTGCTCGGGACGCGCACGATCACGAGCCATCCCGTGAACAGCTACTTCTGGAACAACATCAACTACCACATCGGGCATCACGTCTACCCGGCGACGCCCTGGTACAACCTGCAGAAGCTGCACGCGGCGATGGCGCCCGAGCTCGCGGCGCGCGGCGCGCTCGTGGAGTCGAGCTACCTGCGCGTGTTCCTGCGCGCGTGCTGGCGCGGGCCGGAGTCGCGCGAGCGCAACGCGGCGTTTCTGGCGGCCGACGCGCCGCGCGCGGCGCACGCCTCCTGCGAGAGCGCGCGAGCGGACTAGCGCGTGAGTCGCTCGTACGCGCGGTAGTGCCGCAGCGCGTCCTGCGCGCGGCCCGCGGCCTCGAGCAGCCCCGCGATGTTCCAGTGCGCGTCGGCGAAGCCCGGATCGAGGGCGAGGGCGCGTTCGTAATGGGGGATCGCGTCGCCCGCCCCCGCGGCGTCTTCGAGGGCGAGCGCGAGGTTGTAGTGGAGCTCGGCGTCGTCCGGCGCGTGGACGAGCGCGGAGCGGTAGAGCGCGACGGCGTCCTTCGCGCGGCCCGCCAGGTGCAGAAGGCGCGCGAGGTTCACCGCGGCATCGCTGAAGCTCGGGTCGCGCGCGAGCGCGCGGCGGTACGTGCGCATCGCGGCGCCCGGGTCGTCGTCCTCGAGCGCGAGCGCCTCCCAGAACGCGCGCTGGGCGAGGGCGCGCGCCGGGGTCGGCGAC
>CAZCTH010000124.1:0-15001 GCA_964501435.1 uncultured Spirochaetales bacterium | reverse complement strand
GCCCGGCGCCCCGCGCCGTCGGGCAGCGAGGTTCGCGAGACCCGACGGTCGCGGCACGGGAAGTAGTGCGTGGCGCATCGACGGCGCCGTCGATGCGCGCTTCGCGCTGAGTCGCGCTTCTCGATTCGCTCGCCGCGCCTTGCGAGCGGGGAGGCGCCGCGTGACGCGGCGCCTCAGTGCGCTTGCCTTCTCGGGCTCTTGCCCGTCAGCTGGGTGAAGACCTGATAACCGAGCCAGCGCAGCGGCTCGGGCGGGATCGGCAGCAGGCGCTTGTTGAAGAAGGCGAGGTCGCGCCAGGGCTCGGGGTTGCCGACGTAGAGGTCGGCGAGGACTCGGCCGGCGAGCAGAGCGAGGGCGATTCCGTGGCCGCTGTAGCCGAGGGCGTGCATCACGTTGGGCGCCACGAGCCCGGATCCGATGGAGGGCTGGCGATCCAACGTGATGCCGAGGACGCCGGACCAGCGCTGCTCGATCGGAACCTGGGCGAGGGTCGGGAAGTAACGTCGCAGGATGTGCTGCATGAACGGCTGCGAGCGCGCGATCGCGCGCTCCGTCGTCACGACGCGGCTGCCGTAGTGGTACGTGTAGGCGGGGTTGCCGCCGCCGCCCAACAACAGGCGCCCGCCGGCGGTGCGCGTCGCGTACGCGATGCGGTCGAGGTCGTCGCTGAAGGAATCCCACCCGTCGAAGCCGAGGCGCTCCCAGTCGGCGTCCGCGAGGGGCGCGGTGGCGAGCACGTGGGAGTGCATGGGCAGCACGGCGCTCCGGAAGAAGCCGAGTGCGGGCGTGTAGCCGTTGGTCGCGAGCACGAGCGTCTTCGCGCGCACGCGGCCGCCCGCGGTTTCGAGCGTCACCTCGCCGCCGCCCGCGATGCGCACCACGCGCGAGCCCTCGAACAGCGCCACGCCGGCCGCCAGGAGCGCGGGGCGCAGGCCCTGGAGGAGCGCGAAGCCGTTGAGCCGCCCCGCGAGTGGGTTGCGCACGGCGCGGTGCGCGCCCGCGATGCCGAGCCGGCTCGCCGGCACGAACTCGGCCGGCACGCCCGCGGCGCTCCAGCGCTCGGCGCGGGCGTGGGCCTCCTCGGCGCGGCGTGCGTCGGTGAACACTTCGAGCGCGCCGCCGCGCCGAAAGGCGTGCGGCGCGTGCTGGGCGGCGAGCGCCTCGGCGATGTCGATGCCGAGGCCCGTCGCCGCGTGATTGCGGCGCAGTTCTTCGGGCGTCTTCGGCGACACGCCGTTGATCCAGTGCAGCGCCTGCCCGCCATTGCGACCGCTCGCGCCCTGCCCGAGCACGCCGGCCTCGAGCAGCGCGATGCCGAGATTGGGCCGGGCGCGGCGCAGGTGCAGGGCCGTCGAAACGCCCGTGAAGCCGCCGCCCACGATCGCGACGTCGGTGACGTGCATCCCCGAAAGCGGCAAGGCGGGCGACGGCGGCTCGGATTCCGCCGTCCACACCGATCGATTCGCGTATTCCCGCTGGTCACGCATCGGCGTCGCGCCTTACTCTGGGACGATCATGCCCCTTGGAACCCACGTCCGCCTGTGCCTGAAGGACCTGTACGCGCAGGACATCGTGGAGATGATCGAGCGCGAGACGAGGAAGTACGAGGTCGAGGCGATCGAGCACCCGGACCATCCGGACTTCAAGCGGGCGTTCCAGATGCTGTGGGACGCGTTTGGCCCGGCCGGGGAGATGGAATCCGAGGACGTGATCCGCGAGATGATGCTCGAGGACGACACGGTGCCGATGACCGACGGCGGCTTCGCGCGCTTCTTCCTGCTCGTCGCGCGCGACCGCGCGACCGGAGCGATCCGCGGCGTGCGCGACGGCCGCGTATTCGTGAACCCGCACTACGACGCCGACCTGTGCGTGATCTACCTCTCGCACATCTTCATGGCGCCCGAAGCGCGCGGCACCGTGCTCACGTACTGGCTGCGCATCGCGCCGATGGACCTCGCGATCACGTACCTGCACCTGCTGCACCAGCGCGGTCGCATCGCGCTGCCCGCGCCCGAAGCGCCGCACAAGCACTATGGGATGCGCATCGACCTCGCCGCGGAGGTCGAGTACTTCAGCCCCGAGGACAAGCTCTCGCTGCAGCGCTTGCTCTTCTACGGCCGCGGCGGCTTCGACGCGATCGACCCGCGGCACTTCCCGTATCGCCAGCCCGACTTCCGGCCCCCCGCCGAGATCGCCGCGACCGGCGATCGCCCGCACCCGTTCATGCTGCTGTTGCGCCGCGTCGGGCGCGAGCGCGAGGCGCGCCTGCCGATCCACGAGGCGCGCGCGGTGATGCGCCTGCTCTACGACGACTTCGAGACGTTCTGCGAGCCGGAGCACCTCGCCACGAGCCTCGACGTCGTCCTGACGCGGCTCGACGAGCGGGAGAAGGCCGGCAAGCAGGACGTGGCGCTGCTGCCGCTGCCGACGGGCGCGAGCGACCTGAAGCGCGTCAAGCCTCTCTTCCGCTACGACGTCTACCGGAAGTATTATGGCGCCGGCCCCGCCACCGCCGACTATCTCGCGGGCGAGACGGCGCGCGCAGCCGCCGCGAACCCGCACTGGATCGACGAGCAGATCGCGGCCCTCGCCGCGCAGCTCGCGAAGACCGCGCGCTGGGTGTACGCCAGCCGCGAAAAAGGCTTCGATCCCGAAGCCCCGGCGGAGCCGCCGCCGGTCCCCATGCCTGGAGCCGCCTCGTGACGAGCGCAGAAGCGCAGACGCCCCTCATCTCCGTCGATCACGTGACCAAGCGCTTCGGCGACTTCGTCGCGACGAACGACATGAGCTTCGCGATCGGCAAGGGCGAGTTCTTCGCGATGCTCGGCCCTTCGGGCTGCGGCAAGACCACGATGCTGCGCATGATCGCCGGCTTCGAGGAGCCGACGAGCGGCACGATCCGGCTCGACGGCCAGGACATGACCGGCGTCCCGCCCTACCGGCGCCCGGTGAACACGGTGTTCCAGAACTACGCGCTGTTCCCGCACCTCTCGGTGTTCGACAACGTCGCGTTCGGGCCGCGCATGCGCGGCGTCGCGAAGGACGAGGTCGAGCGGCGGGTGAAGCAGTTGATCGAGATCGTGCGCCTCGGCGACCTGCAGCGCCGCATGCCGAGCCAGCTCTCGGGCGGGCAGCGCCAGCGCGTCGCGCTCGCGCGCGCGCTCGTGAACGACCCGAAGGCGCTGCTGCTCGACGAGCCGCTCTCCGCGCTCGACCTCGAGCTGCGCCGCCAGATGCAGATCGAGCTGAAGCGCATCCAGCGCGACGTCGGCATCACCTTCATCTTCGTGACGCACGACCAGGAAGAGGCGATCACGATGTCCGACCGCATCGCGGTGATGCGTGCGGGCAAGCTCGAGCAGGTCGGCACGCCCGAGGGCATCTACGAGGAGCCCGAGACGGCCTTCGTCGCGCGCTTCATCGGCCACGCGAACCTGCTGCCCGTCACGGTCGAGCGCGCGAACGGCGCGAGCGTCGCGATCGCACTGCCCGGCGGCCGCCGCGCCGAAGTGCCGTCGCGCGGGCGCAGCTTCGCGGCGGGCTCCGCGGGGCTGCTGATGGTGCGGCCCGAGCGCCTCGAAGTCTGCAGTGCCGAGCCGAGTGGAAACGTCAGCGCGATGCCGGTCACCTGCACCGACTTGATCTTCCAGGGCGCCGTGCAGCGCTGCGCGATCACCACCGCCGCCGGCGACGAGCTCGTCGCCCACATCGAAACCGACCGCCCCGTCAAGGAAGCCCGCGCCGGCGCCCCGCTCTGGGCGTACTGGGAGCCGGACGCCGCCCGCCTGCTCACACCGGAGGCCTGAGCGTCAGAACTCCGCGGTGAGGCTGAGCATGCCCACGGCCTGGCCCCCGTCGCCGCCGTTCACGGTTTCGAGATCGTCGCCGAACAAGAAGTACTTGAAGCCGACGCTGGTCGACCACGTGTCGGTGATCGGGACGCCGACGCCGACGCCGACGCTGGCGTAGCCGAAGGTGTTCTCCTTCGCGTCGACGCCCTCGTAGTAATCGTCGAGCGTGATGCCGACCTCGAGCGACGCGTCGATCGAGAAGGCGTCCGCCTCGTAGAGCGTCGGCCCGATGCCGAACTGCACGCCGGTGCCCGAGTTTCCGCCGAGCGAGGTGCTGAACGTCTCGATCGCGACGTTCACCCACGGCGCCAGGCCGAGCGCTTCGCTGTCGTCGTACGAGAGCTTGAAGTTCAGCTCCTGGACGGCCTCGTCCCACGCGCCGTTCGGGCTGTCGTAGAAGTAGTACGTCGTGAGCAGGTTGAAGCCGCCGGCGAGGTCCACCGACACGAGCGGGTAGTAGTCGGCCTCGTAGATCGACTCGGGACCGTTCGTCGCGAGGGTCTCCTCGCTGTGGATGCTGAGCCAGACGCCGAAGCCCGCGGTGACGTCGCGGATCAGGCCGTCTTCCGACGAGTAGAGGTTCGCGTAGACCTCGCCCCAGGGCTGTGCGACGAGGCCGTCCTTCTCGTTCAGGATGCCGCGGAAGTAGTAGGCGTTGGTGACGTCGAGCTGCGCGATTCCGGAGAAGCGGCTCTCCGCGCTCGCGCGGCCCGAGGTCGCGAAGACGGAGGCCACGAGGAGCCCGAGGGCCACGAGGGAGCGTCGCCGAGTCGTCATGGAGTCCCCTTTCGAGGCAGGACTATCAGCCTGGCCCTAGGGCGGCAAGCGAAATGGCGCGGTTCGTGCCGGCAGCGGCGCGATCGGGCTGGGCGTGAGACGCCCGCTCTAGCGACTCTCGACGCCCGGCACGCGCTGCGCGTCCGCGCGGCCGTACGCCTTCACGACCGGGATGTCGCCCTCCGCGAGCGGCTGCATCCATTGCTTGCGCTGCATCGCCGCCGCGACGTACGGCGCGAGCTCCTCCGCCTTGCGGCGCTCGCGCTCGGCGCGGCGTGCGGCGAACTCGGGCATGACGTCCTTCGCGAACAGCTCGAGGCTCTCGCAGATGTGCTCGTGCTGGTTGCGGCCGGCCTGCTGGATGAACACGACCTGGTCGACGCCGGCGTCCTCCATCTTGCGCAGGCGCGCGCGCACCTCGTCGGGCGTGCCGATCGAGCGGCCCTCGGGGCCAGGGAACTGGTCGCGGAAGGCCTGGAAATTGCGCCAGATGTCGGTGCGGCCGACGCGCTGCTCGCCGAACGCGTAGTGGTGGCCGAGCGCGAAGCCGAAGAACTTGAAGCCCTCGAGCCCGCGCCGCTCCGCCTCCGCGCGGTCCGGGTGCACCGAGAAGCCCGACACCATGGCGATGTTGGGGTTCACCGCGTGACCGATCGGCACGCACTCGCGCTTGAACGTGTCGTAGTAGTCCTTCACCCACTGCCGCGCCTCGTCCTCGTCGATGAAGGCGAAGGTGAGCGCGCCGATGCCGAGCCGCGCGGCCTCGAGGATCGTGCCGCGATTCGAGCACGCGACCCAGAGCGGCGGGTGCGGCCGCTGCAGCGGCTTCGGCACGACGTTGCGCGCGGGCATCTCGAAGTACTTGCCCTGGAAACCGGGGTACGGATTCATCGCGAGCATGTTGCAGACCTGCTCGGTCGCCTCGCGCCACATCGCCTTCTTCTCGCCGAAGGGCACGCCGAAGCCTTCGAGCTCGAGGCGCGACGCCGACTCGCCGGTGCCGAACTCGACGCGCCCGTTCGAGACGAGATCGAGCGTCGCGATGCGCGAGGCGATCTTCGCCGGGTGCGAGTAACCGGGCGGCATCAGCACGATGCCGTGGCCGAGCCGGATGTTTTTCGTGCGCTGGCTGGCGGCCGCGAGAAAGACCTCGGGGGCGGACGAGTGCGAGTACTCCTCGAGGAAGTGGTGCTCGACTTCCCAGGCCGTGTCGAAGCCGAGCCGGTCGGCCAGCTCGACCTGGGTCAGCGCGTCCTGGAACAGCTTGTGCTCGAGGCCCTCGCTCCACGGGCGGGGGAGTTGGTGCTCGTAGAAAACTCCGAAGCGCATGGGGTGCTCCTAGCGGGCAAGAGTTCGGGGCGTGTGGGCGAGCGCGGGCTGGAACCCGGTGGGGGCGAAGATCGTGCTTTGCGGATGCAGCCGGCGACGCTGCGCGTCGCAGCTGATCCGCTTGGCGGGTTGCGCTGCAAGGGTGCGCTCGATTGCGCTCGAACCGCAACTCGGACGAGCGCACGGCCGCGGTTTCGCGCGATAGCCTCGGCGCATGCGCGATTGGCCCGACGCCTGGCTCTCCGAGGATCCCCTACCCGCCGACCCGTTCCCGATCGCCGTCGCCTGGCTGAACGAGGCCTTCGCGGCGCGCCAGCAGATCGACCCCCACGCGATCGCCCTCGCGACGGTGGACGCGGCGGGGCTTCCGGAGGTGCGCTTCGTGCTGTGCAAGGCGCTCGAGCCGGAGACCGGCTGCCTCGTCTTCTACACCAACCGGCGCAGCCCGAAGGGGCGCGCGCTCGCTGCGCACGCCCAGGCGTCGGCGGCGTTCCTGTTCGGGCCGCAGCAGCGGCAGATGCGGATCGGCGGCCCGGTCGAGGAGACGAGCGACGCCGAGGCCGACGCCTACTTCGCGACGCGCCCGCTGGATTCGCGCCTCGGCGCGTGGGCGAGCGCGCAGAGCGAGCCCGTCGCGTCGCGCGCCGCGCTCGAGGCCGCGTACGCGCGCGTCGGCGAGCGCTTCGGCGTGCGCCCGGGAGACGCGGAGGCCGCAGTGCCGCGCCCGCCGCACTGGGGCGGCTACCGCATCCGCGCGGAGCGCGTCGAGCTGTGGCACTCGCGGCCCGGACGCCTGCACGACCGCGCGCTGTGGGTACGCGAGCGCGCGGACGGCCCTTGGCGCGCGCAGCGGATCCAGCCCTGAGCGCTGAGCGCGCCTCAGCGCAGCTCGAGCACCACCCAGATCTGGCCGCCGTCCTTGGGCTGGCCGCCGAGGAAGAGCGGGACGCCCGGCTCCATGCGGAAGTCGCCGCGCGTCGAGCCCCAGTCGACCGCCACGAGGAAGCCCGAATCGCCGCGGTCGAGCGGACGGAAGCGGTACTCCTTGCCGGTGGGCGTCGCGATCGCGCCGATCTCGCCGAGCATGAGCGCGGCGCGTTCGCGCCCGACGACGCGCAGCGTGCCGTACGAGAGCCCGCGCTTCGCGAGCAGCTGATGGAGGCGGGCCGCGTCGGCGTCGATCGCGCCCTTCGCGAGCTCGGCGCGCAGCACGGTCACCTCGAAGCGCGCCGGCTGCTTGCGCGGGGACGCCTCGGCCGCGAGCGACGGCGCGAACTGCTCCTGCGCCGAAGCGCCGGTCGCGCCGCTGCCGAGGGCCAGCGCGCACGCGCCGGCGAGAAACCACCGCTTCGCCTCAGCCCACCACATCGTGCGTCTCCTCGACGGCGACCTTCTGCTTCGGGAGCAGCAGGATGATCGTCGCCTCTGCGTCGTCCTGGAGGATCACCGCCGGCCGCCGGCCGGTGTCGAGCAGCTGCACCGCGGAGTCTCGCACCGCGGGTGGCAGCGGGGTCGGCGTCGGTGCGCCGCCCGGCATCACGAGGAACGCGACCGCCACGGCGCCGGCTGCGACGACCATTCCCGCCCACTTCGGGAGCGTGAAGCCGAACCCCTCCTCGCGCGCGGGGGCCGCTGCCGGCGCCGCGGGGGGAAGCTGCAGCACGATCGCGCTCCAGAGATCCGGCGCCGGCGTCTGCTCCGCCTGTGCGCGCAGGGCCGCGCCCAGCTCGCGCAGCCGCGCCAGCTCCGCCTGCGCGGCGGGGCTCGCCGCGATGCGGCGCTCCACCCACCAGCGGCGCAGGCCGCTGAGCTCCCCGTCGTGGTAGGCGTGGAGGTCTTTGACGAGTCGCTCGCTCATCATTCGCTCTCTCCTGCCGGTTCCATCGCTTCTGCCCTGACTGACGCAGGGTCCACCGCTCCGGATTCAATCAAGAACGCCTGCATCTGGCGTCGGGCGTAAAAAAGCCGGCTCATCACGGTGCCCTTGGGGATTCCCTGCGCTTCGGCGATCTCCTGGTAGGAGAGGCCCTCGACTTCGCGCAGGATCAGGGTCTCGCGGGCGCCTTCAGGCAGCCGCGCGATGGCGGCGTCGATCTTCTCGCGCAGCTGCTTGCGCAACGCCTCGGTAGCGGGGCCAAAGGACACGCCGTCCACCTCCGGGGTCGCGTCGGCGGAGGCCTCGGCCTCGGCGAGCGAGCCCTCCTCCCACTCGACGGTGCGGCTCGAGCGGTCGCGGCGGAGCACGTCGAGGCACTGGTTCTTCACGAGGCGGTAGAGCCAGGTGAAGAACGCGGAGCGCCGCTCGAACTTTCCGAGGTTGTTATAGGCCTTCACGAAGGCGTCCTGGACGGCGTCGCGTGCCGCGTCCTCGTCGCGCAGGATGCGCAGCGCGAGCCGGAAGGCGCGCGCCTGATAGCGCTCGACCAGCACGCGGAACGCATTGCGGTCACCGGCGCGAATCGCGTCGATCACCTCGTCGTCGGTGGGGCCCGCGGTCGTCGTCACCCCGCGCCCCGCGCGAGTTGGAGTCGCCACGCCTCGTTCTCCGGTTTCGCCCGGCTGAGACGCCCCGCGCGCGCGCCGCATTCACCGCCCCGGCTCGGGGTCTCCCCCCGAAGGGCTTTTCCCCGAATCGGGGTCAGACCCCGATTCGGGAAGCTTGCCGGCGGGCTGCCGCCCCGTTGCCGCATCAGTGCGCTTCCCGCCAGTTCTTGCCGGTCCCGACGTCGGCGACGAGCGGCACGGAGAGCGCGTAGACGCCCTCCATGCGCGATTTGACGAGGCGCGTGAGCGCCGCGAGCTCCGCCTCGGGCGCCTCGAACACGAGCTCGTCGTGCACCTGCAGCAGCATGCGCGCGCGCAGCCCGGCGTCGCGCAGGGCGGCCTGCACCTCGACCATCGCCTTCTTGATGAGGTCGGCGGCGGTGCCCTGGATGACGGTGTTCACCGCCATGCGCTCGGCCGCCTGGCGCAGCGCGCGATTGCGCGAGCGCAGGTCGGGCAAGTAGCGGCGCCGCCCGAGCAGCGTCCGCACGTAACCCGCCTCGCTCGCCGCCGCGACCGTCTCGTCGAGGAAGCGGCGCACGCCCTGGTACCGCGCGAAGTAGCGGTCGATGGTGGCCTGCGCCTCGGCCTGCGCGATCCCGAGCTGGTTGGCGATGCCGAACGCGGACGAGCCGTAGATGATCCCGAAGTTGATCGCCTTCGCGTGGGCGCGCTGGTCCGCGCTGACTTCGCTCGGCTCGATGCCCGCGACCTCCGCAGCGGTGCGGCGGTGGACGTCCTCGCCCTTCGCGAACGCGTCGATCAGGCTCTCGTCGCCGGAGTAGTGGGCGACGATGCGCAGCTCCACTTGCGAATAGTCCGCCGACAAGAGCCGCATGCCCTCCGCCGGCACGAACGCTTCGCGGATGCGGATGCCCTCTTCGCTGCGGATGGGGATGTTCTGCACGTTCGGGTGCGTGGACGAGAGCCGCCCCGTCGCGGCGCCCGTCTGGTTGAACCTCGGATGGATGCGTCCGGTGCGCGCGTTCACGAGCGGCGGCAGCGCGTCGACGTAGGTGCTCTTCAGCTTCGCGAGCCGCCGCCAGCCGAGGATCGCGGCGGGCAGCGCGTGGTGCGCGCCGAGCTGCTCGAGCACGCTCTCGTCGGTGGAGAGCCCCGTCTTGGTCTTCTTCACCGCGGGCAACTTCAGCTTCTCGAACAGCACGGTCGCGAGCTGCTTCGGCGAGTTGATCTGGAAGCGCTCGCCAGCGAGCGCGTAGATCTCGCCCTCGATGCGCGCGAGTTCCTTCTCGTATTCCTGCGAGAGCGCCGCGAGCTTCGCCTCGTCGACGCGCACGCCGGCGCGCTCCATCGCCGAGAGCACCGCGGTGAGCGGCAGCTCGACGTCGCGCAGCAGCGGATCGAGGGCGTCGGCGGCGAGGCGCTGCTCGAGGCGAGGCGCGAGCGCGAGCAGCGCGCACGCTTCCTCGGCCGCCCACGCGCCGGCCTCCTCGGCGGCGAGCGTGCTCGCCGCGCGCGCCTTCGCGCCGCGGCCCGCCAGCTCCTCGAACGTGCGGAGCTCGCGGCCGAGCAGCTGGTGAGCGAGCGACTGCGTCGTGCTGGCGCCGGCGGGGTCGAGCAGGAACGCCGCGAGCTGAAGGTCGAGCGCCGGCAGCCGTGCCTCGCAGCCGGCCTCCGCGAGCAGCGACAGCACGCGCTTGGTGTCCGTCGCGATCCACGGCCGCGCGGCGGGCCCGGCGAACAGGCCGAACGCCTCCGCGCACACCTCGCTCCACGCGAGCTGCACGCCGCCGAGCAGGTCGTGGGTGAGCGGCAGATAGAACGCGCGCGCGTCTTCGCCGGCGAGCGCGATGCCGGCGGGCACGCTCGGCAGGCCGCCCGGCTCGTCGTCGCCGACGAGCACCACCGCGACGCGCTCGGCCGCCGCCAGGGCGCCCAGCGCCGCGCGCACCGCCGCGCCGTCGCGCACGACCTCGCACGCGACGCTTCCGGACGCTTTCGGCGCGTCGAACCCGGAAGGGGTCAGACCCCGGGCGGGTTCGCGAGCGGGCGCGTTCGCCTCCGCATCGAGATCCTCGACGAGCCGCGAGAAGCCGAGGCGCTTGTACAGCTCGCGCAGCGCGGCGCGGTCGGGCGCGTGCGGGGCGAGCGCGTCCACGCCCACCGGCAGCGGCACGTCGTCGCGCAGCGTCGCGAGCTTCTTCGAGAGCCGCGCGGCGTCCGCCTGCGCGAGCAGCGCCTCGCGCGCCTTCTTCGCCTTCACGTCGGCGGCGCGCTCGAGCAGCGCTTCGAGGGTGCCGTACTCGGTGATCAGCGCCGCCGCACCCTTCTCGCCGATGCCCTTCACCCCGGGGATGTTGTCCGACGGGTCGCCCACCAGCGCGCGCACGTCGAGGAGTTGCTCCGGCGGAACGCCGAAGCGCTCCACCACCTCGGCGGGGCCGATGCGCTTGTCCTTCATCGAGTCGAGCAGCACGACGCGCCCGCCGACGAGCTGCATGAGGTCCTTGTCCGAAGACACGATCAGCACTTCCCAGCCCGGCGGCGCCGTCTTCGCGAGGGTCGCGATCACGTCGTCGGCCTCGAAGCCGGGCACCTCGAGCACGGGCAGCTTCCACGCGTCGATCAGCTCGCGCGCCACGGGCAGCTGCGCGCTCAGGTCCTCGGGCTGCGCGTCGCGCGTCGCCTTGTACGCGGGGAACAGCTCGCGTCGGAAGCTCCCGCCGCGCGGATCCATCGCCACCGCGATCGCGTCGGGCTTCTCCTCGCGCACGAGCTTGCGCAACATGTTCGCGAACCCGAACACCGCCCCCGTCGGCGCGCCCCCCGGACTGCGCAGCGGCGGCAACGCAAAGAACGCCCGATACAGAGCGTTGGCCGCATCGATGACGACGAGTCGAGGCACCCCGACACGCTAGCCGCTACCCCCGCCCGAGTCGTCCGTTCCGCCCCGGCCCACGCGCTCGCGCGCCCACGCGCCAAGGCGAGCGCTGGGACGCTCATCACGCCCTTGGCGCGCTGCCTCCAAGGTTGAACGACCTCGGTGTTCCCCACCCGCACCTCCGCCCCCACCCACGCAAGCGAAGCGCGCAGCGCAGCCGCGAGTCTTCGAGCGGCGGAGCGAAGTAAACAAGGAAAGTTCGACGATGGCGCGCCGCACGGCGCAGCCCCCCGTCGAAGCTCACACCCCCCGCGCAAGACCCCGCAAAAACAACTCCACGCCATCGTCGAACATCACGTCGAGCGGCTTGTGGCGCAGTTCCTTGCGCGGCATCACGTGCTCGGTCTGGATGAGCCCGTTCGAGACGGTCCAGAGCAGGTTCGCGACCTCCCACGCATCGCAGCGGCCGAACTCCTTCTGCGCGACGCCGTCCTCGATCACGTCGGCGAGGATGCGCAGGCAGCTCTCCCAGAGCGCCGTCACCTGCCCGACGAGCGCTGGCGGCAGCACTCCGATCAGGCCCTGGTTGTCGAGCGCCCAGAAGATCTGGAAGTAGTCGCGATTCTTCGCCCAATGCCCGAAGTAAAACCTGCCGAGGGCGCGGATGCGGTCGCTCGCGCTGCCGGCGGTGCCCGCGACCTCGCGCATCTTCGCGACGAACACGTCGCCGTTGTCTGCGAGCAGCGCGACGTACAGGTCGGCCTTGTTGGCGAAGTACCGGTAGAGCGTGCCCTTCGCGACGCCGGCGATCGCGGCGACCTCGTCGAGGTTCGCGGCCACGAAGCCGTCCCGGAAGAAGACCTGACGCGCAGCGTCGAGGATCTTCTGGCGCTGCTGCGCCTTGCGGTCCACCCCGGCCTCCGGGCCGTGGGCCGCGACTCCGTTCGATCCCGACTCTCCCTTCACGCGCGCGGCCTCCTAGACCTCGTCGCTCCCCTCGTAGCGGTACGGCGCCATCAGATCGGTGTTCAGGTACCGCTCGCCGAAGCTCGGGATGATGACGACCACGAGCTTGCTCTGGTTACCGGGCTGCTTCGCGTACTTGATCGCGGCGGAGACGTTCGCGCCCGACGAGATCCCGCAGAAGATGCCTTCCTCGCGCGCGAGCCGGCGCGCCATGTCGAAGGCCTCGTCGTTGCCGACCGTAATGACCTGGTCGATCAGCTTCATGTCGAGCACGTCGGGCTTGAAGCCCGCGCCGATGCCCTGGATCTTGTGCTTGCCCGGCGCGCCGCCCGAGAGCACGGGGCTGTCCGTCGGCTCGACCGCCACGGCCTGGAAGCCCGGGCGCCGCGACTTCACCACCTGCGCGACGCCGGTGATCGTCCCGCCGGTGCCGACGCCGGCGACGAGCGCGTCGACCTGGCCGTCGGTGTCCGCCCAGATCTCTTCGGCGGTGGTGCGGCGATGCACTTCCGGGTTCGCCGGGTTCATGAACTGCTGCGGGATGTAGCTGTTGGGGATGCGCGCGGCGATCTCGTTCGCCTTCGCGATCGCGCCGTTCATGCCCTTCGCGGGATCCGTGAGCACCAGCTTCGCGCCGAACGCGCGCAGCGTGATGCGACGCTCGAGGCTCATGCTCTCGGGCATGGTGAGGATGCACTGATAGCCCTTCACCGCGGCCACGAACGAGAGCGCGATGCCGGTGTTGCCGCTGGTCGGCTCGACGATCGTGGTCTTGCCGGGCGTGATCAGGCCGGCGCGCTCCGCGGACTCGATCATCGCGAGGCCGATGCGGTCCTTCACGCTGTCGGCGGGGTTCTGGCTCTCGAGCTTGGCGACGATGTTCGTGGAGACGCCGGCCGTCACCTTGTTCAGGCGGACGAGGGGCGTGCGGCCGATCAATTCGGTGACGTTTGCTGCAATGCGCATCGATGGGCTCCTGTGCCAGGCGCGGCGACGACGGTCGCGGACGGGTGCGAGACCTTACGCCCGGCCCTCGCCCTCCGTAAAGAGGGCTTCGGCGAGCACCGTGGCGTAGCTGCCGGCCGGCAGCGCGAAGGCGATGCGCAGCGCGCCCGGGCCAGCGTCCGCGATGGCCAGATCCGGGATGGGCACGCGGACCGGTCGCCGGGCGCCGCGCAGCTTGATCCCGCGCGGGGGCACGATGCGCTCGGGGATGCCCGCCGCGCGCAGCGCGTCGGCCTCGCGCTCGGCCGGCGCGCCGCGCGGCGCGAGCAGCTTCGTCCCGAAGATCGGGCCGCTGGCGCTGATCTCGAAGGCCGCCGCGCGCGGCGCCTCGCGCGCGAGGTCCTCGACCACGAACGAGCCGCCGGACGCGTGGATCGTCGCGACCTCGCCCACCTCGAGCGCATCGAGCGGCAGCGGGCGCGCGGCGAGGAAGGCGTTGAAGACCTCGGCCTGGAGCGCCGAGAGCAGGAAGCGCGCGGCGCGGCGGTCCCGGCCCGGGTCGCCGCCGGCGAGCAGCGCCCGCGCGCGCTCCGCGTTGTCGCCGTCGCGGCCGAAGCGCTGCGCACCGAACTTGTTAGGCATGCCGCGGGTGCGGATGCGCTCGGCCGCCGCGGGCGCGCCGGCGAGCTGCGCGTCCGTCAGCTCGCGCACCACGAGCTCGAAGCGGTTCCCGCGCAGCTGCGCCGTGCGCAGGCGCTGCCCGTGCCGCACGGCCTCGAGCGGGCGCACGCCCTCCGTCTCGAACGCGAGCGCCGCCTCGGGCGCGAGGCCCGGCACCGAGAACCACTGGCGCGCGACGGCGTGCTTGTCCTTGCGCCCGGCGTAGCCGATCTCCGCGTGCGGCACGTCCGCGAGGCGCGCGAGCATGCGCGCCACCTCCTCGGTCGTGCGACCGCGCTTCTCGATGCGCACGAAGGTGTGGCCGCCCTCGCCGCTCGGCGCGAACAGCGGGATCTCGTCGACGACGAAATCCTCGGGCGTGGTGGAGAGGCGCACGGTGAGGCTCCCGGGTGGGTGAGAGAGGAACGCGCGGCGCGACGCCGCCGAGCGGTCAGAGCAGCGCGAGCTGGGCGACGGGCGCGAAGCTGCGTCGGTGCAGCGGCGTCGGGCCGAGCCGGCGCAGCGCGGCGAGGTGCTCGGCGGTGCCGTAGCCCTTGTGCCGCGCGAAGCCGTAGCCCGGATGCTCGGCGTCGAGGCGCGCCATCAGCGCGTCGCGGTACACCTTCGCGACGATCGAGGCAGCGGCGATCGAGCCGTCGCGCGCGTCGCCGCCGACGAGCGGCGTCTGCGCCGCGTGGACGCCCGGCACGATGCGCGCGTCCACGAGCAGGTGATCGGGGACGACGCCGAGCGCGAGCACGGCGCGGCGCATCGCGTCGAGCGCGGCGCGGTAGACGTTCAGGCGATCGATCTCCGCGGGCCACACCTCGGCGAGGCCGATCGCGCACGCCTGCCTGCGGATCTCGCCGTCGAGGCGCTCGCGCTGCGGCCGCGTGAGCTGCTTCGAGTCGCCGAGCCCCGGCAGCCAGGGCTTCTCGGCGAACACCACGGCGCACGCCACGACCGGACCCGCGAGCGGGCCGACGCCCACTTCGTCGACGCCCGCGATCACGCGCGCGCCGCCGCGCGCGAGCTGCTCGCGGCGCGCGAAGAGCTGGCCCAGGCGCCGGCGCTCGGCGGCGATCTC
>CAZCTH010000123.1:0-15082 GCA_964501435.1 uncultured Spirochaetales bacterium | reverse complement strand
GAGGCGCGCGAGCTCGCGCGCGCCGAGCTCGTGGGCGGCGCGCGGTGCCGGCGCGGCGGCGGGGGTGGGCTCTGATGCGGCGAGGGGCACGCGTCTCCAACGGCAAAGGGGCGCCGCAGTGTAGGGGCGGGGCGCGCGCGGCGAGGGGCGCGGCGGCTCGCGCGACGCGCCCGGGCTGCGATGCTCCCGCCGAGCCCGCGTCGGGTCGATCCACGCGAACGAGGAGGCTCCCATGCGTCGCATCGAGCTGGCCGGCACCCACGCGGCGATGGGCGAAGCCTTCGGCGAGGCGTTCCGCGCCGAGGTCGCGCGCCTCTACGCGATCCGCGTCGAGAACGCGCTGCGCCAGGCCACGCAGTACGGCGGCCGCGCGACGAGCGAGGCCGACCTCCTGCGCCTCGCGACGGCGTGTCTCGCGGCGAGCGAGCGCTTCGATCCGCGCGGCACGGCGGAGCTGCGCGGGATCGCGCGGGGCGCGCAGCTCACCCCCGCGCAGGTGCTCGCCATGAACGGGCTCACGGACCTGCGGGACGGGCTCGCCTGGGGCGAGCGCAGCGAAGTGGGCGCGGAGGGCTGTACGGCCGTGATCGTGCAGCGCGACTGGGCGGCGGACGGCCGCCCGCGCCTCGCGCAGAGCTGGGATCTCGCGAGCGACAACGCGCCGTTCGTCGTGTTCGTGGCGCGCCGGCCGGCGGAAGGGCCGCGCACCTGGTCGCTCACGACGGTCGGCTGCCAGTCCCTGATGAGTCTCAACGAGCACGGACTCGCCCTCGGCACGACCAATCTGCGTACGCGCGACGCGGGCGTCGGCGTGCCGTACCTCGGGTTGATCCACCGGGCGCTCGAGGAGCGCAGCGCGGTCGCTGCGGCGCGCGTGATCGCCGAGGCGCCGCGCGCCGGCGCGCACAGCTACCTCGCCCTCGATCGCGCCGGCGCCGGCGCGGTCGTCGAGTGCACGGGGAAGCTCGCCCACCGCTTCGACGTCGCGTCCGGCGCCCACGTGCACACGAATCACTGCCAGGTGCCGGCGCACCTCGCGCTCGAGGCCGATACGCCGCGCAAGTCCTCCGAGGCGCGGCTCACGCGCATGCGCGCACTGCTCGCCGAGCGCGCGGGGCGCATCGACGCGGACTTCCTGCGCGCTTGTTATGCCGATCCGGCCGGCGGTGCGCTCGCGATCTGCCGCCAGGACTTCGACGGCATCAGCACGAACGCCGCCAGCGTGATGACGCCGGAGACCGGCGAGCTGTGGGGCTGCGCAGGCGTGCCCGACGCGCCGGAGAAGTGGGAGCGCCTGCTCTAGCTCTAGCTAGAGCTTCGCCTCGACCTGGGCGCTCTGGCCGTCGCTCTCCGCGATCTCGACCGCGAGCGAGTCGAGCGGCAGCCGCGCGAGCGCCCGCGCGAGCTCGCGCCAGACGTGGAGCGCGAGGCCCTCGACCGTGACGTTCGGCAGCGGGAGGCGCACCACGTCGCCCTCCGGAAAGCGGTACGTGCGCCCGGCGACGCGCGCCTCGACCTCGGCGCCGTGGGCCGCGATCGCCACGGCGGCGCCGGGCTCGGGCAGGAGCACGCGCTCGTCGAGGGCGGCGCACAGTTTGCGCACCTCGTCCTTCACGAGGCGCGCCTCCACCAGCATCCCATCGGCGGCGAGGCGCTCGCCGCTCACCGCCACGCTCACGCGGTAGTTGTGCCCGTGCAGGCGCTCGGCGCTGCCGTCCGCGAACCAGGTGAAGTGCGCGGCCGCGAACTTGAAGTCGGACTTCGCGAGGCGCAGCGTGAAGCGGGTCGAGGCGGACACGCCGTGCACTCTAGCCCGGCGAGATCGCGGTGATACTGTCCGCCGCCGCCGAGAACTCTGGGGGAACCACGTGAGCGACAAGCGATCCGCGACCGGCTCCTGCACGCGCTGCCGCGCGACGCTCGACCTCGCCTCCGTGCGCGTGGGAGACGCCTGGTACTGCCGGCTGGCGTGCGCCGCCGGCGAGGCGGTCCAGCCGCCTGCCCAGGTGTCGGAAGAGGCGCTGATCAACCGCCCGCGCCGCCACTTCGCCCGCCGCGAGGCCAAGGAGCTGCGCCGCCCGAGCGCGTAGGCGTTCCGGCGCTCGCACCCGGGCTGGCCACGCGGCCGCCTTTCGCGCCAAGCTCGTCCCGGCGCCGAGCACTCCCGCTCGGCGATCGGAGGGTCGCGCGATGTCTCGTTACGCAGGCAAGGTCGTCATCGTCACCGGCGCGTCGGGCGGCATCGGCCGCGCCACCGCCAAGCGGCTCGCGTCGGAAGGCGCGAGCCTCCTGCTCACCGACCTCGCAGGCCCCGGCCTCGACGAGTCCGCGCAGGCCGCCAAGGGCGCCGCGCGCGTCGAGACGCTGCCCGTGGACGTGAGCCGCGAGGACGACGTGAAGCGCATGGTGGAAACCGCGGTCGCGCGCTTCGGCGGCCTCGACTTCCTCGTCAACAACGCGGGCATCGAGGGCGTCGTGTGCCCGATCGAGGAGTACCCCGTCGAGGCCTTCGACAAGGTGCTCGCCGTGAACGTGCGCGGCGTGTTCCTCGGCGTGAAGCATGCGGCGCCCGCGCTGCGCCGCCGGGGCGGCGGCTCGATCGTGAACCTCGCCTCGGTCGCGGGCCTGCAGGGCGAGGCGAACATCTCCGCCTACGTCGCGAGCAAGCACGCCGTCATCGGCATCACGCGCTCGGCCGCCCTCGGCCTCGGGCCGCACAACATCCGCGTCAACTCGGTGTGCCCGTCGCCGGTCGAGACGCGCATGATGCGCTCGCTCGAAGCCGGCCTCGGCGGCAACCCCGCGTCGGCCGAGATCGTGAAGAAGTCGATCAGCGAGCGCATCCCCCTCGGCCGCTACGCCGAGGCCGACGAGATCGCCGCGCTGATCGCGTTCCTCGGCAGCGACGACGCGAAGTTCATCAACGGCTCGCAGTACACCATCCACGGCGGCATGAATCCCCACTAGCGCAGCGGGCGCCGGCATCCCCGCTGGCGGCGTTGCGCTCCCCTCGCCGTACGGGAAGTACGGCTTCGGGTCGCGCGGCTTGCCAGCGGGGCGCCCGCACCCGCTGCGCTGCGCTCCGCTCGGGCGGCGGGGAGCGGGCTTCGAAGACTCGCCCGCAAGAGGAAGAGCGGGCGTCGAGGACTCGCCCGCAGGAGGAAGAGCGGGCTTCGAAGACTCGCCCGCGGGAGGGGAGAGAGGGGCGGGGGGGCGTCAGGAGAGGATGGCGCCGGTGCCTAACAAGTGGGCGCGCAGGGTGGGGACGTCGAGGGTGGCGGGGTCGCAGGCGGCGCGGAGGGAGAGGGCGGCGGCGGCGCCGGCGGCTTGGCCGGTCGCGAAGCAGGCGGGGATCTCTTTGGTCGCGTGGTGGACGCGGTGGTCCACGGAGATGCAGCGGCCGGCGACGAGCAGGTTCGGGGCTTCCTGGGCGAGCAGGCAGCCGTAGGGGATGGCGTAGAGCGCGCCGTACTTCGTCCAGTTGCCGGTGAGCGCGACGGCGTCGTCGAAGGTGCGGCCCTCGTCGTCGCGGCCGAGCACGCGGCGGCCGAGGAGGCGGCGGCTCTCGGTGATCCCGATCGGGTCGGCGACGCGGCACAGGTGCGCGCCGGCGAACGCCGGGTCTTCCTTGCGCAGCCGACCGAGCTCGCCCATCACGCGGCGCCGGCATTCGAGCTCGGCGTAGGTCAGGTCCTCGGGCGAAGTCGCGTCGATCGTGCGCGAGATCTTCTCGGTCGCGCCCCACGGCATCAGCACGCGCCCGTCGCCGATCGTGCGGAAGCCGCGGCCCCGCAGCGCGGCGCCGTCCGCGTCGGCGACGCCGCCCACCACGAACCATTGCCAGGGCAGCACGCGCTCCGTTTCGTGGGCGCAGCCGAGCCGCGCGAACAGGTCGCCGTCGCCGGTCGCGTCGACGACGCTGCGCGCACGGATCGCGAAGCGTCCGGCCTTCGACTCGAAGAACACGCCGGCGACGCGCCCCGCCTCGCGCCACGGCTCGCAGCCGGTGGCGTGTAGCAGCAGCTCCACGCCGGCCTCCCGGGCGAGCTCCGCGAGCGCGAACTTCATCTCCTCGCAGTCGTAGGCGACCGAGTAGCGGACGACGTGGGGGCCGTGTCCCCAGACGAGCCCGAAGCGCCTATCGCGCGCCACGAGCGCGGGGTCCGCGCTGCCCCACTCCGCCCGGTCCGGGAAGTAGGCGGCGCCGCGCGCGGCGAGGCGCTCCACCACCTCCTGGCAGATGCCGCCCACGACTTGCCGCCCGCGGCCGTCGTCGAGGGTGAGCAGCAAGAGGATCAGGCCCCCGCTCGCGAGGCCGCCGAGGGAGCCCGTGCGCTCGACCAGCAGAGTCCGCGCACCCGCGCGCGCCGCGGCCACCGCGGCGGCGACGCCCGCGCTCCCGCCGCCCACGACCAGCACGTCGGTCTCGTGACGAACTGGTGTCAGGCGGGCCGCCTCTGCGACGGAGGCGGGCGCGGCGGGCGAAGTCATCGGAGCCCCCTGTTTCGCGCGCCGCGCTCATTGCAGCGGCATCGCGACCGCCTAGAATGCCGCGCCTCATTCCCCGATAGCTCAGCTGGTAGAGCAGGCGGCTGTTAACCGCCAGGTCGTAGGTTCGAGTCCTACTCGGGGAGCCAGTTCTTACGACGCTTCGCTCGCCTTCACGGCTGGGCGGCTCGTGGCGGCGAGGAGATGACGGCTCGCTGCGCGGCGACTGAGCGAGCTGTGCTCGCTCGGTCGCCTTGCGTTGGGTGGAGTGGTGCGTGGGCGCGACGCTTCGCTCGCCTTCACGGCTGGGCCGCGCGTGGCGGCGAGGAGATGACGGCTCGCTGCGCGGCGACTGAGCGAGCTTTGCTCGCTCGGTCGCCTTGCGTTGCGGTGGTCGGAGCTGCGCGGGCACGGGCGCGACGCTTCGCTCGCCTTCACGGCTGGGCGGCTCGTGGCGGATGCCTACTCCGCCTCCACGACCTTCGACTCCGGGGCCTCGCTGCCGTCGGCGCGGATGCCGACGAGGCGGTAGCGGTCGCCGCGCTCGCCTGCGGCGTGCAGGAAGGTGGCGCTCGTGGCGCGGCCGACTTCGTCGTCGCCTTGGAGGATGCGCGTCTCGCGGAAGCCCGCCTGCGCCGTGGGGCTCCACGAGAGTTGCACCCCGGCGGCGGTGGCGACGGCGCGCACGTCGTAGGCGATGCCGGCGATCTGCACGGGGTCGGAGGGGCCGGATCGGAGTCCGTCGCCGTCGAAGGCGGTGATGCGGTAGGTGATCGTCTCGCCCGGCGCGATGGCCGTGTCGGTCGCGCTCGTCGCGCTCGCCGGGAGCTCGGCGACGAGCTCCGGCTCGTCCTCCCCCGCGCGCAGTCGCAGCAGCCGATAGCCGCGCAGGTCGGGCTCGACGTTCGCGTCCCAGGCGAGCGTGTTGGCGCCGATGGTCTGCGCCGCGATGCGCAGGCCCGTGGGCTGGAGGGGCTCGCCCTTGGTGACCGCGCGCTCCGCACCGCTCGGATCGCCGATGCCGCCGGCCGCGTCGACGGAGGCGATGCGGTAGTAGAAGACGCCGAGGTCCGGGAGGTCGCGGTCGAGGTACACCGTTTGGTGTCG
This sequence comes from uncultured Spirochaetales bacterium, assembly GCA_964501435.1. Classification (GTDB taxonomy): domain Bacteria; phylum Myxococcota_A; class UBA9160; order UBA9160; family UBA6930; genus VGRF01. Next base: position 9,487 of record CAZCTH010000123.1, on the reverse strand, counting down.
GCCCTCGAGGCGCGCGAGCTCGGCGTAGGTGCCGCTCGGGCTCGGGCTGCGCGAGACGACGTAGCCCGTCACGTGGGGATCGTCGGCGGGGAGCCAGCGCAGCGCGACGCGGCGCGGCAGATGGCTGTAGGCCTGCACGCCGCCGGGGGGCGCCGGCTTCGCGGCGGTGGTGCCCGAGACGACGAGCGCGCCGGCGGCGCCGACGCGGCCCGCGCCGTCGAACGGGCGCACGCGGTAGTAGTAGGTGTCCGCGTGACCGAGCCCGCCGCCGGCGAAGCCGAGCGTGCGCTTCGGCGCGAGGTCGCGGCCGTGGTCCACGTAGACGGTCTGGAAGCGGTCGGCCAGCGTCGCGATGTAGACGAACGGCCCGTCGGCGTTCGGCGAGCGCTCGACGACGTAGCCGGCGACCTCGGGCTCGCGGCTCGCGTCCCAGCGCAGCGGGATCGCGCGCAGCTCTCCGTTCTGCGCGCGCAGGCCTTCGACGCGCGACAGCGTGGTGTTCGGATCGTCGCGCAGCTCGGGCGCGGGCTCGGGGCCGCGCGGCGCGAGCTTGTCGCGCATCTCGCCGAGGTCGAGCGACGTGGCGCAGCCGAGCGCGAGCCCGGCGACGAGCGAGAGCGCGGCGCGCGCGAGCGTCACGGCTTCCCCGAGACGGGCGGCAACGGCGCGGCGCGCAGCTCCTCGAGGCGCTCGAGCAACTTCTCCGCGCGGGCGGCGTGCTCTTTCGCCTCTTCGTTCGCCGGGTCGATCAGCAGCACGCGCTCCCACTGGTCGAGCGCCGCGCGCAGATCCTCGCGCTGGTAGTGGCGCCGGCCCGCCTCGAGCAGCGTGCCCACCTGGGGCGCGAGCGCACGGCGCAGCGACGCCAGATGGCTGCGCGCTCCGGCATGGCCGGGATCGGCGTCGAGCGCGGCGCGGTCGTAGCGGATCGCCTGATAGGCGTCGCCGCTCGCCTCGGCGGCGAGCGCGTTCTGGAAGTAGCCCTCCGCGCGGATCTCGATCTCGCGGGGCCGCGCCGAGCGCGGCGGCGGCGGCGGCGAGACGTCGGCGGGGTCGGGGCTCGGCGCCGTCGCGGCGCGGGACGCCGAGCGCTCGTCGCGCAGTCGCGCGATGTAGGCGAGGCTGCCGCGCGCGGTCACGTTCTGCGGATCGAGGTCGAGCACCGACTCGAAGGCCGCCTCGGCGGCGCCGAGCTCGCCGGACTCGATGTCGTCGCTGCCGCGCGACACGATCGCGTCGATGCGCGCGGACAGCGCCTCGGCCAGCTGGCGCTGTCCGTCGGCGATCTCCGGCGAGAAGGCGTCCAGTACGCGCAGGCTTGCGATGTGCACGCGCGCCGCCCCGAGGTCGTCGCGATCGAACGCGGTGCGGAAGAGGGCGAGCCCCTCGGCGCGCGCCTTCGCGAGGCGGCGCGAAAGATCCTGCACGTGCGCCTTCGTCTCCGCGTCGCGCGGCGCGAGGCGCAGCGCGAGGCGGTAGTCCAGCAGCGCCTCCGCGAGCCGTCCGCGCTCCTCGAAGTAGCGCGCCCGCTGCAGGTAGCGGGAGACGAGCTGGCCGCGCTCCTCGGAGACGGCCTCGATGCGATCCTGCGCCGAGCCGTAGTCGAGCTCGGCGGAATCGATGTCCCTCCACGCCTCGAGCGCCTGCTCGCGGTCGCCGCGCTGGTACGCGCGCTCGCCCTGCTCGAGCGGCGTCGTGCACGCGAGTGCGGCGAGCGCGCCCGCCGGCAGCGCGAGACGAAGCGCGCGCCGCCTCAAGCCGCCGCCTCGCCGGCCCGCAGCTCGACGGCGTAGACGTGCACGGGCTCCTGGCGTCCCGAGAGCTGGCGCTCGCCTTCGAAGCGCAGGCGATGGCTCCCGCGCACGCGGCGCTGCACCGCCTCGGAAACGAGGATCTCGCCGGCGCGCGCCATCTTCTCGAGCCGCGCGGCGACGTTCACCGAGTCGCCGATGGCCGTGAAGTCGGTGCGGCGGTCGGAACCGATGTTGCCCACGACCACGGGGCCGGTGTGCACGCCCACGCCGACGCCGATCACGTGCTCGCCGGGGGCGAGCCGCGCGTTGCGCTCCTCGACGGCGCGCACGATGTCGACCGCCGCGCTCACCGCCGCGATCGGGTGATCCGCGCTCGGCACGGGCGCCCCGAAGTAGGCCATCACCGAGTCGCCGATGAACTTGTCGATCGTGCCGCCGCGGCGAAGGATGCAGTCGCTGACGAGTTGGAACACGTCGTTGAGAAGCTTCACGACGTCGGCCGGTTCGAGGCCCTCGCTGAGGCGAGTGAAGCCGCGGATGTCGGCGAACAGCACGGTCACGTCCCGCTCGACGCCCTGCAGATCGGCCCCCTCTGGGCTCTCGAGCAGCGTCTGCAGCACGTAGTCGCTCGCGTAGCGGCCGAAGGCCTGCTGGATGCGGGCCTTCTGCTGGAGCGACTCGCCCATCTCGTTGAAGGCCGCGGTCAGCTCGCCGACCTCGTCGCGCGAGGTCGGGGGCACCCGCACTGCGAGGTCGCCCGCGGCGAGGCGCTCGACCCCGGCGCGCAAGCGGCGCAGCGGACCGACCAGCAGCGCGACGAAGCCGAGTCCCGCGACCACGCCGAAGGCGGTGACGCCCACCGCGACCCAGGCGAGCTGCGTGCGCGTCTCGCGCAGGATCGGGCCGACGAGGCGCCCGAGGTCGACCTCGAGCTTGGCCTCGCCGATGCGGTCCGCGCTCCAGGTGATCTCCGCGGCCACGGCGAGCACGTCGCCGCGGCGCTCAAGGTACACGCCGTTCTCGTACGTCTCGGCGAGCGTCGCGGGGATGCCCACGAACGTGGGCTCGAGCGACGCCGCGACGCGCCCGTCGCGCTTCACGAGCTGCACCGCCACGACGCCGCGCTCGGTGCCCGTGTTCTGGACCAGGGCGCGCAGCGCGAGCTGGTCGTCCTCGATCAGCGCGACCTTGGCGTCTTGAGCGAGGTTCTTGGCGAGGGCGACGGCCGAGCGCTCGATTTCGGCCTCGACGGAGGCGCGCTCGTGGCGCGTCGCCATCCATGCGAGCACGACGCACGCGACCACCAACAAGGCGACGACGAGCGCGCTGAACTTGAGCTGGAGAGATCGCACACGCGACTCCCGGGCGGACCCGCCCGTTACGAGGCCCCGACCTCGACGGCCAACTCGAAGCGAATCTCGAGGATCTCGAACTCGCGCGTGCCCTTGGGCACCTGCACCCGGACGCTGGCGTCGCGCTCGCGGCCCATGATGGCGCGGGCGACCGGGGAGGTGACGGAGATCAGGCCCCGCCCGATGTCGGCCTCGTCCTCGCCCACGATCGTGTACGTGACCTCGTCCCCCGAATCGACGTCGCTGAGCACGACGGTCGCCCCGAAGCTGACCTTCGCCGTGCTCTGTCCGCGGCCGTCGATCACCTGCGCCCTCGCCAGCCGGTCCTCGAGCAGCCGGATCCGCGCTTCGATCTGGCCCTGACGCTCCTTGGCGGCGTGGTATTCGGCGTTCTCCGAGATGTCGCCGTGGGCGCGGGCGATCTCGATCTCCTTCACGATCCGCGGGCGGTCGCTGCTCTTGAGGCGCTTCAGCTCCTCGTCGAGCATGGCTTTGCCACGCGGAGTCATGGGAATTCGGTCGGACATGGCGCCTCGGAAGCGGGGGCAGGCCCTTCGATCGGGGGGCCCGAGAGGGCGACGAAACCGCGTGGAGGCTAACCACCGCGAATGGGGGATGCCAAGGAATCCGCGGACTTGGGGTCGCCCCGCGCGCGTGCGGCGCCGGCTCCCGAGGCCTTCGTGCGAATCGCGCTCGGCTTCTACGCGGCGCTCCTGGCAGCCGCGTGGGGGTGGCGCTTCGCGGTGGACGGCGTCGGCCCGTGGCGGGTCGGCGAGGGCGCCGCGGCGTGGCCCCTCGCGGCGCGGATCGCCGCCGGGCTCGCGCTCGGCGCCGCGCTGGTCGTCGGCTCCCGCATCTGGACCGCGCACTCCGCGGCGGGGCGGCGCCTCGCGGACGAGCTCGCCGCGGTCGTCACCGGCCTGACGCTCCCCCAAACGCTCGTGCTCGCCGCCGCGAGCGGCCTCGCGGAGGAAGCCTTCTTCCGCGGCGCCCTCCAGCCCCGCGTCGGCTGGATCCCCGCGAGCCTCCTCTTCGGCCTCGCTCACTTCCACCCGCGCCCAGGCCTCCGGGCCTGGTCCGCGAGCGCCGCCCTCGCGGGCCTCGCCTTCGGCCTCCTCTTCGACCACAGCGGCGACCTCCTCGCCCCCGCCCTCGCTCACGCCCTCATCAACGCGGTCAACCTCCGCTGGCTCGCAAACAAGGCCGCTCGGCCACCGACCTCCTGACCACGCGCAGCGCGCGGGAGGCGGGCCCAAAGGGCCCGCCGATCCGCGCCCCCCCTCGATCCCACGCAGACCCCGCGCGCGCTCCGAGCAAGAGCCGCGTCGGCGGGCCGGGGCCGGCGGCTCCGAAGTCGAGCGCAGCTCGGCCCCGTGCATCCGGCAGCGCAAGCATCTCGGAGGGCGCGCCTCTCCTCCGGGCCCGAACACGCCCCCCCAAAGGGGCCGTCAGCGAGCCATGAGGAGCCGCCGGCCCCGGCCCGCCGACGCGGCGGAGCCCGCACGAGAGCCCTACCTGGACGTCTCCCGATACTGCACGTCCTTGAACTCACCAAACAAGGGCACGAGCCGCCCCCGCTGATACTTCCCGGTCGCCGTCACCGGGATCTCGCTCCCAAACACCACCACCTTCGGCGCCTTCCCGAACGGCAGCTTCTCGCGACAGGCGCGCAGGACCGCCGCCTCGTCGAGGGTCGCTCCGGGCTCGAGCATCACGTAGGCGCCGACCTCTTCGCCGTACCAGCGGTTCTCGAAGCCCACCGCGAGCCCGCGTGCGACGCCGGGGATCGCGTTCAGCACCTCGTCGATCTCGAACGGCGAGAGGTTCACGCCGCCGCGAATGATCAGCTCCTTGATGCGGCCGGTGATGAAGAAGTAGTCGCGGCCCTCGGAGCCGCGCCGGAAGAAGCCCTCGTCGCCGCTGCGGAACCAGCCGTGGGCGAAGGTCTCGTCGTTGGCCTCGGGGCGGCGGTAGTAGCCGCGCATGACGTTGACGCCGCGCATCACGATCTCGCCGCGCTCGCCCTCGGGCAGCGCGTTGCCGTCGCGGTCGTGGATCGCCATCTCGTTGGGCGGCAAGGGCGAGCCGATCGAGGGGAAGCCGTGCTCGCGCATCCAGTGGCGATGCGAGCCCTCGTCGAGGTCGATCGGCAGCATGCTCGAATAACAAGTCGTCTCGCTGAGGCCGTAGCCGTGCACCACGCGGAAGCCGAAGCGGTCCTCGAAGCGCGCCGCGAGCTCGACGGTCAGCGGGCCCGCGCCGCAGATGAAGTGGCGGAAGCGCGCGAGGTCGTGGCCCTCGCGCCCGCGCGGGTCCTCGAGCAGGAACGCGAGCAGCGTCGGCACCACCGAGACGATCTCGACGCCCTCGCGCGCCGCCGTCTCCCAGAATGCGCTGGCCTGGAACTTGCGCGCGAGCACGACGCTCCCGCCGGCGAGCAGCGGCGTCACCAGCGTGACGAGGATGCCGTTCACGTGGTGGGTGGGCAGCACGCACATCAGGCGCGAGCGCTCGCGCAGACCGTGCCAGCGCGCGAGCGCGTGGGCGTCCACGAGCAGGTTCTGTTGCGTCAGGACGACGCCCTTCGGCGCGCCCGTGGTGCCCGACGTGTAGACGATCAGGGCCTCGTCCTCGGGCTGCGGCGGGGCGGGCGGCGCGGCTGCCGGCTCGGCCGCGGGCGCCGGCTCGCTCACGTCGTGCCAGCGCACGCCCACTGCGGCGTCGCGCAGGGCCGTGGCGCGGCCGCGCACTTCGGGGAGGTAGAGCGCGGCGCAGACCTCGGAGTTGCGCAGCACGAACGCGATGCGCTCGTCGTCCTCGCCGAGGTTCACCGGCACCACGCTCGCGCCGATCGACCACGCCGCGAAGTACGTGATGGGGACTTCGGGGTCGTTCACGAACAGGGTGGCGACGCGTTTGCCGCGCGTGACGCCGAGCGCGCGCAGCGTGCGCTCGCGCTCCGCGACGCGGGCGATCAGCTCCGTGTAGGAGATCTCGCTGCGCTGCTCGCCGTCGCGAAATACGAGGTAGGGCGCGTCCCCCACGACCGCGCGCGCCCCGAGCAGCGCGTCGAACGTGCGGAACGGCAGCACCTCCACGCACGGGGCCGTGGCGTCGCTGGTGCGCGCGCGTCCGATGCGCTCGAGCGTGGCTTCGTCGCCGAGGGTGCGGTCCATGGACGCGCGAAGATGGCAGCGCACGCGCGAGGACGCACGGCGCGCCGCCGGGGCGCGGCCGCGGGCTACTCGGTCGCTTCGCCCTCGTCGTCGTCGAGCAGGCGCTCCTCGAGGACGCGCAGCAAGTAGCCGAGCAGCATCAGGTTGGGCAGCCGCCGCGTCGTCGTGGCGCCGAGCGCCTCGCTCTTCGCGAACGACTCGGTGTAGGACGCGAAGAACTCGAGCGCCTCGAGCGGCACGTTCTTCGCCAGCATTTCGTTGATCTGCGGGGTGTCGAGCTCTCCGAAGAGATCCGCCAGCTCCCAGGCCAGCTCGGACGTGTTCATGCGGATCTCCGGCTCGTGGGGTGGGGAGGCGTGACGAGCCGAATCAGCGTGCCACCACGCTCCGGCGGTGTCAACGAAAACCGTTGTTTGTCGCGGACTTGCGCGATCGCAGCGGCTCCGCCGCGCTGCCGCTCGCGCGCGCGTGGCATTGTGCGAGCGCGCACGCCGCGTGTGCGCGCGGAGTTGCCTCACGCCTGCGCGCGCGCCGCCCGGCGTGCGCGGGCGCGTTCGCGGAAATGCGAGCACCCGCGCGCGATTCCCTAACAACCGCAGCGGCGCTGTCGCCGCTCTGGTCGCGAGCGGCGCCGGACGAGCGCCGCGTGTGAGCTGGTCGGGGCGACAGGATTCGAACCTGCGACCTCTTCGTCCCGAACGAAGCGCGCTACCAAACTGCGCCACGCCCCGAAGCCGATGGAATATGACAGAGATCGCCTTCGCGTAAAGCCGATCTTCGCGTCCCGCCCTCGATCCCGTCGGAAAGCGCGCATCAAGCCGCGCCCCCCGGCGGCCGAAGCGCGATCCAGTGCGTGGGGCGGCCACGATCCAGCCCGCCGGGCCCGAGGGCCCAGGGGGGATCGCCGTGAAGCGCCTGTTCTGGCTGCTCGTGCTCGCCGCCGCCGCCTGGACCGTGCTCGAGGTCCGCGCGCACGGCTGGGCGGGCGCTTTCGGCGGGGCGCTCGCGGACCTGCTCGAACCCGTCGAGAGCGCGGGCGAAATTGCGCTGCCGACGGGCGTTCTCGACTAGCGCCCCGAGCGCGGCGCGAGGCTCACGCGTCCTCGGCGAGCTTGCGCAGCTCGAGGATCGCCGCCGCGTAGTCGGGTTCGCGGAACACCGCATTGCCCGCCACGAACACGTTCACGCCGGCGCGCGCCGCCTCGGCGATCGTGTCGCGGTTCACGCCGCCGTCGATCTCGAGCTCGACGTCGAGGCCGCGGTCGTCGATCCACTGCTTCAGCTGCCGCACCTTCGGCAGTACGCCGCGGATGAACTTCTGGCCGCCGAAGCCCGGGTTCACGCTCATCACGAGCACCTGGTCGACGTCGCCGAGCACGGGCTCGATGGCGATCGCGGGCGTCGCGGGGTTCAGCACGACGCAGGCCTTCTTCCCGAGCCCGTGGATCTGCTGGAGCGTGCGGTGCAGGTGCGGGCAGGTCTCGGCGTGCACGCCGATGCGGTCTGCGCCGGCCTCGGCGTACTGCGCGATCGACAGCTCCGGCTTCTCGATCATCAGGTGCACGTCGAAGGGCAGGGCCGTCGTCTTGCGGATCGCGCGGATGATCTCCGGCCCGAGCGTCAGGTTCGGCACGAAGTGCCCGTCCATCACGTCGACGTGGATCCAGTCGGCGCCGGCGCGCTCGACCTGCTGGATGTCGGCGCCGAGCGAGGCGAAGTCGGCGGACAGGATGGAAGGCGCGATGCGGACGGGCTTCTTCATCGTGCGGCCCGCGTGAAGCGCGCCGCGAAGAAGCCGTCGGTGCCGTGTCGCTGCGGCCAGGTGCGCATGAAGCCGTCTGCCTCCACGAAGGGGCGCACCGCTTCGGGCAGCGCGGCGCGCGGGGTGAGCGAGAACTCCGGATGCTGCGCGAGGAACGACGCGACGACCGCTTCGTTCTCCTCGGAGAGCAGCGTGCACGTACTGTAAACGAGCGTTCCGCCGGGGATCACTTCGCGCGCGGCGTTTTCGAGCAGCGCGCGCTGCGTGACGGCGAGCGTCGCCGCGTCCTCGGGGCGCAGGCGCCAGCGCGCGTCGGGGTTGCGGCGCAGCGTGCCGAGGCCCGAGCACGGCGCGTCCACGAGCACCCGCGCGAACGGTGCGCCGGGCAGGGCGCCGAGGGGCTGCGTGCCGTCTGCCTGCGCGAGGTGGACGTTCGCGAGCCCGAGCCGGCGCGTCGCGCGGCCCACGAGGTCGAGGCGCCGTTGATTGCGATCGCACGCGACGACCAGCCCGCTCGCGCCGACGCACTCCGCGATCCCCGTGGTCTTCGCGCCGGGGGCGGCGCACAAGTCGAGGACGCGCTCGCCCGGCTGCGGGTCGAGCAGCAGGACCACCAGCTGCGAGGCCTCGTCCTGGATCGTGAAGCGGCCCTCGCGAAACGCGGGGTCGCTGCCCGGATCGACGCCGTGCCCGAGCGAGAGGGCGAGCGGCGCGTACCGCGCGGGCTGCACGTCCGCCCAGCGCGTCGCGAGCTCGGCGAGCAGCGCGTCGCGCGTGGTCAGCAGCCGGTTCGCGCGCGCGGTGAGCGGGGGCGTCTCGTTGGCGGCGCGGGCGAGGGCGGCCGCGGCCTCGGGGCCGAGCGCCTCGAGCCAGCGCCGCGCGATCCACTCCGGCAGCGAGAGCGCATGCACGAGATGGGCGAGAGGATCGGTCCCAAGCTCTGGAAAAGGCAGGGATTCCTTCTTCCGAGAAAGTTGCCGTAGAACGGCGTTTACAAGCCCTGAGGCGCGCGCCCAGCCCATCGCCTGGGCGCAGCGCACCGACTCGTCGACGGCGGCGCGCGGCGGGACGTCGAGGAAGAGCAGCTGGTAGGCGCCGAGCCGGAGGAGCGTCAGCACCGCCGGCTCGAGCAGCGGGAGCGGACGGTCGCAGCACGTGGTGAGCGCGTAGTCGAGGCGTCCGCGCCAGCGCAGCGTGCCGTAGACGAGCTCGGTCGCGAACGCGCGATCGCGCGCCGCGAGGCGGTCGTCGTTCAGCGCGGCGTGGAGCGCGAGGTCCGCGTAGGCGCGCGCCGACTCGACGCGATCGAGCACGCGCGCGGCTACGAGCCGCGCGACGGTCGGCGAGCCGCCGCGCCCGGGCGCTGGGCGACCCCCGCGGCGACGAAGAGGCGCGCGCGCCGGCATCAGCGCTCGTCCTCCGCGGGCACGGCGGCCGGGCCGG
>CAZCTH010000122.1:0-15090 GCA_964501435.1 uncultured Spirochaetales bacterium | reverse complement strand
GCTCGCGCCGGCGTGGAGCGGCTCGGGCGCTGGCTCGCGCCCCACGGCGCGCCGCTGCTCGGCAGCTTCGATGCGAGCGCGCTCCACGCGTGCGCGCCGGGCACGCTGCGCTCCGTCGACTTCGCGACACCCGGGCCCGCGGGAGGCGACCTCGCTGCCTGCGACGAGATCGGCGTGCTCGAGGCGCCGGGCCTCGCGGGCTACGACGCCCGCTTCACCGTGCGCGGGCTCGTGGCCGAGCTCGCGGCTGCGGGGCTCGCGCACAAGCGCGTGCGCTGCGTGCCGGTCGCGTGGCCGGAAGGCGTGCTGGACGAGCAGCCGGCGCGCGTCGCGGCGCGCCTCGACCGCCCCGAGATCGGAGCGTCGCTCGCGCGCGCGCTGCGCGGCCTCGGCGGCGCGGGCGGCGTGCTGCTCGCGCCGCCGCTGCTCGGGCTCGCGCGCACCGAGGCGCTCGTGGCAGAGCTGCGCGACGCCGCGGGCGGCGCGGTCGCCGAGGTGCTCTCCTTCCCGCCCCACGCGCTGGCCGGCTTTCGCCTCGATCGCGCGCTGCGCGCGGCGGTGGCGGCGAGCCGGGCGCGCGTCGTCGCCGGGCGCGTGCGCGCGCTGCGCGCGGGCGCTTCCGGCGCCTCCCACGAGCTCGAGATCGCGGGCGGCGGCGTGGAGAAGCTCGCGGTGCGCGCCGTCGTGCTCGCGACCGGCCGCTTCGCGAGCGGCGGTCTCGACGCGAACGGCGGCGAGGTGCGCGAGCCGCTGCTCGGCCTCGCGCTCCACGACGCCGACGGCCGGCGCATCGACGGCATCCCGCCGCATCGCTCCGTGCGCAAGGGCTACGCGACCTGGCAGCCGCTCTACACGGCGGGAGTGCGCGTCGACGCCGCGCTGCGGCCCCTCGCGCCGGGCGGCGAGCCCGCCGCGGAGCGCATCTTCTGTGCCGGCGAGCTGATCGGCGGCTTCGATCCCGCCCGTGAGCGCACCGGCATGGGCGTCGCGCTGCTGACCGGCCTCGCGGCGGCGCAGAGTGCGCTCGAGGCGTTGCGATGACGCGCGGCTACCGCGGCTTCCTGCGCGAGTTCACGCGCACCGGCTCCTGGCGCGCCGTCTCGCTCCAGGTCCGCACCGGAGCGGCCCACGTGCTGCGCCAGCTCTTCGTGCGGCGAAGCGGCGACCCCGTGGCGCAGTTCCTCGCGCACTACGGCCCCGACGGCGTGCGCGCCCCCGACGCGGACGCCCGCGCGCTCGCCCTCGACGCCTCGCATTGCCTCGTGTGCGGGCTGTGCACGCTCGAGTGCGCGCGAGTCGGCGGCGCGCCGCCCCTCGACCCGCGCGAGGCCGTGATCTCGGCATCGCGCCTCGAGACCGACGTGCTGCGCGAGGGCCTGGCCGCCGCGCTCGGCGCCGACGCCGGCCCCTGCGGCGGCTGCGACGCCTGCAGTCGCGCCTGCCCGGTCGCGATCCCCGTGCACCGGGTGCAGGCGCGCCTCGCGAGCCTGCGCTGACGGCACCCGCCCCGCGGGCGCAGCCGTTGGGCCTGGCCCGAAGGTTGCGCCCGCGAGGGGGCTCGACGCGGGCAAGTCGAGCCAGGATTGGCTAAATCGCGCGCCCTATGGCAACCGCGATTTCCCTCTCGAACGGCAAGCTGAACGTTCCCAACGACCCGGTCATCCCCTTCATCGAGGGCGACGGCACCGGCCCCGACATCTGGCGTGCCTCGGTGCGCGTGTTCGATGCGGCGGTGGCCAAGGCCTACAAGGGCCAGCGCAAGATCGCCTGGAAGGAAGTGCTGGCCGGCGAGAAGGCCTTCAACCAGACCGGCAACTGGCTGCCCGACGAGACGCTCGACGCGTTCCGCAACTACCTCGTCGGCATCAAGGGTCCGCTCACGACGCCGATCGGCGGCGGCATCCGCAGCCTCAACGTCGCGCTGCGGCAGATCCTCGACCTCTACGTCTGCCTGCGCCCGGTCCGCTACTTCGCCGGCGTGCCCAGCCCGGTGAAGCGCCCCGAGGCGGTGGACATGGTGATCTTCCGCGAGAACACCGAAGACATCTACGCCGGCATCGAGTGGGCGGCGGGCTCGGACGACGTGAAGAAGGTGATCGCCTTCCTCCAGAAGGAGATGGGCGTCAAGAAGATCCGCTTCCCCGAGACGTCCGGCATCGGCATCAAGCCCGTGTCGAGCGAGGGCACCGAGCGGCTCGTGCGCGCCGCGATCCAGTACGCGCTCGCGCAGAAGCGCCGCAGCCTCACGCTGGTGCACAAGGGCAACATCATGAAGTTCACGGAGGGCGCGTTCCGGGACTGGGGTTACGGGCTCGCGACGCGCGAGTTCCGCGGCCAGTGCGTGACGGAGCGCGAGAGCTGGATCCTCGGCAACAAGGAGGCCAACGCGGGCCTCAGCGTCGAGGGCAACGCGAAGCTCGTCGACCCCGGCTACGACATGATGACCCCCGCCCAGCAGGCGACGGTGCGCAAGGAGATCGAGACCGCGCTCGCGCTCTGGCCGACCCACGGCGACGGCAAGTGGAAGAAGCTGCTGATGGTCCGCGACTCGATCGCCGACATCACGCTGCAGCAGGTGCTCACCCGCCCGAAGGACTTCGACGTGATCGCCACGCCGAACCTGAACGGCGACTACCTGTCGGACGCGCTGGCTGCGCAGGTCGGCGGAATCGGCATCGCGCCGGGCGGCAACATCAACTACGCGACCGGCCACGCGATCTTCGAAGCGACCCACGGTACGGCGCCGAAGTACGCGAACCTCGACCAGGTGAACCCCGGCTCGGTGATCCTCTCCGGCGAGATGATGTTCCGCCACCTCGGCTGGAACGAAGCCGCGGACCTGATCATCAAAGGCATGGATGCGGCGATCTCCGCGAAGACGGTGACCTACGACTTCCACCGCATGATGGACGGCGCCAAGCTGCTGAAGTGCTCCGAGTTCGCGGACGCGATGATCAGCCACATGTAGTCGGCGCCCGCGCGATGCGGGCGCGAACCTTCGAACCCCCAATGAGCGCGGCGACGGACCGCGCTCGCAGCACAGGAGATGTCCCCCATGGCTCGCCCGAAGATCGCTCTCATCGGCGGCGGCAACATCGGCGGCGTGCTCGCCGAGCAGATCGCGTATCGCGAGCTCGGCGACGTCGTGATCTTCGACGTGGTCGAGGGCCTGCCCCAGGGCAAGGCGCTCGACATGGCCGAGGGCGCGCCGCTCGTGGACGCGGATTCGAAGCTCAGCGGCGCGAACAGCTACGAGGCGATCAAGGGCTCGGACCTCGTGATCATCACGGCTGGCCTCGCGCGCAAGCCCGGCATGTCGCGCGACGACCTGCTCAACACGAACCTGAAGATCATGCGCCAGGTCGCGGAAGGCGTGCGCGACAACGCGCCGAACGCGACGGTGATCGTCGTCAGCAACCCGCTCGACGCGATGGTGTACGCGTTCAAGCAGGTCTCGGGCTTCCCGAAGAACCGCGTCGTCGGCATGGCCGGCGTGCTCGACAGCGCGCGGCTGCGTGCGTTCGTGGCGTGGGAGCTGGGCGTCTCGGTGCAGGACGTGACCGCGCTCGTGCTCGGCGGCCACGGCGACACGATGGTGCCGCTCACGCGCTACTGCACCGTCGCGGGCATCCCCGTCACCAGCCTGATCGCTCCCGACAAGCTGAACGCGATCGTCGAGCGCACGAAGAACGCGGGCGGCGAGGTCGTCGCGCTGCTGAAGACCGGCTCGGCGTTCGTGTCGCCGGCGCTGTCGGCGATCGAGATGGCGGAGTCGATCCTCAAGGACAAGAAGCGGGTGCTCGCCTGCGCGTGCCTGCTCGAGGGCGAGTACGGCGTGAAGGGCCTGTACGTGGGCGTGCCGTGCATCCTCGGCGCCGGCGGCGTCGAGAAGGTGCTCGAGGTCCAGATGAACGCCGAGGAGCGCAAGCTGTTCGACGCCAGCGTCGAGCACGTGAAGAAGCTCGTCGCCGAAATCAAGCTGTAGCGCGTTCGCGATTCGCCGGGGACGTTGGTTCACGAATCGCGATCGTCCCCGTCTCCGCGCGATGCTCGCCGCATTCGTGAACCAACGTCCCCGGTCGTTCGCGAACCAACGTCCCCAGGAGCTTCCCGATGAACGTTCATGAGTATCAGGCCAAGACGCTGTTCCGGAGCTATGGCGTCGCAGTTCCGGCGGGGCAGCTCGCCACCACGCCTGCCGAGGCGGAGGACGCTGCGAAGGCGCTCTCGACGCCGGTGGTGGTGGTGAAGGCGCAGATCCACGCCGGCGGCCGCGGCAAGGGCGGCGGCGTGAAGCTGGCGAAGTCGCCCGCGGAGGCGAAGCAGCTCGCGAGCCAGATCCTCGGCATGACGCTCGTGACGCACCAGACCGGCCCGCAGGGCAAGCTCGTGCGCAGCGTGTACGTCGAGGCGGGCAGCGACATCGCGCGCGAGCTCTACCTCGCGCTCACGCTCGACCGCGCGACCGAGAGCTTCGCGGTGATCGCCTCGACGGAAGGCGGCATGAACATCGAAGAGGTCGCCGAGCACACGCCCGAGAAGATCCACACCGAGTTCATCGACCCGGTCGTGGGCCTGCAGCCGTACCAGTGCCGCAAGATCGGGCGCGCGCTGAAGCTCGACGCGCCGCAGACGAAGAAGCTCGAGGACTTCCTCACCGCGCTCTACCGCCTGTACGTCGAGAAGGACTGCTCGCTCGTCGAGATCAACCCGCTCGTCGTCACCAAGCAGGGCGACCTGTTCGCGCTCGACGGCAAGCTCAACTTCGACGACAGCGCGCTCTATCGGCACTCCGACATCGCCGCGCTGCGCGATCCCGAGGAAGAGGATCCGCGCGAGCGCGCCGCCAAGGAGATCGACCTCGCCTACGTCGGCCTCGACGGCGAGATCGGCTGCATGGTGAACGGTGCGGGCCTCGCGATGGCGACGCTCGACGCAATCACCGTGAACGGCGGCCGACCGGCGAACTTCCTCGACGCCGGCGGCGGCGCCGACAAGGAGAAGGTGAAGGAAGCGTTCAAGCTCATCCTTCGCGACGAGAACGTGAAGGCGATTCTCGTGAACATCTTCGGCGGCATCGTGCGCTGCGACCTGATCGCCGACGGCGTGGTCGCCGCGGCCGCCGAGCTCGCGGTGAAGGTGCCGCTGGTGGTACGCCTGCAGGGCACGAATGCGGAGCAGGGGCGCAAGATCCTGTCCGAGTCGGGCCTCAACATCACGCCCGCCGAAACGCTGGCCGAGGCCGCCGAGCGCGCCGTCGCCGCGGCGAAGGGGAAGTAGTCATGGCGATTCTCGCCGGCAAGCACACGAAGCTCATCGTCCAGGGCATGGGCAAGATGGGCCAGTTCCACGCGAAGCTCTCGATCGAGTACGGCACCCAGGTCGTCGGCGGCATCCACCCCGGCAAGGGCGGCAGCGTGATCGACGGCATCCCCATCTTCGACACCGTGCTCGAGGCGAAGGAGAAGACGGGCGCGAACGCGAGCGTCGTGTTCGTGCCGCCGCCGGGCGCCGCCGACGCGATCCTCGAGGCCGTCGACGCGGACCTCGATCTCGTCGCCTGCATCACCGAGGGCATCCCCGCGATCGACATGGCGAAGGCGAAGCGCGCGATGAAGGGCAAGCGCACCCGCCTCGTCGGGCCGAACTGTCCCGGCGTCGTGGTCCCGAATCAGTGTCGCATCGGCATCATGCCGGCGAAGATCACGCGCCCCGGTCCGGTCGGCGTCGTGTCGCGCTCCGGCACGCTCACCTACGAGGCCGTGGACCAGCTCTCGCGCCTCGGGATCGGGCAGAGCACCTGCCTCGGCATCGGCGGCGACCCGGTGATCGGCACGAACTTCGTCGACGCGCTGGCTCTGTACGAGGCCGACCCCGAGACGAAGGCGATCGTGATGATCGGCGAGATCGGCGGCTCCGCGGAGGAGACGGCGGCGGCGTTCATCCGGGCCCACATGAAGAAGCCGGTCGCGGCCTTCATCGCGGGGCAGAACGCGCCGGCCGGCAAGCGCATGGGTCACGCCGGCGCGATCATCGCGGGCGGCAAGGGCCGCGCCTCCGACAAGATGGATGCGCTGCGCGCTGCCGGCGTCGCGGTGTCGCTGTCTCCGGCGACGATCGGCGAGACGCTCGCGAAGCACGCGAGCCGCGTGCTCTGAGGGGCGCACGCGCGCTTCGTTCGCTTTCGCCGCGCCCCTGCGCGGAGCGGAGTAAGCTGCGCGCGTGAGCGATCCCGAGTCCACGCCCGAGCTCGAAGACGCGGCCGACGCGGCCGAGGACGCGTTCGAGGGCAAGAAGAAGAAAAAGAAGAAGAAGGGCGACTTCGGCTCGGGCCGCGCCGTCGAGACGCTCTTCAAGGTCCTCTACCGCAACCACATCGAGCTGACGGCCATCGCCGACACCAAGGCGAACATCATGGTGGGCATCAACGGCCTGCTCACCAGCGTTTCCCTCGGCGCGGTGCTGCCGCGCCTCGAGGAAGGCGCGACGCTGCTGATGGCGCCCGCCGCGATTCTCCTGGTGGGCTGCGCCGTCTCGCTCGCGTGCGCGATCCTCTCCGCGCGCCCGCGCATCGCGAGCTTCTCCGTGGATCTCGAGGCCGTGCGCGCGCGGCGAGCGAACGTGCTCTTCTTCGGCACGTTCACGAGCCTCTCGCCCGCCGACTTCAACGCAGGGCTGCGCGACCTGATGGACGAGCCCGTCGTCCTGTTCGAGCAGATGGGCAAGGACATCCACGCGCTCGGCAGCGTGCTCAATCGGAAGTACCGCCTGCTGCGCGCGTCGTACACCGCGCTGCTCGCCACCGTGGTCGCGAGCGTCGCGTGCGCACTCGTGGTCGGCTTGACGATCTGATGCGCCACATCGCGATCGCACTCTTCCTGGCGTGCGCGTGGCTCGCTTCGACCGCGGCCCACGCCGAGGCCCGGCCGCGCATCGTCGTGGTGGGCGACGTCCACGGGGCGTACGCGCCCTTCGCCGCGATCCTCGCGACCGCCGGCGTCGCGAGCGCCGACGGACACTGGATCGGCGGCGCGACGCGGCTCGTGCAGCTCGGCGACGTGCTCGATCGCGGCCCCGACGAGCGACGCGCGCTCGACTTGCTGATGACGCTGGACGTCGAGGCGAAAGCCGCGGGCGGCGACGTGGTCGCGATCCTCGGCAACCACGAGATCATGAGCATGTTCGGCGACTGGCGATACGCGACGAAGGAGGCCGTCGCCGACTTCGGCGGTGCCGACGCGCGCCGCGCCGCGTTCGCGCCCGACGGCAAGTACGGCCGCTGGCTGCGCAAGCAACCCGCGGTCGTCGAGATCGACGGCAACGTGTTCGTGCACGGCGGGATCTCGCGCGAGGTCGCGAAGCTCGGCGTGCGCGGCATTCGCGAGCGCGTGCGCGAAGAGCTCGCGCGGGTCGACGCGGCGCGCGCGCGCGCGGTGCGGCTGCGGCGGGTGCCCGCAGACGCCGACTTCGACACGCTGCTCCGCCAGAAACCATCCGAGCTCTCGACCTACGGGAGCTGGCTGATCGGCCACGGGCAGGGCCCGTTCTGGTTCCGCGGCTACGAGACCTGGACCAACGCCCAGCTCGCGCGCGAGCTGCCCACGATTCTCGAGCGCCTGCGCGCGAAGCGGCTCTTCGTCGGCCACTCCGTGCAGCTGCCGGCGTCGGTGCGCGTGCGCGCCCGCGGCGGAATCCTGCTCGTCGACGGCGGCATGCTCGGACCGCCGACCTATCCGGGCGGTGAGGCGCAAGCGGTCGAGATCGCGGGCGACACGCTCACGCTGATCGACGCACGCGGCGAGCGCACGCCCATCCCCGTCGAGGCCGACTAGGGCGCTCGCCGCGCCGGGCGGATCAGCGCGCGACCGTCCGGCACTCCGCGTTCAGCGTCTTCGTCACCTGCGCGGAATCCGCGGCCCAGTCGTAGAACTCGCCGAGGAACTTCACCGCCTTCTTCGCGCGCGGGGGCGCCAGGCCCTCCTGCCGCTCGAACAGCGCCTCGATCTCGCCGCGCTTCGAGCGCAGCTGCGCGATTGCCGCGGCGTGCAGGCCGGGCGCGCGGCACATCCCGCGGAAGCGCCGCTGCGTGACCTTCTTGATCCCGAGGCGCGGATCCGGGAGCGCGTAGATCGGGTCGACCACGCCGGTCTGGTCGAAGTCGTAGGGCACCGGGATCAGCACGCCGTCGGCGCGCCGCAGCATGCGCACGTTGTGGCAGCACGAGCCCTCCGGCTTCGCGATCATCGAGAAGTCCGTCATCGCGATCATGTACATGAACATCTCGACGCGGGCGGCACCGGCCGTGTCGGTCAGCGCCGGGTCGATCGTGCTTTCCGCGATGCGCGACAGCTCGAGCCGCTTCGCGAGGTTCGCGGCGTCCTCGATCACGAAGCCGTAGCGCTCGATCTTGGGCTTCGCGGCACCCGGATCGTGGTACCGGACGTGCAGCAGGCGGACCTTGTAGGCGTTCTCGGTGAGCAGCCCATACGCCCGATACAGCAGGTATTCGAGCAGCACGTTCTGCTCGTACTTCACGCTGCGCTCGCAGTGCGTCACGAGCTTGAGCTCGCCGACCCCGCGGAACAGCGTGCCCTTGCGCCCCTCCTTCGGGATGTCGAGCAGGATGGGCGGGAATTCGCACACCGACTTGCGCAGTCGCGAGCGCCCGCGCGTCTCGACCTGGATGTCGAGCGTGACGGGGCCGTCCGGGCCGGCATAGGAGAGCTTGGCCGGGCGCGGCGTGGGAGTCGCCGCGCGGTCGCGCTGCACGACGCCCCAGTCCGCCTCGAGGTCGATGGTGAGCGGCTCGAGGGAGTCGAACAGGCGCGGCGCCTTCGCGGGCTCGGCGGCGACCGACTGGCCGAGGAAGAGCCACGCCACGAGTGCGAGCCGGACGAGTTGCATCGGGCCTCCTGACGCTCGCGACGGCGCGAGACGCTCGGATCGTGCAGCAAGGCCGCGCTCGCCGCCATTGTCCCGAGGCGCTCGTCCGGATTAGGATGCGCGCGATGGACGACTCCGCATCCGACTTGTTAAGGGCGCGCGAGCTGTCGCGCCGCTACCGCATCGACGGCGGCGCGAAGTTCTCGCTGCGCCGCTTCGCGCCGCAGGACACCGGCCCGTTCCAGGCGGGCGACGAGCCGATCGCTCGGGCGCTCACCGCGCGCGCCACCGACCGGCTCGCGGAGCTCCAGGACAAGCTCTACGCGCAGGACCGCTGGGCGCTGCTGGTGCTGATCCAGGGCATGGACGCCGCGGGCAAGGACACCGCGATCCGCGAGGTGATGTCCGGGGTGAATCCGCAGGGCTGTCAGGTGTTCGCGTTCAAGAAGCCGTCGGACGAAGAGCTCGACCACGACTTCCTGTGGCGCTGCACGCGCTGCTTCCCCGAGCGCGGGCGCATCGGCATCTTCAACCGCTCGTACTACGAAGAGGTGCTCGTCGCGCGCGTTCACCCCGAGGTGCTCGAGCGGCAGAAGCTGCCGCCGGAGCTCGTCACGAAGCGCATCTGGCAAGAACGCTTCGAGGACATCCGCGCGCTCGAACGGTACGCGTCCCGTCAGGGCATCGTGGTGCGGAAGTTCTTCCTGAACGTCTCGAAGGAAGAGCAGAAGAAGCGCCTGATCGGGCGCATCGACGTCGCGGGCAAGAACTGGAAGTTCCGGCCCGGCGACGTGGGCCTGCGCAAGCACTGGCCCGCCTACCAACGCGCCTTCGCAGAGGCGATTCGCGCGACCGCGACGCCCGAGGCGCCGTGGTACGTCGTGCCGGCGGACAACAAGTGGTTCACGCGGCTCGTGATCGGAGCCGCCATCGTCGACGCGCTCGAGGGGCTGAAGCTCGAGTATCCGACGCTGTCCGCCACCGAGCGGCGCGAGCTCGCCGCCGCGCGGCGCATCCTCGTGCGGGGCCGCTGAGCCCGCCTCGGCGCGCGCCCGCAGCGAGCGCGGGGCCGCCGCGTCGGGACGAGGGCCTGGGCGCGGCGCGTCGAAAAGAAAAAGGGGCGGGGTCCGAGACCCCGCCCCCGATTCGCCGCGGCCCGGCTCAGCCGGTCACCGTCCAGGTGTCCGCGCTCATCAGCAGCTTCTGCAGGTCGCCGGGGCCCGATTTGTCGAGGGCGCCGGTCACCTGCGCGTCGAGCATGTCCTCGTAGGTGGTCTTCTCCACCGCGCGCATGACGCCGAGCGGCATCGGGAACTCCGGGCGCGTCAGCGAGGCGAGCGCGAACGCGTAGGCCGCGCTGGCGTGCTTCTCGTTGTGCACCGCGACGCCCTTCGCGACGGGGTCGTCGCCGTCGGCGAGCGTCACGATCGACGCCACGCCGTCCGCGATCTTGATGCCGCGCTTCCCGCCCTTGGGGCCCCACACGAGCGGCTTGCCGTGCTCGAGCACGAGGCCGGCCTCGACGCGCGTCTTGCGATCCTCGATCTCGAGCCACTCGTTGTCGTTGTAGACCGGGCAGTTCTGCAGGATCTCCACGAACGCGGTGCCCTTGTGGTCGTGGGCGCGCTGGAGCATTTCCTGCGAGTGCGCCGCGTCCACGTCGACGGTGCGCGCGACGAAGGTCGCGCCCGCGCCGAGCGCGAACTGGATCGGGTCGAGCGGGTGGTCGATCGTGCCGCCCGGCGTCGACTTCGACTTCGTGCCGAAGCGCGAGGTGGGCGAGTACTGGCCCTTGGTGAGCCCGTAGATCCGGTTGTTGAACAGCAGGATCTGCAGGTTCACGTTGCGCCGCAGCGCGTGCAGCAGGTGGTTTCCGCCGATCGACAGGCCGTCGCCGTCGCCCGTCACCACCCAGACCGAGAGCTCGGGGCGCGCGACCTTGATGCCGGTCGCGAACGCCGGCGCGCGGCCGTGGATGGTGTGGAAGCCGTACGTGTTCATGTAGTACGGGAAGCGGCTCGAGCAGCCGATGCCCGACACGAACACGACGTTCTCGCGCGGCACGCCGAGCTCCGGCATCACCTTCTGCACGTTCGCGAGGATCGAGTAGTCCCCGCAGCCGGGGCACCAGCGAACGTCCTGATCGCTAACGAAGTCCTTGCGGGTGAGAGTCGTCGCGGCAGCCATTAGGCCTTCCCTCCGAGCATTTGGTTGATGCGGGCGCGGATCTCGCCGACCTTGAACGGCTGACCGACCACCTTCGACAGGCTCTCGGCCGGCACCAGGTACTCCGCGCGGAGCAGGCGCCACAGCTGCCCGCCGTTCAGCTCGCACACGAGCACCTTCTTGAAGCGCTTCAGCACGTCGCCGAGGTTCGCCGGGAACGGGTGCATGTGGCGGATGTGGATGCTCGAGACGTCCTGGCCCGCCTCGCGCGCGTCGTTCACCGCCGAGGTGAGCGCGCCGTAGGTGCCGCCCCAGCCCACCACGAGCAGCTCGCCGCGATCCGATCCGTTCACCTCGATCGGCGGCAGATCGTTCGCGATGCGTCGGATCTTCTCCGCCCGCAGCTCGCCCATCTTCCCGTGGTTCTGAGGCGTGTAGGAGACGTTGCCCGTCTTCACTTCCTTCTCGAGGCCGCCAATGCGGTGCTCGAGGCCCGGCGTGCCCGGGACCGCCCACGGACGCGCGAGCGTCTCCTCGTTGCGCAGGTACGGGAAGAACCCGTTCGGGTCGGTGCGATGCTCGACCTTCACGCGCGGCAGCGTATTCACGTCGGGGATCAGCCACGGCTCCGAGCTGTTCGCGATGTAGCCGTCGCTCAGCACCACCACCGGGGTCATGTACTTGACCGCGATCTGCGCGGCCTCGATCACGATGTGGAAGCAGTCGCTCGGCGTCGCCGCCGCGAGCACCGGCAGTGGGCTCTCGCTGTTGCGGCCGTACATCGCCGCCAGCAGGTCGGCCTGCTCGGTCTTCGTGGGAAGACCGGTCGAGGGGCCGGCGCGCTGGATGTCGATGATCACCACCGGCAGCTCGGTCATCACGGCGAGGCCGACCGCTTCCTGCTTCAGGATGAAGCCGGGGCCGCTGGTCGTGCACATGCCGAGGTGACCGGCGTAGGAGGCGCCGATCGCGACGCCGGCCGCGGCGATCTCGTCCTCGGCCTGGAACGTGCGGATGCCGAAGTTCCGGAACGCCGAGAGCTCGTGCAGCACGTCGCTCGCCGGCGTGATCGGATACGCGCCGAGGAACACCGGCAGGTCGAGGCACCGGCCGGCGGCGACGATGCCGTAGGCGAGCGCGACGTTGCCGGTGATGTTGCGGTACGTGCCCGGCTGGATCTTCGCCTTCGGGATCGCGAACGACACCGGGAAGAGCTCGGTGGTCTCGCCGAAGTTGAGGCCCGCCTTGAGGGCGCGGATGTTCGCCTCGCGCACCTCGCCCTTGAAGCGCGTCTCGAGCCAGCGCAGGGTCGGCTCGATCGGGCGGTTGTAGAGCCAGTACACGAGACCGAGCCCGAAGAAGTTCTTCGAGCGCTCCGCCTCGCGCGTGCCCATCTTCAGGTCTTCGAGCGCCTTGGCCGTCAGCTTGCTGAACGGCACCTCGACGAGGCGATAGCGCTCGCGAACGGCCGGCAGCGGATCGCCCTGATAACCCGCGCGCTCGATGTTCTTCCCGACGAAGGCGTCGCTGTTGATGATCACCATGCCGCCGGGGCGAAGATCGTCGAGGTTCGCGCGCAGAGCGGCCGGATTCAGCGCAACCAGCACGTCGGGCTGGTCGGCCGGCGTGCGGATGTCCTGCGCGGCGAAGTGGATCTGGAAGCCGGACACGCCGGCCAGCGAACCCGCAGGGGCGCGGATCTCGGCGGGAAAGTCCGGGAACGTCGAGAGATCGTTTCCGGCGAGCGCGGTCGCCTCGGTGAACTTCGTTCCGGTGAGCTGAATGCCGTCGCCCGAGTCACCTGCGAAACGAACGGCGACGCGCTCGATCTCTTCGACCGGCTTCTTGTTTTCCGCCACGTGGGATGCCTGCTCCTAGAGGTCTGACCGGCGGTCCGCCGGCCAGGTCTCGCATTGTATCCAGACTTCGCGGGATTCCCGGCCCCCGGCCGGGCTTTTGCGACTGGGCTGCACGGCGGGGTGGGGCCCGCCCCGAAACGCCTTTGTTCCAGGGGGGTTCTGCGTCCACGCTGCCGATTCGTGACTCAAGTCTGCGCGTCGGCCCTCCGAAACGGACGCCATGTACTTCCTCCGCAGGCTGCGTCCTCTCGAGGTCGCCGGCGAGCGCGTGCGCTCGCTCCGGCTCTCGTTGAACGCACCCGTGCTGTCCGCCTCGGACCTGCCGGTCGGGCCGGCGCGCGCGGCGATCGTCGTGCACCGCGACCCGCGCGGGCGCATGGACGTGACGGTCGGCGCGCGCTCGCTTCGCGGCGGGGAAGTCGCGTACTGGAGCTTCGACGGAGACCTCGAGTCGGAGGACGACCTGGACGTCGCGTCGGACGCCGCGCTCACCTTCGCGGAGAGCCTCGGCTTCTTGTTCGACGAGGCGCCGCTCGGTGGCGGCGCCGCAGCGGAGAAGGCGTTCCGCGCCTGGCTCGGCGGCGACGACCCAGGCGCGACCTCCCTCGCGACGCGCGGCGGACGCGACGCCTCCTTCGACGGCGCCGGTCTCGACGCCGATCTGTTGCTCGACGACGCGATCCTCGAGGAGCCCGCACCCGCGCGACCCGAGCCGCGGGCCCCCGCGGCCGCTCCCCCGCCCATCGCGCCGCCTCCGCCCGTCGCGCCGCCCGCCGCCAAGCCGTCGCCCCCCGCGCTCCCGCGCAGCGGGATGACGCTCTCGAAGTTCCGCGCCCGCGACGCCGAGCCCGATGCCGCACCCGCGGCGCCGGCCGCGCCGGCCGCGCGCCCGGCGCGCAAGGTGCCGCTGCGCCAGCCGCTGGCGCGCGTGCAGCTCGTGAAACGCCGCTCGCCCGAGGAGGAGCGCAAGCTCCTGCTCCGGCGGCTGCTCACCTCGTTCTGAACAAGGAGTCGCCGATGACCCGATGGATCGCGTTCCCCCTGGCCGCATGGATCGCAGCGTTCGCCGGCTGCGCCACGACGAACTCCGCGGCGGATCGCCCGGTGGTGACCGAAGACGCGGTGCGCGAAGCGCGCTCCCACCACGGGCAAGGCGCCGCCCTCCTGCGCGAGGGCAAGATCGCGCTCGCGATCCGGGAGCTGCGCGCCGCGGCGGGCCTGAACCCGAACGACCCGTGGATCCGGCTCGCGCTCGGCGAGGCCTACCGCCTGCGCGGCATGATGACCGAGGCGGAGCACGAGATCCGCGAGTCGCTCGCAATCGACCCGAAGTTCCAGCAGGCGCGCCTCACCCTCTCGGCGATCTACCTCCAGGGAGAGCGCTACGAGGAAGCGATCGGCGAGGCGCAGCTGCTGATCGACGATCCGACCTACGCCGAGGTGTGGATGCCGCTCACGAACAAGGGCTACGCGCAGCTTCAGCTCGGCCAGCTCTCCGAGGCGCGCAAGAGCCTCGAGCTCGCGGTCGAGTTCAAGGACGAATACTGGCGCGCGCACCTCAACCTCGGCATTTTGGCTGCGCTCGAGGGAAATCGCGACGAGGCGCTGCGGCACTTCGCGAGCGTCGTCGAGCACGGCGCCGGGACGTTGGGGGAGGCCGAGGCGAACTATCGCGCGGCCGAGATCTACGTTGCTCTCGGCGACCAGCGCCAAGCGATTCGACACCTTTTGGCCGCGACCGAGCGCAACCCGGATGGCGAATGGGGCAGGGCATCGGCGGAAACCCTGAAGCGCCTGCAGTAGGCGGAGACGCCGGCGGGCGCGAGCCGATCGGCCGCTACATCGCGCAGCAAAGACGGCTGCGCGGCGTGGACCTCGACGACCTCGCCGCCCGCACGCGCATTCCGCGGCGCTCGCTCGAGCGCCTCGAGGCGGGTGCCTTCGATCACTCGCCCGACGGATTCTCGCGCGGTTTCGTGCGCACCGTGGCGGAGGCGATCGGGCTCGATCCCGACGACGCCGTCGCGCGCATGCTGGCCGAGCCCGACGGCGCCCGACGCGACGCGCCGCGGCCGAGCCGCGCGCTCGGCGTCGTCGCGGCGGCGATCGCGCTCGCGGCGATCGCGCTCGCCGTGCGCGAGCTGAGCTCGGACGGAGTCTTCGACGGGGTCCGCCTCACCAT
>CAZCTH010000121.1:0-15295 GCA_964501435.1 uncultured Spirochaetales bacterium | reverse complement strand
AATGCGAGAGAGCGACGTCAGACCCCGCGGAGCGCGCCGGCGGTGGGGCCTGACCCGACTGCCCAGCCCGCAGGAGCAGCGCGCTCGCCTGCGTCGCGTCGGCGGCGAGCGCGAGGCCGCGCAGGCGCACCTGCAGCGCGAAGCGGTCGAGCTGCGCGGGCTCCGGTGGGTCGGCGTGAAGCGCCTGCGCGCGCGGCAGGAGCGTCGCCACCGCGGTCGCGAGCGGCAGTGGGCCACCCGGACCCTCGCGCTCGGCGAGCATGCGCAGCAGCGGCGCGAGCGCCTCGCCGGGCGCACGCTCGAGGTCGTCGAGCAGCCAGCGCTCGGCGCGCGCGAGAGGGCCCGGCAGCGCGCGCAGCGCGAGCCGTTCGCCGCGGGCAAGCGGCGTGCGCACCAGCGCCACGTCGCCGAGCAGCTCCGCGGCGCGCGTGTCGCGGTGGAAGGCGACGCGCGCCACCGGTCCGCCCATCGCCGCGAGCGCGGCGCCGGCCAGCGCGCTCTTCCCGCAGCCGGTGGGGCCGATCAGCAGCGCGTGCTCGCGGGCGAGCCACGCGAGCGCGAGGGCGGTCTTCGCGTCGTCGTGCCCGACGCACGCGGCGTCGAGCGCGGCACGGAAGCGCGAGATCTCGGCAGCGAGGTCCATGGCCGCGCAGCCTATCTCGGGCCGGTCGAATCCGGGTCTGACCCCAATGGTGTCATCTCGCACTTCGCTCGCCCGGCGACGCTTTCGCCCGCGTCGGGGCGTGCGGGGCGCCGCGCGCCGCGCTCCAATGCCGCCCCGGAGGTTCCCATGCCCGGCACGCTCACCGATCTCACCGTCGCCGCTCGGCTCGCCTGGCGCGAGGCGGGGCGTACGCTGCGCGGCCAGCGCGAGGCCGAGCCCGATCTCGACGCCTTCGAGCGCGACGTCGAAGCCGCGCTCGCCGCGCTGCCCGCCGGCGTCGTCGCCGAGCACGCTTGGCTCCGCCTGCCCGCGAGCGAACCGCCGTGGCGCGACACCGGCATCGCGCTGCAAGCGGGCGAGGAGGCGAGCCTCTTCGCCGCGGGCCGCGCGTACCTGTCGCGCCCGCTCGACATCTTCGTCGCGCCGAAGACGCAGCTCTGGGCGCGCGTCGGCGAGCGCGGCCCGATCCGCTCGTCGAGCCGCGACACGACCACGCTTCGCGCCGGCGAAGCCGGCAAGCTCTACGTCGGCAACTACTTCCCGAACGACTGGAAGGACGCGAGCGGGGCGCGCGTGCAGGACGACGCCGTCTACCGCGGCGCGCAGGGCGCCCTGCGCATCTGCATCGTGCGCTGGCGCGGCGCCGCGGCCGACGGGCTGGCGGCACTCGAGCGCGCGGGCGATCCGCACCGCGTCGCGTCGAGCGAGCGCCAGCGGCTCGCGCTCGGGGATCCCGCACCGCCGGGCTGGCACTACCTCTGGCACCTCGGCGACGCCGAGATCTTCCAGCCGAGCGCGGGGCCGGACGGCGCCGCCGCGCTCGCCTGCGACGTGCGGGGCGACGTCGGGATCCTGCAGCGCGAGGCCGCGTTCCCGCTCCGCCCCGGCACCGAGCTCGCTTGGCGCTGGCGCGTGGACGCCCTGCCCGGCCTGATGCGCGAGGACACGACGCCGAGCCACGACTACCTGAGCCTCGCGGTCGAGTTCGCGAACGGCCTCGACATCACTTATTACTGGAGCAAGGAGCTGCCGGTCGGCGCCGCCTACTGGTGCCCCCTCGACAACTGGAAGCACCGCGAGTTCCACGTCGTCGTGCGCTCCGGCGCCGCCGGCCTCGGCGCCTGGCACGACGAGCGCCGCGACCTCCACGCCGACGCGCTGAAGTACTTCGGCAAGCACCCCGGCGACGTCGTGCGCGTGTGGCTGATCGCGGTGAGCGTGTTCAAGCGCCAGCCCGGCCAGTGCACGTACGCGGGCATCGCGCTCCGCAGCGGCGAACTCCAGCTCTCGGTTCTCTAACGGATCCCACTCATCCATCGATCCGAGAGCGCCTCGCGGGCGCTCTCGGATCGACTCTCCCTCTTCCGAGGAGGCCGCCGACGCGCGCCGGCGCGGGGGCGGGCGGGCGTGCGTCGCAGCGCAGGCCCGATCCGAAGCAACCCCGCCGCACGCCTCGACGGACCGCTGCGCGGCGTGAGCGCGCAAGCACGCCCGAAGGCCACGCGTTCTCCGACACCCCACTCCGCACGCATCGACGCCAAGGGCCGGAGTCGCGACCACCCCGCCCGCCCCCGCGCCGCCTCGGCGCTCCGACGCGCCCCCCTCAGTGCTCCAGCTTCTTGAACCGCACCCGATGCGGCTGGTCCGCGTCGGCGCCCTTCCGGCGCTTGTAGTCCGCCTCGTAGTCCTGGTAGTTCCCCTCGAACCACTCGACGTGGGAGTCGCCTTCGAAGGCGAGCATGTGGGTCGCGATGCGGTCGAGGAACCAGCGGTCGTGGGAGATCACGACGACGCAGCCGGCGAAGCTGAGCAGCGCGTCCTCGAGCGCGCGCAGCGTGTCGACGTCGAGGTCGTTGGTGGGCTCGTCGAGCAGCAGCACGTTGCCGCCGCTCTTCAGCAGCTTCGCGAGGTGCACGCGGTTGCGCTCGCCGCCCGAGAGGTCGCCGACGCGCTTCTGCTGATCCGCCCCCTTGAATCCGAACGAGGCGACGTACGCGCGCGACGCGATGTCGCGCTTGCCGAGCGGGATGCGCTCGGCGCCGCCGCTGATCTCCTCCCACACCGACTTGCCCGCGGCGAGCGCGTCGCGGCTCTGGTCCACGTAGGCGAGCTTCACCGTCTCGCCGATGCGCATCGAGCCGGCGTCGGGCTTCTCCTGGCCGACCAGCATGCGGAACAGCGTCGACTTGCCGACGCCGTTGGCGCCGATCACGCCGACGATGCCGCCCGCCGGCAGCTTGAACGTGAGGTCGTCGATCAGCAGGCGGTCGTCGTAGCCCTTCGAGAGGTGCTCCACCTCGATCACGAGGTCGCCGAGGCGCGGACCGGCGGGGAAGCTGATCTCCACCGTCTCGGGCGCGCGCTGCTCCTCCTGCTGGCGCAGCGCCTCGAACTCGCGGATGCGCGCCTTGCTCTTCGTCTGCCGCGCGCGCGGCGACATCTTGATCCACTCCATCTCGCGATCGAGCGTGCGCTGGCGCGCGCCGGCCTGCTTCTCTTCGACGGCGAGGCGCGCCTTCTTCTGCTCGAGCCAGCCGGTGTAGTTGCCCTGATAAGGGATGCCGCGACCCCGGTCGAGCTCGAGGATCCAGCCCGCCACGTTGTCGAGGAAGTAGCGATCGTGGGTGACCGCGACGACCGTGCCGGGATACTCCTGCAGGAACTGCTCGAGCCACGCGACGGACTCGGCGTCGAGGTGGTTCGTGGGCTCGTCGAGCAGCAGCATGTCCGGTTTCGAGAGCAACAGGCGGCACAGCGCCACCCGGCGGCGCTCGCCGCCCGAGAGCTTCGTCACATCGGCGTCGCCCGGCGGGAGCCGCAGCGCGTCCATCGCGATGTCCAGCGTGCGGTCGAGCTCCCACCCGTTCACTGCGTCGATCTGGTCCTGGAGTCGGCCCTGCTCCTCGAGCAACTTGTTCATCGCGTCGTCGTCGAGCGGCTCGCCGAACTTCGCGGAGATCTCCTCGAAGCGCCGTAACAAGTCCTTCACGGTCCCGACGCCATCCTCGACGTTGCCCTTCACGTCCTTCGTCGGGTCGAGCTGCGGCTCCTGTGCGAGGTAGCCGATGCGCAGCGCCGGATGCGGGCGCGCCTCGCCGAGGAAGTCCTTGTCGACGCCCGCCATGATGCGCAGCAGGGAGCTCTTGCCCGAGCCGTTGGGCCCGAGCACGCCGATCTTGGCACCCGGCAGGAACGCGAGCGTGATGCCGTCCAGGATCACGCGATCCGGCGGCACGACCTTTCGCAGGTCGTGCATCGTGAAGACAAAGTCGGCCATGGGCGCAGCGCTCCCGCTCTTCAGAAGGGCGCGCACAGTAGCAGCACGCCCCCACCGACCGCGGCGCCGCCCGCATCGCTCGCCGCGAGCCTCCGCGACTCGCGCGCGGGGCCGGAGGGGGCCTGGAGCGCCGGGCCGTCGCCCGCACCCGGCCCGCACGGCGCCGCGTGCGTGCGCACGCCCGAAGCGCGAGACGCCCACACGCCCATTCACCCGGCGCGACGAAGGGGGCGCATCGCTCACCCGAACGTCCGCGACACCCATCGGTGGCACGGCGCCCGGCGGAGGCCCGGAGCGCAACGGCTCCCTCCGGCCCCGCGCGCGAGTCGCTGGCGGTGAGCCCTACGGCCTCCTGCGCACGGCCTCGATGAGCGACGAGGTGTCGCGCCGTCCACCGCCCTCGCGCTGGAGCCGCTCGTAGTGTGCGTCCACCGCGCGCGCCGTCTCGACGCGCGCGCCGATGCGCGCCGCTTCCTCGAATGCGATGCCGAGATCCTTCCGCATCCAGTCCACGGCGAAGCCGAAGTCGTACTTCGCCTCGGCCATCGTGCGCGCGCGGTTGTCGAGCTGCCACGACTGCGCGGCCCCCTTCGAGATCGCGTCGATCACGCGCGCGACGTCGAGCCCGGCGCGCTCCGCGAAGGCGAGGCCCTCGGCGAGGCCCGCGAGCACGCCCGCGATGCAGAGTTGGTTCACCGCCTTGGTCAGCTGCCCCGCGCCCGCGGGCCCGACGAGCAGCGCGCTCTTCGCGTAGTGGGCGAGCACCGGCTTCGCGCGCTCGAAGGCGGCGGCGTCGCCGCCCGCCATCACGCTCAGCTGTCCGCGCTTCGCGCCCTCTTCACCCCCGGAGACGGGCGCATCGAGGAACTGCGCGCCGCGCTCCGCCGCGCGCGCTGCGAGCTCGCGCGCGAGCGCGGGCGACGCGGTGGTGTGGTCCACGAACAGCGCGCCTCGCCCGAGCGCCGCGAACGCGCCGTCCGGTCCGAGCGCGATCTCGCGCAGATCGCCGTCGTTGCCGGTGCACGCGAGCACGACCTCCGCGCCCGCGGCCGCCTCGCGCGGCGTCGCGGCGACGCGACCGCCGTGCTCGGCGGCCCACGCGTCGGCCTTCGCGCGCGTGCGGTTGTAGACCGTCATCGTGAGCCCCGCGCGCGCGAGGTGCCCGGCCATCGGGCGGCCCATCGCGCCGAGACACAGAAATGCGACGCGCGTCGGCGCCGCCCCGCTCGCGCTCATCGTTCCTCCTCCGCGTCGCGCACCGCTGCGGCCGTCGCGGCCCAGCTCGTCGTGCGCAGGATCTCGATGCGCAGCAGCGCCGGCTCGCCCGCGTGGAGCGGCGTCGTGGCGTACTGCGGGTATTTCGCGCGCAGGGCGGCCTCGCCCGCCGCGAGGTCGCCGCGCACGAGCCGGGCGAGGCCCTCGGCGCGCAGCCACCAGAGGCGCGCCCAGTCGGCGCTCCAACCGTCGAGCAGCAGCGCCACGCGCGCGTCGCGCGCCACGTTCTGCGTGCGCGCGAGGGCGGCGCCGCGCTTCGGCTTGCCATCGAGCGGCGACCACAGCGCGCCCGCTGCGCGCGCGAACACGACGGGCACCAGCGCCGCGCTGCCGTCCGCGCGCAGCGTCGCGAGCACGCCGCGGGGCTCGCGCGCGATGCGCGACTCGATCGCGCGCGCGGAGAGCTGCATCCCTAAGCGCCCGCGGCCTCTTCCAGCGCTTGCTTCACCTCGGCCACGCCATTCTCGACACCGAACAGCCGCTTCACGACGCGGCCCTCCGCATCCACGAGCAGCGTGACCACCACGTGATCGATTTCGCCCGGGTTCGCGCTCTTCTGCGCGAACACGCCGTAGTCCTTCAGCACCGCGCGCACGCGCTCGGGGTCGCCCGTCAGGAAGGACCAGTCGCGCGTGTCGGCGCCGCGTCCCTTGGCGTAGCTCGCGAGCACCTCGGGGGTGTCGCGCTCCGGGTCCAGGCTGATCGACACGAAGTGGACGCGCGCGCGCAGCGCCGGCGAGAGCTCGCGCTGCACCTGCGCGTGGCGGCCGGTGAGGATCGGACACGGTCCGGGGCAGTGCGTGTAGATGAAGTCGATCAGCAGCGTCTTCCCGCGCAGGCTCTCGAGCGTCACCTCGGCGCCGCTCTGGTCGGTGAGCGCGAAGGGCGGTGCGAGATCCTGCACCACGCTCGCGATCGCGCCCGGACGCCCCGGCGCCACCTTCTCTTCGAGCACGTCGACGCGCACGATCCGGAAGCTCTTGCCGCGCAGCTCGAGGGTGAAGGCGATGCGCTGCCCCGGCGCGAGCTTCTCGAACACCGCCGGGTCGGGCACGTCGAAGCTCATCGTCATCCCCGGCATCAGGCCGGGAATGTCGCCGTGCTCGATCAGCGCGGTGCGATGCTCCGCCTCGACGTCCTGAACGACGCCTTCGACCTCGTAGCTGTGCAGCTTCTCCGCCGGGTTGCCGGCGTCGCAGGCGGCGAGAGCCAGCGCGAGCGACGCAGCGAGCGCGGCAGCGAGCGATCGGAGCGAGGCGCGGCGAGGACGCATGGCATCTCTTCCCTTCATTGTCGCGCGACGCTCGCGGCGGGCGCCGCGCTCGCGGCGCCGTTGGGATCGAGGCGCAGCACGCGGGGATAGCCGTTCTCGATCTGCCAGGTCGGCAGGTTCGAGTTCGACGCCCACACGCGACCCTGCGCGTCGAAGTCGATCTCGCGGGTGTACGTCACGCGCGTCGGCAGCGGGTAGACGGTGAACTTCGCGGTGCGCGGCTCGTAGCGGATCAGCGAGTCGCTGTTCGTGCCGCAGATCCACACCGCGTCGGTGCGGCGGTCGACGTGCAGCGCGTACGGCGTCTCGCTGCCGGCCGGCTCGATCGGCAGGCGGATCTGCTCGAACGCGCGCGTCTTCGGATCGAAGCGCGCGATCAGCCCCGAGGAGAAGCCGGGGATCCAGAGCTGACCCTTCGAGTCGAAGCGCAGGCGGCGCGGCGCGGTGAAGGGCGTGTCCACCATCTCGACGGCGAGGGTGTCGGGGTCGATGCGGCCGAGCCGGTGCTGGTTCAGCTGGCTGAACCAGACGCCGCCGTCCGGCGCGAAGTCGATGCCGTAGGGCACCGGAGCGGCGCCCGCGCCGCCCTCGCCGCCCTCGCCGGCGAGGCTCGCAGGGTCGACGCCGAGGAAGTCCGCAGCGGCGAGGACGTAGGGCATCGCGCGCAGGGCGAGTTCCTGTCCGAGGCTGCCGGCGGGGACGCGCACGATCTCCATCTTGCGCGCCGCGGGGTCGTACATGCCGACGTGGTTCGACACCGCGATCGTGAACCACACGCGGCCGCGCGCGTCGATGCGCAGCGTGTGCGGATAGAAGCCCTCCTCGAGCGCGTGCAGCTCGAACTTCTCCGTCTTCGGATCGAAGCGCGCGATGCGATTGCCGAGCGCGAGCGTGATCCACACGGAGCCGTCCGGGCCCATCTGCAGCGAGTGCGGACCCATGTGCGCCGTCGCGTTCGGGATCGAGGGCGCGTCCTCGCCGGCCATCACGCCCCCGAGCGGCACGCCGTCGTCGGGGACCTGAAAGGCGCGCACCTCGCCGCTGCGCGGATCGAGCCGGTAGAGCTTGTCCTGGAGCATGTCGACCGAGTAGATGCGGCCGTCGGGATGCACCGCGAGGTCGTGCTGCATCGAGGCGCGGATGCCGAGCTCCCACTCGTCGATCACGGCGCGGCGCACGTCGGGCGGCGGCGGCGGCGCGAAATCGGCGGTGCCGAGCTTCGCCGTGAGCCGCGGCACCGCCGTCTTCGGGTCGTAGGCCTCGCGGAACAGCGCGGGCACCTGAGCGCGCAGCTCGGGCGAGAGCGTGGCGCCGAGGCGCGCCATCAGCGCGAGCACCTTCTCCCACTGCCAGTCCTCGCGCGGTACGCGCGTCGCGGCGCTGCCCTGCTGGTGGCAGAACGTGCATTGCCGGACGAACTCCTCGCGGTGGGTCTCGTCGTCGATCTTCTCGAGGAACAGCGCGAACCAGCGATTCGACGGCAGCTGCGCGGCGGCCGCCGCCGCGTCGGTCTCGGCGGCGAGCGTGAAGTCGAGGGGCGCCGCGCCGAGCGCCGCGGGCTCGCGCACGTCGCGGTAGCCGAGCCGACGCACGCGCACGGTGTAGCCGTCGCCCGGTGCGAGGTCCGGCGCCGCGAAGACGCCGGCGTCGTTCGTGAAGACGGTGCGCACCTGCAGCGGGTCGCCGCGCAGGAAGCTGACCATGGCGCCGGGGATCGGAGCGCCAGCGGCGTCCCGGACGCTGCCCGTGGCGCCGGACGCCGCGGACGGCGCGGGCGCGTGGGCGACCGGGAGCGCGGCGCCAGCGAGGGCGGCGCCGCTCGCGAGGGCCAGCGCGACCGAACAGAGCGAAGTGCGCAAGAATCGCGTCATGACGAACTCCTCCGCGCAGAGCGCATGGCGACTCGCGAACCATACTCCGGGACTGCGCGCGGGCGCCGCTGCCGCCGCGCTCGCGCTCGGCCTGCTCGCGCCGGCGGCACTGGCGCGAGAGCGCGCGCCGAAGGCGACGTGGACGCCGGCGCTCGAGGCGGAGGCCGCACGGCTCGAAGCCGCGCTCGCGAAGGCGCCCGCACCCGAAGCGGGTGCGCTGCGCGTGCGGCTCGCCTTCGGCGCGGAGGCGGATCTCGACCTGTACGTGACCGACCCGCTCGACGAGACGATCTACTTCGCGAACGAGCGCGCCGCGGGCGGCGGCCGGCTCGTCGCGGACGCGCGCTGCGACACGCCGGCGCCTCGCATCGAGGAGGTCGCGTTTCCGGCGGCCGCGCCCGGGCGCTACCGCGTGGGCGTGGACTACATGGTGTACCGCGCGGCGTGCGGCGAGCAGCCGCCCGTCGTCGCCTACGTGATCGCGATCGAGGGCCCCGAGGGCCGCCGCATCGAGCGCGGGCTCGCGCGCCGCGGGATCTTCGACGCGCGCGTGCTCGAGCTGGCGCGCTAGCGGCGCCTCAGGCTCTCGCGCTCGGCCGCGCCGACACCTCCGCGTGCCAGCGCGCGACGTTCGCCTGCTCCGGCGCGATGCGGATCTTGACGACGCGCCCGAAGTCGATGCCGACCAGCGCCGTGATGTCCGCGATCGAGAAGCGATCGCCGGCGAGGAAGCGCTGCCCCGCGAGCACGCGATCGAGCACGCCGAGCGCCGCCTCCGCGCGCGCCTTCGCCACCGCGCCGTATTCGGGCACCTGCGGCAGCCGGCCCTTGAAGAAGTCGTGGGTGTTCTGAAACGTGAAGAACACTTGTTGGGTGAGCTCGAGCTCCGCGCGCCGATTCCACATCTCGACGAGCGCGCGCTCCTTCGCCCCGACGCCGAACAGCGGCGGCTCTGGCTGCGCCTCTTCGAAGTAGCGGCAGATCGCGACGCTCTCCGAGATGCAAGTGCCGTCGTCGAGCTCGAGCACGGGCACCTGGCCGAACGGATTCTTCGCGCGGAACGCGTCCGCACGGTTCTCCGCCTTCGCGATGTCCACCGGCTCCACGGGGATGCGGATCCCCTTCTCTGCCAAGAAGATCCGCACGCGCCGCGGATTCGGCGCCGACGCGTTGTCCCACAGCTTCACGCCTCACCTCCTTCGGAGCCGCGACTCTAGGCGAGCCGACCCGGGGAGCGCGAAGCGGAGGACGCGGCGGCGCCGCGGCGCCTAGAACGCTCCGTGCGAGTAAGCCACCGCCGCGAGCCGTGCTGCCACGACCGCCGCCTTCGCGAGCAGTTCCTCGGTGGTCGGCCCGCGCTTCGACGGGCACAGCCGCTGCCGCTCGGCCGCGAGGCGATACACGCGCTCCCGGCTCGACAGCTCCCACAGCTCGTTGTCGCGCTCTTCCGCCCACTCGGCGTCGCGCTCGTAGCGCGCGATCTGCTTCGTGAGCCGCTTGCACTCGCCGACGTGGGCGCGCTGGTCTTCGCGCATCTCCCACTTCTTGGGGGGCACCGGCGCGCCTGCGGGGTTCGCCGCGTTGTTGGGGTTCTCGGGATTCACGGGCGGCGTGACCGGCGGCGTGGCCGGCGTGGGCGTCTCGGCCAGGGCTCCGGCGCACACGAACAGCAGCGCCAGTGCGAGCTTGCGCATGCCTCTCTCCCCTCCCCAACGGGTCATCGAAAGCCGCTTCGGCAGGCCGCGGGCGGAACCTGACCCCCCCGCGCCGGTCCGGCCGCCTGCAGCCGAAAGGCAATCGCGTCCCCCAAGTGCGCTTGCGCTCAGGGAGAAGGCCGCACCTGCCGATTCGCAGGGGCGATGGGCGTCGTGGCGACAATCACGGTCGGGCTCGCGGTGTTCGCCTTTGGCACCGCGATCTTCAACCTGTGGATCTACTGGATGCGCCCGCGCGACCCGGCGCACCTCTGGCTCGGCGTCGCGTCCATCGGCGTGGTGTGGCTCGCGGCGGGGCTCGCGGATTCGTACGACGCCCACACGCTGGAGGAGCAGCAGAACGCGCTGTTGCTCGCGCTCGGCGGAGGATTGCCGCTCGGTGTCGGCTTCATCCGCTTCAGCGAGCTGTTCGCGGGCATCCGGCATCCGCTCCTGCGCGCCGGCATTCCGTACACGGCGGTCGTGATCGGCAGCACGTACGCACGCCCGGAACTGTTCTTCGACGGCACCTCGCGCACGATCGAGACGTCGCTCGGCGGCACGCTCGCGGTCCCGGGCCTCTCGCTGCTCGCGGGCATCGCGTATCTCGGCTTCGGCGCGCTGATCGGCGCGACCGTGATCGCGTACGGCGCGCGCGCGCGGCAGATCGAAGGCGGGCGTTTGATCGCGGCCACGCTCGGCGTGTGGGGCGCGTGCATGCTCAACGACATGGCAGTCGGCGTCGGGCTCTACTGGGGGCCGTGGCTGCTGCCGCTCGGCTTCGTCGCCTTCAGCTCGACCTTCGGCGGCCTGCTGCTCAGCAAGCTCGTGCGCGCGCACCGCCACGTCGAGCGCAGCGCGGGCGAGCTGCACGCGCTCGTGGACGGGCGCACCGACGAGCTGCGCCGCAAGGACCTCGAGCTCGCCCATGGCGCGCGGCTCGCGACGCTCGGCGCGCTCGCGGGCGGCATCGCCCACGAGGTGGAAGAGCCGCTCGCGGCGATCGACGCGCGCGTGAAGGAACTGCGCAACGCGTGGCGCGCTCCGGGGCAGCAGGACGCGTTCGCGACGCTCCTCGCAGACGCGCAGCGCAACGTCGAGCGCATCCGCCGCGTCGTCGCGGAGCTGCTGCAGCTCGCGCGCCGCGAAGAGGGCCGCCGCGGCGTTCACGACCTGCCGATGATCGTCGCCGGCGTGCTCCCGATCGCCGGCTACGAGCTGCGGCGTCGCGCGCGCATCGAGACGGACTTCGCGAGCGCGCCGGCCGTGAGCGGCGACGCCGCGATGCTCTCGCAGATCGCCCTCAACCTCGTGGTCGGCGCGATTCACGCGTTCCCCGAGTCGCCGCGCCAGGAGGGCGCGCGCATTCGGCTCGCGACCGGCGAGCGAGACGGCTACGCGCGGCTCGTCGTGAGCGACAACGCGCCGACGCTCCCGAACGACGTCGCCACGGACTTGTTCGAGCTCGCCGGAGCGAGCGGAGCCGAGCGCGAGCGGCGCGTCCAGCTGGCCGTGACGAAGCAGCTCGTCGAGCGCCACGGCGGCACGATCCGCGTGGAGAGCGGCTCCGAGGGCTCGCGGATCGAGGTCGAGTTCCCCGCGGCGCCGGCGGAGGGCCCGCCCACGTGAGCGCGGTCGTCCTCGCCTTCGTCGCGCCGTTCGTGCTGGGCCTGTTCACGGCCGTGCTCAACCTCGGCGTGTGGATGAATCGCCGTCAGGAGAAGCGCCACCTCGCGCTCGCCTTCGCGAGCGCCGCGGGCACGCTCGTGGTCGGCGCGGCCGGGCTCATCTACGCCGCGGACACCCCCGGCGAGGCCATCTTCGCGCGCATCGCGATGGCCCTCGGCGCGATCCCCGCGCAAGTCGGCTACGTGTGGCTCGCCGAGCGCGTCTACGGCCGCCGCTTGCGCATCCACTACGCGCTCAGCGTGTGCGTCGCGCTCGCGATCGCCGGCGCCTACCTCGTTCCCGGCCTGCTCTATACCGGCGGCGTCGTGCTGCGGGGAACGGGCTGGCTCGGCGTCGAGTACCTCGACGTCGAGCTCACGGGACTCGGGCGAATCGCGCCGCTCGCGCTGCTGCCCGGGGCGTGGTGGTTCGTGGTCCGCGCCGTCCGCGCCGCGCGCGACGAGGACGAACGCCGCTCCGTGCGGGCGTCGATGCTCGCGTCGGGCACGACCGTCACGTGGGACCTGCTCGTCAGCGGCGGCTGGCTCGACGCGCCCTACGCGTACGGCGTCGCCTGCACCACCGGCGCGATCCTCTACACGGCGCTCATGCTGCGCCACTTCATCGCCACGCTGCAGCGCGTGGAGGAGAGCGCCGATCTGCTGCAGCGCGCGGCGGAGGCGCGCGCGCGCGATCTGCGCGAGACCGATCTGCGCCTCGCCCACGGCGCGCGGCTCGCCGCGCTGGGCACGCTCGCGGCGGGACTCGCGCACGAGATCAACAATCCCGTCGCGTTCATCCGCTCGAACCTGAGCTACCTCGAGGACCTGGCCAAGCGCGGCGAAGACGATCCCGAGCTGGAGGAAGTGCTCGACGAGACCGAAGAGGGCGTCTCGCGCCTGCGCGGCATCGTCGAGGAGTTGTTACGCATGTCCGCGCAGGACGGCGCCGGATTTTCGGCCGTCGACCTGAGCGAGGTCGTGGCGTCGGCGCTGCCGACGCTGCGCTTCGAGGCGCGCGACGACGTCGCGCTCGACGCGCGGATCGCGCCGACGCCCCCCGTGCTCGGCGACCGGAACCTGCTCGGGCAGGTGGTCGCGAACCTCGTGATCAACGCGATCCAGGCGGTACGCGCGGCGGGAGAAGGCGGCGCCGTGCGCATCGCGACCTTCGCCGACGAGCGGCGCGTGGTGCT
Source organism: uncultured Spirochaetales bacterium (assembly GCA_964501435.1). Taxonomy (GTDB): domain Bacteria; phylum Myxococcota_A; class UBA9160; order UBA9160; family UBA6930; genus VGRF01. The sequence goes on along the minus strand of CAZCTH010000121.1, from coordinate 2,378 downwards.
CGAGGTCGCCGACACCGGGCCGGGCGTCGCGCCGGAGATCGCGAACCGGATCTTCGAGCCGTTCTTCACCACCAAGCCCGCCGGCGAGGGCACCGGCCTCGGCCTCGCCGTCAGCGCCCAGTTGGTCGAGCGTCACGGCGGCCGCCTCACGCTCGAGCCGAGCGAGCGCGGGGCGCGCTTTCACGTGTCGCTGCCGATCGCGACCCGCCACGGCGCGGCCGCGCCTCCCGCGCGCGCGAGCGAGCGCGCCCCGACCGAGCGCGGCCCGCTCGCCTGAGCGCGCGCCGCGCTCACTTGCCCTTGCGCGGCTTCGCCTTCGCTTTCGTGGCGCCCTTCTTCGCGGCCTTGGAAGGCTTGGCCTTCGCCGCGGCCCGCTTCGGCGGCTTCGCGGGCGCGTCGGAGAACTTGCGCTCCGGCCACCACGGGTAGGGCTGGGGCAGGTCCGTCGAGACGCGCCCCTTGAACACCGCCGGCCGCTTCTCGAGGAAGCTCTGCACGCCCTCGTAGGCGTCGGGCGACGACCCGAGCGCGTGGATCATGCGCGAGTCGAGCTTGTGCGCCTCCATCGGATGGTCGGCGCCGAGCATTTTCCACAGCATCTGGCGCGCGAGCGTCACCGAGATCGCCGAGCAGTTGTCGGCGATCTCGCGCGCGAGGGCGCGGGCGGTGGACAGCAGCTCCGCGTGGGGCACGACGCGCGAGACGAGCCGGCCGGCGAGCGCTTCCTGCGCCGAGAACACGCGCCCGGTCGCGACCCACTCCATCGCCTGCGAGATGCCCACCACGCGCGGCAGGAAGTAGGAGCTCGCGGCCTCGGGCACGATGCCGCGGCGCGCGAACACGAAGCCGAAGCGCGCCTGGTCGCTCGCGATGCGCACGTCCATGGGCAACGTCATGGTCGAGCCGACGCCCACCGCGGGCCCGTTGATCGCGGCGATGATCGGCTTCTTGCACGCGAAGATGCGCAGCGTGAGCAGCCCACCGCCGTCGCGGTGCTCGCTGCGCTTCTCGCGCCCGCTGTGGTCGAACGTCGCGCCCCCGCCGCCGAGGTCCGCACCGGCGCAGAAGCCGCGGCCCGCCCCGGTCCAGACGATCGCCTTCACCGCGTCGTCGGCGTCCGCGTCGTCGAGCGCCGCGAGCAGGTCCCCCAGCATCGGGCCGTTCAGCGCGTTCAGGCGATCGGGCCGATTCAGGGTGATGGTCTCGACGCCTTCGCTCTTCTCGACCAAGATCGTCTGATAAGTCGTCACGTGCGCTCCTCGCGGGTGGGAGCGCAGCCTAGGCCACTCGCGGCGCGGACCGCACGAGCGCGGGCGGGTCGCGCAATCGCGCACGCCGCCTACCCTGCCCGCGCCCCCGGGAGCCCGCGTGCGCATCGCCGTCGTCAGCGACACCCACAACAACCTGCGCAACGTGACGCGCATCGTCGAGCTGGTGAACGCCGCCGGCGTCGAGCGCGTCGTCCACACCGGCGACATCACCCAGGCCAAGACGCTCGAGGTGCTGGCGCGACTCCACGCGCCGCTCGTGGGCGTGTACGGCAACAACGACGAGCGAGAGGCGATCGCGCCGGTGGCGGCCCACTTCGCGATGCAGCTCGTGGACGGCCACCTCTCCTTCGAGGCCGCCGGCCGCCGCGTCGGCGTGATCCACGACCCCTACGAGATCGACGACGCGCTGCTCGCACGCCACGACCTCGTGCTGCACGGCCACAACCACCGCCTCGTGCTCGAGCGCCGCGCCGGCGCCCTGCTCTTCAACCCCGGCGAGTGCGCGGGTTACATGGACGGGCACAACGCGGTGGGCGTGGTGGACCTGGCGCGGCTCGAGGTGGAGTTGCTGCGGTTCTGAGGGGAACGCGCCTGGGGAACGTGCGGCCCCTCGAGAACGCCCGATGGCGAGCGCTCAAGCGACCGTGACGCGCTCGCCGGTCTGCAGGAACCACAGCTCGAACTTCGGCTTCGCCGGGAGATCGAGCGCGCGCTGCACCGCACGGACGTAGGCCTCCCCCTGCGCGGCGTAGTGCGCGGCCCGCTCGCGCTGCTCGGCGGCGTCGCGCACGTCGTCGGTCTTGTAGTCCGCGACCACGACCGCGCCGTCGTCGGCCTCGTAGAGCAGGTCGATCGCGCCCGACACGAACCCGACCGGCGCGTCGCCGCGCGCGGATAGCTCGCCGGGCGCGAGCAGGACGGGCAGCTCGCGCGCGAGGATGCGCGGCGCGAGCGCGCGCAGCTGCGCGAGCAGCGGGCCGTCGCAGACGCGCTGCCAGATCTCGCGCGCGCGGCGCTCGGCGGCGGCGCGCTCGTCGGCGCGCGCGAGGGCGGCGAGCGCCGCGGCGATCGCGCGCGCCCCGGGCTCTGCGAGCGCGCTCGCGCGCT
>CAZCTH010000120.1:0-15538 GCA_964501435.1 uncultured Spirochaetales bacterium | reverse complement strand
CCCCCCCCCCCCCCCCCCCCCCCCCCCCCCCGCCCCCCCCCCCCCCCCCCCCCCGCTGCGGGGGCGCGGGAGGGGGGTGCTGTTGCTGGGGCCGAGCGGGGTGGGGAAGAGCGAGGCGGCCCTGGAGCTGGTGGCGCGGGGGCACCAGTTGGTCGCGGACGACGTCGTCGAGCTGTTTCTCGAGGGCGGGCGGTTGCGCGGGCGCGCGCGGGCGGCGATCCGGCACTTCCTCGAGATTCGCGGCCTCGGGATCCTGTGCATTCCCGACTTGTACGGATCGGGTGCGGTGGCCGAGGAGTCGGCGGTGTCGTTGGTCTTCCGGCTCGAGCACTGGCGCGAGGGCACGAGCTACGACCGCGTCGGGCTCGACCGGCCGACGGAGAGCTTTCTCGGGGTGTCGCTGCCGTGCCTCGTGTTGCCGGTGCGGCCGTCCGCCAACATGGCGACCTTGGTGGAGGCGGCGGTGCGGGATCACGAACAGCGGGGCCGTGGGCCGTCGGGAGCGGAGAAGCTCGACGCGCGGCTGCGCGCCGAGGCCGGGCGATGAGCGCACCGCGCGTCGTGTTCGTGTCGGGACTGTCGGGCAGCGGCAAGACGACGGCGATGAACGCCCTCGAGGACCTCGGGTACTACTGCGTGGACAACCTCCCCGCGCAGCTCACGAGCCAGGTGCTGCACCTGTGCTCGCAGGCCGATCCGCCGATCGACAAGATCGCGCTGGCGATCGACGCGCGCGAGGAGCGCTTCCTGCACGACCTGCCGAGCGTGATCGACGAGCTGCGCCGCGGCGACGCGCGCGTGCGCCTCTTGTTCCTCGACTGCACGACGGACGTGCTGGTGGATCGCTACCGCGAGACGCGCCGCGTGCACCCGCTGTCGCCGACCGGCTCGGTGGAGGGAGGCATCGCGCGCGAGCGCGAGCTGCTCGCCGAAGTCGCGCGCCTCGCGGACCTGCGCCTCGATTCGAGCGACTTGAACGTGCACGAGCTGCGCCGCGCGATCGCGGACTGGGCCGGCGCGAGCGAGACCTCGCGCGGCCCGGCGGTGAGCCTCGTGTCGTTCGGCTTCCGCCACGGGCTGCCGCGCGGCGCCGATCTCGTGTTCGACGTGCGCTTCCTGCCGAACCCGCACTTCGAGCCGCGCCTTCGTCCCCGCACCGGCCTCGACGCGGAGGTCGCCCGCTTCGTGCTCGACAGCGCGCCGGCCAAGGATCTGCTCGCGCGGCTGCACGACTTGCTCGCGTTCCTGCTGCCTCTGTACGAGCGGGAGGGAAAGTCGTATCTCACCGTCGCGGTGGGGTGTACCGGTGGGCGGCACCGCTCGGTCGCGGTGCTGGAGGCGCTGGCGAGCGAGCTGCGGCGCATCGGGCAGAACGTGAGCGTCACGCACCGCGACGCGGAGAAGCCCTGATGCGCGTGGGCGTGGTCGTGGTCTCGCACTACCGAGTGGGCGAAGAGATGCTGCAGGCGGTGCGGCTGATCGTGCCGAACGCGCCGGATTTCCGGGCCGTCGCGATCGGGCCGCAGCAGACGGTGGAAGAGATCCGGGCCGCGATCGCCCGCGAGCTCGACGCCGTGGATCGCGGCGCCGGGACGCTGATCCTCACCGACATGTTCGGGGGCACGCCGTCGAACGTGGCGCTCTCCTTCCTCGGCGAGCGCCCCATCGAGGTCGTGACGGGGGTGAATCTGCCGATGCTGATCAAGCTCGCGAGCTGGGGCGAGGGCAAGTCCCTCGCGGAGGTCGCCTCGACCATGAAGGAATACGGCCGCCGCAACATCTCGGTCGCGAGCGAGCTCTTGCCGGAGCGCGCGAAGTGAGCGTGGAAGCGGAGTTCACGGTGGCGAGCGCGCTTGGTCTGCACGCCCGCCCCGCGGGCGAGTTCGCGGCGCTCGCGGGCACCTTCGGCGCCGAGGTTTCGGTGTCGCGGGCGGGCAGCGACGAGTGGGTCAGCGGGCGCAGCGTGCTGTCGCTGTTGTCCCTCGCGGCGAGCCAGGGCACGAAGCTGCGGCTGCGCGCCGATGGCGCAGACGGGGCGGCGGCGGTGGCGGCGCTCGGGGCGCTTCTCGAACGCCCCCATGCCGGCTGAGCGGTGGATCGAAGATTGTTCCTGGCCGACCGCGGCCTCTCTGTCCGCGGACGTCGCGCCCCTCGTTCTGGCCCTCGCCGCTCCATCCGAACCCCGTTGAGGGACCAGGGCTCCGTGCCAGCGCGGAATCCCCTGCTACGGCGGGGACTTTTCGGGGATAAGAAGCAATCTTCGGTCCACCCCTGAGGCGACGAATCCCGGGGGTTTTCGTTGCCCCGCCTTGGGGGGTTCCGTACTGTGCGCCGCCCCTTTCGCCGCGGATCTGCGTGCCGGAAGCGGCGCCGCCCAGCCTCGGAGCCGGTCATGTCCAATCGCAGCGTGTTCACGTCCGAGTCGGTCTCGATGGGCCACCCGGACAAGATGTGCGACCAGATCTCGGATGCGGTCCTCGACGCGATCCTGGCGCAGGATCCCCGCGCCCGCGTCGCCTGCGAGACGCTCACCACCACGGGCCTGATCGTGCTTGCGGGCGAGATCACCACCCGCGCGGTCGTCGACTTCCCGTCGCTCGTGCGAGGGGTGGTACGCGACGTCGGCTACACGGACTCGCGCATGGGCTTCGACGCCGATACGTGCGCCGTCATGGTCGCGATCGGCAAGCAGAGCCCGGACATCGCCCAGGGCGTGACCGAGGGCGAGGGGCTGCACAAGGAGCAGGGCGCCGGCGACCAGGGGATGATGTTCGGCTTCGCGTGCGACGAGACGCCGGAGCTGATGCCGGCGCCGATCCGCTTCGCGCACCGGCTGATCGAGCAGCAGCGCGCCCTCTTCGAGTCGGGCGAGCTCGACTACCTGCGGCCCGACGCGAAGTCTCAGGTCTCGGTGGAATACGCGGGAGACAAGCCCGTGCGCATCGGCGCCGTGGTGCTCTCGACGCAGCATTCCGAGGACGTCGGCTACGACAAGCTGCGCAGCGACGTGATCGAGAAGCTGATCCGCCCCTCGCTGCCGGCGAACCTGCTCGACGGCGACACGATCTTTCACGTGAATCCGACCGGTCGCTTCGTGGTCGGCGGCCCGATGGGCGACGCCGGCCTCACGGGCCGCAAGATCATCGTCGACACCTACGGCGGCATGGGCCGCCACGGCGGCGGCGCGTTCTCGGGCAAGGATCCGTCGAAGGTCGACCGCAGCGCGGCCTACGCCGCGCGCTGGGTGGCGAAGAATCTCGTCGCCGCGGGCGTCGCCAAGCGCTGCGAGGTGCAGGTCGCCTACGCGATCGGCGTCGCGGAGCCGGTCAGCATCCGCGTCGACGCCTTCGGCACCTCGAGCCTCGACATGCCGGCGCTCGAGCGGCTCGTGCGCAAGCACTTCGATCTCACGCCGCGCGGCATCATCGAATCGCTCGCGCTGCGCCGGCCGATCTATCGCGCGACCTCCTTCCACGGTCACTTCGGCCGCGATGGCTTCCCGTGGGAAACCACGGCGAAGGCCGAAGCGATCGCGCGCGACGCAGGGAAGCACTGATGCACGCCGCCTCCGTCCTCTGGCTCCAGGCCGCCGGCCCGAGCGCCGTCGAGTCGATGCTCGTGCCGATGTTGCTGATGATCGTGCCGCTCTACTTCCTGCTGATTCGCCCCGAGCAGAAGCGGCGCAAGGAGCACGAGGCGCTGCTGAAGGCGCTGGCGAAGGGCGATCGCGTGGTCACGGCGGGTGGCATTCGCGGCACGGTCGTCGGCCTCGCCGACGACGTGCTCACGCTCGAAGTCGGCAAGGGCGGCAGCGTGAAGATCGAAGTCGAGCGCTCGCGCGTCGAGCGCAAGCTCGACGCCGCGAAGGGGGACGCGAAGTGAGGCTGCGCACGAAGTGGATCCTGCTCGGCTTGGTGACTTTGTTCAGCGCCTGGGTGTCGGCCGCGAATTTCGTGCCGGAAGCCCAGCGCAAGGCGTCGCCGATCTGGCCCGACGACGTGATGCGCCTTGGACTCGATCTGCGAGGCGGCATCCACATCGTGATCGGTCCCGCCCTCGACGTCGCGATCGAGCAGGAGTTGACCGCGATCAAGAGCCAGCTGGAGTCGCGCCTCGCCGACGACAAGGTCACCGGGGTTCGCTTCGTCGTGGAGCCGATGCGCCTGCTCGTGCAGCCGGCTTCGTCGACGGACCGCGAGGTCGTGAAGAACGTCCTCGGCGACTACGACACGGTCGACGTCGAGGACGCGAGCGACACCGAGCTCGCCGTATCGCTCACGCCGACCTGGCAGAAGGAAGTGCGCGAGCGCGCGATGCTGCAGTCGCTCGAGGTACTTCGCCGTCGCATCGACGACCCGATGACGGGGATCCCGGAATCCGTCGTCACGCGCCAGGGCACGGATCGCATCCTCGTGCAGATCCCAGGGATGTCGCGGGTCCCGGACATCTTCCGGCAGACCGGCCATCTCGAGTTCAAGATCGTGAAGGATTATGCGCTCAGCGAGGAGCTACTGCGCGCGAAGCATCCGGAAGGGCTGCCCAGCGGCACCGTGATCGAGACGCAGCTCGAGAAAGGCTCGAGCAAGGTGATCGGCGCCTACTTGCTGCCCGCAGCCGCGGACATGCGCGGCGACCAGCTCGAGGATGCGCGCGTGACGTTCGACCAGACGCGCAGCGAGCGGCAGGTGAGCTTCCAGTGGACGAACGAGGGCGGGCACCAGTTCGGGGCGGTCACCGAGAAGAGCATCGGGAGTCAGCTCGCGATCGTGATCGACGGAAACGTGGTGAGCGCTCCGGTGATCCAGTCGCGCATCAGCCGTCAGGGAGTGATCACGGGCAACTTCAGCGCGGAGGAGGCCAGCGATCTCGCGGTCGTGCTGCGCAGCGGCGCACTGCCGATTCCGACGCGCATCGAGGAAGAGCGGACGATCGGCCCGGCGCTCGGCGCGGAGTCGATTCGCGCCGGCAGCGTGGCCTCCGTGATCGCATTGCTCGCGGTAGTCGCGTTCATGGTCTTCTACTACCGCAAGTCGGGCGTCTACGCGGCCGTGGCGCTGACCGTCAACGTGCTGCTTCTGCTCGCGCTGCTCTCGGTCACAGAGGCGACGCTCACGATGCCGGGCATCGCGGGCCTCGTGTTGACGATGGGCATGGCCGTGGACGCGAACGTGCTGATCTTCGAGCGCATCCGCGAAGAGATGCGGAGCGGGCGCACGCCGCGCGCGGCGATCGCCACGGGCTTCGATCGCGCGCTCTGGACGATCCTCGACTCGAACATCACGACGCTGATCACCGCGATCGTGCTCTATCAGTACGGCACGGGCCCGATCAAGGGCTTCGCCGTCACGCTCGCGGTGGGCATTCTCACCAGCGTGTTCACTGCGATCGTCGTGACGCGGGCGCTGTACGAGTGGAAGCCGGGCAACGCGCCCGTCTCCGAGCTGTCGATCTAGGCTGGGGGGACGTCGTGAAGTTCTTCGAGATCATCCGCCCCGGCACGCAGATCGACTTCATCTCGTACTTTCCCCGCTGGATCGTCGTGTCGCTGGCGGTGATCGTCGCGGGTGCGCTCTACAGCGCCGTGTTCGGCGTCAAGGTCGGGGTGGACTTCGCCGGCGGAACCGAGGCGCACGTCCACTTCTCGCAGGCCTCGAGCGAGGCTGCCGTGACGCGTGCTCTCTCCGGGGTCGACCTGCCGGGGCTGACCGTCGTTCGCTATGGCGAGCCCACGGACTACCTGGTCCGGTTCCAGGGTGACCGCAGAATCGGGGAGGCCGAGATCAGCGGTGCGCTCACCGCGCAGAACGACCGCGTGATCGCGATGCAGGAGACGCTGCGCGCGAAGGTGGGCGAGCTCGAGGTGGAGCGGGTCGAGTTCGTCGGGCCGAAGGCGGGCGCGGAGCTGCGCGACGCGGGTCTGCTCGCGCTCTGCATTTCGTTCGCCTTGATCCTCGTCTACGTGTGGTTCCGTTTCTCGCTCGCGTTCGCGCCGGGCGCCGTGATCGCCCTCGTGCACGACGTACTCGTGACGTCGTCGATCCTGTGCATGCTGGGGCGCGAGTTCGACCTCACCGTGGTCGCCGCTCTGCTGGCGTTGATCGGCTACAGCATCAACGACACGATCATCGTCTACGACCGCATCCGCGAAACGCTCGAGCTGCGGGGGCACGACAACCTGGCCGCGGTGATCAACGAAGCGGTGAACCACACGCTCTCGCGCACGGTGATCACGTCGGGCGTGACGATGGTGTCGGTAATCGCGCTGCTGGTCCTGGGCGGGCCCGTGGTGAGGAACTTCGCACTCGCCATGACGATCGGAATCGTCGTGGGCACGTACTCGTCGATCTACATCGCCTCGCCGATCGCCCTCGTGATCGACCGCCACCAGCGCGCAGGTGCGACGCCCAACAAGAGGCCGGCAAAGCGCTAGCGCGCGCGATCCCGGAAAGCGAGAAGGGCGCGCCGGCCGAAGCCAGCGCGCCCTTCGTGCGTTCGACGCGGAGGGCTAGGCGCCGCTCGCCGCCGCGAAGGACACCTTCGCCGGTGCGGGCGTCTTGCTCATCTCGATCGAGCCGTTGATCACGGCGCCCTCGTGGACGATCAGGCGCGGCGACTTCACGTCGCCGTGGATCACGCCGGTGGCCTGCACTTCGAGGCGTTCGGCGGCGACGATGTTGCCCGTCACCTGGCCGATCACGACCACGAGCTTCGCGTGGATCTCGGCGCGGACGCGGCCTTCCGGCCCGACGGTGAACTGATTGTTGGGCAGGTCGACGCGGCCCTCGACGGTGCCCTCGACCTGGATGTCCTCGTCGCCGGTCAGGTCGCCCTTGATCGTGATCGACTTGCCGATGTTGGCCATGACTTCCCTTTGGATGCGCGCCGGCTCGGCGGGTCGAAAGAACGATCCCTCCGAGGACGGTGCAGTTGCGTTGCCTCGCGGTGCGCTCGCGGGCCGCGCGCCGAGCGGCGCGGTCGCGTTCTCTCCGTCGCGGGTGGGCTTTCCGAACAGACTCACGGGGTTCTCCGGTCAGCGAAGGAGCGCAAGTTAACGCCCCACACCATGGCGCGCGACGCGTCTTCCCTCGGTGTGCGGGATCACAGCGCTGCCCGCTTCGCTCGGAGTCCGCGGGCCGCGGGCGCGGCTCACTCGACCCGCATTTTTTTGACGCTCTCGACCGCGATGCCGCGATCCTCGAGCAGCGTGCCCTGGGCGCGGTCCAGCGCCACGACGGAGCCGTGGTAGACGCGCAGCGCGGCGATCTTCTGGCTCTCGGCCTCCACCAGGTCCTCCTCGCGCTGCAGCACGTCGAAGGGCGTGGATTCGCCGTGCTCGAGGCGGATCTGCTCGGCGCGGTGCTGCTCGGCCGCTGCGATGCGGCGGCGCTCCGCGGCTTCGATGCCCTGGATCGCGCTCTGCAGGTTGCGCACGGCGTTGCGCACTTCCGACACGATCGCCTGGCGCTGGCGGTCCACGAAGGTCTCCGCCTTGTGCAGCTCGATCTCCGAGACGCGCACGTTGGAGCGGGCGCTCGTGTTGCCGATCGGCACCGAGAGGCGCGCGCCGGCAGTCCACGTGCGGCTGTCGCTGCCCTGGAAGAACTGGTCGTGGGTGTCGCCGTACTGGTTCGGGACGCCGACCGGCGCCGGGATCACCGTGGTCCCGAAGCTGATCGCCTGGCCGACGCCGGAGAGCCCGTGGGTGCCGTAGCTCGCCACCACGTCGAGCTGCGGCAGCCGCTGGTTCTTCGCGAACTGGAGGCGGATGCGCTGCGCCTCGGCGGTCCGCTCCGCCGCGATCAGCTCGGGGCGGTTCGCGAGAGCCTTCTCCGTCGCCACGACGGGGTCGACCTCGAGCTTCTGGTAGTTCTCGGGCGAGTCGGCGGCGATCAGCTCGAGCGAGGAGGTCGGCGTCAGGGCCGGCCCGTACACGAGGTCGATCAGGGCGTCCTGGGCGGAGCGGTAGAAGTTCTCGGCCGCGATCAGCTGGAACTCGCGCTGGGCGACGCCGGCCTCGGCCTCCGTCACCTCGACCTTCGACACCACGCCGACCTGAAACTGCGCCTGGGTCTGCTTGAGCAGCGCGCGCGAGGTCTCGAGGCTCTTCTTGGCCACCTCGAAGTTCCGGCTGGCCGCTGCCAGGCTCCAATACGCGTCCTCGGTGCCCCGGACGACGTTCATCAGGCGCGACCGGAACTCCTCCTCCTGGATCGAGGCGTTCTTCGCGGCGAGCCGCACGTTCACCCACGCCCCGCCGAACAAGAAGCCGCGCAGCAGGGGCGCGGTCACGGCGAAGGTCACGTTGGAGCGGTACTCGGGGTTGAGGCTCGCGATCGTCGAGCTGGTCTCGTTGCGCGAGCCGTTGTACCCGAAGTCGTACTGCCAGCCGACGAGCGGCAGGATGCCTGTGACGCCGGTCGCGCCGGTCGTCTCCTTTTCGGTGAGGAAGCCGAAGCCCTGGAAGACCTGGGCGACGGGCAGGCTGCTGTCGCGGTGGTCGACGGTGCCGTAGAACGTCGGCTCGTAGCCGCCCCAAGCCGCGCGGCGCTGGTACTCGGCGATGGCCGGGTCGTAGCGGAACAGCTCGACGTCGAGGTTGCGCTCGAGCGCGCGCGCGATGGCGTCACGCAGCGTGAGCGGGAGCTGGCCGGAAGAGGGCGGCGCGTCCCCCAGATCGCTGGGCGCGCCCTCCGCGGGGGCGGCGTCCGCCGCGGCTTCGTCTTGCGCAAACGCCGGCGTGGCCGCCGACCAACCGAGCCCGACCGCGCAGGCCCAAACGAACACGGATCGCATCAAAGGTTCCCCCGGCGAGGCATCGCGTAAGGCGCGCCGAGCACGGTAGCCGTGCGGGGCGCGTTCCGCGCCGCCTTGATCGCGGTCCTGCGCACTTCCTATGGTGCGCCGATGCAGACCGCCGCACTCGTCCTCGGCGCGGGCAGCGGCTCGCGGCTCCGCGAAAGCCTCGCGTCCGCGTCCGCGCGCAACGCGCTGCCCGCGAAGGCGTTCGTGCGCCTCGCCGGCCGCAGCCTGCTGGCGCGCTCGATCGACGCGCTGCTGGCCTCGGGGGCGGTGGACCTCGTGCAGCCGGTGTTGCCCGCCGAGGACCTCGCACGCTGGCCCGCCGTGGTGGCGGAGCTGGCGGACGCCGGTCGCGTCGCCGCGCCCGTCGCGGGCGGCGCCACGCGCCAAGCGTCCGCGCGCGCCGGGCTCGCGGCATTGCCCCCGGACGTCCGCTGGGTCGCGGTACACGACGCCGCGCGGCCGCTCGTCTCTCCGGAAGACGTGACCCGGGTGCTGGCCGCCGCCCGCGAGTACGGCGCCGCGTTGCTGGCGGCGCCGCTCCGCGACACGATCCACCGCGTCGCGAACGGCGCGGTCGCCGCCACGCCCGAGCGCGAGGCCCACGTCGCGGCCCTCACGCCCCAGGCGTTCCGCACCGACTGGCTGCGCGAGGCGCTCGACAAAGCGGAGCAGGGCGGCATCGTCGCGACCGACGACGCGGCGCTGGTGGCGAGGCTCGGGCGGGCGGTGCGCGTCGTGCTCGGGAGCCCGGACAACGTGAAGATCACCACCGCCGCGGACCTGCTCGTCGCCGAACGCGTGCTCGCGGAGCGCGCATGAAGCCCCCGCGCATCGGCCAGAGCTTCGACGCGCACCAGCTCGCGGAGGGCTACGAGCTCGTGCTCGGCGGCGTGCCGATCCCGTACGCGCGCGGACTCGCGGGCCACAGCGACGGCGACGTGCTGCTGCACGCGATCGCCGGCGCGCTGCTCGGCGCGCTCGGGCTCGGCGACCTCGGTGCGCACTTCCCGTCCTCGGACCCGCGCTGGAAGGGTGCGCAGAGCGGCGCGTTCGTGCGCCACGCCCTCGCGCTCGCGCGCGAGCGCGGCTACGCGCTCGGCAACCTCGATGCGACCGTGATCGCCGAGCGCCCGCGGCTCGCGCCGCACCAGGCGGCCATGCGCTCCGCGATCGCGCAGCTCCTCGGCGCCGCCGAGGCCGACGTGAACGTGAAGGTGACGAGCACCGACCAGCTCGGCGCGATCGGACGCGGCGAGGGCATCGCTGCGCAGGCCGTGGTGCTGCTGGTGCCGGCGGGGGACGCGTGAGCGCGACGGGGCTGCAGCTGTTCAACTCGCGCACGCGGCGCAAGGAATTCTTCACGCCGCTCGAGCCCGGCCACGCGCGCGTCTACTCGTGCGGCCCGACGGTGTACTCCGCGCAGCACATCGGCAACATGCGGCCGTACCTGTTCGCGGACCTGTTGCGCCGCGCGCTGCTCGCCGAGGGACTGCGCGTCACCCACGTCGTGAACATCACCGACGTCGGCCACCTGACGGACGACGCGGACGCGGGCGAGGACAAGATGGAGGCCGCCGCGCGCAAGTCCGGGCGCGGCGCCGCCGAGATCGCGGCGCAGTACACGGCGCAGTGGCTGAACGACCGCCGGCGCCTCAACTGCCCCGATCCCGACGTCGTGTGCAAGGCGACCGACCACATCCCCGAGCAGATCGCGATGATCCGCGCGCTCGAGGCGAAGGGCGTCACCTACCGCATCGAGGACGGGATCTATTTCGACGTCACGAAGTTCCCGCGCTACGCGGAGCTCGCGAGGCTCGATCTCGCCGCGCAGCACGGCGCGAGCCGCATCGGCGACGTCGCGGGCAAGCGCAACGCCGCCGACTTCGCGCTCTGGAAGTTCGCCGCCGCGGGCGTGAAGCGGCAGCAGGAGTGGGACTCGCCGTGGGGGCGCGGCTTCCCCGGCTGGCACATCGAGTGCTCGGCCATGAGCACGAAGTACCTCGGCGCGACCTTCGACATCCACACCGGCGGCGTCGATCACCTGCCGGTCCATCACACCAACGAGCTCGCCCAGAGCGAGGTCGCGCTCGGCGTGCACCCGTGGGTGCAGGTGTGGATGCACGAGGAGTTCCTCGACTTCCAGGGCGAGAAGATGTCCAAGTCGAAGGGCAACATCTACCTGCTCCAGGACCTGATCGACCAGGGCAACCTGGCGCTCTCCTATCGCTTCTTCTTCCTGCAGGCGCACTACCGGAAGCAGCAGAGCTTCACCGACGACGCGATGTCGGGCGCCGACCGCGGCTACCGCCGCCTGCTCGCGAGCACGGCCGCGGCGCGCACGGCGACGGGCGCCGCCGACGCCGCGCGCATCGCGCCGTGGCGCGAGCGCTTCCGCGAGGCGGTGCGCGACGACCTGAACGCGCCGCGCGCGCTCGCCGAAGCGACCCTGATGCTGCGCGCAGCGGAGCTCACGCCCGCCGACCAGCGCGCGCTGCTGGCCGAGTTCGACGCCTGGCTCGGCCTCGACCTGCTGACCGCGGTCGTGCCCGACGAGGCGAGCGAGAGCGACCCGCGCATCGACGCGCTCGTCGCCGAGCGCCAGGCCGCCCGCGCGCGCAAGGACTTCGCCGCCAGCGACCGCATCCGCGACCAGCTGGCCGCCGAGGGCGTCGCGCTCATCGACACGCCCGCCGGCCCGCGCTGGAAGCGCACCCCGAAGTAGAGCAGGGCGCCGCGCCCCACCCGAGGCGCGCAACCCGCCTGGGGTCTGACCCCTTTCGGGTTCGCGCCAGACTTTTCGGGCTGCGGAGTCCAATGGCTCGGGTATTTTCGGACACGTCGTCCGAACCGCTGGGTCGGAACCTCGAGGAGCCCCCGATGAGCGCGAGCAATGCCCCGTACACGCTGATTTCTTCCGACACCCACGCCGGAGCGAGCGTGGAGGGCTACCGGAAGTACCTCGACGCGAAGCACCAGGCGATCTTCGACGACTGGCGCGGTGGCTACCGCAATCCGCAGAAGCAGCACATCGGCTCGAAGAAGCACAAGAACTGGGACGACGCCGAGCGCATGCGCGACCTCGAGAGCGAGGGCGTGGTCGGCGAGATCGTGTTCCCGAACACGGTGCCGCCGTTCTTCAAGACCAGCGTCCTGATCTGCGGCAACCCCCAGCCGGCGGACTACGCGCTGCGCTGGGAGGGCGTAAAGGCGCACAACCGCTGGCTGAAGGACTGGTGCGGCGAGTTTCCGGACCAGCGCGCGGGGGTCGGCATCGTCTACCTGAACGACCTCGACGCGGCGATCGAAGAGGTGAAGTGGATCGCCAAGGCTGGGCTGCGCGGCGGCATCCTGCTTCCGCACGTGCCGCCGGACTGCACGCACCTCCCGCCGCTCTATTCGCCGGACATGGACCGCTTCTGGGCCGTGTGCCAGGACCACGACGTGGTGCTGAATCATCACGGCGGCACGGGGTCGCCGGAGTACGGCCCGTGGAAGGTCTCGCTGCCGATCCGCCTGCTCGAGACGCCGTGGTTCTCGACGCGCAGCTACGCGCACATGCTGATGAGCGGCGTGTTCGAGCGCTTCCCGAAGCTCAAGTACATCGTGACCGAGTCGGGCTGTGCTTGGGTCCCGGCGACGCTCAAGAATCTCGACCAGATCTGGGAGCGCGTACGCAGCGGCGCGGTGGGTGAGTTCCAGTTCGCCGACGGCGCGATGCCGCCGCACCCGCCGAGCCACTACGCGAAGGTGAATTGTTACTACGGGGCATCGGCGCCGTCGCGCGGCGAGCTGGCGGGGCGCCACGAGATCGGCCTCGACCACATCTGCTGGGGCAACGACTACCCGCACTACGAGGGCACGTTCCCGCACAACCGGGCGACGCTGCGCCACACGATGCACGACCTCCCCGACCTCGAGCGTCGCCTGATCCTCGGCGAGAACGCCGCGAAGCTCTACAAGTTCGACCTCGCCAAGCTGAAGCCGATCGTGGAGCGCTGCGGTCCGACGCCCGCCGAGGTTTCGCTGCCCCTCGGGCCCGCCGAGATCCCGCAGAACACGCACACCAACGCGTTCCGCTAGACGCCCGCGCGCGGGCCGCGACCCGCGCGTTTTCACGCGAGCGCCACGACCGAACGGCGAACCCGATTGGGGTCTGACCCCTTTCGGGTTCGCAGTGCGCGGTGCGACGCCGGCGGTGCGGCGGCGGCTACGCTCGGCCCCATGACCGACCGCTTCAAGCTCGTCAGCGATTTCAAGCCGCAGGGCGACCAGCCGCGCGCCATCGGCGAGCTCGTCGAGGGCATCCAGCGCGGCGCGCAGCACCAGACGCTGCTCGGCGTCACGGGCAGCGGCAAGTCGTTCACGATGGCCTGCGTCGTCGAGGCGCTCAATCGGCCCGCGCTGGTGATGGCGCCCAACAAGACGCTCGCCGCCCAGCTCTACGCCGAGTTCAAGCAGCTCTTCCCCGAGAACGCGGTCGAGTACTTCGTCTCCTACTACGACTACTACCAGCCCGAGGCCTACATCCCCTCGAGCGACACCTACATCGAGAAGGACTCGTCGATCAACGACGAGATCGACAAGCTCCGCCACTCCGCGACCCACTCGCTGCTGACGCGGAAGGACGTGCTCGTCGTCGCCAGCGTGTCCTGCATCTACGGCCTCGGCTCGCCCGAGGCGTACGGCTCGATGCACGCCTTCGTCGAGGTCGGCCAGCGGCTCGAGCGCGACGACCTGCTGCGGCGGCTCGTGGACATGCTCTACACGCGCAACGACCACGACTTCCAGCGCGGCACGTTCCGCGTGCGCGGCGACGTGATCGAGGTGATCCCGCAGTACGAGAGCGAGCGCGCGGTGCGCATCGAGCTGTGGGGCAACGAGGTCGAATCGATCGCCGAGATCGACCCGCTGCGCGGCAAGGTCCTCGGCCGTCCGAAGCGCGCGATGATCTATCCGGCGAGCCACTACGTCTCGACCCAGGAGCGCATCCAGCAGGCGATCGCGGGCATCCGCGACGAGCTCGCGGAGCGGCTCCAGCAGTTCCGCCAGCAAGGCAAGCTGCTCGAGGCGCAGCGGCTCGAGCAGCGCACCATGTTCGACCTCGAATCCCTCGCCGAGATGGGCTTCTGCCCCGGCGTCGAGAACTACTCGCGCTGGCTCGACGGCCGCAGTCCCGGGCAGACGCCGTACACCCTCTACGACTACTTCCAGAAGGACGGGCTCGTCTTCCTCGACGAGTGCCACGTCTCGGTGCCCCAGATCGGCGCGATGTTCCGTGGCGACCGCGCGCGCAAGGAGACGCTCGTCGAGTTCGGCTTCCGCCTGCCGAGCGCGCTCGACAACCGCCCGCTGCGCTTCGAGGAATGGGAGGAGCGCGCGAAGACCCGCGTCTACGTCTCCGCCACCCCAGCCGAGTACGAGCTGACGAAATGCCACGGCGTCGTGGTCGAGCAGATCATCCGCCCGACGGGCCTCGTGGACCCGCAGGTGACGATCCGCAAGGCGCAGGGTCAGGTGGACGACCTGCTCGGCGAGATCCGCGCCCGCGTCGCGACCGGCGACCGCGTGCTCGTCACCGTGCTCACGAAGCGCATGGCCGAGCAGCTGACCGAGTATTACGCCGAGCACGGCGTGAAGGTCCGCTACCTGCACAGCGACATCCAGACGATCGAGCGCACCGAGATCATCCGCGAGCTGCGCGAGGGCGTGTTCGACGTCCTGGTCGGCATCAACCTCCTGCGCGAGGGCCTCGACATTCCCGAGGTGTCGCTCGTGGCGATCCTCGACGCGGACAAGGAGGGCTTCCTGCGCTCGACGCGCTCGCTGATCCAGACGATCGGCCGCGCCGCGCGCAACGTGAACGGCACCGTGATCCTGTACGCCGACCGCGAGACGGACTCGATCCGCAACACCCTGGCCGAGACCAACCGCCGGCGCGAGATCCAGCTCGCCTACAACGCGGAGCACGGCATCACGCCGAAGAGCGTCGTCAAGAAGATCGCGAGCCTGCGCGACTCCATCTGGGAGCAGGATTACGTGACCGTGCCGACGCGCGACGAGAAGAAGCAGCGCGAGGCGGACGTGCCGTGGCACGAGCTGCCGCTGCTGATTTCGGCGCTGCGCAAGGAGATGAAGGACGCGGCCGGGAAGCTCGAGTACGAGCGGGCGGCGGAGATTCGGGACCGGGTGAAGAAGCTCGAGGCGGAGAGATTGGCGCGTCCGTGGCCGGGTGCTCCGGCGATCACGAGATGAATCTGTGAGACGGATTTGGACGGAATCGTTCCGGAGGCTTCCGCGAGCACGGCGGGATAAACCTCGTGACCCACCCGCACCGCGAGGCCTTGCGGATCATAGGGCACGGACACATCGAGCGTGGTTTCCAGCCGGATCCGGAGCACGAGCACGTCCTCGGCATCGAATCTCACGACCTCTTCGACTGTGGCGGTGAAGGCGCGGTAGTGGGTGACGGTGCCTGGTTGCGCCCGGTCAATCTTGGAGGAAATCCCTGGATACAGATTTTGCAATCGATCCAGTTGCTTCGCCCGGTCCAGCAGGGCGCGCAGCCCTTCGGGCGTAGGTTGTTCGCGGGTGATTCCCACCAGCGGCTCATTCAGAAACACCACCGCCTGGTCGGCGCTTTCCCCGGTGATAAACGCTAGCGCATAGACCCGGCCCCGGTGGACCACGTTCAACGCCCCGGTGGCATTCTCCTTCAATGCGCGGAGCGAAAAATATT
>CAZCTH010000119.1:0-15562 GCA_964501435.1 uncultured Spirochaetales bacterium | reverse complement strand
GGCGGCATCCCGCCCGAGGGCGGCATCGAGGCCGCCTACAAGCGCCAGCTGGCCGAGGCCGCGGACCCGGCGGCGCTGCGCGCCGAGATCGAGGCGCGCATCGAGAGCGTGCGCGGGCCGCTCGGCCCGCTCTCGCGCTTCCAGCTCGAGGAGATGGTCGACCCGCGCGAGACGCGGAAGCTGGTGTGCGAGTGGGCCGAGATCGCGCACCGCGTCGCGAGCGAGCCCGACCGACTCCGCCCGCGCGCGCTGGGCTTCCGCCCCTAGAGTCCCGCTCGCGTGCCCCGAATTCCGAATTGGGGTCTGACCCCGATTCGGGAAGTGCACGAGAATGCTGCGCCGGGCAGCTCCCCGGAGGAGGTTCGACGATGGCGACGGTCCCTGCGACGAGTCTGCAGCTGGTCTCGAATTTGAAGCGCGACGGCGTGCTCGAGCTTTCGCTCGCGGAGGCGCCCCTGGCGGCGCCCGGCGCGGACGAGGTGGTCGTGCGCATCGAGGCGTCGCCGATCAATCCCTCGGACCTCGGGCTCCTGCTCGCCGGCGCGGACATGAGCGCCGCGAAGTACGCGGGCACGCCGGCGCGGCCGGTGGTCACCGCCAGCGTCGGCCCGGAGATGGTGCGGGCAATGGGCGCCCGGCTCGATCAGGCGCTGCCCGTCGGCAACGAGGGCGCGGGCGTGGTCGTCGCGGCGGGCTCCGCGCCGGAAGCGCAGGCGCTGCTCGGCCAGACCGTCGCCGTGATCGGCGGCGCGATGTACGCGCAGTACCGCGTGATCAAGGCCGCCCTCTGCCTGCGGCTGCCGCCGGGCACGAGCGCGCGGGACGGCGCGTCCTGCTTCGTGAATCCGCTCACCGCCCTCGGCATGGTCGAGACGATGCGCCTCGAGGGGCATCACGGGCTCGTGCACACCGCCGCGGCGTCGAACCTCGGGCAGATGCTCGTGAAGCTGTGCGCCGCCGACGGCGTGCCGCTCGTGAACGTGGTGCGCAAGCCGGAGCAGGAAGCGCTGCTGCGCGGGCTCGGCGCGAAGTACGTCTGCAACATGACGGCGCCGAGCTTCCGCGAGGATCTCACGCAGGCGCTCGTCGAGACGGGCGCGACGCTCGCCTTCGACGCGATCGGCGGCGGCAAGCAGGCCGGCCAGATCCTCGCGTGCATGGAGGCGGCCGCGCTGAAGACGTCCAAGGAGTTCAGCCGCTACGGCTCGACGGTGCACAAGCAGGTCTACATCTACGGCGGGCTCGACCGCGGGCCGACCGAGCTGAACCGCGCGTTCGGCATGGCCTGGGGCCTCGGCGGCTGGCTGCTGACGCCGTTCCTCCAGAAGATCGGGCCGGCGGCCGCGCAGAAGCTGCGCGAGCGCGTCGCGCGCGAGATCAAGACGACCTTCGCGAGCCACTACACGATGACGGTGTCGCTGACGGGCGCGCTCAGCCGCGAGGCGATCGCCGTCTACGCGAAGCAGGCGACGGGCGAGAAGGTGCTGATCGACCCGACGCGCTGAGCGGCGGCGCGCGGCGCGTCACTCCGTGGCGCGCACTTCCCAGCGCTCTGCGAGCACGCCGTGCGCGGGGTCGTCGGGAGCGCGGCCGAAGTCCCAGCGCCAGCGCTGCGCCTCCACCGCGACGAGGCGCGCGGCCGGCGCCGCGCCGGCGTTGTGCGCACGCAAGAACGCGCGCAGGAACGCCTCCGCGAGCGCGCGCTTCTCGCCGTCGCCGCCGAAGCTCTGGCGGATCACGCGGCGGTAGCGCGCGTCGCGAAAGGCGGGGATCGCGCGCTCGATCGGCGCGCGGAAGCGCGCGCCAGAGGCGTCGGTCGCGACGACGGCGACCCAGTCGATCACGCGAGAGAGATTCGGCTGCGAGTACATCTGCATCGCGGTGAACGGATACTCCTCGATGCGGATCGCCCAGCAGGTGATCAGCAGCGCCGCGAGCGCCCGCACGCGCCGCGGCCAGGCCACTGCCGCGTTCGCGGGGGCCGGATCGGCGCCCGGACCGGCGGGCGTGAGCGGCTGCGGGGCGGTGCCGGCGCGCGCGCCGGGCTGGAACCGGCGCAGCGCGCTCCAGTCGAAGACGATCGCCTGCAGCAGGATCAGGTCGAAGAACAGCACGTTCTGCAGCAGCCAGATGCCGAAGTGCATGCCGAGCGTGACGACCGGGAGCGCGACGCGCGCGCGGCGCGAGAAGAGCACGGCGCCGTAGCCGATCTCGCCCAGGAGCGTCGCGAGGCCGATCGCCCAGAACAGCGCATCGGGCGCGTGCACGAGCCTCAGCGTGACGCCCCAGTCGAACTGCATCGGATTCAGCGTGTCGACGAGCAGGATGCTCTTCAGGTTCGCCGCGTGCGGCCAGTCGAGGCCGCCGCGGCGGAGCTTGCTGAGGCCCGCGAACACGTACGGCAGCGCGAGCGCGGTCCACAGGAAGTAGCGCGCCCATCCGTAGGCGAGCGTCGCGCTGTGCGCGTCCGGCAGGGCGGCGCCGCGCCGGCGGCGCAGCCAAGCGTCGAGCGAGAAGCCGTCGCCGCAGGGCGTGAAGGCGAGCGCGGTCAGCAGCATCCCGGGGATCAGGCCCGTGTGATAGAACCAGGCGTACTGGCGCAGCAGTCCCCCCAGTAACAAGTACGCCGCGGCGGCGGCCGGCACCGTCCAGCGCGTGCGCCAGCCGAGCGCGGCGCAGGCCAGCAGCGCGATCGTCGCGGCCTGGAAGGCGCCGAGCAGGGCCGGGCTCGCGGCGAAGTGCGCGAAGCCGATCGGCAGCGCGTAGAGCAGACCGAGCAGGGGACCGACGCCGTGGATCATCTCGCGCGGGAGCAGGGCGCTGCTCGGCAGATGCTCCCACGCGGCGCTCGCGAGCAGCACGCCGGCCACGAGCGCGCGGATCGCGCCGAGCGCGACGGGGGTCGCGGGCGGCACGAAGCGCTCGGCGAAGCGCGCGCGGCGCGTCGCGAGCGCAAAGCCCTGGTACGCGAGCAACGCGACCACGGCCCAGCGGCCGTCGTCGCGCCAGGCGTCGAGGTAGTAGGCGAGGTCGTGGCGGGTCTGCGCCCGCGCGAGGGCCCGCGCGAGCGGCGGCCAGAATGCGGCGGCGTCGGCGGCGTAGAGCCAGCGGATCAGCGCCGGGATCGCGAGCTCTCCGAGCGCGAGCCACGCGCCCGCGATCCAGGCGACGCGGCGCCAGGGCGGGGGCGCCGCGGTCGTCACAGGAAGCGGTCGCGCAGCTCGGGGGTCGGAACCCAGCACGCGTCGCTGCGGCCCCAGCGCGCGTAGCGGTTGCGCGCGACCCAGTCGTACACCGCGTCGCGCAGCGGGCGCGGCACGAGCTTCGCCGCCGCCGCGAGGCGGTACGGGCCGCCGAGCCGGCGCGCGACCTCGATCGCCGCGTCGCTCTTCGTGTAACGCGCGTCGCCGTCCACGAGCACGACGGTGTCCAGCGCGTCGGCAGGGAGCCCGTGACGTGCGAGCAACGCGCGCCCGGCGTCGCTCTGCAGCGACGCGAAGCGGAAGCGGGCGTGCGGATCGCGCGCGATCACCCACTGCACGCTGCCGTTGCAGAGGTTGCACACGCCGTCGAAGAGCAGGATCGCGCCGCCCGGGTCCGCCACGCGCGCAGCCTAACGCGGGCGAGTCAGGCGGGCGCGCGGGCGTCCAGCAGCGCCCGCGCCGCGCGCTGCGGGCGGAAGCGCGCGCCCCCGATCTCCGCGAGCAGCGCCTCGATGCGCTGCCGGCTGTGCCGCACGGCGTCGTCCCCCTCCGCGATGCGCAGCAACTCCGTCTCCGCCATCAGCTCCTCGGCCTGGGCGCCCATCGCGGCGAGCAGGGACGCAGCGGAACGAAGCTCGGCGGCGGCGCGGTCGCGTTCTCCGCGCGCGAGCAGGATCAGCGCGTGGGTGCGGAGCACCCGGCCGGCGAAAACGCGCTCGCCGCTCGCCTCGTAGGTGACGCGCGCGAGATCGAGGAGCTCGAGCGCGCGTTCCGGCTGACCGGCGAGGCGGTAGGCCTCCGCGGCTGCCCACACGAACTGCGCGTAGCCGCCTCGGAAGCCCGTTTCCCGCGCGCGTGCGAGGCCCACCTCGACCTGCTCGACGCCAGCGGGGTCGCCGAGCGCCACGCGCGCCCAGCCGCTCATGACGTGCGCCTGTGCCTCCGGCGATCCGAAGCCGCGGCCCTGGGCGAGCGCGAGCGCCTCGTTCCCCCAAGCGCGTGCACTCTCGAAGTCCGTCATGAACGTGAGCGTGATCGTCGAGAGCGACAGCACGAGGATGCGGGTGGAGTCGTGGTCGAGCGCGAAGGCGCGCGTGCGCGCGGCCTCGGCCTGCACGGCGGCGGCGTCGAAGTGGCCGTGGATCGCGTGCGCGAGGGCGAGGGTCGCGTGGGTGAACGCGAGCATGTCCGGCTCGAGCGCACTGATCGGTGGAGGCAGCGGCGCCTTCTTCGCGAGCGCCAGCGCGCGCTCGAGATGCGCGATCGCGACGCCTGCCGGAGCGCGAGTCAGCTCTGCGGAGCCGAGCATCAGGCGCGCGCCGACTTCGAGCAGCGGCACGCCCGTCTCGCGCGCGACCGCGAGCAGCGATTCGCCCATCTGCGCGCTCTTCCCGGTGTCGCCGCGGCGCATGTGGTAGCGCGACAGGTAGATCAACGCGGGCACGCGCGCGCTCGCGGGGATCTCTTCGGCGAGCGCCGCGATGCGCGCGTGGAGCGCGTGGACCTTCGCGTCGTCGAGGCTGCGCTTCGCGATCAGCGGCGGCGCGAGCGCGAGGCTCACCGCGAGCTCCCGTTGGGTTCCGTCGGCGCCCGCCGGCATGCGCGCGTGGGCGTCGAGCGCGAGCGCGAAGCACTCGATCGCCTCTTCGTTCGCGTAGCGCTCCGCGGCTCGCGCGCCGGCTCGCTGATAGAGGCGGAACGCGTCCGCGTAGAGGTGCGCCTCGGCGAAATGCCGCGCGAGCACCGCGGGCTCGGCGGCAGCGAGCGCGCCGTCCTGCTCGAGCACCGCCGCGATGCGGCCGTGGTAGCGGCGCCGCTTGCTGCGCACGAGCGACTGGTAGGCGGCCTCCTGGATGAGCGCGTGCTGGAAGCGATACCGGCCCTCGCCCGGCGAGTCGGCGGCCACGACGAGGCGGGCCGCGAGCAGGTCCCGCAGACCCTCGCGCAGCGGGCCGCTGTCGATCTCGCCGAGCTTCTCGAGCACCGCGATTTGGAATTCGCGCCCGAGCGCCGACGCCAGCTGGGCCACCGGTTTCGCCGCGCCGACGCGGTCGAGGCGCGCCATCAACAAGTCGTGGAGGGTGGCCGGAATCGCGCGACCGATCGCGGCGTCGAGGTCGGCGCTCCCGCTCGGCGCCGCGGCGAGAGACGACTCGACGACCGCATGGGTGAGCTGCTCGA
This sequence comes from uncultured Spirochaetales bacterium, assembly GCA_964501435.1. Lineage (GTDB taxonomy): Bacteria > Myxococcota_A > UBA9160 > UBA9160 > UBA6930 > VGRF01. Next base: position 10,178 of record CAZCTH010000119.1, on the reverse strand, counting down.
CGAACAGCGGTACGCCGTCGGAGCGGTCGGCGATCTCGCGCTTCAGCACCAAGGCGAGGCCACGGTCGGCGACGAGGCGATCCACGATCTCGAGCGTCGCGCCCACGGCAAGTCGTCCGAGGGGGATGCGCTCCACGTCGCGGGTCGGCCAGGGCGGCTCGAACTCCGGCCTCGCGGTCGCGACCACGAGCAATTGGGTGCGCTTCGCGAGGCGCATCAGCCGCTCGAGCAGGGCGAGCGTCGAAGGGTCGCACCACTGCAGGTCCTCGACGGCGAGCACCAGCGGCACCTGCGCGGCGACCGCCGAGACGAGCGCTTCGAGGGCTGCGAAGGTGCGCTCGCGCAGTTGCTCCGGGGTCGCAGTCACGGGCGGGTAGGCGGCCAGCCGCGGCAAGCCGAGCAGCCCGAGCAGGGGAGGCACCACGGCTGCGACGTCGAGCCCCGGCACGCGCGCGAGCTCGTCCGCGAGCCGCTGCGCTCGGTCCGCGGGGGCCGCCTCGCCGCGCAGCGCGAGCCGCTCTTCGATCGACGCGATCACCGGGTGGAACGCACTGCGCGCCGTGTACTCGGAGCACGCGAGCTCGACCCACAGCCGCGGGGCGGTCGCCGTCGCGTCGCGCAGCGCCGCTCCGAGCCGCGACTTGCCGATGCCGGGCTCGCCCTGGACGAGCAGGGCGCGGCCCTTTCCCGCGAGGGCGCCGTCGAACGCGGTGACCAGTCGGTCGAGCTCGCCCTCTCGGCCCACGAAGGGCGCCTGGGCGCCGAACTGGGGCCGTCGTCCGCTCGGGCGCGCATCCTGCACACGGTATGCGCGCACGCGCCGCTCGAGACCGCGCAGCGCGCGCATGCCGAGATCGGTGACCGTGACCCAATTGCTGAGTCGATAGGTCGCCTCGCTCATCGCGATGCCGCCCTCGGCCGAGAGCTCCTGGATGCGCTTCGCGATGTGGGGCGTCGAGCCGAGCGCGATCGCGTCCGGCGCGGCGTCGTCGCCCATCCGGCCCACCACCACGAGGCCGGTGTGGATGCCGATCCGCGCGCGCACGGAGGGCAGGCCGTCGTCGAGGCGGCGCTGCAGGTCGAGGGCGCTGCGCACCGCGCGGTCGGCGTCGTCTTCGTGCGCGCGCGGGTGCCCGAAGTAGGCGACGATGCCGTCGCCGTGATACTCGGCGACGCGGCCCTCGTAGCCGGTGATCGCCTCGGCGCAGATCTCGTGATAACTGCGCATCAGGTCGCGCAGCTCTTCGGGGTCGAGGCGCTCCGCGAGACGGGTGGAACCGACGAGGTCGCAGAACAGCACCGTGATCTGGCGCCGCTCGGCGTCGCCGTCGTGCCCGGCTTCCGTCGGAGGCGGGGCACCGCCCATACGGATCTGCCGCGTGCCGCACTGATTGCAGTACTGCGCGTTCGCCGGATTCTCGTGCTCGCAGACGTGGCATTGCATTCGGGGGGCTCGCGGGTGAAGGGCGACGTCGGGGGCTTCTGCGGCGATTTCGTGGAGCGAAGAATTCGCGCTCCGTTCGCGTGCTCGATGTGTTAGGGTGACTCCCGTCGGGGCCGGCTCGCGGGACGTGGATGGAGGAATTCTACAGCGATTGGCGCCGCCGCCTCGGGATCGTCGCGGCGCTCCTGGTGTTCGTCAGCGGCCTCGAGGGATTCGCCTACTTCCGGTCCACTCGCGTGGACGACCCGCCGTGCGCCTCCTCCGGCGCCGAGCGCTGGTGCGACGTCTCCGTCACGCGCATTTGTCACGCGGGCGACGCGCCCGGCACGCGTTGCCGCTGCGCGGCCGACGACCCCTGCGTCGCCGATACGCGCACCGAGCAGCGCTGGCGCTCCGCGCACCAGCAGGGCCTGCTCCACGCGCTGCTGCTGTTCGGCTTCGCCGGGGTCCTGCCGTTCCTGCGGCTCGGCCGCCCGCTGCTCTCGCTCGCCGGCTGGAGCCTGATCGCGGGCTGTCTGCTGGCGGCTCTCGGCGCCGGCGTCCAGGCGCTCACCACGAACGCCCAGGGGCCACCGGTGATGTGCCCCGCCGGCCCTCGCACCGAGATCCCGGCGTGGGAGTGCCTCGGCGTCACGATCGGAACGTTCGCGGGCGTGATCACGACGCTCGCGCTCGGCGTCACGGCGGCACACGGTGCGTGGGCCGTCGTGCGGGCCGGCCTCGCGCCGGACACCTGGAGGAACTGGGCGCGGCTCGTATCCGCGCGCCCGCGCCGTCTGGTCGAGCCGCGCAGCCCGCGCGAGCTGCTCGCGGCGGTGCAGGGCGCCCTCGACGAGCGCATGCCCGTGCGCGCGTTCGGGGGGCGCTACTCCTGGAGCGACGTCGCGTCCTGCGCCGGCGTGATGATCGACATGCGCGGGCTGTGCGCGATCGGCGACCCGCTTCCGCCGGATCCGGCAGACGCGCTCGCGCCGCCCGGGTCGCGGGTCGTCACCGTCGAAGCGGGCGCGACGATCCGAGAGATCACGCTCCGTCTCGCGGGCCACGGCCTCATGCTCGCGTGCACGCCGGTGAACCCGTGGATCCAGGCGGGCGGCGCCCTCGCGCTCGGTTGTCACGGCACGGGCATCCATCAGCCGCAGCTCGCCGATCAGGTGACGCACCTGCGCATCGCGCAGTACGACGCGAATCGCACGGCCGTCTTCCGCGACTACCGCCGCCCGCTGCAGCCGCCGAATCCGAGCAACCTCGACGCGTGGGAAGAATGGAACGCCCTGAAGGTGAACCTCGGCTGCCTCGGGGTGATGGTCGCGATCGGCTTCGAATGCGTGCCGATCTACGACGTTCGCCTGCTCGACACGCGCAGGCCGATGCAGGCGACGCTCGCCTCCGACGCGGCGCTCCACGCGATCGTCGTCGGCAACGCGTTCTCCGAGATCTTCTGGTTCCCATTCAACGAGAGCATCTTTGTCCGGGCCTGGAATCCGACAGCGGGGCCGGCGCAGCCGCGGCTGCCGTTCCGCTTCTGGCTGCGGCAGTGGATCGTGGCGAAGGCGATCGGCCCGAGCGCGTTCGCCTTCCTCGCGGTGGCGCCGTTCCTCACGCCGGCGGCGAGCCGCCTGTTCGACCGCTGGGTCGGCAGCCTCGACGCGCGCATCCCCGCGCCCGAGGCGATGCAGTACGAGCGCTACTTCCACCGCGTATTCGACATGGGCTACGCGATCCCGATCGACCCGGGCGCGCCGGGCGGGTGGGACGCGTTCCGCAAGGCGTGGTTCGAGGTCGTGGACGCGGTCGAGGCGGCGCGGCATCGCGCGCAGTACCCGCAGAACCTGGTGATGCACGTGCGCTTTGGTCGCCCGAGCTCGGCGTTCCTCGCGCCGAACGGCGGCGCGCCGGTGAGCGCGTTCCTCGAGATCATCACCCACGCGAGCACGCCCGACTACGCCGCGCACTTCGCCGCGATCGAGCGCGGCTGGCGCAGGCTCGGCGGCAAGAGCCATTGGGGAAAGATGACGTTCGACCCGGCGGGCGTCGTCCAGACGTTCCCCGGCGCCGCGAGCTTCCGCCACGTCCGCCGTGCGATGGACCCCGACGAAGTCTTCCTCAACGACTACGTGCGCACGCTGCTGCACGTGTAGGAGGCCGCGTGATCCTCAACCTCGTCTTCCTCGTGCAAGCCGCGGCCTCGGCGAGCTTCGCGTTTCTGGCGTTCTTCTCGCTCGATCTCCTGACGTACTGCGTGACCGGCGATCGGCTTCCCGCGCCGCCGGCGCAGGACGTCGTGAAGCTGTACGCGCGCTTCGCCGCGCTCGGCGCCGTGGCGGTCACGCTCGCGATCGGGTTCGCGATCCCGTCCGCGCGCCACACCGTGCGCAAGGTGGCGCTGCTCGCCTTGCTCGCGCTCTCGGCGCTCGTGGCGGTCGCGTTCGCTGCCGCGCCGTTGCCGTACGCGGGCTTCCGGGTCGTCGTGATCGGGCTGCACGCGGGGTTGGCGGCGGCGTATCTGTTCATCTGGGTGTTCCTGCCGCGCGAAATCTGAACGAGCTCAACGCGCTTCGCGCGAGAAGAGCTTCTTGCGCGTGCTCGAGACGGCGCGGTGCTCGCGGAAACCCTCGTCGGCGAGACGCGCGAGCAGGGCACGCGTCGCCGCTTCGCCGATCCGATGGGGATGCAGCTCGAGGGCGAGCGCGCGGATGCCGCGCCAGTCGATCGCCGGCAACAGCTCGGCCTCACCTCCTTCGATGTCGATCGCGAGGAAGGTCGGCGCGACCTCGCGCAACAGCGCATTCACCGCGAGCTGCGGCACGCGAGCCGTCAGCACCGGTCCATCGCTGCCGACGCCGCGCAGCGACGAGGACACGAACTCGGACGCCACGAACAGCTCCGCCTCGCCCGCCTCGCGCGCGAGCACGGCGTGCACGAGCCGTGGCGCGACGCCGTTCGCCGCCCACGTCTCGCGGATGCGCGGCAGGAGGGCCGGGTTCGCCTCCACCGCCGTCACGCGCTCGCTGCCGACGCGCAGGGCGCAGAGCGTCGAGAGGAAGCCCGCGCCGGCGCCGACCTCGAGCACGACGTCGTCCGCTGCGAGGCCGAACGCGACGCAGCGCGCCTCGCCGCGCTCGTAGCGCTCGGCGTAGAGGGCGCGGCGCAGCGCGGGCGTCGCGTCGCCGCCGAGCGCGAGCTCGACGCCGTGGAGCCGCACGCGCTCGGGGCGCGTCGCGAGCCGCCACGCGTAGCGCGGGTAGCGGGCGAGGCCCGCGAGCTCCCAGCGCAGATGCGCGAGCCATCCGGCCGTTTCCATGGCCCGAGGATGCCGGATTGCGCGCGCCTTTCGATTGGCCCGCCCGCGGCCTGAGCTACGCCTCTATCGGCACGGGGAGGGCGTCATGGGGAATCGGACGGGTAGCGCGCGTTTCGGAGGGCTCGCCTGTGCGGCGCTGTTCGCCGTCGCCTGCGGCGGCGAGGCGCCGGAGATGGGCGCGACGAATCCCCCGGGCGCGGACGCCGGCGCGACTGTCACGGGCGATGCGGCGGATGCGCCGGCGGTCGCGGCCGACGCGGGGCCGACGCCCGAAGCCGCTCCGCCGCGCGGCCTGCCCGCGGGCGCGCTGCGCGTCGAGCCTGCGGTCATCCTCGACGCCACCGGCTTCGAGGCGCCCGTCGCGGCGTCGACGCTGCTGCTTCCCCACGGCTGGACGACGCACGGCGGCGTGCTCTGGGGCCGCGAATACATGTGCACGAACGGGTACGTGCTCGACTGGTCGGCGACCTCGCCAGACGGCATGCAGCGGATCGCGGTGCTCCCCCAGCTGCGCTGGGAGTCGAACAACTACGGCGCCGGCCCATCCGCGCCGGGCTGCCCGCTCGCGCCCTACACCAACGTGCGTCAGGTGCTCGAGGCGATGGCCGCGCGGCTGCGCCCCGACGCGCAGGTGGAGGGGTTCCGCGTGCGCGAGGACCTCCAGCGCGAGCTCGCGCGCTTCAACGCCGCGACGCCGATGCCGATGGGCGAGACGCGCACCTGGGTCGAGGCCGGCGAGCTGTCGCTCGCGTACACCGAGAACGGCCGCGCGATGAAGGCGATCGTCGCTGCCGCGGCCGTTTTCTCGCTGATGCGCAGCAACGCCGCGGGCATGGGCACGATGGACGCGCTCACGGGCTCGACGTTCCCCGCGTGGGCCGCGAGCGCCCCCGCCGATCACTTCGACGCCGGCTTCTTCGAGGCGATCCGCCGCTCGATCCGCGGCGCGCCGCAGTGGGAGTCGCGCATCGCCGGCCACAACGCGGCGATCGGCCGGGTCGCGCTCGAGGAGTCCCGCAAGCGGAGCGCGGCGATCGCCGAGAGCAACGCCGCGATCGCGCAGATCCGCTCCGAGGCCTGGGCGGCGCAACAAGAGAGCGCCGACCGCCGCGCCCGCGAGTTCGGCGAGCTGATCAAGGGCGTCGAGACCTACGACGACGCGAACGCCCCGGGCGGGCAGGTCGAGCTCTCCGCGAGCGCCGACCAAGCCTGGCGCCTCGACGACGGCAGCTACGTCCTCACCACCGACCCGAGCTTCGACCCCTGGCGCGACCTCGGCGTCGAAGGCAAACGCCTCGAAGTCACGCGCTGATCGCCACGCGCGGGAGGCGTGCCCCAAGGGCACGCCGATCCGCGCCTCCCCACCCCGAATGATCGCGTTCGCGATGCGCACGAGCCGCCGCGGCGGGCCTGGGGCCGGCTGAAGCGAGGTCAAGCGAGCTCGGCCGCGATCACCGGGCAGCGCTGCGCCACGGCGCGGCGAATCCGAACGGAGGTGCGCGGCGCCCCCTGCGAGCGGCCGTCAGCGAGCGTCGAGCGGAAGCCGGCCCCCGGCCCGCCGCGGCGGCGGAGCCCGCATCCAGCAACCCGATCAGGCCAGCGCCGGCTCCGCCTTCCGCACCGACGACGACATCGCGCTCTTGCTCACGATGCCCGTCGCCTCGTCGAGCCCAGCGAGCATCCGTCCATACAGCCGGATCTTCAGCGACTCGAGCACGACGAACCCGAACAGCGCGCAGATCGACTTCGAAACGGCGCCGGCGAGGCCCACCATCTCGAGCATCGCGTCGCCGTCGCCGCCCTTCGCGAGCACGAGCACGACGAGGCCGAACAGAGTGCCGATGAAGCCGATCGGCGGAAGGATGTTCGAGAACATCGTGATCGGCTTGGCGTAGTTCGCCTCGTACTCGTTCGTGACGTACTGGCGCGACGCGTCGATCAGGAACGCCATCGGCATCTTTTCGTGATTGTCCTTCTGCGACGCACGCAGCACGCGCAGCACTTGCACGGCGATCGGCTCGTGCGGGGCGGGCATGTCGCTCGCGAGCGCCTTCTGGATCTCGCCGGCGGTCACCTTGCGCGTCACCGCGAAGCCGCGCATGCAGGCGCGCAGCCCCCACCAGAAGGGAAAGAACACGGCGACCAGCGCCATGAGGGTGACGATCAGCGCGGCGATCGAGCCGGCGTTCCAGCTTGCTTCGGGGGCCATGGAGTTTCTCCAGCGTCAGGCGTTAGGGGGAATTGCGGTCGGGCCGGCCGCGCGAGCGCTCAATCCGACTCGGTGTCCGCGGGCGCGTTCAGCCGTTCCTCCGGGTCGTCGTCGAGCCAGTACTGCTCTTCGACCAACTCGAGGGCCTTCGTCAACTTGGTGCGCCTGCCGACCGGGTAGTCGACCATCAGGTCGTCGCGGCCCTTGAAGCGCAGTTTCACGTCGTCGATGATCGCTTCGGCGCGATGCGGCGAGTCGAGCTTCCACAGCACCTCGATCGCGAGGAAGCGGATGCCTGCGTCGAGCCCGCCGAGCTCGGGGTGGTGGCTCGTCCAGTCCTTCGCGAGCAGGGGCTCGACGTGGTCGTCCATGTAGCCGTAGAAGAACGTTTTGAAGAGCACGAGGCCGTCGTCGTCGCCGCGCAGGTTCATCGAATCGAGCGTCTTCAGGTGGCGCACGAGGTCGTCGCGCGTGCGCTGCATCTCGCGGTGCTTCTCGGCGAGCGTCTCGCCGCCGAGCGGCTTGCTCGCGCGCGCGTGCTCGACGTCCTCGAGCGGCACGGGCTCGTAGCTCGCGCAGCCGGCGAGGACGCTGGCCAGCGCCAGAGCCGCGAGGCTTCCGATTCGCTTTGCCATGGGGTTTCTCCTCGCCTCAGTTCGAGGCTTCGGTGACGTCGACGTCGGCGTGCTCGTGGTACATGCGGCGCAGCAGCGCGTGGATCGGGTGGTCGCGCCGCGCGCGCAGATCGCCGGAGAGGCCGTCGGTCTCGAGCGTCGACTTGTAGAGCGGCAGCGTGCGCTTGCGCGCCTCGATCTGGTTGCTGAGGCGCTCGAGCAGCGCGCTGGTGTCGTCGATCTCCTTGTTGAGCTGCGAGAGCTGTGCGGCGTCGAGCTTCTCGCCCGAGCCGACCGTACCCACCAGCTCGCCGTCCTCGGACATCGCCGCCGGCGGCGCGGTGTGCGAGCCGCCCGCGAGCTGCGCCTGCAGCGCCTTGAGGCGGGTCTTCACCTCGTCGCGCTGCACGGAAAGCTTCGTGAGGCCGGCCTCGAGGTCGTCGATGCCCTTGCCCTCGGCGTAGCCGAGGTACACGAGCACGAGGCTGTCGGAGAAGGCGCTGACGAGCGTCTTCAGGCGTGCGGCCTCCGGCTCGTCGCTCTGGATCCAGCGGGCCAGCGCGCGCGAGCGCGTCGCGCCTTCGGCCGCGGGCCGCACGAGCTCGAGGTACTCACTCTCGCGGCCCTGGCGCTGCAGGGCGGCCGTGATGCCCGGCCAGATCTGCCGATCGAAGGGGAAGATCTTCAGCGCCGCGCGGTACTGGCGGATCGCGACGCTCACTTCCTCGCTGGTCGGATGCTTGGCGTAGATCAGATACGCGTCGCCGACGCCGCGCGCGGCCTCGTGCGCCGCGAAGTACGCGGAGTCGGGAACGCCTTCCTTGCCCTCGTTCGTCGCGTAGTAGAGGAACAGCTGCAGGTAGCGCGTGTAGAGCCGCGCGGCGTTGCGCGCGTGCTCGTCGGCCTTGTGCGGCAGCTCCTGGCTCTTCGCGAGATAGTAGTCGGCGATGTTGAGCGACGACTCCTGGATCTCTTCCCAGAGCGTACGCATCGCGAGCACGTAGTCGGGCTTCTGCAGGTAGCCGAGCTGGCCCCAGCCGTCGTCGCCGGCCTCGGCCATGCGGTTGTAGACGTCGACCGCATCCTCGAGGGTGAACGTGGTCTGGATCTCCGGGTCGACGCCGAGCCGCTGCTTGGCGGCGTAGATCTCGCCGAGCAGGCGCAGCGTGCGCGTGTGCACCGCCGCTTCGCCCTGCACCGTGTCCGCGCGATCGAGCGCGGTCTGGTAGGACGCGCTCGCGACCTGCAGCGCCTTCACCGTGGGCTCGCCGAGGCCCTCGCTCGCGAGCTTGCCGCGCGCGACGTCGTGCAGCTTGGCCGCCTCGAACAGGGCCAGCGTGAAGGTGAGGCTGCCGGCGTCGGACTCGGGGCCGTCGAGCCGGTCGATGATGCGCGTCAGGTATTCCTTCGACGACGCGCTCACCGGGATCACGTCGGGATGACCGCCGACGCGGCCGTCGGCGAGCATGCGGATCACCGAGCCGAGCGGGTCGAGGCCGGCGTCGACGCCGAGCTCCTGGCTGCGCAGCAGGATCAGGCGCGCGACGTTCTCGTACAGGTACGGGAGCGACGCCGCGAAGCCCGCCGCCGGCGAGTCGTTCAGCGAGAGCGCCTGCATGGTCTGGTACGGCTCTTCGAGCGGCACCACGACCTTCTGCCAGAGGTCGAGCACGTAGCCGACGAAGTCCTGCTCGCGGCCGAGCTCGAGCGCCTCGTGGGCGTGGATGTAGTGGTACCAATAATGATTCTCGCTGCGGCCGAGCTGCTCGGAGAGCTCGTCGATCGCGTCGACGCTCTTCTCGAGCTGGTCGGGATCGGCGTTCGCGAGATACAGCAGCAGGTAACCGATCGCCTGGCGGCGGATGCGCTGCTCGTCGTCGGGTCCGGGCTCGTCGCTCTCGACGACGGTCTCGAACTGCTCGGTGATGTACCGGTCGAGCGGGACGCCGGCTTCCTTGCCGTACTGATCGAGCCGCGCCTTCAGCGCGGTCGCGTCCGCGGACGAGTAGACGTACGCGTAGTCGAGATAGCCGTCCCACGGATTGCCTTCCGCGTACGCGGCGCCCGAAAACAGCGCCGTCGCCGCCATCGCGGCCGAGACGACGATTCGTCGCGCAGTCTGAAAGCCCAACATGCTCATCCCCCCAGACACTCGAGTGCCAAACGAAGCTCGACGCAGCGGTCGACCGCGGGCCGCCCGGGCGCGCGCTCGATCCACATCAAGAACGCATTCAGGTTCTTGGTCTCCACGAACCGGTATCGGCCCGCGGCGCTGGAACATTCAGTCCGACCGCGTACCGCGGTGAGCAGCGCCATCTTGCGCGTGTCCTCTTCGCGGTCCGTGGCGCACGCGGCGAGCGAGCCGAGCGGGACGGCGGCGAGGTTCTCGCTTTGCCCGGAGCCGCTGGCGCGCTGCGGCGCGGCCCGCTCGGTGCGGCCGACCGACGCGGTGCTGGTCTCGGCCCCTGCGACCGGGGCCGAGGCCCCCGCGAAGCCGAGGCTCTGCGGGCGGCTCGAGGCGGACGTCGTCGCCGTGCGCGGGCGCGGCGGCGCGTTGCGCGTCGCGAGCGCGGGCGCCGTGCTCTCCTCGTCGAACGCGGCGGGCGG
>CAZCTH010000118.1:0-15968 GCA_964501435.1 uncultured Spirochaetales bacterium | reverse complement strand
GGGCGGGCGCGGGCCGGGCGCTCGCGCGAAGCGTCGGCACGAGCAGGGCGAGCATGATCACGCCGAAGGCGCGCTCGAACCACGCCGCCGGGAGCTCCACCACGAGCCGCGCGCCGAGCACGGCGCCGAGGGCGGTGGGGAGGATCAAGGGCACCGCCTCGCGCAGACCCTCCGCGCCCTCCGCGGCCAGTCGCCAGGTCGCGGTCGCGCTGCCGAGGGCGACACCGACGCGGTTCGTGCCGTTCGCGATGGGGCTCGGCAAGCCGAACATGACGAGCAGCGGAACCGTGAGCAGCGAGCCGCCGCCGGCCAGCGTGTTGACCGTGCCCGCGGTCAGGCCCGCGAGCGCGAGCAGCGCGGCTTCTCCAGCTTGCATTCGAGGTACCGTAGCCTTTCGTCCGTCGTCCGCGGCGCGCGCGGGGTGGCTCCGTGCGCGAATCTCGGCCTACCGCGGAGTCGTAACAACTTGCCCGATCCGGCTCCGCGCGACGATCGCATCTTCACGCGCCAGTTCGTGCTGTGCTTCGTTGCGCACGGGCTGCAGGCGATCGCCTTCAACCTCTATCTCCCGTTCCCGAAGCGGCTGAACGAGCTCGGCGCGAACGACTTCGTGATCGGCGCTGCCGCGAGCTTGACGGGCCTCGCGGCGGTGCTCGCCCGGCCGGCGATCGGGCGCGCGATGGACGTCGCGGGCCGCCGTGCGACCGTGCTCGTCGGCGGCGCGCTGCACGTGGTCGCCACCGCGCTGTATCTCGGCATCGACCGCGTTGGCCCGCTGCTCGCGGGCACGCGCTTCCTGCACGGCATCGCCGAGGCGATGCTGTTCTCCGCGCTGTTCACCTTCGCGGCGGACTACGTGCCCGCGCGCAAGCGCACCCAGGGCCTCGCCCTGTTCGGCGTCTCGGGGATGCTGCCGATCGGCATCGGTCCGACCGCCGCCAACTGGCTGATCGCGCACCACGGCTGGCCGTCCGTGTTCATCACGGCGTGCGCGCTCGCTGCGGTCTCGCTCGCGCTCTCGTTCGCGCTGCGCGACGCACCCCGCGACCGCGTCGCGAGCGGGCCGTCGGCGAGCATGCAGGCGGTGATCGGGCAGCGCGAGCTGCGCCCAATCTGGTTCCTCGGTGCCGCCTTCGCGACGGTGCTCACCGCGTTCTTCGTGTTCGTGCCGCGCTTCGCTCAGGACACGGGGATCGGCAGCGACGCTTCCTTCTTTCAGATGTACATGCTCGCGGCGCTGATCCTCCGCATCGCGTTCGGCTGGGTGCCGGATCGCATCGGCCCCCACCGCGCGCTCACGCCCGCGCTGCTCGCGCTCGTGGTCGGGCTGGTCGTGATGGCGCGCGCCTCGGCCGCCCACGACGTCGCGCTCGCTGGCTTCCTGTGCGGCCTCGGCCACGGCTATGCATTCCCGATCCTGTCGGGCATGGTCGTCAATCGCGTCTCCGATCAGTCGCGCGGCACGGCGCTCGCGATCTTCACGGGGCTCTTCGATCTCGGGATGTTGGTGGGCAGCATGTCGTTCGGCGCGCTGGTCGAGTGGCAGGGCTTCGCGGTGCTCTACGCCTGCGGCGCCGTGGCGCTCGCCAGCGCCCTCGCGGTGTTCGTGCGCTGGGACGCGCGCACGATGGCGCGCCGGGCGTGAGGCGCGTGGCGCTCGCGCTCGCCGCCGCGGCGCTCGCGCTCGCGGTGGGCTGCGCCGTGCGCCCGGCGGTACCGGAGGCTCCGCGCGACGCGGCGGGCCGCGTGCCGTTCGTGTGGCCGCGGGACGGCGCCGTCGCGTGGCTTGCCTGCCGCTTCGAGCCGGCGCGCCCGATCGGGTTCGTGGTCGCGGGCGCGACGCGCGAGGAGGCGACCGCAGCGGAAGCCGCGTTGCGGGCGTGGGAGCGCGCCGGCCTCGGCCTGCGCTTCCTCGAGGCGCCCCGCGCCGATGCGCAGCTCGAGATCGCCTTCGGCGACGCGGCGCTGCCGGGCGCGGGCCGGACCGTCGCGGATTGTCGGCTCGACGGCGAGCGCGCCGAGATCGCTCGAGCGCGCATCGAGATCGCGCGCAGCCTCGCGGGGTCGGGCCGCGGCGCGGCGCGTGCGCTCGCCCGTGAGGAGTTGCTCGGGGTGCTCGCGCGCGAGGTCGGGCACGCGCTCGGCTGGATGGGCGCGGCGCCGGCGCGAGATCCGGTGGGCGCGCGGACGGCGCACGACCTCGCGCGCGTCGGCGACGGGATTCGCTCCGGTGCGGCGTTCGACTCGCCCGCGCTGCGCGCGCTGTACGTGGAGCCGTCCGGAGCCGTCCTCGCGCGCAGCCCGGCGGTGCCCTCCGCGGCCACGCGGCCGCTCGACCGGCTCGCGGCGCTCGCGCGCGCGAACGGATTCGTCGGCCCGTTCCTGCGCGCCGGCGCGGGCGCGGGGCGCGTGTACTGGAGCGATCCTCGGACCGGCGACGAGTACGGCGCGCAGGTGTTCTCGGTCGGGCCTTCGCCCGGGCACGTGCGGATCGCGCTCGAGTCACGCGCCCGGCGTGCCTTGCCGCGCAGCCGCGACGCCTCCCCGTTGGCGCCGCCTCCCGCGTCTTCGACGCCGGCTCCCCGACCTCCCCGTTAGGGAGCGCGCGAGCCCCGCGGATCAGGCGCGGACGTTCGGATCGAGCGCCTTCGCCCGCGCGGCGAGCTGCGCCGCGGTGCCGTCCTCGCCGAGCTCGCGCAGCACGAGACTCATGCGCAGCAGCGTCTGCGGCTGCTCGCCGCCGGCGAGCGCGCGCTCGAAATGGGCCCGGGCGCGCGGATTGTCCGGCGGCGTCTTGCGGTGGAGCGCCCAGGCGAGCGCGCCGTGGTACTCGGGCTCGGCGTCGTACGTCTGCACCGCGCGCTCGAGGAACTCCGCGGCGCCGCGGAAGTTGCCGGCGCGCATCAGCATCTCACCGCGCTGGTAGAGCTGTTCGGCCTGCGCGGCGAGCAAGGCCTGCGTCTCGGAGACGCCGACCGTGGATTCCTCGTAGCGCGCGCGCTCCTCGTCGTCGGTCAGGACCTCGTGGGCGCGGGCGATCTGGGTGAAGACCTCGTTCGCGATCTCCTTGAGGTCGTGCAGGCCGAGTCGCATCAGGTGGTCGGGGTGCAGGCGCTTCGCGGCCTGCAGGTAGGCGCGCTTCACCTCGCTCGGCGCCGCGCCACGCTTCACGCCCAGCAGCTGCCACAGGTCGAGCTCGCCGAGCTGGCCGTGGAGCGCGACGACTTCTTTGCGCAAGCCCTCGGCGGCCGCTTCGCGCGCGGGGTCGCGCTTTGCCTTCGCCTGCGCGGCGGCCGGGCTCGCGGCCTCGGCGGCGGCGGCCGCCGCGACGACGATCTCGATCTCCGGGCCCAGCACCCGCGGCGCCTCGCCCGTCTCGGCGCGCACGGCCTGATAAGTCAGCGCGCCGCAGGCGTCGAGCAGCCAGAGCGCGGCGTGCGCGCTCGGATGCCGGGCCTCGCGCACCGCTTCGAAGGCGCTCGACGCGCCGGTCAGCTGGGGGAGCAGCGCCAGGAAGCCCGGCTGCGCGAGCAGCGGGCCGAGCTTCGCCTCCGCGTCGGGGGCGAGGGTCGGGTACTGCGTCGCGCGCGTGCCGAGCGCGACCAGCGACTGGTCCGCGCGCCAGCCCGTCGCGATGGCGTCGTACACGATCGCCGGCAGCGAGAGCGGAAGCTGCGGTGCGTTGCCGGGCGCCGGCTCGTAGGCGAGCTGGAAGTTGCCGTTCGGCCAGCGCCCGCAGTCGACGAGCGCGCGTTCGAGGGCGCCGGCCAGCGCGAGCAGGAGGTCCTTCGGCGGCACGCCGACTGCGGCGAGGGCCGCGAGCTCGTTGCCGGGCTTGTCTTCGAGGCGCTTCCGGAAGCTCGCGCACTGCGTGGGCGAGAGCTTCCCCCGATCCACCAGCAGCGTGGCGACCGAGTCCTCGTCGCGGGTCGAGACGAGCTGGATCGGCGCGCCCTTCTGCCAGCGGAAGCGGCGGGTCAGGCCGGAGCGCTCGAGGGTGAGCCAGCCCTCGAACTGGTCGCGCGCGAGCGAGATCAGCAGCGGTCCGAGCGGGGTATCGGCGAGGTTGCCCACGGCAGCGCTTTCGGGCGTCGCCGCGGCCGACTTGATGCGCGGGGCCCTACAGCGCCCGCCGCATCGCGTCGGCGATCTGGAAGGCGGCCGCGATGGCGGCCGGCAGGTCCTTCCGCACGACCAGGTGGGAGATCTCGAGGCCGGCCACCGTGCGCTCGGAGAGCGGCGCGATGCCCGTCAGGATCGGCTCCGCCCCGAGCCGCTCGATGCGCTCGAGCACGCGCTCGAGCTCGACCGCGCCGAACGCCTCGTCGATGATCGCCCCGGCGAGGTCGACCACGACCACGCGCACGTCCCGGGCGCCGGGGTCGCGGCGGATCAGGTCGAGGCCGGAGAGCGTCTCCTCGGCCCCTGCGTACGGGATCACCATGACCGGGCCCCACACGTGGATCACCGGGGCGCTCGACTCCATGCTCGCGCCCGCGGCCTCGCTCGGCTGCGGGAGGGACGCGAGGTGCCGGGCGACGAGGTCGCGCAGCGGCGAGAACGGGATGCGCGCGGCGTCGTCGGCTGCCGCCGGATCGACCGACCAGTCTTCGGGGGTGCGCGCGAGGAATTCGCAGCGCGCGTGGCCTGCGGCCGCGCAGGCGCTCTCGCGGGCGAACAGATCGGCGTCGAAAAGGCCCGAGAGCCAGCCCGACGCGTAGCCGCTCGTGAGCGCGCAGGTCGGTTCGGGCTGCGGCCCGAGCGAGACGCTCACGGCGCGCGCTTCGACGCCGTCGCGGAACACGCCGCGCAGCGGCTCGCCGCGCGCCGCCGGCGCGCTCTCGAGCGCGAGCGCGAGGCGCGGGCGGGCGGAGGCGCGGTCGGCCGGCGCCTGGCTGCGCAGGCCATGGCTCACGAGCTCGAGCGCGTCGCGCAACCCGTGCAGGAAGCCGAGCTGCAGAAGCGCCGCGCGCGCGTCGGCGGCGCCGAGCCGCTCGCGCAGCTCGAGATGCAGCGCGCCGATGAACGCCGCGTCGGTGAGGAAGCGCGGCTCCTCGCGCAGCGTGTCGGCGAGATCGAGACCGAGCGCGGCGAGCTCGCGCGAGAGCAGGGGGCTTCGCACCCGTCAGACCTCCAGGAACGCGTGAATGTCGAAGCGCTGCTCTTTGCTCAGGAACGCCTCGCCGTGGCGCTCGAGCAGGCGGAGCATCGCGTTCGCGCAGTGCGGGTCGAACTGCGAGCCGGAGAAGCGGCGCACTTCGGCGAGCACCTGGTCGAGCGGCATCGCCTTGCGGTAGGGGCGGTCGCTGGTCATCGCCTCGACGGTGTCGGCCACGAGGATGATGCGCGACGGCAGCGGAATGCGATCGCCGGCGAGGCGCTCCGGATAGCCGCGCGTCGAGCCGTCGAACCACTCGTGGTGGTGGCGCACGCACGGCACCACGTCGGCGAGAAACTCGACCTGCTGCAGGATGCGCGCGCCGATCACGGGGTGCTGCTTGATCTCGTCGTACTCGGCGTCGGTCAGCTTCTCCGGCTTCAGGATCACGGCGTCGCGCACGCCGATCTTGCCGAGGTCGTGGAGCACGCCGGCGATGTAGACGCGCTCGATCTGGTCCTTCGGGATGCCGAGCTCGCGGGCCACCTTCGACGCGTAGACGCCGACGCGCTCCGAGTGGCCGCGCGTGTAGGCGTCCTTCGCGTCCACGGCCTCCGCGAGCGCCTTGATCGTCTGGATGTAGGCGATGCGGAGCTCTTGGTGCTTGTCGAAGAGCTGCTTCGTGCGCTCCTGCACCGTGACCTCGAGGTCACGGTTCAGCTCCTGGAGCTTCAGGTTCTGCTCGCGCGTCACCTGATTGAGGCGCCGGATCTCGCTCTTGAGGTCGTGGGTGTCGAAGGCCTGGCGCAGCGTGGCCTTCAGTTCCTCGTCGTTCCACGGCTTGGTGACCAGCCGGAAGATCTCGCCGCGGTTGATGGCCTCGACCGCGATGTTCATCTCCGTGTAACCGGTCAGCAGGATGCGGACGACGTCCGGGTGCCGCTGCCGCACGGTCTGGAGCAGGTCGACGCCGCTGATCTCGGGCATGCGCTGGTCGGAGACCACCACCTGCGGTCGCTCGCGGTCGAGGATCTCGAGCGCCTCGGCGCCGCGCGAGGCGGTGATCACCCGGCACGGCTCGTTGCGGAGCAGGCGCTGGAGCGCTTTCAGGATGTTCGTCTCGTCATCGATGAAGAGGACGCAGTGCTCCACGGGGGCCTCCGGGCTCCGTCTCCCAGGAGCAAGCCCCATGCCGAACGAGAGGGATTAAATCCGCTGCGAAAACGGATACTTACGTTCCGTGTCCGAAGTCACGATTCCCGTCTTCGGGAGGCCCATTCGGCGAGCCGACGGCAGGCCGGCGGCAAGCGCCCGGCGCATTGCCCGGGCGCTGCCGGGCCGCGCACCGGCAACGCGGGGACCAAGCGCGCGCGTGGGCACGCGATCTCGCGAGCTGCGCGCGGTCTGCACGGCGCCGAGCGCGGCGGGGGCGCGCGGGCCGTCCCGTCCCGGGGACGAATCCCGGTCCGCGCGGGCCGGGAAAAGTGTGCCCGGTGAAGATTTCGTGCCACCGAGTTGCACATTCCGCCCACATCCAGGGCATGACGGTGTGTTCCTGGTGCGACGACATCATCGAGCGGCCCGCGACCGCGGCGCCGGTCCAGGCCGTGAGCCACGGCATCTGCCGCGAGTGCCTGAGCGCGGAGCTCGCGAAGCTTCGCCCGACGCTCGCTCCGCCGCCGGTCTACGCCCAGGCGTCCGCGCTGAACTGACGCGGGGCGCCCGAACGGCCGCTCAGCTCGGGCCGGCGCCGAGTCGCTCGCGCCGGTAGCTGCCGCTCTGCACGGCTTCGCACCAGGCGCGATTCGCGAGGTACCAGTCCACGGTCTTCGCGAGGCCCGCGGCGAGGGGCGTCTTCGGTGCGAAGCCGAGCTCGCGCTCGAGCTTCGCGTCGTCGATCGCGTAGCGGCGGTCGTGGCCGGGGCGGTCCTTCACGAACGCCTTCAGCGCGGCATAGCTCGCGACGCCGGCCGCGCGCAGGGCGGGGTTGCTGGCGGCCGGATGGGCGCGCTCGAGCTCCGCACACAGGCGATCCACGATCTCGAGGTTCGTGCGCTCGCTGCGGCCGCCGACGTTGTAGGTCTCGCCGGGCTTGCCCTTCGCGAGGACCGTCAGCACGGCCTCGTTGTGGTCCTCGACGTAGATCCAGTCGCGCACGTTGCCGCCGTCGCCGTAGATCGGGAGCGGCTTCGCCTCGAGCGCGTTCAGGATCATCAGCGGCATCAGCTTCTCGGGGAACTGGTAGGGGCCGTAGTTGTTGGAGCAGTTCGTGCCGAGCGTGGCCATGCCGTAGGTGTGGTGGTACGCGCGCACGAGGTGGTCGGCGGCGGCCTTCGAGGCGGAGTAGGGCGAGTTGGGCGCGTACGGCGTCGCTTCGCTGAAGCGGCCCGTCGCGCCGAGCGAGCCGAACACCTCGTCGGTGGAGACTTGCAGGAAGCGGAACGCGCCCTGCGCCGCGCCGCCGAGGCGCGCGAGATGCGCGCGCGACGCCTCGAGGAGCTGGAGCGTGCCGACGACGTTCGTCATCACGAAATCCACCGGCCCGTCGATCGAGCGGTCCACGTGGGACTCGGCGGCGAAGTTCAGCACCGCGCTCGGCGCGTACTTCGCGAACACGCCGTCCATCGCCGCGCGATCGGCGATGTCCGCGCGCTCGAAGGCGAAGCGTGGATGCGCCGCGACGTCGCGCAGGCTCTGGAGGTTGCCGGCGTAGGTGAGCTTGTCGACGACCACGATGCGCGCGTCGCTGCGCGCGAGAGCGAGCCGCACGAAGTTCGAGCCGATGAAGCCGGCGCCGCCGGTGACGATCCAGGTACTCACGCTTCGCCTCGGGTGCTGGAGCTTCTAGAGGTAGGTGCCCGAGGGCGCGCTCTTCGGCAGGCGTTTGCGCGTCCGGCGCGAGATCTCGACCTCGGCCAGCAGGTCGTCGGTCACCACCAGCGGCACGTCGATCGGCTCGCACTCCACGCTCGCCTTGCGCCGCAGCACCGCGTGCAGCAGGTGGACCCAGTCGCCCGTCGAGGGCTCGCGGAAGCGCGAGACGACGTCGGGCCAGTCGACGGCGCCGAACAGCGTGCGGCCGGCGCGCTTCTCGGCGTCGCGGGCGTGGATGCGCAGCGCAGCGACGACGTCGTCGGGGAAGCTGGGCATGACCTCGACCACCCGCTCGAAGCGCCCGGGCTGGACGAACGCGGGCCGCAGCGTGTCCGGGTGCGAGGTGGACCCGACCAGCAGCGTGGCCTTCGACGCCACCGTGCGATCCACCAGCTCGCAGAGGAAGTCCATGATCGGGCCGATCGGCAGATCGGTGCGGCGTCCGCCGATTTCTTCGGCCTGGAAGAACTCGAGCTCGTGGAAGAAGACGGTCGTGGGCGGCATCTCGGCGAGCGTCTGCCCCCAGCCTTCGAGCAGCTCGCCGACCTGTCCGCCGCGGTGGACGATCTCGAGGGCGAGGTTCGGGACGTGGACGCGCAGGAACGCGGTGCGGGCCCGCGTGGCGAGCGCCTCGGCGAGCAGCGTCTTGCCGCTGCCGGCCTGGCCGATCAGCAGCAGCCCGGTGGGCGGGAAGGTTCCCCAGGCGGCGTACTTGTCGGGGCTGATCGCGGCGCAGGCGTAGGTGAGCACCTCGTCCTGCGCGGCGGCGAGCCCGCCGATCTGCTCGCTGCCGACCTGCGGGGCGGCGCGCAGCTCCGTCGCCTTCGCGAGCGCCGGCAGCTTGCGGGCGGCGCTGTTCCAAAGATTCGTCGCGCGCTCTTGCTGGATCTCGAGCTCGGTCATGGTCCCCTCGCAGCGCGTGTCGGCGCAGCTTAGGCTGCGTGCCGATGGCCCGCATTGCGAAGCTCGACCCCGCGCAGCTCGCCGAGGCGACGGCGCACCTCGCGCGCGCCGACGCCCGGCTCGCGCGCGTGATCGCCGCGCACGGCCCGTGCACGATCGCGCCGCGCGGCGACCCCTACCGATACCTCGTGCGCTCCATTCTTTATCAACAGCTCGCCGGCAAGGCGGCCGCCACGATCGAGCGGCGCTTCAAGGCCGGCTTCGGCGGGCGCATTCCACCGCCCGCGACGCTCGCCGCGCAGCGCGACGCGAAGCTGCGCAGCTACGGGCTCTCGCGGCAGAAGGCGGCGGCCGTGAAGGCAGTGGGCGCTGCGTTCGACGGCGGCCTGGTGAACGCGAGGCGAATCCCGCATCTCGACGACGACGCGATCGTCGCCTCCGTCACGCAGATCCGCGGCGTCGGCGAGTGGACCGCCCACATGCTGCTGATGTTCGCGCTGGGGCGCCCCGACGTGCTGCCGGTGGGCGACTACGGCGTGCGGAAGGGCGCGCAGAAGCTCTACCGCCTGCGCGACCTGCCGAAGCCCGATCGACTGGCGAAGCTGGCCGAGCCGTGGCGACCCTTCCGGACGGTCGGAAGCTGGTACCTGTGGCGCGCGCTCGAGCTGACGACCCTCGATTGAGCCGCGCCTCGCCTCGCGGCCCCGGGGCGCGTCCGCAATAATGCGCCGCTCTCCGGAGCCCTCGTCCCCATCGTCTAGAGGCCTAGGACACTGCCCTTTCAAGGCGGCGACACGGGTTCGAATCCCGTTGGGGACGCCAGGCGCCGCGCGCGGCCCGGCCGGACAGAGGCCAGTTCGGCCCGAAGTTGGCCCTCCGGGGCCACTTTTGTGTTGCGACGCACACTCCCCGTTTGAAAGAATGCGCCGATTCCCGGGGGCTCAGCGCTGGACTTGCGTGCGCTTCCGGACAACAGGGGGACCTTGCATGTCGTATTCGTTCGAGAAGGCACGCCGCGGCTTCGTCGCCGCAGCCGTGCTGGCCATCGCGCTGCCCGCGACGGCGCAGGAAGCTGCCGAGCCGGCGGTGCCGGTCGCGCCCGTCGAGCGCTCGGGCGTCGAAGAGATCGTCATCACCGCCACCAAGCGCGAAGCGAACCTTCAGGACGTGCCGATCGCCGTCAGCGCGTTCACCGGCGACGACCTGCTCTCGAAGGGCGTCACGACCGTGGACGAGATCGAAGAGGTCTCGCCGACGATCCAGATCAACACCTCGAACGGCGCCAGCGGCAACTCGACGGTGCGCATCCGCGGCGTCGGCACGACGGGCAACAACCCCGGCCTCGAGGCCGCCGTCGGCACGTTCATCGACGGCGTCTACCGCAGCCGCTCGGGCCAGGCCTTCAGCGACCTGCTCGACATCGAGCGCGTCGAAGTGCTGCGCGGCCCGCAGGGCACGCTGTTCGGCAAGAACACCTCGGCCGGCGCGATCAGCGTCGTGACGAAGAAGCCCGTGCTCAGCGAGCGCGACGGCTCGATCACGGCCGAGCTCGGCAACTACAACCACAAGCGCCTCGCCGGCAGCTACTCCGCGCCGATCATCGAGGGCATCCTCGGCTTCCGCGTGGGCGCGAGCTGGAGCGACCGCGACGGCTACGTGCAGGACGCCAACGGCCCCGGCTCGTGGGTCGAGCGCGACCGTTACATGATCCGCGGCCAGCTGCTCTGGACGCCGATTGAAACGATGGAGTTCCGCCTGATCGGCGACTTCGGCGAGCGCAACGAGTCGTGCTGCCCGGCCGGCATGCTCGTCCAGGGCCCGACCGCGAATCGCTTCAACGGGTACGGAATTCAGGAGCTCGCGGCGACCCTCGGCCTCGGCCGCGATCTCAACGACATCACGCTGACGAGTACCCCAGCGGCGGGCGACTACCCGTTCCGGCTCAACCGCCGCGGCAAGGCGCAACTTGGCCGGCGCGAAGTGGGCCTCAACCTCGAGCCCGTCGAAGACGTGCGCGATTGGGGCATCCAGCTCGACGCGAACTGGGACCTCGACGTCGTCGAGCTCACCTCGATCACGTCCTACCGGAAGTTCGGCTCCCGCGCGCAGCAGGACGTCGACTTCACGAGCGCCGACATCCTGAACCTGCCCGACTTCGAGGATGAGTACGAGAACTTCAGCGAGGAGCTGCGGCTCGCCGCGACGTTCGGCGACTTCGACTTGATCTTCGGGATCTACGGCTACATGGAAGACATCCAGGTGGCCGAGCGGCTCGAGTTCGCGAGCCAGGCGGGCCTGTTCGTCATCACGAACGCCATCGGGTCCGTGCCCGCGGCCGCGCTGCTCCCGCAGGGCGCCGGCTACAGCGCCAACTGGGACCAGGACTCGCGCGGCTACGCGTTCTTCACGAACGGCGCCTACCACGTGACCGAGAAGATCACGGCGACGGTCGGCGCGCGGTACTCGCGGGAGCGCAAGAAGGCCATCGGCATCCTGAACGACGGCCCGATCCTGACCCGGAACGGCGCACCGACGGCGGCGGCCGCCGCCCTCGTCGGCGGGCCGGTGCCGGTGGGCGTGAACGAGTCCTGGTGCGGAACCCTGACGGGCGCCGGCCTCGGCGCGTTCCGCACCGCCCTGCGCGGCTTCTGCGACAACGCGTCGTGGGTGAATGAAGCGACCGAGAAGGAGTGGACCTGGACGACCAGCCTCTCCTACGCGGTCACCGACGACATCAACACCTACGTGAGCGTGTCGCGCGGCTACAAGGCCGGCGGCTTCAACCTCGACCAGGAGTCCTCCGACATCACGACGGCCTCGGCGACCGGCTTCGTCACGGGTTACGTCGAGTCGACGCGCTTCGAGCCCGAGTTCTCGACGGCGTACGAGATTGGCGTCAAGGGTACCTACCTCGACGGCATGGTGCGCGTGAACCTCGCTGGCTTCTGGACGGACTTCGACGACTTCCAGCTGAACACGTTCAACGGCCTCGGCTTCACGATCTCGAACGTGGACTCGGTGCGCGCGCGCGGGTTCGAGCTGGAAAGCTTCCTCGCGCCGGCGGAGGGGCTCCTGGTGAACTTCGGCGTCGCCTATTCGGACGCCCGCTACGGCAACATCAACCTGTGCTTCCCGATCCAGTACCCGGACGGCGCGGTCAACAACTGCGGCGCGGTCGCCGACGTGGGCGCTGCGAACTCCGAGTTCGCAACGGGCGGCGTCTTCCAGGACTTCATTGCGGACCATCGCCGCATCACCAACGCGCCGGCTTGGACGGGCAACCTCGGCATCCTCTACGACACGGCGCTGCCCTCCACCGAGTGGCGGGGCTTCGCCAGCACGAACGTGCGCTACACGGGCCGCAAGAACACCGGCTCGAACCTCCACCCGTTCAAGATGGAGCCGCACCACTACTTCGTGAACCTGCAGCTCGGCGTCCGCTCGCCGGACCAGCACTGGGAAGCGTCGGTGTGGAGCAACAACCTCACCAATGAGTATGAGAACAACATCATCTTCGACGGTGTGACCCAGGCGGGTACGCAGGGGACCTTCTACAACCCGCCCCGCATGTACGGCGTGACGCTGAAGTACAACTTCAACTAGCGACGCGTCGGTCGAACAGGACGGCGCGTCCCGGGGCGACCCGGGGCGCGCCGTCGCCTTTTCGGGGCCCGCGGGCACTCACCGGAGCGCGCAACTTCGCGCCCAAGGCCCACGTCGGGCCGGCCGATACCTCGCGAGTCCCATGCCGCCGAGCCCCTACACCCTTTCTCTCGTCGTCCCGGTCTACAACGAATCGGCCGGGATCCGCGCGTTCCACGAGCGCGCCACCAAGGCCCTCGAGGCGTTGCCGGGCGCCGGGTGGGAGCTGATCTACGTGGACGACGGCAGCGCGGACGACTCGTTCGCCCAGCTGTCGGCCTTCGCGGAGCGCGAGCCGCGCGTGCGCGTGGTGAAGCTCTCGCGCAACTTCGGCCACCAGATCGCGATCACCGCGGGCCTCGATCGCGCAACGGGTGACTGCGCGGTGGTGATCGACTCGGACCTCCAGGATCCGCCCGAGGTCGTCGGCCGCATGGTCGACAAGTGGCGCGAGGGCTTCGACGTCGTCTACGGCGTGCGCAGCAAGCGCAAGGGCGAGGGGCCGCTGAAGCTGCTCACCGCGTCGGTGTTCTATCGGCTGCTGGACCGCATCACGGGCATCCGCATCCCGGTCGACGTCGGCGACTTCCGGCTGATGAGCCGCCGCGCGCTGCGCGAGCTGAACCAGCTGCGCGAGAAGGACCGCTTCGTGCGCGGGCTCGTGAGCTGGATCGGCTTCCCGCAGGCCGGCGTCGAGTACGAGCGCGACGAGCGCGTCGCCGGCGAGACGAAGTACCCGTACCGCAAGATGTTCAAGTTCGCGCTCGACGGCATCACGTCGTTCTCGACCGCCCCGCTCAAGCTCGCGACCTGGCTCGGCTACGCGACCTCGTTCCTCGCGTTCCTGTACCTCGCGTCGGTGTTCGTGCAGCGCGCGATGGGGATCACCGTGCAGGGCTGGGCGACCATCATGGTCGCGCTGCTGTTCCTCGGCGGCGTGCAGCTGATCTGCCTCGGCATCATGGGCGAGTACGTCGGCCGGGTGTTCAATGAGATCAAGCCGCGCCCGATCTACGTGGTCGAGACGGTGGTGGGCGAGGCGGCGAACGACGGCGCGCGCCGGTCCCAGTGACGCCATGCGCGCGCTCGCGTCGCTGCGGCTGCGGCTCTTCCTCGTCTCGTGGATCCTGTTCGGGACGTTCTTCGCGACCAACGTCGTGCGCGAGCACTACCCGGCGTTCGCGCTCGTGGCGCGCGGCGACTTCTTCCTCGACGACTACGCCGGCTTCCACGCGGACATCTACTTCCACCCCGTGACGAAGCATTGGGTGGTGGGCAACCAGGTGCTCGGCTCGCTGCCCGCGGCCGTGCCGCTGTTCCTGCTCGATCCCGCGCTGGACGCGCTGCAGCGCTGGGAGTTGGCGCACGGCGCCGAGCGCACCCAGGCGGCGGAGTACGCGACGGACCGCCCGAACCGCGCCGCGTTCTTCCAGAAGGTGCGCGAGCGCGGGCTCTTGCTGCGCTTCGCGGCGAGCGCCGCGATCACCTCGCTGCTGGTGATGGCGCCGCTCGGCGCGGCGCTGGTCGTGCTCGTCTACGGCGTGCTCGAGCGGCGCGGCGTCGCGCGGGAGCGCCGCGTCGCCCTCGCGCTGCTGTTCGGCTTCGGAACACCCGTCCTCTACCGGAGCGCGCACCTCGTCCACAACATGTTTCTGCTCGCGACCGTCTTCGGCGCGTTCCTGCTGCTGTGGCGCGCGCCGGGCGACGCGAAGCCGCACGGCGCGAAGCGCGTGTTCTGGGCCGGCGTGCTCGCCGGCGCGTCCCTCGCGCTCGACTACGCCGGCGGCATCGCGCTCGCGGCACTCGGGCTCTACCTCGCGCTGCCGCGCTGGCGCGAGGCGGGCTTCGTGGCGGCGTTCCGCGAGTGCGTGCCGTTCGTGGTCGGAACGGTCCCGCCGATCCTGTTCCTGCTCGCGACGCAGGCGTGGATGTACGGCGACCCGTTCACGCCGGGGCAGATGCACCAGCAGGAGAACGAGTTCACCGCGCGCGGCATGCGCGGCATCGACTGGCCGAGCTTCCACGTGTTCGAGCGCAACCTGCTCGACGACGCGTGGGGCCTCTTGCCGTGGTCGCCGTTCCTCGCGATCGCGTTCGTGCCCTCGCGCCTGCTCGGCGGCGACGAGTCGCGGTGGATCCTGCCGCGCCGCGAGCGCCGCTTCGTCGCAGGCTTCGCCCTCGCGTTTCTGCTGTTCTGCGCGATGAACCAGTTCTCGCTGCTGCAGTGGAACACCGGCTTCCGCTACCTGCTGCCGCTCGTGCCGCTCTGGTTCCTCGCCGCGTCGGACTGGCTCGCGCGCCTGCCGCGGGCGGCGTTCTGGGCCATCGCCGCGCCGTCGATCGCGCACATGGCGGTGCTCTCGATGTCGCGCTTCCAGCAGCCGAGCTCCGGATACACGGGAGACGCGGTGCCGCTCGTATGCTGGCGCGAGATCCTGGCGCATGGCCCGCAGTTGCCGTGGCTCACGGTGCTGCGCCAGACCGTCTCCGACCCCGCGAGCCCGATCCACTGGCCGATCTGGCCGACGGCGATCCTCGCCGTTGCGCTCGCCGCGTGCTGGGCGATCTGGCGGGCCGGGGCCCGCGCCGAGGCCGCGGCGCGCTGACGACTGCGGGGTCTGACCCCACGCACGTCATTCCGCCTCGCCGCCCGTGGTCGGGTCGCGGGCTCAGCTCGCCGGGTCGAAGCGCTCGGCGATGCGCGTGGCGTTGGCCATCAGCGTGAAGGTGAGGTTCTTCGCGGGCAGCGTCGGGAAGCTCGCGCCGTCCGCGATCCACACGCCGCGCAGGCCGCGCAGCCGGCCGCTCGCGTCGCAGGTGAGCGCGCCGCCCTCGCGCGACATCGGCAGCGTGCCGGCGTAGTGCACGCTCGCGCCCATCGGGCGCCAGCGCGTCATCGGCGGCGGTGCGACGCAGCCGAGCCGCAGCAGCGTGCGCCGCAGCGTCGCGAGCGCGCGGGCCACGCGCGCGGGCTCGCCCGCGTCGGGCGCGTAGCGCAGCACGAGGCGCGAGGCGCCGTCCGCGCCGGGCTCGAGCGCGACGCGGCAGTCCTCGCGCCGCACGTCGGCGAAGTTCACGTTGAGCAGGCCGAGCGCGGTGTGGATGTTGCGCATCACGCCGAGGCCGCGCGCGAGCGAGCCGGGCAGGGCGTGCACGACGGGATGGAGGAGCGCGGTCTTCAGCGTCGTGAAGAGGCCGTGGGCGACGTCGCGCGGATCGCCGGGCGCGTAGGACAGCGCGAGCTGGTGGTACTGGTAGCTCGCCGACGCGAAGCGCCGGCCGACGAGCTTCAGGTTCACGAACGGCATCAGCACCTGGCGGTTGTCCATCAGCCCGGGCAGCTCGGCGCGCTCGCCGGTGCGGGCGAGCGACTCGAGCACGAGCCGCGACGTGCCGAGCGCGCCCGCGGCGAGCACGACCGCGCGCGCGGCGAGCGTGTCGGTGCGCGTGC
>CAZCTH010000117.1:0-16015 GCA_964501435.1 uncultured Spirochaetales bacterium | reverse complement strand
AGCGCTGCGCGCGGGAAGCGTCGCACCGCTGGGCGTGGCGCGGGACGACGACGCGCCGGCGTCGCGCAGCGCCGCCGTCGCGCTGCCCGGCTGGCTGCTGCGGCTCGCCGCGCTCTCGGGCTTCGGCACGTTCGCGGCGCAGAGCCTCTTCGCGCAGGCGCTCGGCCGCGTGTCGAATCAATCGGTGTACGCGGCGGGCACGATGCTCGCGATCGCCCTCGCGTGCGTCGGGCTCGGTGCGCTGTTCGCGTACTCGCTCGCGGGACGCGCGCGCCCGGCTCTGTCGCTCGGCGTCTCGCTCGCGGTGACCGGCGGCGCGTTCCTCGCATTCCCCGCCGCGTTCTTTGCGATCACGGGCGGCCTCCGGGTGCTCGCGGTTCCCGAGCCGTGGCCCGCCTACGCGTGGACGTTCCTCGCGCTCGCCACCGCGGCGACCGCGCCGGTGCTGCTGCCCGCGGCGTGCGTGTTCCCCAGCCTGCTCGCCGCCGCCGCGGTGGTCGCGCCGCGCGACGGGCGCAGCCTCGCGGCCGCCACGGCGCGCCTGCTCGCCTGGAACGCGCTCGGCGCCGGACTCGGCGCCGTGCTCGCGCCGCTCGTGCTGCTTCCGTGGCTCGGGCTGTGGGGTGCGATCGGCGCGATCGGCGTCGCCTACGCGCTGGGCTCGCTGCGCCCCATCGCGCGCGCCACGTCGCCGCGCTTCGCCGTCTACGCCGCGATCCTGAGCGCGCTGCTGCTCGTGGTGATGCGCCCCGGCACGTTGCCCGCCCTGCGGACGCCCGGTGGCGAGCGCGTCGTCGCGCTGGAGGAGAGCGCGGCCGGGCTCGTCGCGGTGCTGGACGGCGCGGGCGGCCTCAAGCTCCAGCTCGACAACCACTACCTGCTCGGCGGCGCGCGGGATCGCGCGCGCCAGGAGCGACAAGGGCACCTGCCGCTGCTGCTGCATCCCGCGCCGAAGCGCGTGCTGTTCCTCGGCAGCGCGACGGGCAGCTCCGCGAGCGCGGCGCTCGCCCACGACGTCACGTCGATCACGCTCGTCGAGATCGTGCCCGGCGTGGCGCGCGCGGCCCGCGCGCACTTTCGCGCGGAGAATCACGGCGTCTACGAAGACCCGCGCACGCACGTCGTGGCCGACGACGCGCGCAGCTTCCTGCGCGCGACCCCCGCGCAGTTCGACGTGATCGTCGGCGACCTGTTCGTGCCGTGGCAGGCGGGCACGGGCGCGTTGTTCGCCGCGGAGCACTTCGCGAACGCCCGCGCGCACCTCGCGCCGGATGGCGTCTTCTGCCAGTGGCTGCCGCTCTATCAGCTCACGCGCGAGGATTTCCTCGCGATCGCCGGCTCGTTCACGGAATCGTTCCCGCGCGCCGACTTGTTCCGCGGCGACTTCACGGCGCGCTTTCCGATCGCCGCGCTGTGCGGCAGCCGCGACGGGAGCCTCTGGCCCGAGCGGACCCGTGCCGCGGCGCACGCGGCGCGCAGCCGCGCGCTCGCGACCGACGATCGCTGGCTGCGCCACCCGCTCGGGCTGTGGGCGCTCTACGTGAACCCGCTGCTCGCGCCCCTCCCGATCGATGCGCGCGCGATCGAGCGCGACGCGACGCCCTCGCTCGAGTTCGCTGCGGCGCGCGGCCACGCCGGCGGCGCGCCGGCGAATGCCCTGACCGGGCGCGCGTGGCACGCGCTCGCGTTCGAGCTGACGCCGATGCACGCGCAGGATCCGGTCGCCTCGCTCGGCGACGACGCCGCGGCGTACGCGGCGTGGCGCGGCGGCGCGTTCCTGCACGAAGCCAACGTCGCGTACGCCGAGCGCGCGGAGATGGCCGCGGCGCGCTCCCTCGCCGAGGCCGAGCGCGCGCTGCCGCCGGAGCTCCTGCGCGAGGCCGCGCCCGACGCGACCGTGTCGGAGCTCTGGCACGCACGGCGGGACTAGGCTCCGCGCCGCTCTCCGGCTACTTCGCGGCGTCGCCCGCCGCGTGGCGGAGCAGCGCGCCGTAGAAGCGCACGCCCCAGGCGAGGTTCTGCACCGAGAGGCGCTCGTCGGTGCCGTGCGGACGGCGCAGATCGCTCGCGTCGAGGTGGAACGGGACGAAGCGGTAGGCGGCGTCGGAGATCTGCCCGTACCACTTCGTGTCGGTGCCGCCGAGCACGAGGGCCGGGGCGATCGGCAGCCCCGGATCGACCTCGTGCAGCGCGCTCGCGATCGCGTCGAACTGCGGGCCCGCGGTGGGAGACACCGCGGAGGCCTCGTCGGCGGTGCGCTTCGCGATCTCGATGCCGTCGTCGCCGAGGATCTTGCGCACGGCAGCGACGATCTCGTCCACGCTGTCGCCGGGCAGCAGGCGGAAGTTCACCGTCGCGGTCGCGGACTGCGGCAGCACGTTCTCCTTCACGCCGCCGCGCACGATCGTGACCGCCGTGGTGGTGCGGATCAGCGCGTTCGTCGCCGGATCCTGCGCGAGGAACCACTCGAGCACGGGGCCGAGCAGGCCGCGGTGCTGGATCGCGAGGCGCCGCTCGACGGGCAACTTCGGCGCGAGCGCATCGAACATCTGCGCGGCGACGCCGTCGATGCGCGCGGGCATCGGGTTCTCTTCGAGGCGCTGGATCGCCCGCGCGAGCCGCCCGATCGCCGACTGTTTCGGCGGCGTGCTCGAGTGTCCCCCCGGCTCGCGCGCCGTCAGGTCGAGGGTGAGGAAGCCCTTCTCGGCGACGCCGATCAGCGCGGCGGAGCCGGTGATCCCCCCCGTGCCGCTGACCACCGCGAGCCCCTCGTCGAGGCTCATCCACAGCCGCACGCCGCGGCTGCGCAAGCGCTCGGTGATGGCGGCGGCGCCGCGCTGCCCGCCGATCTCCTCGTCGTGGCCGAACGCGAGGATCACCGTGCGCTGCGGCGCGAAACCTGCGGCGGCGAGCTGCTCGACGGCCTCGAAGATCGCGATCAGGCTGCCCTTGTCGTCGATCGCGCCGCGCCCCCACACGAAGCCGTCGGCGATGGCGCCCGCGAACGGCGGGTGATCCCAGTCGGGCAGCGCCTCGTCGGTCACCGGCACGACGTCGAGATGCGCCGTGAGCAGCATCGGCGCGAGCTTCGGATCGCGGCCGCGCCACGTGTAGAGCAGGCTGTAGTCCGAGACGACCTCGCGCGTGAGCTTCGCGTGGGTCAGCGGATACGTCTCCGCGAGCCAGCGCTGGAGCGCCAGGAACGGCTCCGCGCGGAAGGCCGCGGGGTCCTCGTGCGAGATGGTCTCGAGCCGGATCGCAGCCGCGAGGTGCTGCTCGGGCGGCGCGGCGAACGCGGCGCTCGCGAGCCCCACCGCGAAAGGGACGGACGCGAAGAGGACGGATCCCACGCGCGACATTCGGCACCTCGCTCCGCAAAGGCGCCGGATCATCTCACAGGCGCGCCGCGGTGAGCACCGTGCAACGCGTCGGAATGCGGGCAAAAGAAACCCCGGAAGCAGGTTCGCGCTCTGGGGCGCGTTCCCTGATGCCGCTACGGCGTCGGCGCTTCCGGGGCGGTGGCCTGGGACGGTGTCCCGACAGTCACCGAGAAGAAGATCTCTTCGGCGAAGATGGCGTCAGGACGCCACCACCTCACTCGCCGTAGTCCTACGTTGGTCCAATTGGATCACCTCCTTCTCGGCGTAGAGAGTTTCGGACGATGCCCAGATAGCCCGTCCACCCGTGTTCGTTAGGCGCCGTACCAGACGACCCCGGGGCGCCCCGCTGCGGCACACGCCGCCTCGCGACTTGGGAGCTGAGTGAGGCCCCCTCTGCAAACCAACCTATCGGAGCACTCGGCGCCCAGCTAGAGGCGTCCGCAAAACTCCAGCCGCTCCCCTCCCCCACCCGTGCCCGCCGCATCCAGGTTCCACGAATGCCCGCCGGCGCGGGGCGCGCGCCCGGCCGGGGCGGGGGCAGCGGGCTCGCAGCGGAGGGGCCGGTTCCCGCCCGACGCGACGCATATTGACTGGCCCCGAGCTCTGGGCCGCGTGCGCGCAAGCGCGCCCACACGCCGCGCGCCGCCCCCACCCAACCCTGCACGCCTCACGGCCAAGGCCCCGGAGTCGCGACCCCGGCCCCCGCCCCGGCCGGGCGCGCGCCCCTGCGCCGCCTCGCACCTCTTCACGACGAACACATAGAGATGTCGACCCGCCGTCCCTATCCTGCGCCCCCTCATGCCCGCCCCGACCGCGCACGCAAAGGCCACGATCCTCGTCACCTGCCCCGACCGACGCGGCATCGTCGCCGCCCTCGCCCAGGTGCTGCACGGCCACGGCGCGAACATCCTCGACTCGGACCAGCACTCCGACCCGCTGGCGCAGAAGTTCTTCCAGCGCATCCGCTTCGACGCAGCGGAGCTGGTGACGGACCGCCTGACCCTCGAGCGCGCGCTCGGCGAGGTCGCGGATCGCTTCGGGATGAAGTGGCAGATCGCCTGGGAAGGCGAGCGCAAGCGGCTCGCGTTGTTCGTGTCGAAGTACGACCACTGCCTGTGGGACCTGTTGCTGCGCCACCGCGCGGGCGAGCTCGTGTGCGACATCCCGCTGATCGTCTCGAACCACGAGGACCTGCGGCCGATCGCGGCGCAGTTCGGGATTCGCTTCGAGGTGTTCCCCGTGTCGAAGGAGACGAAGCGCGCGCAGGAAGAGCGCGAGCTCGCATTGCTGCGGGAAGTGCGCGCCGATCTGGTCGTGCTCGCGCGCTACATGCAGGTGCTGTCGGGCAACTTCCTGGCCGGCATGCCGTGCCGCGTGATCAACATCCACCACTCGTTCCTGCCCGCATTCATGGGCGGCAAGCCGTATCACCAGGCCTTCGAGCGCGGCGTGAAGCTGATCGGGGCGACCGCGCACTACGCAACCACGGACCTCGACGAGGGGCCCATCATCCATCAGGGCGTCGTGGCCTGCTCGCACCGCGACGCGATCGACGACCTCGTGCGCAAGGGGCGCGACCTCGAGCGCACCGTGCTCGCCCATGCCGTGCGCTGCCACGTGGAAGACCGCATCGCCGTCTACGACAACAAGACGG
This sequence comes from uncultured Spirochaetales bacterium, assembly GCA_964501435.1. Taxonomy (GTDB): domain Bacteria; phylum Myxococcota_A; class UBA9160; order UBA9160; family UBA6930; genus VGRF01. The sequence continues at coordinate 10,981 of CAZCTH010000117.1, read as the reverse complement.
TGGTGTTCGCGTGAGCACCGATACGCGGCTCGGCGTCCTGCTCGGCATGCTCGTGCTGCTGGCGGTGATCTGGGGGATGGCGTTCCTCTCGAAGCACTTCGAGCGCGCGGCGAGCGCCGTGGCTCCGATCGACGCGATCGCGCCGGAAGTGCTCTCGGTGGTGGTGGTGGGCAGCGGCGGCACGTTCGAGAACCCGGATCGCCGCGGCCCCGCCCTGCTCGCGGGGCGCGGGGCCGATCTCGCGCTGTTCGACGCCGGCCGCAGCGTCGCCGACGGCCTGCGCCGCGCGGTGGTGCCGGTGCGCCAACCGCGCACGGTGTTCCTCTCGAATCTGCTGCCCGAGAACGTCGCGGGGCTCGACGACCTGTGGCTCCAGGCCTGGCTCGACGGCGCGAAGACGCCGCTCGTCGTGTACGGCCCCGAGGGCACCCGCGCGCTCGTCGCGGCGATCGCCGCCGCCCACGCGCGCGGCGCCGAGGCGCAGGCCGCGGCGTTCGCGCTCGCCCCCGACGGCGGGCGCATCGAGGGCCGCGACCTCGCGGACGGCGCAGAGGTCGCGCTCGGGGCGCTGCGCGTGCAGGCCTTCGCGCTCGCGGGGGGCCCGCTCCCGGCCTTCGCGTATCGGCTCGTGGACGGCAAACGCGCCATCGCCTTCGTCGGCGCGAGCTGGGACGAAAGCGCCCTCGCCCGCGCCGCGGACAAGGCGGATCTGCTCGTGACCGAGGGCGTCTACCTCGGCTCGATCGACATGGCGGCCGAGGCGGGGGCCGACATGAAGCTCGTGCGCGCCGAGGCGAAGCAACACGTCGCGCTCGAGTCGGTGGGCGCGCTCGCGACGCGCGCGGGCGTGCGCGGCGTGCTCCTCGTGCGCCTGCGCCCGCCGCCCGCCTTCCACTACCAGTACGAAGATCTCGTCGAAGAGACGTTCCGCGGCCCGGTCCGCATCGCCGAGGACAGCGAGACGATCACACCGTGATCTCGTCGCCGGGGGGCAGACGGACCTCGCCCGGCGGTGCCTCGAAGCCCGGCTCGCGCGATCCGTCCGCGTCCGGTGCGCCCGAGCCCGGCGGGGCCGGCTCAGGGGGAGCCGCGGGGCGATCGTCCGCCGCGCGCTCGCCGGTGAAGCGCCTGCGCTGCTCGACGTAGTACGACTCGTCCGGCGCGAGGGCGATCGCCTCGTCGATCACGGCGACGGCGTCCTCGGCGCGGCCCTGGGCGAAGTAGACCTCGGCGAGGGTGTCGAGAATCGTCGGCTCGCGGTGGGAGGTCAGCGCGACGGCCATCTCGGCGAGGTCGGCGGCCGCCGAGAGCACGCTCTCCGACGGGTTCCGTGACGTCACGATCTGCCAGGCGAGGTTGTTCAGCTGCACGGGGTCCACGGCGGGGCCCTCGAGCAGCTTGCGCGCCTGGCGCTCGAGCGCGGGCGAAGGGTCGCGCAGGTTCTTCGCGACGATGCCGAACGACAGGCTCGCGACCGCGATCGTCGCGAACGCGCCCACCTGGACGAGCGCCCGAGCGCTCTCGCGCGTGGCGAGCGCGGCCAGGCCACCGCCCAAGAATCCGCCGAGGTGCGCCCAGCCGGCGCTGTGCGCCGCCCAATCGGGCAGCAGCGCGCCGTTCAAGTCGATCGCGGCCTGCAGCACGACGACGCCCAACAGCACGGGGCGCGGGATGCGCGCCGGCGCGGGCGCCTCGGCGGGCGCGAGGAATTCGATCGCGAGCAGCGCACCGAAGAAGCCCGCCGCGACGCCGGAGAACCCGAGCAGCTCGCCGTAGGCGCCCCAGCGACTCGCGTACATGGCGCCGAAGCCGGCGGCGCCGGCGACGAACAGCGTGCCGGCGCGCCCGATCGAGCGCTCGACGAACGCGCCCGCGATCAGCGCCGACACCGCGTTCACGCCGAGGTGCACCGCGTTCACGTGGAGGAACTGCGTGGTCGCGTATCGCCACCACTCGCCGAGGGCGAGCAGCGGCGGGCGATAGACCGCCGCCTCGCGGAATTCGGGCAGCAGCTGCTGGAGCGCGTAGGCGGCGACCGTGACGACGACCAGCCCCGCCGCGATCCAGGGGCGCCGCCGCGTCAGCTTCGCGTCGAGGCGCTCGAAGCGCGTCCGCCGCGCGTCCCCGTTCGGCAACGCGAAGACCCGCGCGCGCAGCGCCTCGGCGAGCGCGCCGGCGTTCGCCTCACCGCCCAGCTTCGCGGTGTTGAGCAAGAGCACGCCGTGGGAGGCGGTGCCGACGGAGACGACGCGCGCCTCGAGCGCGACGTGGGTGATGTCGCGGTACGCCACGAACACTTCGCTGCGCCCAGGCCAACGCGGCGCGCGGAAGCCGCTCGCGCCGAGCTCGATCTCGCGCTCGGCGCCGTACGCAAAGCGCGCAGGCGGCGGCGGTTCGGTCGCCGGCCCCGGCGCCGACGAGGGCTCGGCGCCCGTCGCGGTGGGACCGGGAGCGCTGGATTCCTCGGGCGGCGGTGCTTCCGACATGCGCGCCGATTCTATGCGTCAGTTCCCGCACGGCGAGCGATTCGCCGCGCGGGTGCGTGACTTCGTGCGCGGGCCCGGGCCTCGAGCGCGCCGCTCAGTGGTTCGACGGGACCGCCATGAAGCGGCTGCGGTAGAGCATGCCCACGAGCGCGAACGCGCCGAGGAAGCCCGCCGCGATCGCGCACTGCGCCGGCCCGAGGAAGGCGAAGGTGTTCTGCGGCTCGAGCGACGGCCAGATCAGCACGTTGCGCTCGATCCAGAAGCCGACCAGCGACACGCACGAGATCGTGCCGACGAACCACCACGTCTTCTTCGGGACCTGGCCGAGCAGGAACCAGAACGGGATCACCCAGATGCAGATCCACGCGCTGAGCGAGACCTTCACCCACGGCTCGTTGATGCGGTCCCACCAGCCTTCCCAGTACCAGGTGTCCATCAGGAACTCGGTGCCGAGCCGCGCCTCGAAGAACTGCGTCTCTTCCGGGAGGTTGCCGTACCAGATCACGAGGTACTGCGAGAAGAACAGGTACATCCAGAAGATCGAGAACGCGAAGATCAGCTTGCCGAGGTCGTGCAGGCGGTCCTTCGTGATCTGCCCCTCGAGCCCGGGGTAGTTGCGGTGCAGCACCGCGAGCAGCGTCGTCGAGGTGACGGCCGAGAGCAGGCCGCCCCACGCGAAGAACGCGCCGAACAGGTTCGAGTACCAGGTGGGCGTCAGCGACATCACCTGGTCGAACGCGATGATCGACCAGCCGAACGCGAAGGCGAGGCAGATCAGCGGCGCCAGGTTCTTCATGCGGACGCGCGCGGCTTCCTTCTCGGCGTCGCTGGCGCCCGGCGTCGCGAGCTTGCGCGACGCGGCGAGGAAGACCTGCGACAGGATCGCGAGCAGCACCATGAAGCCGAAGTCCCACCAGAACAATCGGTCGTCGTTCAGCCACGCCGGCTTCGCCGCGAACACGGGGAACCACGGGTACACGTGGTGGAGCGGTCCCTCCGGCCCCGCGTAGCGGCCGCCGAACCAGTCTGCGAGGAAGAGCACCGGAGTCACGACCGTCCACGCCCCGAGGCTCTCGGCGAAGCGCTTGATCGGGCCCGGCCACTTGGCGCCCACGATCGTGAAGATGCAGGACAGGACCACGCCGCCCTGGGCGAGCACGCCGAAGTACAGGTAGTTCACGTGGAACGAGCGCCACACGGTGGCGGCGTCGCCCGTGAGGAAGCCGAAGCCGAGGCCGGCGACCGCGAGCAGGCCCGCGATCGGAGCGAGCTTCGAGAGGCCGCTCGGGCGAATTTCGTCGACGTAAGCGGGTGCCGCGCTCACGGCTGGCCTCCGTTCTGCAAGTGCCGCACGTAGTTCACGAGGTGCCAGCGGTCTTCCGGCGCGATGCGCTGGTAGCTCGGCATCCGGTCGCCGCCGCCGCGGATCAGGTTGTAGATGTACCCGTCGCTGCGGCTGGTCGCGGTCACGACCGGGAACACGCCGGCGAAGGGACCCGGCTTCTGCAGGTTCGCCATGCTGACCGGGCCGTCACCCATGCCGGCCGGGCCGTGGCAGGCGTTGCAGTAAATCGTCCAGAGCTCCTTGCCGCGCACGAGCGACTGGAACGGGACGGGCTGCGTCGGGTCGGGGCGCGTCGGGTTCACGAACGTCGCCACTGCCGCGTCGTACGCCGCGAGCGTCTGCTCGTTCATGTTCTCGGGCTTGAGCCGCGGGATCACCGGCGGCTCGGCGCCGATCTGCACCGCGCCTTCCGGGGGCATGAACGGGTTCAGCGCCGGCTTGCCGGGCGTCTCGTGGGGCACGCGCTCGAACGCCTGGATCGCCTTCTGCCACTTCATCTGCGGGAACCAGTCCTCGCTCCACTGCTCCCAGCACGCCACGTTGCCGGAGACCAGCACGAGCGAGACGAGGAACAGCAAGCGGGCCGGCTTCGGCGCGCGCGCAGCGAGCCGGGTGCGAGCGAAGAGCAAACCGCTAGGCCGCCGCAACAAGGTTCACCTCCTTCGCGTGGTGAGCGCGCAGGAGCGCGTCGACTTCGGCGACGTCGCGATCCTTGCAGCTGACCGCGAGCCCGAACTCTTCGCCGGAGAAGCGCGGGCTGTAGGCGGCGTCGTGCTTGCCGAACGTTCCGTACGGCAGCCGGCCGACGACCAGGAGTCCGATCAGCGTCGCGAGGCCGCCGAAGAGGATCGTGAGCTCGAAGCCGATGATCGTGTACGTCGGAATCGCCGCGAAGGGCTTGCCGCCGATCACGATCGGCCAGTCGTACGAGGTCCAGATCGCGAGCGCGTAGCCAGAGACGACGCCGAGCAGGCCGCCGACGAGCGTGAAGTACCGCACCGCGCTCGGCTTCGGGTCGAGGGCGTCGTCGAGCTCGGGAAACGCCGCGGGCGCGTAGATCTCGAGGTCGTTGAAGCCGCGCGCCTTCAGGCGCTTCGCGGCTTCCGCCACGTCGCCGGGGGCGTCGTAGATGCCAACCAGTTCCGTCATCTCAGTGCGCTCCGTGCTTGGCGTGCGCCCGCTCGTGAATCGCGAGCTCCTTCATCTCGGCGATGGCAATGAAGGGCGCGCCCTTGATGAAGAGCAGGATGAACTGCGCGAAGAATCCGAAGCTGCCGGCGAAGATGATCAGCTCGGGCCAGCTCGGCACGTAGATGTTCCACACGGCCGGGTCGTACTCGCGCGACAGCGACGTGATGATGATGACGTACCGCTCGAACCACATGCCGATGTTGATGAACGTCGACACGATGAAGATCGTCGGCAGGTGCGTGCGCGCTTGCTTGAACCAGAAGACCTGCGGGAACACGACGTTGCAGACGATCATCGTCCAGGTCGAGAACCAATACGGGCCGGTGAGGCGCAGCCAGAACGCGGTCTGCTCCGCTTCGACGCCGCTGTACCAGGCGATGAAGTACTCGATGCCGTACGCGTAGCCGACGATCCACGACGTCAGCAGCAGGAAGCGCGTCATGTTCTCGAAGTGGTAGTCGGTGATGTACTCCTCGAGGCCGTAGATCCGGCGGAACGGGATCATCACCGTCAGCACCATCGCGAAGCCGGAGAAGATCGCGCCGGCCACGAAGTACGGGGCGAAGATGGTCGCGTGCCAGCCGGGCACGATCGACATCGCGAAGTCCCAGGACACGACCGAGTGCACGGAGAGCACGAGCGGCGTCGCGAGGCCGGAGAGGTGCAGCACCGAGCGGCTGTGCGCCTTCCACTGCCGCGACGTGCCCTGCCAGCCGAGCGCGAGGGCGGTGTAGATCAGCTTGCGGAGGCCGGTCGCGCGGTCGCGGGCGATCGCGAGGTCGGGGATCAGGCCGATGAAGAAGAACACGATCGAGATCGTCGCGTAGGTCGAGATCGCGAACGTGTCCCACTCGAGCGGCGAGCGGAAGTTCACCCACAGGCCGCGCTGATTCGGGTAGGGAAGGATGAAGTACGACTTCCACATGCGGCCGACGTGGATGCCGAGGAACTGCGCGGCCGTGAGCACCGCGAACACGGTCATCGCCTCGGCGCCGCGGTTGATCGCGTTGCGCCACTTCGCGCGGAACAGGTAGAGGATCGCGCTGATCAGCGTTCCGGCGTGGGCGATGCCGACCCAGAACACGAAGGTGACGATGTACACGCCCCAGAAGAGCGGATGCGTGTAGCCGGCGATGCCGAGGCCCTTGTAGACCTGATAGACCCAGGTGGCGCCGGCGGCGACCACGAATGCGACTGCGACGTGCAGCAGCACGATCCAGCCGAGCGAGATGCCCTCCATCACTCCGAGCAGATCGCGATTGATCTTGGAGTCCGTGGGCTTCTGCACCGGGCGCATCGACTCAGCGACGGAAACAGGCGGCGGCGTCATCGATGGCCCCTCAGACCGCGGACCCGCGCACGACCTTCGAGAGGTACGTCACGGCGGGCCTTGTGTTGAGAACGTGCAGCGCGTGATAGGCGCGCTTCGAGTCGGCCTTCTGCGAGACGGCGCTGGCGTCGTCGCGGAGGTTTCCGAAGGTGATGGCGTTCGACGGGCAGGTCTGCTGGCAGGCCGTCTGCACCGCGCCGTCGGCGATCACCGCCGCGTGGCCGCCGGCGTTCTTCGCGTCCTGCCGGGCGTACTGGATGCGCTGCACGCAGAACGTGCACTTCTCCATGACGCCCTGACCGCGGACGGTCACGTCGGGGTTGAGCCCGAGCTCCATCGGGCTCGGCCAGCGCTCGATCTGATTGTCGAAGTAGTTGTACCGGCGCACCTTGTACGGGCAGTTGTTCGCGCAATACCGCGTGCCGATGCAGCGGTTGTAGATCATCCCGTTGAGACCTTCCTCGTTGTGGTAGGTCGCGATCACGGGGCAGACCGGCTCGCACGGCGCCGCGCCGCAGTGCTGGCACATGATGGGTGCGTTGCGCACGTCGACGTTGCCGAGCGTCTCGCCGCTCGGCGCGATCTGGATGCGGCCCATCTCGTTCATGAAGTCCGTCTGGCCGTCGCCGACCCAGCGATCGATGCGCAGCCAGGTCATCGGGCGGACGTTGCGGATCTCCTGCTCGCCCACGACGGGGATGTTGTTCTCGACGTAGCAGGCCGTGATGCAGGCGCTGCAGCCGGTGCACTTGTCGAGATCGACCGTGATCCCCCAGCGGTACGGCGACTCCTTCGCGCTCTTCTCGCCGCGCGCCTGGAAGGTCGCGGCGTACTGCGCGTCGGCGGCGTCGGCCGCCGGGTCGTACGGCTTGCGGATCTCGTGCGGGCCGTGGTGCTCGCCCTCGCCGTGCTCCTCGTGGCCGTTGAACGCGGCGAGCGTCATGACCTCGCCGAGCTGGCGGCCGCGCTTGTTGTCCGAGAACTGCAGCATCGGCAGCCGGCGGTGCTTGCCGGTGTTCGCCACCGACGCCTTCTCCGTGAGCCAGGCCTGGCCGCCGGCCTCGTCGGTGGCGCCCGAGAGCACGCTCGCGACGTTCACGCCGCGCGCGACGCCCGGCATGCCGTTGTCTTCCTTCGAGGCGTAGCGGCCGACGGTGTGGCCCTGGCCCGTCGGGATCGCGATCACGTCGTCGCGGATGCCGCCGCGCACGAAGGCCGCGACCTCGAGCTCGCCCGCCGCCGTCGTCACCTTGAGGATGTCGCCGTTCTCGACGCCGAGCTTCGCCGCCGTGGCGACGCTGATCTCGGCCCAGCTCTCCCACAGCACGTGGGTCACCGTGTCGGGAATTTCCTGGAGCAGGCCCAGCGCCGCGCCGCGGCCGTCCCCGAGCGTGATGTGCGGGAACGCGAGCAGCGTGTACTCGCCAGGGCCCGCGAGATCGGGGGCGCCGGCGTCCACGCGGCTGGCGTCGAACGTCGCCGCCGCCACGGGCGCCGGTGCGGGGGCGGGCGCCGCTGCCGCGGTTTCGCCGTCGGCCGCCGCCACGGCGACCGGAGCGGCCGAGCCGCCGAACACGCCGCCGCGCTGGAGCGCCGCGCGCGCATCGGTGCCGGACCACGCGGCGTTCACGAGCGAGTGGAAGTCGCCGGCGGGCACCGCGGCGCCTGCGGCGCGCGCGATGCCGAGCAGCGAATCGGGCACCGACTGCGTGTCGTAGAGGGGGCGGAACGCGGGCTGGATCACGCCGCGCACGCCGGCGCGGGGCCGCACGTCGCCCCACGACTCGAGGGGAGCGTGATCGGGCAACACGAGGTGCGCCGCGGCGCTCGTCTCGTCGACGGCGGTCGCGAACGACACCACGAGGCCCACCTTCGCGAGGGCTTCGGCGAAACCCGTGGCCTTCGGCAGCGAGTAGAGCGGGTTGCCGTGGTGCACGAGCAGGACGCCCACGGCGCCCGCCTTCATCTGCTCGACGAGCGCGAGCACGTCCGCGTACTTGGCGCGCGCCTTCGCGTTCGCGACCGGCGCCGGGATCGCCACCCCGCGCCCGACCGCGCCGATCACCTGGTTGAGCACCAGCACCGCGGCGTTCGCGCCGACGGCCTTGCGGCTCGTGACGCCGACGCCCGGCGGCAGGGCGACCGGATTCTTCGCCTTCGCGAGCGCCGCACCGAGCTTCGCGATCGTCTCGGCGGGGATCTCGGTGGTCGCCGCCGCACTCTCGGCGTCGAACTTCGCGAGTGGACCGGCGAGCAGCGCCGCGTTCGGGCTCTCCGCGCCCTGCGCCGCGACGACGGCGCGCGCCAGCGCGAGGGCCAGTACTCCTTCCGTCCCCGGCTTCGCAGCGAGCCACTGGTCCGAAGACGAAGCCGTCAGCGAGAGGCGCGAGCCCACGTACACGAGGCGTGCGCCGCCATCGTGGCTGTGGGTGTCGATGTCGCGCGCTTCCGCCCATTGGCGCTGGTGCTCGACCGGCGAGGGGCCGCTCTCGAGCGCCTCGGCGCCGAAGTCCACGATCAGATCCGCGCCGGACAGGTCGAAGACCGGCTCGCTCGCGACGCCGAACACGAGCTTCGTCGCCTCGCGCAGCGCCTCGCCGCTGAACGGGATGTACGTGACGCGCTTCGCGCCGAGGGCCGCGACCACCTGGTCGATCACGCTCCCGGCGGTGTCGCCGGGGTCGCCGCCGAGCACCGCGGTGCCGGCCGGGTTCTTCTTCACCGCCGCCGCGATCTCCGCGAAGGCGTCGTTCCACGAGATCGGCTGGAGCGCGCCGCTCGCGTCGCGCTTCAGCGGGCCCTTGAAGCGGTCCGGCGAGTAGGTGCGTCCGACGCTCGCCTGCGCCTTGCCGCACAGCTTGCCCTTGTTGATCGGGTGCTCGGGATTGCCCTCGAGCTTGATCGGGCGGCCTTCGCGCGTCTTCACGAGGATGCCGCAGCCGACCGAGCACTCGGTGCACGACGACGCGTACCAGACCGCCTTGCCGGGCGTCACTTCCTCGGGCTGAACCACGTACGGGATCAGCTGCTCGACCTTCTCCGCGCAGCCTGCAGCCGCCGCGCCGCTCGCGCCGACGCCCACCAGCTTCAGGAAATCTCGACGTGCGATCTCAGGCATCACTCTTCCTACCGGGTCGACTTCGCTCGGCTGCGCCTCGCTGCGCGCTTCGCTTGCGTCGCCCTTCCTTTTAGTAGTGGCAGGTCAGGCAGTCCTGCGAAGCGCCGTTGGCCCGGTGGCACTGGATGCACCAGCCCATCTCGAGCTTCTTCGTGGGCAAGCCCCAGGGCCACCACTTCGTGTCCGGCGTCAGCATCACCTTGTCCATGGTCTCGACGGGGCCGTGGCAGGTCTGGCAGTTGATGCCGAGGTCCGTGCGCCGCACGTGGGCCTGGTGCTGGAACTTCACGTGCTCGGGCAGCCGGTGGATCTGGGTCCACTCGATCGACTTCCCGGTGCGCCAGTGCTCCTTCAAGGTCTGGATGCCGGAGAGCTGGTCGTAGCCGGTCGCCTTGCCGGTCTGGGGGTCGGTTTCACCCGGGAAGTTGGCGTGGCAGCCCATGCACAGCTGGACCGAAGGCACGCCCGCCGCGCGGGACCGGTCGGTGCCGCTGTGGCAGTACATGCAGTCGATCTTCCACGTCCCGGCGTGGTGCTTGTGGCTGAAAGGGATGGGCTGGACCGGACCCGTCTCCGGATTCGGGTCGAGCGCCGCCTCGTGGGAGGCGCAGGCCTCGGCGGTCGGGAAGTCCTGATTGAACTCTTCCGGGATCTCGACTTCGAGCGAAGGGTCCTTCGCCTTCAGCGCCTTCAGCTCGTGCGCTTCGCAAATGCTGGTCGCGCGGCGCGGCTCGCCGGCTGCGGCCGGGCTCGTCGCGCTGGTCGCGACGAACATCGCGACGCCAGCGGCGATCGAGAGTGCGGAAAAGAGGACCAGACGTCGGGGAGGGCGATGGCTTCCCATGCGTTGTACGAGGCGCCCCCTGCGTGGCGTGAGTTCGGTGCGTCCCAATCCACCGTCACTGCACACGCGGTGCCGGTCGAAGGCGCGCGCTTCTTAGCGCCTTCCATTTTTCAATTCAATGCTGGTGAAAGAACCGATTTCGTCGGAAGCCGTGCGCGTCGATCGCGACGCGCGCGCCGGTAGAATCCCGGGTCTCGCACCCGCGACGCGCCGGGCCGGCTGGCCCGTCCGCCGGGGTCTGACCCTGCATGCTTGCAGATCGGACGCCCTGCGACGCGGGCGAACAGGAGCGCTGGCGATGATCGACTTCACCCCCACCGAAGAGCAGGCGCTCGTCGCCAGAACGGTGCGGCAGTTCGCGGAGAAGGAGCTGCGCCCGATCGCCCGGAAGTGCGAAGAGGCGAAGGCGCTGCCGCCGGAGCTGCTCGCCCGGGCGCACGAGCTCGGCCTCGTCGCCAACGCGTTGCCCGAAGCGGTCGGCGGCGGCGGCGAGCGCAGCGCCGTAACAAGCGTGCTGGTCGCGGAGGAGCTCGCGTGGGGCGACCTCGCGCTCGCGCTCGCGGTGCTCTCGCCCGCGCTCGGCGCCCTGCCCGTCGCGGACTTCGGCAGCGATGCGCAGCGCGCCGCGCACCTGCCGCGCTACCTCGGCGACCGCTTCGCGCCCGGC
>CAZCTH010000116.1:0-16046 GCA_964501435.1 uncultured Spirochaetales bacterium | reverse complement strand
CAGCCGCGCGCGAGCGCGCGCGACCAGCGCTGCGCCCACGCGCCGAGCGGCGCGAGCGCGGCGCCCAGCTCGGCGCCGAGTGGCGTCAGCGCATAGCGCCCCGACGCGTCCTGCTCGGCGAGCCGCGCGTCCACCAGCTCGAGCAGGCGCTCGCGCAGCACGCTCGACGAGACGTCGCCGCAGTCCGCCTGCAGCGCCCGGAAGCCGCGCGGCTCGCGCGACAGCTCCCAGAGCGCCCGCAGGGCCCAGCGCCGCCCCAGCAGGTCGAGCGCCGCCATCACCGGCCGCCCCGTCTTCGAGCCGCGGACGGATCGCCCCGGCCTCGGTGCCCCGCGCGTCGCCATCGCTCCCTCCTGGTGCTTCGGATTCCGAAACCGTAGCCTGCGCCGTGATTCGATTTCCGAAGCATCGCGCCCGGAGGAAAACATGACTCGCATCGCCCCCCTCGAGCCCCCCTTCGCCCCCGACGTCGCCGCCCTGCTGGCGCCGATGATGCCCCCGGGAGTCGCCCCGATCGCGCTGTTCCGCACCTTCGCGCACAACTCGGAGATGACCCGCGCGATGCAGGGCTGGGGCTCCTACGCGCTCTCGAAGCGCTTCTCGCTCGGGCTGCGGGAGCGCGAGATCGCGATCCTGCGCACCTGCGCCCGCTGCGGCTGCGAGTACGAGTGGGGCGTCCACGTCGCGTACTTCGCGGAGCGCGCGGCCCTCGGGCGCGAGGCGCTGCGCTCTCTCACCGCCGGCTCCCCGGACGACGCGGGCTGGAGCGACGCCGAGCGCGCGCTGATCGCCGCCTGCGACGCCCTCCACGACGGCTCGGACCTCGGCGACGCCGCCTGGCGGGCGCTCGCCGCTCACTACGCCCCGCCGCAGCTGCTCGACCTCACGCTGCTGTGCGGCTGGTACCACGCGATCAGCTTCGCGGCGCGCGCCGCGCGGGTGCCGCTCGAGGCCTTTGCGCCGCGCTTCGCGGACTACGGCCGTCCGGCCGCCTGACCCCGCCGCACGCGATCGGCAAGCGGTCCGCAACCGGTAAGGCAACGGTCAGCGCGCGGTAAAGGCTTCGCGCCGAGGTCTTCGTAGGGTGCCGCCATGCAACTGGGCGCGCGCCCAAACGCGAGGGACCTCATGACGCGACGCATCTCGATCTTCGTCTTCGGCGTTCTCAGCTACGCGATCTTCTTCGGCGTCTTCCTGTACGCCATCGGCTTCGTCAACAACTGGCTCGTGCCGCGCTCGCTCGATTCGGGGGCCGCGCCGAGCGCGCCCGTCGCGATCGCCGTGAACACGCTCCTGCTCGCGCTCTTCGCGCTCCAGCACAGCGTGATGGCGCGGCCGCGCTTCAAGGCGTGGTGGACGCGCATCGTGCCCGCGGAGGCGGAGCGCAGCGTGTACGTGCTCGCGAGCAGCCTCGCGATGATCGCGCTGTACGCGCACTGGCAGCCGATGCCCACGCTCGTGTTCGAGCTCGAGCACCCCGCGCTGCGCGTGCTGGCGTACGGCCTGTGCGGGGTCGGCGCGCTGATCGTGCTCTACTCCACCTTCCTGATCGACCACTTCGACCTGTTCGGCCTGCGCCAGTCCTGGCTCGCGCTGATCGGCGAGCCGTACTCGCACCGCCCGTTCCGCACGCCGAGCCTCTACAAGTACGTGCGGCACCCGCTCTACGTCGGCTGGCTGCTGTTCTTCTGGGCGACGCCGGCGATGACGATCGGGCACTTGCTGATCGCGGTCGGCATCACGGGCTACATCTTCGTCGCCATCGTGTTCGAGGAGCGCGACCTTCTCGTGCACTTCGGCGCGGACTACCGCGCCTGGCGCGCGCGCACGCCGCTGCTCGTGCCGCGCTTCCGCAAGCGCGCGCAGAAGACTTCGCCCAGCGGAATCGTCGGGGCCGCGTGATGCGCACCGTCGCGGAGGAGAGAGCCGTCGACGCTGCGGGGCCGGACGGCTTCGCGGCGCAGGTGCACCGCATCCTGGACGGCGGCGCGCTCGCGCTGCTGCTCTCGATCGGGCACCGCACGGGGCTCTTCGACGCGATGGCCACGCTGCCGCCTGCCGACTCCCGGGCGATCGCCCGGGAGTCGGGCCTCGACGAGCGCTACGTGCGCGAGTGGCTCGGCGCGATGGTGGCCGGCGGCATCGTGCGCTTCGACGAGGCGCGCTGCCTGTTCTCGCTGCCCGCCGAGCACGCCGCCGTGCTCACGCGCAACGCAGCGCCCGAGAATCTCGCCGTGCCGGCGCAGTGGATCGCGCTGCTGGGCGGCGTCGAAGACGAATTGGTCGACTGCTTCGCAACGGGCGGCGGCGTGCCCGCGAGCGCCTATCGCCGCTTCAACAAGGTGATGGCGGAGGACAGCGGCCAGCGCGTCGCCTGCGTGCTCGCGAGCGACGTGCTGCCGCTCGTGCCCGGCCTCGACACGGCGCTCGCGCGCGGCATCGCCGCGCTCGACGTCGGTTGCGGCGCCGGCCGCACCCTGATCGAGCTCGCCGAGCGCTTCCCGCGCAGCCGCTTCCTCGGCATCGACTTCTCGTGCGAGGCGATCGCGGAAGCCCAGCGCGGCGCCGCGGAGCGCCGGCTCCGGAACGTGCACTTCGAGGTGCGCGATGCCGCGGAGCTCGCGGCCGAGGCGCGCTTCGATCTCGTCACCGCGTTCGGCGTGGTCCACCGCCAGCCGGCGCCCGAGCGGGTGCTCGCGGCGATCGCGAGCGCGCTGCGCCCGGGCGCCGTGTTCCTGATGCAGGAGGAGGCGAGCGAAGGGTCCCTCGCCGAGGACGCGCGGCGCCCGCTCGCCGCATTCAGCTACGCGCTCTCGTGCCTGCAATCGCTCGCGACCTCGCGCGCGGCGGGCGGCGCCGGGCTCGGCGCGATGTGGGGCGCCCGCGAGGTGCGGCGCGCGCTGGCGGCTTCGGGCTTCCACCGCATCGAAGAGAAGCGCCTGCCCCGCGACCCGCGCAGCATGTACTTCGTCGCGCGCTCGACCGGGCGGCGCTGGAATCTCCTCTGACCGCCTTCGGGCCCCACAGCGACGGAGCGCCGCCCACGATGGCCGCCGCCGAACGCCGCGCGACAATCAGCGCCGCCGTGATCTACCGCTTCGACGACTACGAGCTCGACGAGGAAGCAGGCGAGCTGCGCCGCGCCGGCGTGCGCGTCGAGATCCAGCCCAAGCCGTTCGAGCTGTTGCGCGTGCTCGTGCGCGAGCGCGCGCGCATCGTGCGGGCAGAAGAGCTGATGGACGCGCTCTGGCCGGGCGTCGCGGTGACGCCGAGCTCGCTGACGCGCGCCGTCAGCCATGCGCGGCGGGCGATCGGCGACACGCACAAGGGCGAGCGCATCCAGAGCAGCGCGCGCCGCGGCTATCGCTTCGTGGCGCAGGTGAGCGAAGGGGCGCCGCCGCAGGGCAGGGCGGAGCCGCCGAGCGTGGCCCCGTTCGTGGGCCGCGAGGAGGCGCTCGCTGAGCTGCGCGCCGCCTTCGAAGCCGCGCGGGCGGGGACGGCCGGCATCGTCCTGGTGACCGGCCGCGCGGGCATCGGCAAGACGCGGCTTGCGGAGGCCTTCGCGCGCGAGTGCGAACGGGCCGGCGCGCGCGTGCTCGAAGCGCGCTGCCGCGACCGCGAGGGCGCGCCCGCGTTCTGGATGTGGGGGCAGCTCCTGCGGCGCCTCGGCGAGCAGCATCCCGACGCTCCGGCGCTGCGCGAGCTCGTGCGCCGCAGCGAGGAGCTCGGGTTGCTCGGGACGACACCGGCGCGCTCTTCCGCCTCGCCGGAGCAGAACCGCTTCCTGTTCTTCGAGGCCGCGGCCGATTTGATCCGCCACGCCGCGCGCCAGCAGCCGCTCGCGATCGTGCTCGAAGACGTGCAGTGGGCGGCGAACGAATCGCTGCGCATGTTCGAGCACGTCGCCTACGAGGTGAGCCGCGCGCCGCTGCTGCTCGTCGCGACGGTGCGCGACGAGGGGCCCGCGCGCGTGCGCCCCGTGGACCGCACGCTCGTCGCGCTGCGCAAGCTCGAGCGCACGCGCCCGATCGCGCTGCGCCCGTTCTCGCGCCGCGAGGTCGGCGAGCTGCTCGCCCACGCGATCGGACGGCCCGCGCCCGCCGATCTGACCTCCGAGCTGACGGCGCGCACCGAGGGCGTCCCGCTCTTCTTGCGCGAGGCGATTCGCACGCTGCAGGAGAGCGGAGACCTCGCGCATCCCGAGCGCCTCGCCGCGCGCGCGTTGCCGCTCGGCGAGAAGACCCTGCAGCTCCTTCGCCGCGCGCTCGATGCGCTGCCCGAGCGGTGCATCGCCTTGCTCGAGGCGGGTGCCGTGCTCGGCCGCGAGTTCGCGCTCCCGCTCGCGGCCGACGTCGGCGGGCTCGGGCGCGACGAGGCCGCGGAAGCGCTGGACGCGGCAGCGGCGGCGGGCGCCGTCGAGCCCGTGCGCAACTCCGCGGCGCGCTGGCGCTTCACCCACGCGCTGCATCGCGAGGCGATCTACGAGGGCATTGCGCCGGGGCGTCGCGCGCGGCTGCACCTGCGCGCCGCCGAGCGCATCGAGCAACGCGCGGCGCCCGATCTCGCGAGCGTCGCGTCGGAGCTCTCGCACCACCACTTCGAAGCGCTCTCGGTGGGCGACGCCGAGCGCGCGCTCGCGTTCGCCGAGCGCGCGGCCGAGCGGTCGAGCCAGCGGCTCGCGTGGGAGGAAGCGGCGGTGCACCTCGCGCGCGGCGTCGCGGCGGCGGATCAGCTGATCCCGAGCGACCCCCCGCGCAAGCTCGAGCTGCTGCTGCGCCTCGGCGAAGCGCACGCTCTCGCGCGCACGCCGGAGGGCCGCCGCGCAGCGCTGCGAGAGGCGGCGGCGCTGGCGGCGTCGCTCGGCCGCGATGCCGACCTCGTGCGCGCCGCGGTGACGTACTGCGACCTCTCGGAGTGGTCGCCGAGCGATCCCGAGGCCGAAGCCTTGTTGCGGTCGGCGCTCGAACGCTGCCGGGCCGACGACGCCCACGCGCGCGCACGCCTGTTGACGCGCATCGCCTATCGCCAGATCCGCGTGGACGGCGCGCTCGCCGCAGCTACCGCGCGGCCGGCGCTCGCGCTCGCGCGCGAGACGGGCGACCCGCTGCTCGTCCAGGAGGCGGCCTACGTGCTCTCGTTCGCGCTCGCCGGGCCCGACCACCTCGCGGAGCGCGCCGCGCTGCGCGACGAGATCGAGCGCTCGATGGCGGCGACGCCGCAGCGCGAGACCGGCCTGATCGCGCTGCTCGACCTCGCGTGCGATCAGCTGATGCTCGGCAACGCCGACGAAGCGCGCGAGCTCCGGCGCAGGGCCGGAACGCTCGCCGGCGACTCGCCGCACTTCGGCATGCGCTGGCATCTGCTGACCTACGATGCCGGCTTCGCGGCGCTCGAGGGCCGGCTCGCGGAGTCGGAGCAGATCGCGCTCGAGGCGCTCGCCGCGGGGCTGCGCGCGCGCCATCCGTTCGCGCAGGGTTGTTACGACATCCAGAGCGTCGCGGTCGGCTGCGAGCGCGGCGATCCGAGCGCCGCGCTCGATCGCTTCGGCCCCTTCACCGAGCGCGAAGGCGCGAGCTGGGGCGTGCCCATCCACTGGCTCATCGCGACGGTCGCGCGCGCGCGGCTCCATGCCGGCGACCGCGAGGGCGCGGAGGCGCTGTGGCAGCGACTCGCCGAGCCGGGGTTCGCCGCGGTTCCGCGCAACATCCGCTGGACGCGCTCGATCGCCGAGATCGCGCACCTGTGCGCCGAGATCGGGGCGAGCGGGGCGGCCGGCGAGCTCATCGCGCTGATCGAGCCGCGCGCCGACCAGCACGCCTGCGTTCCGATCCCCGTCGCCTATGCGGGCCCGCTGCGCCAGGCGCTGGGCCGCCTGTACGAGCTGGTGGGAAACCGCGAGCGGGCCGCCGAAGTGTTCGCGCTCGCGCTGCAGGACGCCGCGCGAGTCGGTGCGAGAGCCGCGCGCGCGCGGTTGCTGCTCGACTGCGCACGCGTCGAGCGCGACGCGAAGCGTGCGCGGCGCGGGGCCGAGGAGGCCCTCGCCGAGGCAGAGGCGATGGGCATGCTCGGGCTCGCGAAACGCGCGACCGAGGAGCTCGCGCGGCGGGGCGCTTGAGCGGGTGCGCGGCGCCGCTCCAGCCGGCGTTCCGCGCGCGGCCCTGAGAACTCCGCGTCGCGGGAGCCGCGATTGCCCTACAGCCGGCCGGGCGCTTCCCCGAACAGCGGCTACAGTGCGGCCGTTCGGCATCGCCGCTCCGTCCCGTTGGCCTTGGCGCTTCAGCGGTTCGCAACACAAGCGCCAGGCTCCGCTGCCCGGGCACTCGGCCCGCAGCAGTGACGGAGTCCCACTCATCAGGGCGCGCAGCGCGTGGCCCCTGCGAGCACGGCCACAGCGCCGCGCCGCGGCCCCGCGTGCGCGCCCGCTAGGAAACTCTCACTTGTCTTCTTTCGCAGAGCTCTCCCTCCATCCTTCGCTCCTCGCGAGCGTCACCGCGCTCGGCTTCACGGCGCCGACGCCCATCCAGGCCGCCGCGATCCCCGCGGCGCTCGCCGGCCAGGACGTGCTCGCCTGCGCCGAGACCGGCTCCGGCAAGACCGCCGCGTTCCTGCTCCCCATCCTTCACAAGCTGCTCGCGAAGCCGCGCGGAACCACGCGCGCGCTCGTGCTCTCGCCGACGCGCGAGCTCGCCCAGCAGATCGCCGACGACCTGCGCGACCTCGCGGGCCGCTCCGGCCTGCGCGGCGCGGCCGTCTACGGCGGCGTCGGCATGGGCCCGCAGAAGGAGGCGTTCGTGCGCGGCGCCGACGTGATCGTGGCGACTCCCGGCCGTCTGCTCGACCACTTCTCGAACCCGTACGCGCGCCTGCCCGGCCTCGAGATCCTCGTGCTCGACGAGGCCGACCGCATGCTCGACATGGGCTTCCTGCCCGACGTGAAGCGCATCCTTCGCCACCTGCCGAAGCAGCGCCAGACGCTGTTCTTCAGCGCGACGATGCCGAACGAGATCCAGTCGCTGACGCGCGAGATCCTGCGGAACCCGGCCGAGGTCAAGCTCAGCCACCGTTCGAAGCCGGTCGAGTCGATCACGCAGACCGTCTACCCGGTGCCGACGGAGCTCAAGGCCCCGCTGCTCGCGGCGCTGCTGCAGAAGGGCACGATCCGCGAGGCGCTCGTGTTCACGCGCACGAAGCACCGCGCCGACCGGCTCGCCGGCTGGCTCGGCCGCCAGGGCATCGACGCCGAGCGCATCCACGGGAACCGCTCGCAGAGCCAGCGCCAGCAGGCGCTCGACGGCTTCAAGAAGGGCAAGTTCCGCGTGCTCGTCGCGACCGACATCGCGGCGCGCGGCATCGACATCGAGGCGCTCTCGCACGTCGTGAACTTCGACGTGCCGAACCTCGCCGAGGACTACGTGCACCGCGTCGGCCGCACCGGCCGCGCGCAGGCGACGGGCGAGGCGATCACCCTCGTGTGCCCGCAGGAGCAGGGCGAGTTCACGCGCATCGAGCGCATGCTCGGCCTGCGCGTGCCGCGCGCCCAGCTCGAGGGCTTCGATTACACGGCGCGCCCCGAGGCGAAGCTCGAGGTTTCGCGCGCCGACCGCATCGCCGGCATCCGCGAGCAGAAGGCGCGCGAGCGCGCGAACCGCGCCCGCAACAGCCTGCCCCGCGGCGTTCGCCCGCAGGGCGCTCACGGCCCGCGCCCGCAAGGCGCACACGCGGCGGACCACGGCCACGGCGAAGCGCCGCGCCCCGACCGCGTGAAGCCGCATCGCGTGGGCAGCGGCCGCCGCCCGCGCCGCAGCTACGGCACGAGCGCTCCGCGCTCCTACTAGCCCCAATCACCGCGCCGTTGGGCGGGGCCCAACGGCTGAGACCGCGATCGCGACGGTCGGGCCCGCCCGGCCGTCGCGCTCAGGCCTTCCACACGGTGGGCGGCTTGCCCTGCATCATCTCCTGCGCGCCGAGCAGGTCGATGCGGGTCGGCGTGATCTTCAGCACGCCGTAGGTCGGGTCGGTGACGCCCGCCTTCCAGAACATCGCGGGGTCGTAGCCGACCGGCGCGGGCTCGTTCTTGAGCAGGTCCCAGATGCGGCGCTTGGTGGCGTCGTCGTCGCACCAGGTGGCCGTCCCCTGCACCACGACGGTGTCGTGCGCCGGGTCCCAATAACTCAGCGCCACGTTCGCGTTGCCCGCGATGTGCTTCGCCTTCAGCGTCTGGCGGCCCGTCGCGATCCAGCCCGTGCGCCCTTCCCATACGGGATGCAGCACGCGCGAGAACGGGCGGCCCTTGGTGTCCATCGTCGTGACGGTGCACCACACGATGCGGCGCACGCGTTCGTCGAACGTCTTCGCGATCTCGTCCCAGCTCGCCATGGCTCCTCCTCCTCGAGTGATCGGGCGTGGCGAGGCGCAGCGTAGTCGCGGCGGGCGATCTGCGCTCTGGCGGCGCTGCGCTCAGCGCGGCGAGAGGCGGACGCGGATCTCTTTGTGCGAGTTGTTGAGGTTCGAGCGCATGCGACGGATCGGGCCCGCGAGCTCGAAGCCGCGGAAGCGAGCGAAGAACTCTTCCCAGAACACGCGCGCCTCGAGGCGTGCGAGCTTGGCGCCGAGGCAGAAGTGCTCGCCCCAGCCGAAGGCGAGGTGCGGGTTCGGGTCGCGGCGCACGTCGAATGCGAACGGGTCGCGGAACACGCGCTCGTCGTGATTCGCCGACGTGTAGTGCAGCACCACCTTCTGGCCGGCACGGATCTTCTGGCCGCGGAGCTCGACGTCGCGCGTCGCGGTGCGCCGGAAATAGTGCACGGGCGTCGTCCAGCGCAGCATCTCTTCGATCGCCGTGTCGAGCAGCCCGCGCTCGCGCTCGAGCGTGCGATGGGCGTCCGGGTGGTCCACGAACGCGACGAGCGTGCCCGAGAGCAGCGTGCGCGTGGTTTCGTTGCCCGCGACGATCAGCTGGATGAAGAGGCTCGCGAAGTCCACGGGCGAGATCGCGGCCTCTCCGGGCGCGTTCACGAGCAGCGAGATCAGGTCGGTGCCGCCCTTGCCGACGCGGTCGCTCGCGAGCTGGAAGCCGTACGCGCCGAGCTTGAAGCTCGCGGTGCTCGACGACTTCTCGGGCTCGAGCTCCGGGTCGTCGCGCCCGATCACGCGGTCGCCCGCCTCGACGATCCAGCCGCGGTCGGCCTCGGGAATGCCGAAGATCTCGCAGATCACCTGCAGCGGCAGCTGCGCCGCCATCTCGTGCACGAAGTCGCACGTGCCGCGCTCGGCGGCCGAACCCATTACGGCTCGGGCGCGCTCGCGCAGGAACGGCTCCATGCGGCCGACGAGCCCGGGCGTGAACCCGACCAGCACCTTGCGCCGCATCTCGCGGTGCCGCGGCGGATCCATCGCGAGCAGTTGGCCGCGCATCTGCTGGAGACGCTGCGGGTCGAGGTCCTCGATCACGACGCCGCCGAGCTCGGCGGAGAACGTCGCCGGGTCGCTCGACGCCTCGATCACGTCGGCGTGGCGGGAGAGCAACCAGAAGCCGTTGCCGTCGGGCGTGCGGTGCCAATGGACCGCCGCGTGCTCGCGCAGGAACGCGAACGCGGCATGGGGGAACGCGGTCTCGTATTGGACTGGGTCGTAGACGTCGAGCGTGGCGAGATCGAAGGCTTCGCTCATTGCGATCTCCGGGGACGGTCCACCCTATCCCAAGCGAATCGCGCGCCTTGTGAAACAGGTCTCAGGGGGCCGAGGCCCTAGGCGCCCGCGGGGGCCGCCGGGCCGACCAGCGCGCTCACGTTCAGGCCGCCGTGCTTGGTCGCGAACGCGACCTCGAGCGCGAGGCCGGTGCGGCGCGCGAGGCGCACGTCGTGGGCGAGGATCGCGACCCGCCAGCCCGGGCCGAGCCTCGCCGCGCGGTGGCCGAGCGCCTGATGGAGCGTCTCGAGTTTCTGGGACTCCGAGACCCGCCGGCCGAACGGCGGGTTGGTGACGAGCGCGCCGCGCGTCGGCGCCGCCGCTGGGTCCGCGAGCCACGCGTTCTTCGTGATCGCCGCGCGCGCGAAGTCGATCGCGTCCGCGACGCCCGCGCGCTCCGCGTTCGCGCGCGCTGCGTCGATCGCGCCCGCGTCGCGATCGCTCGCCGAGATGCGCGTCGCGACGGCCGCGCGCGTCTCCGCCTGCGCGGCGCGCCACGCGTTCGCGTCGAACAGCGCGAGGTGCTCGAGCGGCACCGGCCGCAGTCGCCCCGGCGCGAGGCCGCGCGCGATCGCCGCCGCCTCGATCGCGATCGTGCCCGAGCCGCAGAACGGGTCGAGCAGCGCCTCGCCCGGCTGCCAGCCGCTCGCGAGCACGAGCGCGTGGGCGAGATCCTCGCGCAGCGGCGCCTTCGCGCCGTCGAGGCGATAGCCGCGGCGATGCAGCGGCGTGCTCGTGGCCTCGAGCGAGAGCGTGCAGACGTCCTTCTCGAAGCGCGCGAGCAGGCGCGCCGCGGGCGCCTCCGCGCTCGCGGGCGCGGGCGGCTCCGCGCCGAGCGACTCCGCGATCGCCGCGAGCACGCGCTCGGCGATCAAGCCCGTGTGGAACACGCGCGACGCGCGGCTCGTCGCGCGGATCGCGAGCGCGACGTCGCTGCGCAGCCACGCGCGCCACGGCACCTCCTTCGCCTTGCGCTCGAGCTCGCCGGGCGCGCGGCAGCGAAACTCCGCGACGCGAAGCATCAGGTGGCTCGCCGCGCCGAGCCAACGCGCCGCGCGCAGCGCGAGCGCGACGTCGCCTGCGAGCTCGACGCCGCCCGCCACGACGCGCGGCTCCGCACCGAGCGCGGCGAGCTCGCGCGCGACGATCGGCTCGACGCCGGGCGGGCAAGCGGCGAAGAGCGCGAGCGGGGTGGACATGGGAGCACGGTATCGGTGGCACACGCGCACCGCGATCCAAGGCCCCGGCACGTTCGCAATCGAGCGCGATTCGACGCTGTTTCCCGTCGCCCGACCCCCCCGCTGAAATCGAGACTCGTCGGATGCCGACGGTTCTGCGCAATGGGCCCATCCGCGTATATTTCTTCAGCCACGAACCAAACGAGCCGCCCCACGTCCACGTCGACCATCACGACCGATCCGCGAAGTTCTGGTTGGACCCGCTTCGCCTCGCGCGAAACTATGGCTTCAGCCCACGCGAGCTCGTTCGAGTCGAGAGGCTGATCCGTCGGAATCAAGAACTTCTACTCGAGGCATGGAATGGCTTCTTCGGACGACCGGGCCGGTGAGCGCATCGTCGACGTGCGCGTCGACGATGAGAGCGTCGCGGTTCGACTCGCTGACGGGCGCGTCGTGAGCGCTCCCCTCGCCTGGTATCCGCGACTCTTGCACGCGACGCCGCGGCAGCGACGAAAGTGGGAGCTGTGCGGAGGTGGGTTCGGCGTCCACTGGCCGGATCTCGACGAGGATCTGAGCGCCGAGGGTCTGCTCCGGGGCGCCCCCGCGGCGGGCTGAGCCTCACCCCAGCGCGAAGCGATGCCCCGCCGTGTAGCCGCCGTCGACGGGCAGCGTCACGCCGGTGACGAAGCTCGCTTCGTCGCTCGCGAGGAAGAGCGCAGCGTTCGCGATCTCGACGGGCTTGCCCCAGCGCCCGAGTTGGTGCGCATCCATGATCTTCGGCGCGATCGGCGCGGCCGGGCCGTTCAGGATCACGGCGCGGAACATCGGCGTGTCGATGAAGCCCGGGCAGATCACGTTCACGCGCACGCCCAGGCGCGCGTAGTCGATCGCCATGTTCTTCGTGAGCAGCACGACGCCGCCCTTCGAGGCGTTGTACGAGCTGCCGCCCATGAAGCCCTCGATGCCCTCGACGCTCGCGACGTTCACGATCGCGCCGCTCTGCTGCGCGAGCATCACGGGCAGCACCTGCTTCGACGCGAGGAAGGTGCCCTTCAGGTTCACGTCGAGGACGCGGTCCCACTCTTTCGCGTCGAGCGCGTGCACGAAGCCGCCGCCCGCGACGCCGGCGGCGTTCACCAGCACGTCGATGCGGCCGAGGCGCTCCTTCACGCGCGCCACCGCCTCGGCGAGCCGCGCTTCGTCGCGCACGTCGCCCGTCTCGAAGCACGCCTTCGGCGCGCGCTTCACACCCGCGAGCCAGTCGGCACCGGCCTCGCCGGCGGGCTCGTTCAGGTCGAAGCCCGCGAGCGACGCGCCCTCCTCGGCGAAGCGCAGCGCGCACGCGGCACCGATGCCCGACGCCGCCCCCGTGATGAATGCCACCTTGCCCGCGAGCCGACCCATGCGCGCTTCCTCCGAAGGAGGCGCAGCGTGGCGCGCGCTCGCGTGCGGATCAAGCGGAGTATGCTGGCGAAACCGCGAGCGAGGGAGCGCACGATGCAGATCCGCGACTGGGTGATCGACGTCGACACGCACATCACCGAGCCCGCCGACGTGTGGACGAGCCGCGTGCCGGCCAAGTTCAAGGACCGCGCGCCGAAGCTCGTGCGCAACCCCGAGACGGGCTGGGACGTGTGGAGCCTCGCCGGCGAGGCGCCGCTCGTGCCGATCGGATTCACGGCGGTCGCAGGCTGGAAGGAGCCGTTCCCTGCGGCGCCCAAGAATCTCGACGAGTGCCCGCCCGCGTCGTACGACGCGAAGGCGCGGCTCGCCTACATGGACTCGATCGGCATCTGGGCGATGGCGATCTATCCGAACGTGGGCGGCTTCGGCTCGCAGGCCTTCCTCAAGCTCGGCGACCGCGAGCTCATGCTCGCCTGCGTGCACGCCTACAACGACTTCCTGATCGAGTGGTGCAGCGCCGACCCGAAGCGCTTCATCCCGATCGCGGCGACGCCGTTCTGGGACGTGGACGCCGCCGTCGTCGAGATGCAGCGCTGCGCGAGGATCGGCCACAAGGGCGTGCTCTTCACCGGCGAGCCCCAGGTGCACGGCATGCCGATCCTCGGCAGCCCGCACTGGAACCGCTTCTGGGCCTGCGCGCAGGATCTCGACCTGCCCGTCAGCTTCCACATCGGCACCGGAAGTTTCGACGGCGGCTTCTCGAAGGAGCGCATGGAAGTCACCGGCATCGGCTCGACCAACGCCACGCTCGCCGTGCAGCTCTTCCTCGACAACGGCAAGCAGCTCGTGGACCTGCTCTTCTCCGGCGTGCTCGCGCGCTACCCGCGTCTCAAGGTCATCTCCGTCGAGAGCGGCATCGGCTTCATCCCGTTCATCCTCGAGTCGTGCGACTACACCTACGGCTACTCGCGCGTGCGCGAGCAGCGGCCCGAGATGAGCCTGCTGCCGAGCGAGTACTTCCGGCGGCAGGTGTACGGTTGTTACTTCTACGAAGAGCACGCGCCGCAGAACCTGCTCGCCGCGATCGGCGAGGACAACGTGCTGTTCGAGACGGACTACCCGCACCCGGTGTGCCTCTACGGCAACGTGCGCGAGAAGATCGACGCCGGCCTGAAGGGCCAGCCGGAGCGCGTGCGCAACAAGCTCCTGTGGGAAAACGCCGCGAAGCTCTACAAGGTGGAGAAGCCGAACCGCGTGTGGGTGCCGCCGACGACCGCGTGACGCTCAGCGCGCGAAGTCGAGCGGGCTGCGCACGCCCGCCGCGCCGCGGTTCAGCACGTGCGTGTAGACCATCGTGGTCGAGACGCTCGCGTGGCCGAGCAGCTCCTGCAGCGTGCGGATGTCCGTACCCGCCTCGAGCAGGTGAGTCGCAAAGCTGTGGCGCAGCGTGTGACAGCTCGCCGGCTTCGCGATGCCCGCGCCCGCGACGGCGCGCTTCACGGCGCGCTGGATCACCGTCTCGTGCAGGTGATGCCTGCGCTCCGTCTGCGCGAGCGGATCGAAGTAGCGCCGCGTCGCGGGGAAGACCCACTGCCACGCCCATTCGGTGGGAGCGCCCGGGTACTTCGCGGCCAGCGCGCCGGGGAGCGGAGCTGCGCCGAAGCCGGCGGCGAGATCGCGCCCATGGAGCGCGCGCACGCGGACCAAGTGCTCGCGCAGGGCGCCGCGAACGGCCTCGGGCAACGGCGCCGCGCGATCCTTGTCTCCCTTCGCGCGCCGCAGCCGCAACTCGCGCCGATCGAAGTCCACGTCTTTGACCCGGAGCGTGAGCGCTTCCAGGAGCCGCAGCCCCGCGCCGTAGAGCAGCGCTGCGACGAGCCATTCCGTTCCTGCCAGCTGCCCGAGCAACGCGCGGACCTCGTCACGCGTGAGCACCACGGGCAGACGCCGCGGCGCATGCGCGCGCACCGCACGCGACAGATCGCCGAGCTCGCGCCCCAGCACCTCGCGGTACAAGAACGCGAGCGCGTTCAGCGCCTGATTCTGCGTCGACGCAGAGACCGCCCGCTCGACGGCCAGGTCCGTGAGAAACGCCTCCACCGCCTCGCTCCCGAGCTCGGCCGGATGCCGCTTCCCGTGAAACAAGATGAATCGTCGAATCCAGTCGACGTAGCTGCGCTCCGTGCGCGGGCTGTGATGCAGCACGCGCATCCGCGCGCGCACCCGATCCAGCAGGCGCGGCTCCTGGGGAGCACCCTCTCGTTCCATCCTACGATCCGCCGCGCAGGGGCCGTGCGCGTCATTGGGGGGAGGGCGAACCCAGGAAACCGTAGCGCCCGCCCGCTCTCTCGCAGTGTTTCCCCACAAACGCTGCGAGCACAAACGCAGCGAAGCGAACACTGCGAGACGCCGCCAAGACGCAGGCGGACGCGCTTCCGCATTGCATTGCGTGCTTGCCCGGCAGCCTATCCGGGTAGATGATTGGGGGACGGGGCGGATCGGCCGTAGGAGGCGGGTCAGTCCAATACCTGTTGGGCAGCTCACAGGAGCACCTCTTTGGAATGCCCGCTTCTCTGCCGCCGACTATCGCGTTTGACCGGTCCGGTCCTTTCTTCACGATGGTTTCGGCCTTCCTCGCGTCGACTGTGGGCCTCGGCCCTGTGTTCGACCCAAGCAACCCTCTTGGTCTCGGGCACGAGAAGCTCGCGGTCTACAACGGGAAGATCTCTCCGGCGTTCGCGATCGATATGGGGCAGGTGGTGCATTTGACGATCGCGGGCGGCCTTGCGGCCGACGCTGCGGTCGACTCCCTGACCTGCATGCTCGTCAACTCCGCATACGAACTGGTTTCAAGGCACAACGATCACTCGCCGGAGTTCGAGGTATTCCGTCACTTGCGCAATGCGGCGTCGCACGGGAATCGCTTCTCCTTCGGCTCGCACGAACCAAAGCGGCCGGCGTCGTGGCGCGGTTTTTCAATCGATCACTCGGCCAAAGGCAAGAGAAACCCACTGTCCGGTTCTCGTTGCTTCGGCTTCCACTGGGCGCCCGCCGACGCGATTCTGTTGCTCTCGGACATCGAGGGTAAGCTCGTCGCGCCTTGAGCTGCCCAACAAGGCGCTGCAGCTGACCGTCAAGGGCCGCGCTCCGATCAGCCGCGGTAGAGTCTGGCGGCGAACATCGGCGCTCCGGTCCGCCAAGGCGGCGGCCCTTGCCGGCAGCTGAGCGCCGATCCGTTGGGCAGTCGCGAGGAGAACTGTGCCGAAAGAGGAAGTCATCGCGGCACACGCACACTGCTCGAACCATCGTCAGGCGATTCTCAACAGCAGGGTGTGCGGCTGCTTCTATTGCCTCGCGACCTTTCCTCCCGGCGAAATCTTGGACTGGGTCGATGAGCGCCCCGACGGAGACGGCATCTCAGCCGACGGAACGACCGCGCTCTGTCCGCGGTGCGGGATCGATTCCGTGATCGGATCGAGTTGCGGGTATCCGATTTCCGCCGAGTTCCTCGATGAGATGAACCAGCATTGGTTCCAGGAGTCAGTTCCCCTCGATGCGCTGCCCAACAAGCGGCTGCACCTGACGGCCGCGGTCGGGGGTGTGCGCACGCGTTTAGCGGCGACCGGCCGGCGGTTGCTTGCTTCGCGGCCGGCCGCCGTCGTGGCATCATGGTTCGCGCGCGGCCGCAGGTGAGCCGCGATTCCGTTAGATGGCGCGGAGAAACCCGATCGTGGAACGCGAGGGCTTGTTTCAGACTGCGTGGCGACGGTGCTCCGG
>CAZCTH010000115.1:0-16198 GCA_964501435.1 uncultured Spirochaetales bacterium | reverse complement strand
GAGCGACCTGCGCCCGTTCGCGCGCGCCGCCGCCCGCGACCTCGCCGCCGCGCTCGACGCGCTGCGCCGCGCCGGCGACGAGCCAGGCGCCGCGCGGCTCGCCCGCCGTCTCGCGCGCTTCGAGCAGTTCGGCAGCCTCGAGGTCGCGACGGACGTGAGCACCGAAGCCGCGCCGCTGCTCGGCGCCCTGCTCGCCGAGCGCCGCGACGAGCTGCTCGCCAAGCGCCTGCTCGTGCTGCGCGAGCTCGAATCCGACGACACCGCGGTGAAGGCGAGCGAGCCCGCGCTGCGCTTCGCGTTCTCGGCCCTGCTCGATGCGCTGCTCGAGGCCGCGCCGCACCGCACCGACCTCTACGTCTCCGCGCGCCCGACGCTCGAGGCCGGCATCCCGCTCGTGCGCATCGCGCTGCGCCTGCGCAGCGCGCGCGTCGCGAAGGATCAGCTCGACCTGCTGCTCGCGGGCGACGTGCTCGCGCGCCTCGGCGCGAAGCTCGCGCTCGAGGCCGACGAGCAGGAGACGCGCGCGACGCTCTCGCTCGCGAAGTAGCGCGCGCTCAGCGCGCCTCCGCGTTGTCGAGCTCGCGCGCGATCTCCACCGTCGTGCGGATGCCGAACGCGAGGTTCTCGAGCGACACGCGCTCGTTCGGGCCGTGGATGCCGAGCGTGTCCTGGAGGCGCAGGCGGCGCGGCACGAAGCCGTAGGCGGTGATGCCGAGCTTCCGGAACCAGTGCGCGTCCGTGAAGCCCGAGATCACGCGCGGCACGACGAAGCCCTCGGGCTCGCTGCGCTTCGCGACGCGCTCGATCGCGTTCATCAGCGGCGAGTCGATCGGCGACGCAGCAGCGGCGAAGTCGAGCGTGATCGCGAGCTCGACGCCGGGGTCGTCGATCGCGCTGGCCATGCGATCGGCAAACTCGGGGCAGCTCTCGCCGGGCAGGAGTCGCGCGTCGAGGATCGCGCTCGCCTCGGCGGGCACGACGTTCGGGCTGTCGCTGCCGTGCAGCATCGTGACGGCGGTGGTGTTCTGCACGAGCGCGCGCCGGCCCGGGTCCGCGAGGAAGCGCTCGCGGAAGTGCGGGTTCAGCGCGAGCGCGCCGCGCAGCTCGCGCCACTGGCGCTGCTCGTCCTTCGGCGCGAGCGGCGCCATGCGCGCGAACATCTCCGCCACCGCCGGCGTCACCTTCAGCTCGTGCGGCATGCCGAGCACGTGCATCAGCGCGCGCACGAGGCGCTGGCCCGCGGCGCCGTCGTTCGCGGTCGAGCCGTGGCCCGGCACGCCGCGCGCCGTCAGCTTCACCCAGCACGGCGTCTTCTCGGTGAACGCGACGCCCCAGACGTCGGGCTCGCCCGACTCGCCGGGCAGGATGCCGGCGCCCTCCGTCAGCAGGTAGCCCGCGCCCCGCAACAACTCCGGGTGGTCGCGCGCCACGAGGCCCGCACCGAGCGCACCGCCGGTTTCTTCGTCGGGCGTCGCCAGCAGGATCAGGTCGCGGTCCAGCGGCTGCTTGCGGCGCGCGATCTCGACGAGCGCGAACAGGTGCGTGACGGTGACGCCCTTCGCGTCGAGGGCGCCGCGTCCGACGACGGTGCCGCCGCCCTCGACGCCCGCGAACGGATTCACCGCCCAGGCCGACTCGTTGGCGGCGACGACGTCGAGGTGCGAGAGCAGCACGAGCGGCGCGCGGGTGCCGCGGCCGGGCACGCGCGCCCACAGCGCGGCGCGCGGGCTGTCTTCTCCCGGAAGCGGGACGACGCGGGCCTCGATGCCCTCCCGCCCGAGGTAGCGCGCGAGGTACTCCGCGAGTGCACGCTCGTTGCCGGGCGGGTTGGTCGTGTCGAAGGAAATCGCGCGCGCCAGCAGGGCGGCAGCGGCGTCGGCCAAGTCCTCGCGGCGCGGGGGCAAATCCGTGCCGGCGTTGCGGCGCGACGGCGCCTCGGGCGTGCTCGCGCACGCCACCGCGAGCGACAGGGCGGTACTCACGAGCAGTCGGGAGACCCCGGCGTTTTCGCGGCTCCAACGGCGTTTGGTGACGGAGCGCACGAACAACCTCACCTGCGCCGTGTATTTAGCACCTTCCACTGCATGCCGATCACAAAGGGGAGTACCCAACCTGCCGATTGAGAGCGGCAGTTGTCGGAACGGACGGAGAGCGGGCCGTGTCTGGGGGGACGCGGGGCGCTTTTCCGCCGGAGGGAAGATGAAACTCCGATCGATGATCGATGCTTGGCGCGACCATGCGAACGAGATTGCGACGGGCGCCGCCCTCGCGCTCGCGCTCGTGTTCGGGCTCTCCGCAATCGTACGCTTCCAGGCGATCCCCGATGCCGCGCCGTCGCCGCAGACGGCGGTCGCCGCGCACCCGGCGCCGGCCACGGCGTCGATGGTGCCGACTCCGCTGCTGCCGGCCGCTCCCGAGCCGCAGCTCACCGTGATCGAAGGTGAGCTGGCGCGCCGGCAGACGCTCGGCCACGCGCTGCACGCGCAGGGGATCGACGGCGAGATCGTGCACGAGCTCGTCGAGGCGATGTCGCCGGTGTTCAACTTCCGGTACTCGAAGGTGGGCGACGTCTATCGCGCCTCGCTGACGGCCGCGGGCGAGCTCGTCGGCTTCGAGTACGTGCGCTCGCCGATCGAGAGCTACTCGCTGAAGCGCGAGGGCGGAAAGCTCGTCGCGGAGAAGCACGAGCCGAACGTCCACGTCGAGCGCGCGCTGCTCGCGGGCGTCGTCACGAGCAACCTGTACCAGTCGGTGGTCGACCTCGGCGAAACGGGCGACCTCGCCCACGACTTCGCCGAGATCTTCGCGTGGGACGTGGACTTCTCGAAGGCGCAGCCGGGCGACGAGTTCCGCGCCGTCTACGAGCGCCGCTTCTACGAGACGAAGTCGGGCCCCGTCTATCTGGGCCCCGGCCGCATCCTCGCCGCGCGCTACGCGAACCGCGAGGACGACTTCACCGCGATCTACTTCGAGCCGACGCCCACGCACGGCAGCTACTACCGCCCCGACGGCTCGGCCGCGCAGCGCCAGTTCCTGCAGGCGCCGCTCAACTACCGCCGCATCAGCTCCCAGTACGCCGCGAGCCGCCTGCACCCGGTGCTCGGCATCCGCCGGCCGCACCTCGGCACGGACTACGCCGCGTCCTACGGCACGCCCGTGTGGTCGGTCGCGGACGGCACGGTCGTGTTCCGAGGCTGGAACGGCGGGCTCGGCAACACCGTGAAGGTCCGGCACCGCTCGGGATACGAGACGGTCTACGGGCACCTCTCGGGCTTCGCGAAGGGCCTGCGCGTGGGCGACCGCGTGCGCCAGAAGGAGACGATCGGCTTCGTCGGCTCGACCGGCCTCTCCACCGGGCCGCACCTCCACTTCACCTTCACGCTGAAGGGCAAGCCGGTGAATCCGGCGACGGTGCGCATTCCGCAGGGCGAGCCCATCACGGCGGCGCTGGCGCCTCAGTTCGCGCGCACGCGCAACGAGCTGCTCGGGATGATGGACCCGGCGCCGTTCCGGATCCCGACCGCCGAGGCGCTCTGAGCCGAGGCCCGATCCGCAGCAAATCGCTCAGGGGCCTGGCTCGCGCCGCGCGCGCTGTGCCAGCATGTACACCCCCAATGACCGCACTTTCCCTCGAAGACCGCATGACTCGGCTCGGCCAGGAGCTGGGTGAACGCGAAGCGGCGCACCGCGACGCGATCACCGAAGCCTGGCGCCGCGCCGGCACGCTCCGCCTGACCGTCGGAGCGGCGATCGCCGCGTTCCAGAAGGCGGCCGCCCATGCCGGCGCCTCGCAGCTCACGGTGCAGCTCGGCGACGTCCGCACCGACGACAAGCACCTGCGCGCCGTGCAGTTCGACATGGCCCGCGGCCGCAGCCGCGCCGTCGTCACCGTGAAGTCGCGGGGCGAGATCACGCTGGTGGGGCCCTTCCACGCGGGCAAGGCGGAGGGCCCGTGCAAGTCCTTCCCGTACGGGGCCGACGACGAGCTTCGGGCCGCCCTCGGCGATTTCCTCGAGAAGTTCCTCACGGAAGCGGCCAACCCGTAGGACGCTCCGCGCTCGACCCTTTCCCAGAGCTGGAATCCTCCCCCCGGCCCAAGGCATCCCTGCCCAGGCCCGCGCGCCCCTGGAGAACCTCGTGAGTGGACAGCTCGATACCGCCCCCACTCCGGTCGAGTCCGTCTCGGACCTGATCGCGTTCCTCCGCACGGGCGAGAAGCCGCGCGAGCGCTTCCGCGTGGGCACCGAGCACGAGAAGATCGGCTTCACGGCCGATTGCAAGCCGGTCCCCCACGCTGGGCCGCGGGGCATCGCGGCCGTGCTCGAGGCGATCGCCCAGGCCGACGGCTGGGAGCGCGGCTTCGACGCCGGCAACCTGATCGCGCTCAAGAAGGACAACGCCTCGATCACGCTCGAGCCGGGCGGGCAGCTCGAGCTCTCGGGCGCGCCGCTGCGCACGATCTTCGAGACGCATCGCGAGATCGAGGCGCACCTCGCCCTCGTGAAGCGCGTCTCCGCGCCGCTCGGCATCACCTGGACGTCGCTGGCGCACCACCCGGTGCACGACATCGCCGAGATCCCGCGCATGCCGAAGGCGCGCTACGGCGTGATGCGCGCCTACCTGCCGACCCGCGGCGAGCTCGCGCTGCACATGATGCACCTCACGGCGACGGTGCAGGCGAACATGGACTTCTCGAGCGAGGCCGACATGGTGCGCAAGATGCGCGCCGCCATGGCGGTGACGCCGATCGTCTCGGCGATGTTCGCGAACTCGTCGCTCTACCTCGGCAAGCCCTCGGGCTTCGTGACGCGCCGCGAGCACATCTGGCGCTACACCGACCCGGACCGCTGTGGGCTCTTGCCCTTCGTGTTCGAGGACGGCTTCGGCTACGAGCGGTACACGGAGTGGGCCCTCGACGTCCCGATGTTCTTCATCGTGCGCGACGACCGCTATCTGCGCGCCGACACCGTCACGTTCCGCCAGTTCATGGAGCGCGGCTTCGAGGGCCATCGCCCCACCGCAGCGGACTGGGACCTGCACCTCACCACGCTCTTCCCCGAGGTGCGCTTGAAGCGCATCGTCGAGGTGCGCGGGGCGGACTGCGTGCCGTGGCTCTCGGCGCTGCCCGCGCTGTGGAAGGGCCTCCTGTACGACGACGGCGCGCTCGACGCGGCCTACGCGCTCGCCAAGGACTGGTCGTTCGCCGAGCGCGAGGCGGCGCTCGACGACGTCGCCCGCCGCGGCCTCGCCGCCCGCGCCGCCGGCCAGCCCGTGCTGCCGCTGGCCCGCGAGCTCGCCGCGATCGCCAGCGAGGGCCTGCGGCGCATCGCCCACGGCGAGGGCAACGCCCCCGACGAGCGCGAATTCCTCACCCCGCTCCTCGCCCAGCTCGAAACCGGCCGCTCCCTCGGCGAAGAGCTCATCCAACGCTGGGAAGGCGACCTCGCCCGCTCCCTCAAGAAGCTCATCGAAGCCACCCAGTTCTGATCCGATCCCGGATCCGATCCGGACCCCGGACCGCCGCCCCGAACCCGACGACCCGCGCGCGCCCCGCGAGATGCCTGACGCGCCACCACCGAGCCGGGGACCTGCTCGATCTGCGGCGCCCCGAAGGCTGCCACCACCCACGCAAGCGAAGCGCGCAGCGAAGCCGGAGTCTTCGACGGCGAAGCGAAGTAAACAAGGCCAGACCGCAACGCCGCGCCTCGATCCCCGTGACGCCCACATGGTCGACGCGCGTCGGCGGCGAAGAGGAGGCGCGCTCGATCGAGGCACGCCGACCCAGGCCCATCCCAGCTAAGGTACCCGCGCCATGGCCAAGCCCCGCCCGCGCCTCCTCATCGTCGACGACGAAGAGGCCATTCTCGAAACCATGACCTTCACGTTCGAGGACGACTACGAGGTCTTCACCTCGACGTCCGCGAACGAAGCGCTCGCATTGCTCGACAAGCACGCGCCGGTCGCCGTCGTGATCTCGGACCAGCGCATGCCGGAGATGACCGGCGTCGAGTTCTTGTCGCGGGTGTTCAAGCGCTCGCCCGCGACGCAACGGATCATCCTCACTGGCTTCGCGGACATGAACGCGATCATCCGGGCGATCAACGACGGCCACGTCTACGCCTACATCACGAAGCCGTGGGAGCCCGACCACCTGAAGCAGGTGGTGCGGCGCGCGGCGGACCATCACGCGCTCACCTGCGAGAACGAGCGCCTGCTCGCGGATCTGCGCGCCTCGAACGTGTTCCTCGAAGGCGTGATGGACCAGCTCGACACCGGCGCGATCGCCCTCGACGCGCGCGGCGTGGTGCGCGCGCTCAACAAGCCGGCGCGCGACTACCTCGGCATCCTCGGCGACGCCCGCGGCAAGGAGCTGCGCGACGTCCTCTCTGCCGAGGTCTTCGACCGCTTCTGCGGCGCCGTGCTGTGCATCGGCGGCGACCAGGAGATGAGCCACGCCGACATCGACCTGCCCGTCGGAGACGGCGTGCGCGTGCGCGTCAAGCGCCACACGCTCTCCGGCACGAATGGCGAGGACCTCGGGCAGGTGATCCTCGCGCGCGAGATCTCCCACGAGCCGATGCGGCTGCGCTTCGACGAGATCGTCGAGGGCCTCGCGAATCTCAAGGAAGGCGCGCTGCGCGCACGGCTCGCGGCGGCGCAGGTGGAGCTCGGCAAGCTCTCGCAGCAACTGCGCGGGAAGCAGGTGGCGGCGCCGGGCATGGGCGACCTGCGCGAGCGCACGAACCGCACGCTCACTGCGATCGAGCACTGGCTGACGGTGGACGACGCGCTCGCGCGCGAGGACTTCCCCGACGCGCAGCTGCTGCGCGAGCGCATGCGCGTCGCGAGCGCGCGCTGGCCGCTCGGCGGGCGCCTGCCGGAGCGCGTGCACGAGCTCGCGCAGCGCGTCGAGACTTATTACGAATCGGGCGAAAACCCGAAGCGCGCCGTCCTCTAGGCGATGTCGGCGGCGCCCGTCACGCCCGCAGCGCCGGCGCCCGCAGCCGCGCCCGCGCTTCCGCGCCTCGAGCTGCGCATCGAGCGGCTGAAGGCGAGCTACCGCTTCACCTACGCGTTCCACGCGCGCGAGGTCCGCTTCGAGCGCGACGCCGGCGACGGCTTCCACAGCGTCTTTCCGGAGACCTTCTCGTTCCACGCCGCGCGCCACGACCCGGCCGAGCTCTACCTGCGGCTCGACGACCTCTGGACGAACCCGCGCCGGCTCTCGCCCGACGCCAGCCGCCGCGACGCCGAGGAGCTGATGACGCGCCTGTTCGCGGCGCTGCCCGACACGCTCGAGCGCGTGCTCGCGCGCCTGCACGGGGGCGAGAATCGCCCGGCCTACCTGCGCGCGTGCGAGGACGTCGCGGTGTTCAGCGCGGTCGCGGGCCGCTTCCTCGCCGATCGCAACCTCGCGCAGACGCCGCGGCTGTCGTTCGCGGCGCTGCACCTGCGGCGCCTGCACCTGCACGCGCTGCTGCCGCTGTTTGCCGCGCGCGTGCGGCCCGAGTTCGTCGCGCAATACGTGCGCGGCGAAGCGCGCGCCGAGGCGAGCGCCGACCCGCACGACCTCGGCTTCTTCTACGCGCTCGCCGCGAACGAGCCCGCGCGCCTCGACGCGCAGCTCGCGGGCGCGACCGAGCGCGCCTATCACCGCTGGCTCGAGGACGTGTGCCTCGAGCCCGACAACCGCGCGTTCGAGGAGGAGCGCTCGCCGTTCGGGGAGCGCGACGCCGAGGTGTTGCGGACGGCGCTCGCCGAGCCGCGCGCGCGCGCGAACCGCGCGGCGGAGCTGTCGCCGTTCCTGCGCCGCCCGAAGGACCGCGACTGCCTGCGCCTGCTCGGGAAGCTCGAGACCTTCTTCCTGCGCCGCTACGACGTCCACCACGCCGCCGTCATGCGCCACCACGCCGAGGCGCTGAAGCGCGGGCCCGACGCTCCCGAGGCGATGCTCTCGCTCCACCGCACGCGCAACTACGCCCTCGCGCTGCTGCTGCCCGCGCTGCCGTTCATCGGCGCGGGCTTCGCCTACTCGCGCGCGCCGGCCTTGTTCGACGCACTCGCGTCGGGCGTCGTCGCGCTCGTGTTCGCGGCGGCGCTCTGGTTTCTGCTCGTGCAGTTCATGTGGAGGAAGGATCTCACCTTCTTCTACACGTCCGTGCCGCGCATCGGCGCCGGCATCATCGTCGGCTACGCGCCCGTGTTCCTGATCGACGAGGTCTGGGACCTCGCGAAGCAGCCGCCTGTCTACTTGATCGCGACGGTCGTGATGCTCGGCTCGGTGACGCTGCTCTATCTGTTCGTCGAGGTGCAGCGCCGGCTCGGCGACCCGCGGCTCGCCTTCGACCGCGCGCGGGACCTGTTCCTGCTCGGGATCGTCGAGGCCGCGGCCTTCGGCATGCTCACCACCAGCCTCCTCGGGCCGCTCATGGCCGCGCGCAACTGGGGCCCCTACGAGGCGCCCCTGGCGGCCATCCGGCCGACCCTCGAGCCCATGGTGGGCGAGTTGCCCCGCGTCATGGGTTTCGAGCCCCTGACGGCCTTTCCGGGCGCGATCCTGCTCATGAGCTTCCTCAGCTTTTTCATCGGGACCTTCCTCCAGCTGCTCTGGGAAGACCTCCCGATTACGGAACCTCTGTAGGCGGGGTCACCGACCGACCGATCCGTTCGGTCGATCGGAGGCGATCCGAAACGCCGTCCTGCGGCACAGCATCCCAGCCCCTACCCTCGGCGCGCCGTTGCCGATCCGTGGAGGAATCGATGGCCAAGATCGTCATGTACACGAAGTCCTGGTGCCCCTACTGCGACCGGGCCAAGAGCCTGCTCACGCAAAAGGGCCAGACCTGGTCGGAAATCGACATCGAGGCGCAGCCCGAGAAGCGCGACGAGATGGTGAGCCGCGCGCAGCGCACCACCGTCCCGCAGATCTTCATCGGCGACGTGCACGTGGGCGGCTTCGACGACCTCGCCGCGCTCGACAAGGCCGGCAAGCTCGACGCGCTGCTGGGGCAAGACAAGCAGGCGGCGCGACCCGCCGAGCACGTGAAGCTGCTGATCATTGGCAGCGGCCCGGCCGGCTACACCGCCGCGATCTACGCGGGCCGCGCGGATCTCAAGCCCGTGATGTTCGCCGGCCTCCAGTTCGGCGGGCAGCTGATGCTCACGACCGAGGTCGAGAACTACCCCGGCTTCCCGGAAGGCGTGACCGGCCCCGAGATGATGGAGCGCTTCCAGAAGCAGGCGGAGCGCTTCGGCACGCGCATCTTCATGGAGGACGCCACGAAGATCGACTTCTCGAAGCGCCCGTTCCGTGTCGAGAGCGAGAGCGCTGCGTTCCTCGCCGACGCCGTGATCGTGGCGACGGGCGCGAGCGCGAAGTGGATCGGGCTGCCGAGCGAGCAGGCCTTCATGAATCGCGGCGTGTCGGCCTGCGCGACCTGCGACGGCGCGCTCTTCCGCGGCAAGCCGATCGCCGTGGTCGGCGGCGGCGACACCGCGCTCGAGGAAGCGCTGTTCCTCACGCGCTACGCCGCGCCGAAGGTGACCGTGATCCATCGCCGCGACGAGCTGCGCGCGTCGAAGATCATGCGCGAGCGGGCGCTCAAGCACGAGAAGATCGAGTTCCTGTGGGACTCGGCGGTCGAGGAGGTGCTCGGCGGCGACTACGTCACGAGCCTGCGCGTGAAGAATCTCAAGACCGGCGCGCTCACCGATCTGCCCACCGAGGCGCTGTTCGTCGCGATCGGTCACAAGCCGAACACCGACCTCTTCAAGGGCGTGCTCGAGATGGACGACGTCGGCTACCTGAAGGTCGAGAAGGGCTCGTCGCGCACCAACATCGCCGGCGTGTTCGCCTGCGGCGACGCGATGGATCCCGTCTATCGTCAGGCTGTCACCGCCGCCGGCACCGGCTGCATGGCGGCGATCGACGCCGAGCGCTGGCTCGCGGAGCACGGCGTCGAGTAGATCCGGCCCACCAGCGAGGAGCCGATGGCTCTCACGCAAGAACGGCTCCTGCAGCTGATCGAGCGGTCGCCCGACATCATCGTCGCGACCGATCGCAAGGGCGCGGTCATCTACTACAACGACGGGGCGGCCAAGAGCCTCGGCTACAGCGGCGCCGAGATCCGCGGGCGGACCGTCTCCGAGCTGTATCCGAGCCTCGAAGAAGCCCGCCGCGTGATGCAGGCGATGCGCGACGGCGGCGGCGGCGTCGAGGCCTTCCAGACGCAGTTCCTGTCGAAGAGCGGCGAGATCATCCCCGTCGCGATCTCGGGGACGTTGCTGCGCGACGACGCCGGCGAGCCCGACGGCACGATCGGCTTCGCGAAGGACCTGCGCGAGATCCTGCGCAAGGACCAGCTCGCGACGCTCGGCGAGGTGGCGATCGGCGTCTCGCACGAGATCAACAATCCACTCGCCGTCATCCTGAACCAGACCGAGCTGCTCGAGCGCGACGTGGAGCGGCTCGCCGGCGACGCCGAGTGCCCCGTCGAGCTCGAGCGCCTCGACGCGATCCGCCGCGAGCTCGCGCGCATCGCCGAGATCGTCGAGCGCCTCGGACAGATGGCGCGCGAGGAAACCTACGAGACCGTCACCTACATCGGCCCCTCGCGCATGATCGACCTGCGCGGGCGTCGCGCCGACCCGCGCCGCTCGCGGGACACGCGCATCGACGGCCTGCGCGTGCTCGTCGCCGACGACGACCTCGGCATCGCGCGCTCGATGAAGGAAATCCTCGAGCGCGACGGCTGCGAAGTCATCACGGCGAGCGACGGGCTGGAGGCGCTCGAGAAGCTCGCCAGCGGCCGTTTCGACGCCGTGCTCACCGACGTCGTGATGCCCAACATGGACGGCCACGAGCTGTTCCTGAAGATCCAGGAGCGCTGGCCCGGACTGCCGGTGCTGATGATGACCGCGTTCCACTACGACAAGGACCACATCATCAAGCGCAGCAAAGTGGCGGGGCTCGCGACGGTGCTGTTCAAGAAGCCGGTGGATCCGGAGAAGCTGCGGGAGAAGTTGGCGGAGGCGGTGGCGGCGGCCCGCAAGAGCTGACGGCACCGAGGCGGCGCGGGGGCGGGGGGCCCGGCCGGGCGGGCGGGGAGGTCGCGTCTCCGACCCCTTGGCGTTGGTGGGGTGCGGGCTTGGGTGGAGGCGGTGCGCGGCGGTTGGGCGCGCTTGCGCGCTCCGGCCCAGGCTTCGCTGTGGCGAGGCGTGCAGAGCGGTCGGCGAGGACCGGGGTCTCCGCTGCGATCCTCCCCGCCCGCCCGGCCGGGCCCCCCGCCCCCGCGCCGGCGGGGTTGGGTGGAGCCTGGGGGCGCGCGGGTCGCTCATCAAAATTGGGTGGGCGAAGCGAGAGCGCCTTCGAGGCGCTCTCGCTTCGTTCTCTCGCTTCGTTGGATGGGAGCTCAGTTCGGTCGGGAACTGAAGTAGCGCTCGCGTAGCTCGGCGGGGTTGCGGCCCGATGTCGCGCAGAGTGCGTCGCACAGCGCGCCCGGCGCGAGGTCGGTGGGCTCGAGGTGGACTTGGAGGAGGCGGGCGGTGGCGTAGATGCGGCCGGCGACGTCGACGCGGCGCACGCGGGTTTGGCCCGTGGTGGCGTCGAGGATGTCGGCGAAGGGGACGCGCACGATGGCGTCGTCCTCGCGCGTGATCATCACGCTGCTCGCGCCGTCGAGCAGCGCTTCCGCCGCGCCGGCGCCGAGGTCGCGGGTGTAGGCGATGTCGAAGGCGTTGGGCTCCGCGCAGCGCAGCTCGTAGCCGACGTCCTTGTCGATCACCGAGAGGTCGTGACCGAGCTCGCGCATGCCCGCCTGCGCGCGCTTCGCCACGAGGTCGCCGAACGGCAGCTCCGAGAAGCGCGGGCGGCCGAACGCGTCGCGCGGGATGCCGCCGGGGAAGTCGGACTCCGGCAGCAACTCGGCCACGCCCTCGGCGACCACCGCGACGCCGTGCGTGCGGCCCATCGCGAGGCGCTTCAGCATCGCGCCCTCGACGATGCGCGCGACGTCGCCGAGTCGCACCGCGCGGCCCGCGAATTCCTCGGGCAGGACCGAGAGCGTCGCGCCGGCCGCCTTCGCGGCGCCGAGCGCGAGATGCCCCGCGCTGCGCCCCATCATCACGACGACGTACCAGCGGCCGCTCGTGCGCCCGTCCTCGAGCAAGCGCGCGACCACGCGCGCCGCTTCCTCGCGCGCCGTCTCGTAGCCGAAGGTCGGCACGCCCGGCGGCAGCGGCAGGTCGTTGTCGATCGTCTTCGGCACGTGCGCGAGCGTGAAGCCCGCGCCGGGCGCCTCGGCCACCTTGCGCGCGATGTGTGCCGTCCCGTCGCCGCCGATCGTGAGCAGGTGGTCGACGCCGAGGGCGGTCAGCGAGTCGATCGTGCGCTCGAGCGCCGCCGCCGACTCGATCGGGCTCGCGCGCGACGTCCCGAGCACGGAGCCGCCGAGCAAGTGGATGCGCGACACGTCGTCGATCCCGAGCTCGCGCACCCCGCGCAGATCCCCCGCGACCAGCGCCGCGAACCCATTCGGAATCCCCACCACCCGCGCCCCACGCCGCCGCGCATAAATCGTCGCCGCCCCAATCACCCCATTGATCCCCGGCGCCGGCCCCCCACCCACGAGCAACCCAAGCGTCTTCGCCACACCCCACCCCCCGTTCTTCATCTCTTCCAATCGCCATGAGTACCCGCACCCAAAGGAAACGCACGGCCGAGCACGACGCCTGACGCGCGCCCACAAAAGCGAGAACATCTCGGATGTGAAGTGCCTCGATTGCCGCATACACCCACGCAAGCGAAGCGCGCAGCGAAGGCGCGAGTCTTCGAGCGCCGAAGCGAAGTAAACAAGGCCACGATCACGTGCTTTCGGCCGCGGGACCACCGCCACGGCGGCACGACGACCACGCGAGGTACACCACCGCAATGGCACGCCCGAGACGCGGCCGAAAACACGTGATCGCCATGGTCGGCCTCCCGGCGCGCGGGAAGTCCTTCACCGCGCGCAAGCTGGCCGGCTACCTCTCGTGGCTCGGCTACCCGACGGAGGTGTTCAACGTCGGCGCGCGGCGGCGCACGCAGCTCGGTCCCGGGCAGAGCCACGAGTTCTTCGACCCCGCGAACGCGAGCGCCGTCGCGCAGCGTCGCGCGCTCGCCGACGCCGTGCTGGACGACGCGCTGGCGTACCTGCGCGGCCCCGGCCGCGTTGCCATCTACGACGCCACGAACACGACGCGCGCGCAGCGCGACGCGATCCGCGCGCGCAGCCTCGCCGAGGATCGCGACCTGCTCTTCGTCGAGCTGATCAACAACGAGTCCGAGGTGATCGAGGCGAACCTGCGCGAGGCGAAGCTCGGCTCGCCGGACTACGCGCAGGTGGGGGAGCAGCAGGCGCTCGCGGACTTCCGCGCGCGCATCGCCCACTACGCCAGCGTGTACGAGCCGCTCGGCGAGGACGAGGGCCCGTTCGTGCGCCACGTGGACCGCGGCCGCCAGGTCGTGATCCACGAGGTGTATGGCTACGTGCAGGGCCGCATCGTGTTCTTCCTGACGAACCTGCAGGTGTCGAAGCGCCCGGTGTGGATCACGCGCCACGGCGAGAGCGAGTGGAACGTGCTCGGCCGCATCGGCGGCGACTCGCCGCTCTCGCCGCGCGGCCGCGAGTACGCCGTCGCGCTCGCGGCCCACGTGCACGCGCGCTTCGGCAAGACCAGCGACCTCGACGTGTGGACGAGCACGCTGCAGCGCACGAAGCAGACCGCGGCGCCGATCGGCATCGACATCGGCGAGTGGCGCGCGCTCGACGAGATCAACGCCGGCGAGTGCGACGGCATGACCTACGCGGAGATCGAGCACGCGATGCCGCAGGAGTTCGCCGCGCGCCGCCGCGACAAGCTCGCCTATCGCTACCCGCGCGGCGAGAGTTATCAGGACGTGATCCAGCGCCTCGACCGCGTGATCATCGAGCTCGAGCGCTACCGCACGCCCGTGCTGGTGATCGCGCACCGCGCCGTGCTGCGCGCGCTCTACGCCTACTTCCAGCAGCTGCCCCGTGCGGACGTGCCGCACCTCGACATGCCGCTGCACACGCTGATCAAGCTCACCCCCACCGCCTACAGCGGCCTCGAGGAGCGAACCGTGTTCGCGCCGCAGCCGGGCCGCGAAACCCAGGAGTTGCCGTGAAGCTCTACTGGTTCTGGTCGTTCAACCCCCAAAAGGTGCGCCTCGCGCTGCACGAGCTCGGGATCGCCCACGATCTGGTCGCGGTCGACCTGTTCCGCGGCCAGCAGCGCCACCCCGACTTCGCGCGGCTGAACCCCAACCACAAGGTGCCCGTGCTCGAGGACGGCGACGCCGTGATCTGGGAGTCGAACGCGATCCTCGCCTATCTCGGCGAGCGCGAGGGCCGCCTCTGGCCGCAGGGTGCCGCCGCGAAGGCCGACGCGCTGCGCTGGCTGTTCTTCGAAGCGCGCCACCTCTCGGACGCGATCGGCTCGCTCTGGTTCGCCGACTTCGTCTCGCCGCAGGCGGGCGTCCCCGTGAACGAAGAGGGCCGCGCGCGGGCCGCCGAAGAGCTCGCCGAGCCGCTCGGCGTGCTGAACGCCCACCTCGGCAAGAACGCCTACGTGCTGGGCGCGGAGCTCTCGCTGGTGGACTGCTGTTACGGGCCGGTGCTCGACGCGCTCTCGCTTT
This sequence comes from uncultured Spirochaetales bacterium, assembly GCA_964501435.1. GTDB lineage: Bacteria > Myxococcota_A > UBA9160 > UBA9160 > UBA6930 > VGRF01. Next base: position 1,503 of record CAZCTH010000115.1, on the reverse strand, counting down.
CGCACTTCGACGTCGCGCCCTACCCGAATCTCGTGCCCTATCTCGCGCGCCTGCGCGAGCGCCCGAGCTGGGGGAAGTGCGAGTTCCGCACCGCGGACGGCTGAGGCGGCGGCCCGGGCGGCGCGCGATCTCGTCTCCCCGAGGCGTCTCGCGGCGTGACACACTGCGCGCCCATGACGCCCGCCGTGCCCGCTCGACGCATCTTCGTGGCCTCGTCCCTCGCGCTCTTCACCGCCGGCCTCAGCTTCTCGCTGCGCGCCTCGGCGATCTCCGGCATCGAGGTGCAAGTGCTGCGCGGCCTCGACCCGCTTCACTCCGGCGAGCGTGCGGGCGCCCTGCTCGGCACCGCCTCGCTCGGCTTCGCGGCCACGCTCGCGCTCGCGACGCTCTTCCTCGAGCGCATCGGCATGGGCCGCGCGCTCGTGCTCGCGGGCACCTTGTTCACGCTCGGCACCGGCGTCGCGATCGCAGCGCCCGCGCTCGCGAGCGGCGAGGCGACCCACCAGGCGCTCTGGCTCGGCTTCCTCGCCTGCGGGCTCGGCTGGGGCTTCATGGAGGCGTCGATCAACCCGCTGACCGCGACGCTCTACCCCGACGACAAGACCGCGCGCCTGAACGTGCTCCACGCCTGGTGGCCCGCGGGCATCATCGTCGGTGGGCTCGTCGGCATCGCCGCCGGCGCCTGGCAGCTGCCGTGGCAGGCGCAGCTCGCGGCGACCTTCGTGCCCGCGCTCGCGACGATCGCGCTGTGCGCCGGCGTCGCGTTCCCGCGCACGGCGCGCGCGGCGGCGGGCGTCGCGTGGGGCGAGATGTTCCGCGAGCTGCTCGCGCGCCCGACCTACTTCGTGTGGCTCGCGTGCATGTTCCTCACCGCCGCGAGCGAGCTCGCACCCGGGCAATGGATCGACATGACGCTGACGCGCACCGTCGGCATGCGCGGCATCTGGCTGCTCGTCTACGTGAGCGGGATGATGTTCGTGCTGCGCCACTTCGCGGGCCCGATCGCGCACCGCGTCTCGAACCTCGGGATGCTCTGGGGTTCCGTCGTCCTGACGACCCTCGGGCTCTTCTTGCTGCCGCGCGCCGACAGCCCGCTGACGGGCCTCGCCGCGGCCACGGTCTGGGGCCTCGGCGTGTGCTTTCTCTGGCCGACGATGCTCGCCAACGTGGCGGACCGCTATCCGCGCGGCGGCGAGCTCGCGATCGGCGGCCTCGCGGTGGCCGGAGCGCTCGCCATCGAGCTCGTGCTGCCGCGCCTCGGCGCCATCTTCGACCGCGAGAAGCTGGCGCTCGCGGGCAGCCCCGAGGCGCTCGCCGCGCTCGGCGACGCGCAGCGCGCGGCCATCGAGCGCGCCGCGGCGCAGACCTCGTTCGAGACGCTCGCGCTCTTGCCCGCGGTGCTGATCGTCGTGTTCGGGGCGGTCTGGGCGTGGGACCGCCGCGGCGCGGCCCGCGCGACCTGAGCGCGGCTCAGCCGCGCGCGAGCGCGCGCGACCAGCGCTG
>CAZCTH010000114.1:0-16319 GCA_964501435.1 uncultured Spirochaetales bacterium | reverse complement strand
CGCGCGCTCGCCTTGCTGCGCGACGGCCCGCTCGACCGCGACGCGCTCGGCGAGCGCCTCGGCGCGAGCGCGGCCGCGCTTTCCGGCGCCCTGCTCGAGCTCGAGCTCGCCGGCGCGGCGCGCGAGGATCGCGATGGACGCTGGGGTGCCGCGCGCTGACCGGCCCCACGCGGGTCGCCCGCGGCGCTCGCGGCCCGCTCCCGCTAATTCCCCCGACCATGCGCGTTCACGTCATCGGAGCCGGCCTCGCGGGCAGCGAGGTCGCGTGGCAGCTCGCCGAGCGCGGCGTGCGCGTCGCGCTGACCGAGATGAAACCCGCTCGCTTCACGCCGGCGCATCAGAGCCCGGAGTTCGCGGAGCTGGTGTGCAGCAACTCGCTGCGCGGAGCGGCGCTGACGAACGCGGTGGGCCTCCTCAAGGAGGAGATGCGCCGCCTCGGCTCCCTCGTCCTGCGCGTCGCCGACGCGACCGCGGTGCCCGCGGGCCGCGCGCTCGCGGTGGATCGCACCGAATTCTCGGCGCGCATCACGGCGGAGCTCGAAGCGCATCCCAACGTCGCGGTGCGGCGCGAAGAGGTGACGCGCCTGCCCAGCGACGAGCTCGTCGTGCTGGCGAGCGGACCGCTCACGGCGCCGGCGCTCGCTGCGGAGCTCGCGGCGATCGTCGGCGGCGAGTCGCTCTACTTCTACGACGCGATCTCGCCCATCGTGTACGCGGACTCGCTCGACCTGTCCGAAGCGTTCCGCGCCTCGCGCTGGGAGGAGGGCGAGGGCGACTACTGGAACCTTCCCCTCGACAAGGCCGCTTATCAGGCCTTCGTGGAGGCGATCCTCGCGGCCGACACGGTCGCGCTGCACCCGTTCGAGAAGGAGCTGTTCTTCGAGGGCTGCCTGCCCATCGAGGAAATGGCGCGTCGTGGCCCCGGCACCTTGCGCTTCGGACCGATGAAGTCCGCGGGCCTCACGAATCCGCGCACCGGGCGCTGGCCCTATGCCGCGGTGCAGCTCCGCCACGAGGACAAGCGCGGCACGCTCTTCAATCTGGTCGGCTTTCAGACCAAGCTGAAGCAGGGCGACCAGCAGCGCATCTTCCGCACGTTGCCCGCGCTGCGCGAAGCGGTGTTCGCGCGCTACGGCTCCGTCCACCGCAACACCTTCGTGAACGCGCCGCGCGTGTTGAACGCGGACCTCTCACTGCGCGGGCGCCCGAACGTGCTGCTCGCCGGGCAGATGGCGGGCGTCGAGGGCTACGTCGAGTCGGCGGCGCTCGGCTTCATGGCCGCGCAGTTCGCGTTCGCGCGCCTGTGCGGCCACCCGGCGCCGGAGCCCGCGCCCGAGACGGCGCACGGCGCGCTGCTCGCGCACCTGCGGGAGGAGAAGCCCCACGGCTTCCAGCCGATGAACGTGAACTTCGGCCTCTTTCCGCCGCTGGGGGACGGCAAGGCGAAACGGGCCGACAAGAACCAGCGCCTCGCCGAGCGGGCCCTCGCGGCGCTCGAGCCGTATCGCGCCGCGACCGCGGTGCGCGCGTGAGCTGGGACGAGGCGCTCGCGGGTTTCGCGCGCTTCCTGCGCGCCGAGCGCGGCTTCTCCGAGCACACGCAGCGCGCCTACCTCGCCGACCTGCGCCAGCTCGTCGACGCGCTGCCCGGGAGCCAACCGGCGCGGGTCGACGCGGACGACGTGCGCGGCTTCCTCGCGGCGCAGCATCGCTCCCACGCGCCGACCACCCTCGGCCGCCGGCTCGCCTCGCTGCGGGCGTTCTTCAAGTGGCTCGTGCGCGAGGGCGTGCGGCCGGCCGATCCGACCCTCGGGCTGCCCGCGCCCCGCGCGCCTCGCCCGCTGCCGCGCCCGATCGCGGTGGACGACGTCACGGCGCTGCTCGACGCGCCGCGCGCCGCCGCTGACGCGCGGGAGCCGGTGGTGCTGCGCGACCAGGCGCTGTTCGAGCTGATGTACGGCGCGGGGCTGCGCGTCGGCGAGATCGTGGCGCTCGACGTGCGCGACGTCGACCTCGTGCGCGGCGACGTGCGCGTGTGGGGCAAGGGTGGGAAAGAGCGGGTCGTGCCCCTGCCCGAGGCGGCGCGCGGCGCGCTGGGCGCGTACCTCGCCGTGCGCAACGCGCCCGGGCTGCTCGCGCAGCCGCTCTTCACGCGCACGGCGCGCGGTGGCGCCAAGCCCGCGCGGCTCTCGGACCGCGACGCCCGCCGCCTGCTGCGAAAGCGGGCACAGGCCGCCGGCGTCACGGGACGCATCCACCCGCACCGCATGCGCCACAGCTATGCGACCCACCTGCTCGACATGGGCGCCGATCTGCGCGCCATCCAGGAACTGCTCGGCCACGCGAGCCTCTCGACCACCCAGCGCTACACGGCGGTGTCGGCGGAGCGGCTGGTGGCCGTGTACGACAAGGCACACCCGCGCGCGAAGCGGGGGCGCGCGGCCGCACCGCGCCCGGAGCGCGAGTGACGCCACGGGCACTAACAAGCGGCGCCGCGCGGCGTGAGCGCGCCGCCGATGTCATCATGGGCCGGACCGCGCAGGGCGATTCGAGGGGGCGAGCGTGAAACAGCATCGCGTGCTGACCGTCGACGACGATCGCTTCTTCCGGGAGCTGATCGGCGACGTGCTGGAGCAGGCGGGCATCTCGCACGTGCCGGCCGGGACGGGCGCGGACGCGCTCGAGCTCGCCGCCGACCCGGAGATCGGCGTCGTGATTCTCGACCTCGAGCTGCCGGACCTGCACGGGCTCGAGGTGTTTCGCCGGCTGAAGGAGCGCCGCCCCGATCTGCGCGTCGTGATCCTTTCCGCGAGCACGCAGGAGGAGCACGTGCTCGAGGCGCTGCGGCTCGGCGCCTTCGACTATCTCGCGAAGGACGCGCGCGGCATGCACGAGGAGGAGCTGCTGCTCTCCGTGCGGCGAGCGCTCGAGACGTTCGGCATCGCGAGCGGATGGCAGACGTTGAAGGACCGCGTCGAGCGGCTCCAGAGCGTGCTCGGCGAGCTGTGGGTGCAGGCGCGCGGCGCCGAGCGCAGCGACGACGACCTGCGCGCGCTCGCGGTGCGCGCCGCCGCGGAAGTGCTCGGCGCCGCGCGCACGTCGCTGATGCTCGTCGACGACGGCGACGCCGAGCTGAAGGTGGTCGCGGCGGTGGGCAACAAGGTCGCCACCGCGGAAATGGATGCGGTGCCGGTCGGGCACGGCGTCGCCGGGCTCGCGCACGCGCGCGGCGAGGCGCTGCTCGTCGCCGACGTCGCGAGCGACGAGCGCTTCGCAGCCCGCCAGGCGGCGGGCGTGTACGCCTCGGCCTCGTTCGCGGTGGCGCCGCTCGTCGCCGGCGCGCGCACGCTCGGCGTGCTGTGCGCGACCGAGCGCAGCGGCGGCAGCGCGTTCGACGCGGAAGATCTCGCGCTGCTGCGCATCATCGCGGGGCAGGTGGCGCACATGCTGCAGCCACCCGCGATCGCGCCGAGCGAGCCGCCGGATTTCGCGCTCGAAGTCGACGCCGACGACGCGCAGGCCGACGACCTCCCCGCGCCGCGCCTGCACGAGACCTCCCCGATGCTCGACGTCGTCGAGGCCCGGCCCGAGCCGTCGCCCGCCCCTGGTCCGAGCCACGCCGACCTCGCGCGCGAGATCTGCGATGCGGTCACCGCCGAAGTCGAGCCCGCGCGCGTGCTCGGCGCAGCGCTGCGTCCGATCGCGGCGGCGCTGCACGCGGCGCCGGTGTCGATCTACCTGCGCGACGCGCAGACCGGCGAGCTCGCGCGCGAAGCCGAGTGGGACGACGGCGGGCGGCGCGGCGACCGGGCGGAGCTGCCCGCCTCGCGCGGGCTCGCCGGCAGCGTGCTCGCGACCGGGCAACTCGTCGCGACCGGCGATCCCACCGGCGACCCGCGCTTCGACGCCGCGAGCGACACGCCCGCGGACGGGGCTGCCACCCCGCTGCTCTGCGGCGCACTGCGCTTTCGCGGCAAGCCGATCGGCATCTTCCGGGCATTCCCCGCAGCCGCCGAGTACGCGACGCCCGAGCTCGGCGAGCTGATCGGGGCTGCGTTGTCCGCGGCCGTCCGCAACGTGCTGCTCTACCGCAGCCTGCTCGAGACGATCGAAGAGGTGGCGGAGGCTCGCCGTGCATCCCGCAGCGCTGGCGCCTAGCCGCGCGGAAGCCCACAGTTCGCGGGCCGCGCGCTGCGCGTGCCGCGCCGAGGGCGCGGCGATCCGAGCCGGGCGCGGGCGCCGAGGACGAACAACCCCAATGCAGCGCCCGAACGCAGCTCGGGCAGCGCAAGCCCTCCGCAGCGGCGCAGCCGCTGCCGAGGGCGCGCAGCGAGCCGCAGGCGAGCGGAGAGTCGCAAGAACTTGAAAGCCCTGATCGACAAGGCCGCGGTGCTGATCGAGGCGCTGCCCTACATCCGACGCTTCCGCGACAAGACCATCGTGATCAAGTACGGCGGTCACGCGATGACGGACCCGGAGCTGCGCGCGTCGTTCGCGACCGACGTCGTGCTGCTCAAGTTCATCGGGCTGCGCCCCGTGATCGTGCATGGCGGCGGCCCGCAGATCGAAGGCACGCTGTCGCGCCTCGGCATCCACTCGAGCTTCGTCGACGGCCTGCGCGTCACCGACGACGCGACGATGGAGGTCGTCGAGATGGTGCTCGGCGGATCGGTGAACCGCGAGATCGTCGGGCTCGTGCAGAGCGCGGGCGGGAAGGCGGTGGGCCTCACCGGGAACGACGGGCGGCTGTTGTTGGTGAAGCGCCGCGTGCGCGCGGGCAAGGATCTCGGGCGGGTCGGCGAGGTGGTCGCGGTCGATCCGGGCCCGATCACGGCGATGTGCGACGCCGGCTTCATCCCGGTGATCGCCCCGATCGGCGTGGACGAGGCCGGGGTCACGTACAACGTGAACGCGGACGACGCGGCCGGCGCGATCGCCGCCGCGCTCGGCGCCGAGAAGCTGATGCAGCTCACCGACGTCGAAGGTGTGAAGGACGCGAACGGCAAGCTGCTGCAGCAGCTCACCGAAGCGGACGTGAAGCGCCTGATCGCGGACGGCACGATCCAGGGCGGCATGATCCCGAAGGTGCAGTGCTGCCTCGACGCGCTGAAGGGCGGCGTCGTCCGCAGCCACATCGTCGACGGGCGAATGCAGCACGCCGTGCTGCTCGAGATCTTCACGGACGGCGGCGTCGGGACCGTGTTCACGGCCCGCCCCAGCCGCCGCCCGCCCAAGGCCTGAGCCCGGCCGCCGCCCGGCACCCCGGGGACGCGCCCCGCCGTTTCAGCCTGAAACGGGCCCCCGCGCGCGCTCCGAGGCCTGGACCGTGGGGAGCGCCCGGCGGCCCCATCGCGAGAGGTCGGGCATAGGCACCCGCGCGCGCAGCGCGCCGTGACGCCTCAGCTTTGCTCGCCCGCGCGCCGATACCGGGCTCCGGGAAGGGCCCCGCGCGCGCGGGGCTCGGGAGGAGCGATGCGGGTCGGCGAGACGCAGGGGCAGGCGCACGCGCAAGTGCTCGCACTTGCGCCGGACGTCGTGCCCACCTCGCTCGCCCTCGACCCCGCAGCCGGCTTCCTGCTCTCGCGCATCGACGGGCACACGAGCTGGGGAACGCTGCGTCAGATCGGTGCGCTGCCGCCGCACGAGGTGGATCGCTTCATCGAGCGCTGGCTGAAGGAGGGCGTGCTCGTCACCAGCTCCTCGCGCACGCTCGCCACGGCGAAGCCGAAGCCGCCGCCCGCGGCGGCCGCGAGCGCGAAGCCCGCCGCCGAGGCGAAGCCTGCCGCCGCCGCGAAGCCCGCGCCGCCGCCTCCCGCGGCCGCAACGACTTCGAAGGCGCTCACGCTGCCCGGGGTCGACGCATCCCTCGAAATCGACGTCGCGGTGCAGCGGCAGATCCTCGACTTCGCCGCGGGACTCGGCCGCCGCTATCACGAGATCCTCGGCGTTGCCGCGGACGCCGATGCGCGCGTCGTGAAGAAGGCGTATTTCGCGCTCTCGAAGCTGCTCCACCCGGATCGCTACTTCCGTCGCAAGACGGGCCCGTTCGGCCCCGTGATCGAGACCTGCTTCAAGCGCCTGCTCGAAGCGTACGAGCTGCTCTCCGATCCGACGGCGCGCCGCGAGGTGGAGACGCACGAGGCGCCGCCGCAGCCCTTCGCGAGCGTCGACGCCGCGACGGCCTCGAGCGCGCGCGCCTCGAGCATCGACGCGCGCCGCCGCCTGCGCGAGCGCGTGTCCAAGGTCGCCGGCTTCGCGCGCATGCATCAGGACCGGCGCCGCAAGGCGAAGACCTTCTTCGAGCACGGCATGACGGCGTTCGGCGCGTCGCGCTGGATCGAGGCCGCGGGCGCCGTGCGCCTCGCGATCGCGTTCGACCCGGAGAACGCGGCCTATCGCGAGGAGTTCCCGAACGTGCAGCGCAAGGCGCACGAGGAGCGCGCGAAGCAGCTCGTGAAGATGGGCGAGACCTCGCTCGAGTTGCGCGACTACGTCGCGGCGCTCGATCACTTCGAGGAAGCGCTGAACTACCGGCCCGGCGACGCCGAGTTGGCGTTCCGCGCCGCGAAGCTCTCGCTGCAGGCGTCCGACGACCTGAAGCGCGCGAAGGATTTCGCCGCGCATGCCGTCGAGGTCGCGCCGAACGACGCCAGCTACCGGAAGATGCTCGCGAGCGTGTACGCCGCCGCGGGCCTGACTGCGAACGCGAAGCGCGAGTACGAGGCCGCGCTGCGCATCGACCCGAACGACAGGGACGCGAAGGCCTCGCTTCGCGCCCTGCGCTGAACGCCTTGGAGGGCTCATGAGCCGTGTGATCGGAATCGACCTGGGAACGACCAACTCGTGCGTGGCCGTCGTCGAGAACGGCCAGGTCACCGTGGTGCCGAACTCGGGCGGGTACAAGACGACCCCGTCGATGTTCGCGATCACGCAGGACGGCAAGCGTCTGGTCGGGCATCTCGCCAAGCGCCAAGCCGTCACCAACGCGAAGAACACCGTCACGGCGTCGAAGCGCCTGATCGGCCGTCGCTTCGACTCCGACGAGGTGCAGAAGTCGATCGAGCTCTATCCGTACGAAATCGTGCGCGGGCCGAACGACGACGCGCGCGTCGTGATCGGCGGCAAGACCTTCACCGCGCCCGAGCTCTCGGCGACCATGTTGCGCGAGATGCGGCGCGTCGCGGAGGAGTACCTCGGCGAGCCCGTGAAGGAGGCGGTCATCACGGTGCCCGCGTACTTCAACGACGCGCAGCGCCAGTGCACGAAGGACGCCGGCAAGATCGCGGGCCTCGAGGTGCTGCGCATCGTGAACGAGCCCACCGCGGCCGCGATCGCCTACGGCATGAGCCGGCCGGGCAAGGACGAGAAGGTCGCGGTCTACGACCTCGGCGGAGGCACTTTCGACATCTCGATCCTCGAGCTGTCCGACGGCGTGATCGAGGTGCTCGCCACCGCCGGCGACACGTTCCTCGGCGGCGAGGACTTCGACCGCCGCATCGTGAACCACCTGCTCGGCGACTTCCGCGAGCGCGAGGGCATCGACCTGCGCGGCGACGCGATGGCGATGCAGCGCCTCAAGGACGCGGCCGAGAAGGCGAAGTGCGACCTGTCTTCGCGCGAGAGCGTCGAGGTGAACCTCCCGTTCATCGCCAGCGACGACAACGGACCGCGCCACCTGTCGATGCAGTTGACGCGCGAGCAGCTCGAGCAGCTGGTGCACGACATCGTCAGCCAGACGCTGAAGACGGTCGAGCAGTGCATGCTCGACGCGAACGTGCAGCCGAAGGACATCGACCAGGTGATCCTCGTCGGCGGGCAGACGCGCACGCCGCTCGTGCAGCAGGCGGTCGCCGATCACTTCGGCAAGCGCCCGCACAAGGGCGTGAACCCGGACGAGGTCGTCGCGGTCGGCGCCGCGCTGCAGGCGGAGAGCCTCGTCTCCGAGGACCAGAACCTGCTGCTGCTCGACGTGACGCCGCTGTCGCTCGGCATCGCCACGTTCGGCGGCCATTTCGCGAAGCTGATCGAGCGCAACACCACGGTGCCGGCGCGCAAGGGGCACATCTTCACGACCACCCGGGACAACCAGACCGCCGTGAAGATCCGCGTGCTGCAGGGCGAGAGCGACATGGCGGTCGAGAACGACCTGCTCGGCGAGTTCGTGCTGAACGGCATCCGGCAGGCGCGCAAGGGCGAGCCGGAGGTCGAGGTGAGCTTCGACATCGACGCCAACGGCATCGTGTCGGTCTCGGCGCGCGACCTCGCGACGGGCAAGGAGCAGTCCATCACGGTGAACGCCACGGGCACCCTCACCGACGACGAGATCCAGAAGATCATCCGCGATCAAGAGCTCTACGAAGTCGCGCTGAAGGAGTAGTCGCGGTGCCCGAGTCCAACGAACAGAAGATCGCGCGGCTGATGGCCGAGGGCCTCGACCTCTACGGCCAGGACGACATCGAGCGCGCCGTCGCGTGCTGGCGCGCCGTGCTCGCGCTCGACCCGCGGCACGAAGTCGCGCGCGACTATCTCGAGGTCGCGGGCTTCGGCGCGAGCGCGAATCCCGCGAAGTCCGCCGCGGTGAGCGCGGCGAACGTGGCGGCGGGATTGATGCGCGAGGCGCAGACGCTGATCGAGCGCGGCGCCGACGGCGAGGCGCTCGAGCTCGTCGAGAGCGCGACGCGCGAGGCGCCGGCGCAGCTCGACGCGCAGGCCGCCCTCGAGCTGCTGCGCGCGAGCCTCTACCAGCGCCATCGCACGCGCACCAAGGGCGGAGCCGGCGTGCTGCGCGTGAAGCTCGGCCCGAAGGAGATCCTGCGCTTCAACCTGCCCGCGAACGCGGGCTTCCTGCTGTCGATGATCGACGGGCACACCTCGGCCGACGAGCTCGTGGCGCTCGCGTCGATGGACCCGTTCGAAGCGCTGCACAACATCGGGAAGCTGATGGACGCGGGCATCGTGGAGGTGCGCGCGTGAACGGCGCCGAATCGCTGCTCTCGTACCTCGATGCGCCGATCGTCGTCGGCGATCCGGACGGCCGCGCCGTCTACGTGAACCCCGCGTTCGAGGAGCGCTTCCCGCGCGCCGGCAAGAGCGCGCTGGGCCTGCCGCTCGCCGAGCTGTTCGACGGCGGCGCGCGCGAAGCCGTGCTGCGCGGCGTCGTCACCGCCTGCGACTCGCGCGAGACCGCGCGCTTCCGCCTGCGCGCCGGCGACGTCGGCTACTCCGCCGTCGCGTCGCCGATCCGCAGTGCGGGTCAGGCCGTCGGCGTCGTGATCCTCTTCAAGGAGGAGCTGGGCGAGGCCGAGCGTCTGCTGCAGATCCATCGCGAGATGCAGGGCGCACTGGACGAGCTCTCGGGCACCCTCGACACGCTGCTCGAGCAGACCGGCGGCCGCCGCAACCCGCAGCACCGCGCGCTCGTCGAAGACGGCATTCGCGGCATCACGCGCCTGCGCAAGTGGAGCGAGGAGATGCAGGCGGCGATCGCGGGCCGCCCGGCCGCGTCGCGCGCCGAGCGCATCCCGATGGTCGACCTGCTCGCGCGCATCACCGAACGCGCGGCGCGCGTCGCGGAGAGCGACGGCATCGCCGTGAACATGCTCGTGCCGGGCACGCTGCCGGAGCTCGTCGGCGACGAAGCGCGCCTCAGCGGGGCCCTGCAGCGCATGCTCGACGCGCGGCTCACCGCGCAGCCCGCGCCCGAGCGCGTGACGATCGGCGCGCGCGTCGTGACCGGGGCCGAGCGCTGCCTGCTCGTGTCGTTCAGCGAGCTGCGCAGCGGCGGCTACGACGCGCCCTTCGCGGACGCGCCCGTGATCGACGAGGCCCTCGGGCAGCTCGGGGCCGCGCGCCAGAGCTTCACGAGCGCAAGGCTCGGCCGCTGCACCGTCGTGCGCATTCCGCTCGGCGCCTGACGCCCCCGCACGCCCCCGCACGCTTTCGTCGCGTCGAACCCCAATGGGGTCAGACCCCAAGCGGGTTCGACGAACCCGGAAGGGGTCAGACCCCGGGCGGGTTGGCTTCGCGGGCGGCGAGGAAGCGGAGCAGGTACGGCGCCGCGAGCTTCATCACGTCCACTTCGGGCGCGAGCTCCCGGCCGAGTGCGAAGAGGTAGGTCACCGTCTTCGCGTAGAGCAGCAGGTCCGCGGGCAGGGCGAGCCCGGGCGTCGCGAAGAGCAGCGCCTGCGCTTCGTCCTTCAGGGCGAGCACGCGCTCGCCGGAGAGCGCGAGCGCGGAGCCGCGCCCTTCGCCGCGGATGCGCGCGAACATCGCCGCCACGGCTTCCCGCACGACGCCCTCGGCACCCGGCGCGATCATGCCCATGCGCTGCATGCCTTCGAGGAAGGCATCCAGCTTCCCGTTCAGCAGGGCGAGGATCCCCGCGCGCAGCTCCCGCTGCAGCTCCGGCGCGAGGCGCTGCGAGAGCCCGAAGTCGACGAACAGCACGCGCGGCCGCGTGGCGGCGCCGGGCTCGTCGACCACGAACAGGTTGCCGGCGTGCGGGTCCGCGTGAAATACGCCGTCGAGGAAGATCTGCCGCGCGTACGCGCGCACCACGACCTCGAGCACCGCCGCGGGCGCGACGCCGCGGGCGAGCAGCGCGTCGCGCGCGATGGGCAGCGTCGCGACGCGCTCCACGGTGAGGACGCGGGGCCCGGACAGCGCGGCGACGACGCGCGGCACGACGGCGCTCGGCTCGCTCGCGAGATTCGCGGCGATCGTGCGCGCCGCGTCGGCCTCGCGCGCGAAGTCGAGCTCGCTCGCGAAGCCGCGCGCGAACTCGCGCCACGTCGCGGGATCGGGCGCGTGGCCCGCGACGAGGCGCAGCGCGAGCCGCGCGAGCGCGAGATCGAGCCGCGCGGTTCGCGCGAGCCACGGGTACTGCACCTTCACGGCGACTTCGCGCCCATCGTGCAGGCGCGCCCCGTGCACCTGGCCGATCGACGCCGCGCCGAGCGGTCGCGTGTCGAAGCGCGCGTAGGCGGACTCGAGCGGGGCGCCGAGCGCGCGCTCGACGCAGGCGCGGATCCACGCCGCGGGCAGCGGCGGCACGTCGTCGCGCAGCGCGAGCAGCGCGGCGCGCGCCGCGGGCGCGATCACGTCCACGCGCACCGCCGCGAGCTGGCCGAGCTTCGCGAACGGGCCCTTCAGGCGGCCGAGCGCGCGCGCGGCATGCCCGAGAGCGCGCTCGCGGGGCGACGTCGCGACGCGCAGCGCGAGGCCGATCAGCACGAGGGCCTGGGTCGCACCGATGGCGCGCGCACCGATCGCGAGCGCGGCGCGGGCGCGACCGAGCGGGGTCTGGCGCGGCGGAAACGCCGGCGCGGGCGCGGATTCCTCGGGCTCTCGCATCGCGCAGGTCAGATAGGACGCGCGCGCCGCGGGCGCTACCCATCCGGGCTCGCGGGAGGGGCGGCATTTCGCCAGCGAATCCGGGCCGCTCAAGCGTTCGTTGCGCGCGGACGATGGATCGACCCAGGGAGAGCGATGACGGACTCCGAGAGACAGCCCCGCGTGCTCGTGGTGGACGACAGCCCGTTCCACCGCGAATTGGCGCGCGACGTGCTCGCGAGCCGCGCGGAGGTCGTGTGCTGCGAGAACGCCACCCAGGCGCTCGCGGCGCTCGAGCAGGCCGCCTTCGACCTCGTGCTGAGCGATCTCACGATGCCGGAGATCTCGGGCCTCGACCTGCTCGCGCGCGTCCAGCGCCGCTTCCCCGGCGCAGAGTTCGTGATCGTGACGGCGAACGCCACGGTCGAGTCCGCCGTCCACGCGCTGCGCATGGGCGCCACCGACTACCTGCAGAAGCCCGTGCGCGCGGCGGACCTGATCCTGTGTCTCGAGCGCGCGCTCGCGCGTCGGCGGCTCACGGACGAGAACCAGCGCCTGCGCGGAGAGCTCGCGCTCTACGCCGCCGCCCGGACCCTCGCCGCGACGCTCGAGCCCGACGAGGTGTTCGCGCTCGCCCTCGAGATCGCCGGCCGTGCGGTGGGGAGTCGGCGCGGCTTCGCGCTGTTCCAGCGCCCCGACCTGACGGACTCGATCGGCGTGCACACGAGCGGTCTCGGCGAAGCGGAGGGCGAGCGGCTGCGCGCCCTGATCGCCGGCGGGAAGCGCATCGACTGGGCCGACCATCCTGCCGTGGCGCGCGTCGACCGCGGCCCGCTGATCGAGTTGTTGCGAGCGCTGCGACTGCCCGACGCGCCCGTGCTCGTGGTGCCGCTGCGCGGCGCCGAGCGCGACGCCGGGCTGCTCTGCCTGCTGGACGCGCCCGCCGCGGAGGAGGCGCTGCCGCAGCTCGCGATCGTCGCGGCCCACGCGGGCGTCGCGCTGCGCAACGCCGAGCGCTACCGGCGCGCCCGCGACCGCGCCTTCGTCGACGACGCGACCGAGGTCTACAACGCGCGCTACCTGCTCGAGGCCCTCGACCGCGAGGTGCGCCGCTCCGAGCGCTACGGCAACGAGCTCTCGATCCTGTTCATCGACCTCGATCGCTTCAAGCTGGTGAACGACAACCACGGGCACCTCGTCGGCACGAGCGTGCTGCGCCAGCTCTCGCGCCTCTTGTCGCAGTCCGTGCGCCAGGTCGACACCGTCGCCCGCTACGGCGGCGACGAGTTCACGGTCCTGCTCTCCGACACCGGCGAGCGGGGCGCCCGCGTGATCGCCGAGCGCATCCGGAAGTGGGTCGCCGACTACGCCTTCGAGGGCGACGCCGGCCGGACCCTGAAGCTCACCTGCAGCGTCGGCCTCTCCACGTACCCCGCCCACGGCCGCACGCGCGAGGCGCTGCTCGACGCCGCGGACAAGGCCATGTACCGCGCCAAGTCCCTGGGCCGAAACCGCGTCTGCTCGGCGAGCGACCTCGACGCCTGAGCGCCGCTGGCCCCGCGCGGAGGCGATCCGTCGCCTCGGGGTCTGACCCCAAACGCGGCATCGCGCGCCGGGGCGGCCTGACGGCGCGCACGGCGCTCTGCTATTTCCCGCCGCGTTTTCCCTCACGATTTCGCAGGCTTCGGGGGTTCCTCGAAGGCGCTTCGAGGACGACGGCGATGAGCGAGAGCCAGAGCGGGACCACGGCGGCGAGCGCGCGCACCAGTGCGCGCCTCGATCCGCTCGGCGCGCTGCGCCGCACGCACTACTGCGGGACGCTGCGCGCGGACGCCATCGGGCGCGAGGTCGTGGTGACCGGCTGGGTGCACGTCGCGCGCGACCACGGCGGCGTGATCTTCATCGACGTGCGCGACCGCGAAGGCCTCGTGCAGTGCGTGTTCCGGCCCGAGGTTTCGGCCGACGTCCACGCACGCGCCGGCGAGCTGCGCAGCGAGTTCGTGGTGGCGGTGCGCGGCGTGGTCGAGCGCCGCTCGCCGGAGACGGTGAACACGAAGCTTCCCACCGGCGAGGTCGAGATCGTCGCGCGCGAGCTGCGCCTCTTGAACGTCGCGACTCCGCCCCCCTTCGCGATCGAAGAGGACTCGGGCGCCGACGAGATGACGCGGCTGCGCCACCGCATCCACGACCTCCGCCGCCCGCCGCTCCAGCGCGGCATGCGCGCGCGCCACGTCCTCTACCAGAGCGCGCGCACGACGCTCTCCGAGCTCGGCTTTCTCGAGATCGAGACGCCGATCCTCGCGAAGGCGACGCCGGAAGGCGCGCGAGACTTCCTCGTGCCGAGCCGCCTCCAGCCCGGCGGCTTCTACGCGCTGCCGCAGTCGCCGCAGATCATGAAGCAGCTCTTCATGGTCTCGGGCTTCGATCGCTACTTCCAGATCGCGCGCTGCTTCCGCGACGAGGACCTGCGCGCGGACCGCCAGCTCGAGTTCACGCAGATCGACCTCGAGATGAGCTTCGTCGGCGTCGAGGAAGTGCTCGCCGTGCTCGAGGAGCTGACCTTCCGCGCGTGGCGCGACACGATCGGCGTCACGCTGCCGCGGCCGTTCCCGCGCATGTCCTACGCCGAGGCGATGGGCCGCTACGGCAGCGACAAGCCCGACACGCGCGTGTTGCTCGAGCTCGTCGAGCTGACGGACCTGTTCCGCAACACCGGCTTCAAGGCCTTCGGCGGCCCCGTCGCGAAGGGCGGCATCGTGAAGTGCCTGCCGATCCACGAGGCGGAGTCGCTGACGCGCAGCGAGATCGACCGCCTCGAGGCCTTCGTGAAGAAGGAGCTCGGCGCGAAGGGCCTCGCCTGGATTCGCGTGATGCCGAACGGCGAGTGGCAGTCGCCGATCGCGAAGTTCCTGTCCGAGAGCGAGCGCGCGGGAATCGCGGAGCGCACCAGTGCGAAACCCGGCAGCGTGCTGTTCTTCGCGGCCGACGATTTCGCGCGGGCGAACGCGATCCTCGGCCGTTTGCGGCTCGATCTCGGGCGTCAACTCGGGCGCACGGACGCGCGGGACTGGGCGCCGCTGCTCGTGCTCGACTTCCCGGTGTTCGAGCGCGGCGACGACGGCAAGCTGACCTTCATGCACATGCCGTTCGTCGCGCCGCACGAGGAGGACCTCGGGCTCTTCGACAGCGACCCGCTCGCGATGCGCGGCACCCACTACGACGTCGTGATGAACGGCCTCGAGCTCGGCTCGGGCTCGCTGCGCAACCACCGCAGCGACGTGCAGCGCAAGATCTTCGAGATCCTCGGCTACGCGAAGGACGAGATGGAGGCCCGCTTCGGCTTCATGCTGAACGCCCTCGACGCCGGTGCGCCGCCCCACGGCGGCTTCGCCTTCGGCCTCGACCGCATGGCGATGCTGTTGGCGGGCGCGCAGAGCCTGCGCGAAGTGATCGCGTTCCCGAAGACCCAGCGCGGGCAGGATCTGCTGATGGACGCGCCGAGCGAGGTCGAGCCGGCGCAGCTCGAGGAAGTGCACGTGCGCGTCGTGATGCCCAAGCCGGACGAGCCCGCGAAGCCGTGACGCGCGCCCTCCGCACACGGGACCTCGTGATCGGCGGAGGGCGCCTCGAGCCCGGTGGGACCTGCGAGCCGTGATGCAGACGCTCCAGCTTCGCGTCGTCGTGAGCGGGTGTGGGCGCATCGAGCCCAGCGGAACCTGCGAGCCGTGATGCGTACGCTCCAGACCCGCGTACTCGTGATCGGGGGTGGCATCAACGGCACCGGGGCTGCGCGCGACCTCGCGCTGCGCGGCGTCTCGTGCGTGCTGGTCGAGAAGAAGGAGCTGGGCTCGGGCACGACCTGGTCGTCGTCGGGCATGATCCACGGGGGCCTGCGCTACCTGCAGAAGGACCCCGACGTCACGTATCACTCGTGCGTCGACTCCGGCGCGATCCAGCGCATCGCGCCGCACCTCGTGTTCCGCATCCCGTTCCTGATGCCGGTGTTTCCCGAGGATCCGATCGGCCCGGAGATCGTCGAGATCGGCCTCGAGATGTACGACCAGTTCGTGCCGCTGAAGAACGGGCGGCCGCACACGCGGCTCACGCGCGAGCAGGCGCTCGCGCTCGAGCCGGCGCTGTCGCCGCGCATCGAGTGTGCCTTCACGCTCGACGAGTGGGGCATCGACGCGGCGCGGCTGTGCGCGGCGAATGCGCTCGACGCGGCCGCGCGCGGCGCGCAGATCTTCACGCACACCGAGGCGATCGCGCTGCTGCGCGACCCGGGCGGGCGCGTCACCGGCGCGCGCGTGCGCGACCGGATCCGCGGCGACGAGCTCGCGATCGAGGCCGAGCTCGTGCTGAACGCCGGGGGGCCGTGGGGCCCCGAGGTCGCCGAGCTCGCGGCCGAGAAATTCCGCCTGCGGCCGGGGAAGGGCGTGCACCTCGTCTTCGAACGCCGCGTCTCGAACCTCGCGATCTACGCGCGCGGCGTCGACGGCCGCGACATGTTCACGTTCCCGCACGAGCAGAACTCGATGGCGGGCACCACCGATGACGATTATTACGGCGACCTCGACAAGATCGAGACGCGCGAGGACGAGGTCGCCTACGTGCTCGAGGCGATGGAGCGCTCGATCCCGCGCGTGCGCGAGCACCGCGTGGTGCACGCGATCCAGGGCGTGCGGCCGACGCTGTACGGCTTCGGCGCGTACGAGGACGAGCTCTCGCGCGACTACCGCGTGATCGACCACGGCGCAGAGGGCGGGGCGCCGGGGCTTTGGACGATCACCGGCGGCAAGCTCGCGGCCTACCGTCTGATGGCGGAAGACGCCGCGAACCGGCTGTGCGCGCAGCTCGGCGTCGCGGCGCCGTGCGCGACGGCGACGACGCCGCTGCCCGGCGGCGAGGCGCCGCTCGACCACGCCGCGCTCTCGCGCCGCTTCGGCGTCGGCATCGCCGCGGCGCTGCGCCTCGGCTTCCGGCACGGCG
>CAZCTH010000113.1:0-16432 GCA_964501435.1 uncultured Spirochaetales bacterium | reverse complement strand
GCGGCGGCGCGGGCTTGGTGGACGCGCGCGCTGTCCGCGCCCGAGGGCCGCAGCGCGCCCGCGATCGTCGAGGTGCCGGCGGGCGCTTCGTTCCGCGCGGTGGCGGCGCAGCTCGAGGCGCAGGGAGCGGTGCGCGACGCGCGCGCGTTCGCCTGGCTCGCGCGGCTCGAGCGGAAGGACGGCGCGCTGCACGTGGGCGAATACGAGATCGCGCCGGGACTCTCCGCCCGCGAGGTGCTCGCGCAGCTCGTCGAGGGCCGCGTCCGCCTGCACGCCGTCACGATTCCCGAGGGCCTCCGCATCGAGGAGATCGCCGCGCGCGTCGCCGCCGCCGGCTTCGGGAGCGCGGCTGAGTACGTCGCCCTCGCGCGCGACCCGGCGTTCGCGCGGAGCGCCGGCGTCCCGGGCGCGACCCTCGAGGGCTATCTGTTCCCCGAAACCTACCGGTTCCCGCGAGGCGCGGGCGCGAAGGACGTGATCGCGGCGCAGCTCGCGCAGTTCGAGCGCGCCTGGAGCGAGGTGGCGCCGCTCGCCGCGAAGCGCGGCGTCGCGAAGCGCGACGTCGTCATCCTCGCCTCGCTGATCGAGAAGGAGACCGGCGCGCCCGAGGAGCGCCCGCTCATCTCCGCGGTCTTCCACAACCGCATCGCGCGGGGCATGCGCCTCGAAACCGACCCGTCGGTGATCTACGGCATCGCGGACTTCGACGGGAATCTGCGGCGCGTGCACCTCGAGGACGAGTCGAACCCGTACAACACGTACCGGATCCCGTCCCTGCCCCCGGGCCCGATCGCGAACCCCGGCGCCGCCGCGCTCCACGCCGCCGTCGCCCCGACGCCGGGCGCCGAGTTCCTGTTCTTCGTCGCCCGCGGCAACGGAACGCACGTCTTCAGCAACACCTACGCCGAGCATGTGCGGGCCGTGCGGCGGTACCAGCTTCGCGGCGGTCAATGACGCGACGTGCGTTCTCTCTCGTTTTACTTCGCTCCGGCGCTCGCGGACTCGCGCCTGCGCTGCGCGCTTCGCTTGCGTGGGTGAACGCCTCGATCGAGGCGCCCAAGGCGAAGCACGTCCGCGCGTCCGAGCGAACGCGGCAGTCCACCGAGGCCGTCGCGGCGAGCGAGATGGCTTGCGGCGCCGTCACTGCGGCACCGAGCTGAGCTTCGCCTGAAGCGCCTCGATTCGCGACGCCGGCTACGCAAGCGAAGCGCGCAGCGCAGGCGCGAGTCCGCGAGCGCCGGAGCGAAGTAAACAAGGGAGGATCGACCTCGCGGTCGCAGGCCCCGCCGGATCTACCCGATCCAGTGCCACGCGCCGCTACGGAATCGCGACTTCCTTCAAGAGGTCGAGATTGTCGAGCGCCCGTCCCGCGCCGTAGACGACTGCGGTGAACGGATCCTCGCTGCGCAGGATCGGCAGCTTCGTCTCCTGGCGCAGGACCGTGTCGAGGTCCTTCAGCATCGAGCCGCCGCCGACGAGCATGATGCCGCGGTCGACGATGTCGGCGGCGAGCTCCGGAGGCGTGCGCTCGAGCGTCAGGTGCACGGTCTCGACGATCTGCGCGAGCGGCTCTTGCAGCGCCTCGCGGATCTCCTCGCTCGTCGTGACGACGACCTTCGGGATGCCCGCGACGAGGTCGCGGCCCTTGATCTCCATCGTCTCGGTCTTCGCCGTCGGCGACGCGGTGCCGATCGCCATCTTCACGGCCTCGGCGGTGCGCTCGCCGATCAGCATGTTGTACTTGCGCTTCACGTAGTTGATCACCGCCTCGTCCATCGCGTCGCCGCCGCAGCGGATCGAGCGCGAGCAGACGATGCCGGAGAGCGAGATCACGGCGACGTCGGTCGTGCCGCCGCCGATGTCGACGACCATGTTGCCCGTGGGCGCGGTGACGTCGAGGCCGGCGCCGATCGCGGCGGCCATCGGCTCCTCGATCAAGAACACTTCGCGCGCGCCGGCCGACATCGCCGACTCGCGCACGGCGCGCTTCTCGACGCTCGTGATGCACGGCGGCACGCAGATCACGATGCGCGGGCGCGCGATGCGGCGCTTGTTGTTCGCGCGGCCGATGAAGTAGCGCAGCATCGCCTCGGTGATCTCGAAGTCGGCGATCACGCCGTCCTTGATCGGGCGCACGGCGCGGATCGAGCCGGGCGTGCGGCCGAGCATCTCCTTCGCCTCGTGTCCGACGGCCAGCACCTTGTCGCCGCGACCGCTCGGATCCGACGTCACCGCCACCACGGACGGCTCGGAGCAGATCAGCCCCTTGCCCTTCGCGTACACGAGCGTGTTCGCCGTGCCGAGGTCGATGGCGAGGTCGTTGGAGAGCCAGCCCATCAGCGAGTCGAACATGAAATCCTCTCGGAGTGAGGCGCGGGGCGCCGGACCTCCCTCCGTATCGGCGGGTTTCCAGCAGAATTGAGCGCTCGCTGCACGCACCTCGCGACATTTCTGCCGGTCGCTCCGCCGCTGCCGTCCACACCAGCGCTCCGTCGCTGCCCGACCCGTCCGCGCGCTCCGGACGACGCAAGCGCGACCGCACGATGCACCCCCGCTGCGGTCGAGTTGCGCATGCGCCAACGCCGCAGCCGGTGCGCTGCATGCACCCGAACGAGTGCCTCAGTCCGCGCCGCCCGAATGGCTGACGCACGGCCTCGATCGAAGGGCGTGCGCGATCTGCAGGCCCGTTCGCCCCGAATACGCCCACGCAAGCGAAGCGCGCAGCGGAGCCGCGAGTCTTCGAGCGGCGTAGCGAAGCAAACGGGGAGAAAAGCGAACCCCGAGGGCGGTCGACGCCTCGACGCCCCGACCTAGCTCTGAATCACGAGCTTCGACAAGCTCGTCTTCCGCAGGTTCGTCTTCTGGATCGTGCGCACCAGCTCGGCGACCTTCTCGGTGTCGGTCTCGAACGGGTTGTTGCAGATCACGCGCACGTTCAACAGGTTGCCGAGGCGGATGTTCGACCAGTCGAGGTCGTACTGGATGCCGTTCTGGCGGGCGAGCTTGATGAACTCGCCGCGCATCTTGGCGCGCGTGTCCGGCGGCGGCTCGGTCTTCGCCTTGTCGACTTCCTCGTCGGTGAGGATGCGCTCCACCGCGCCCTTGCGCTCGAGCAGGTAGTAGAGCCCGCGATTCATGCGCAGGTCGTGGTACTGGAGATCGAGCATGAACACGCGCGGATCGCTCCAGCGCGAGTCGTGGCCCTGGATCCAGTTCTCGATCAGGCGCCGCTTGATCACCCAGTCGATCTGACGGTCGAGCTTGTCGGGATCGGTGTCGAGGCAGTCGAGCACGTACTGCCACATCACGACGGACTGCTTCAGCTCGTCGGAGACCGGGTACTGCTCGACGTACTTCTGCGCCATCTCGCAGTACTCGCGCTGGATCTCGATCGGCGAGTATTCGCGGCCGTTGTCGAGCCGCAGCTTGCGCTTGCAGGTCGTGTCGTACGAGATGTCCTTGATGGCCTTCACCGGATTGCGGAGGGTGAAGTCCTTGTTGATGTAGTTGTCCTCGATCATCTGGAGCACGACGGCGCAGGTGCCGATCTTCAGGAAGTTCGTGTACTCCGACATGTTCGAGTCGCCGACGATCACGTGCAGGCGACGGAACTTCTCGCGATCCGCGTGGGGCTCGTCGCGCGTGTTGATGATCGAGCGGTCGTTGGTCGTGGTGCCGCTGATCTTCTGATAGATGTGCTGCGCGCGCTGGCTGACGCAGTAGTGCACGCCTTCCTGCGTCTGGAAGACCTTGCCCGCGCCGGCGTAGATCTGGCGCGTCACCAGGAACGGGATCAACTGCTCGGCGAGGTAGTAGAAGTCGACGTCGCGGTCGACGAGATAGTTCTCGTGGCAGCCGTAGCTGTTGCCGACGAAGTCGGTGTTGTTCTTGAAGATCGAGAGCTTCCCCGCGATGCGCTCCTCGCGGATCTTCTCCTCGGCGTAGTCCTGCAGGTCCTCGAGGATTCGCTCGCCGGCCTTGTCGTAGACGATCAACTGGCGCGGCGACGCGCACTCGGGCGTCGCGTACTCCGGGTGGCAGCCCGTGTCCTGATAGAAGCGCGCGCCGTTCTCGAGGAAGACGTTGAGGAAGTGCTCGGTGGTGATCAGCTTCTCGAACAGGAAGCGGATCGCCTTCTCGACCGGGAGCGTCTTCCGCCCTTCGGGCGTGAAGATGATGCCGTACTCGGTCTCGACGCCGTAGATGCGCTTTTGCACAGCCCCTCGCCCCGGATTCCGGCGAATGTACCCGCGCTTTATCGGCGCATCACCCAGGCGACTTGCAGGGGATCGCGGGCCGAGTTGCTCGAGGGCTGCGGCCCCGTGGGGCGAGCCGCGCGTCTCAGGCGAGAATCTGCTGGATGTCGCTCTGGCCGAGGCGGCGGAACTTGCGCCCGGTGCGCCCACGATCGAGCAGCGCGACTTCGAGCTGGCGCGCCCCGAGGTCGGGGTTGCCGTTCTCGGCCCGCTGCAGGGCGTCGCGGCCGAGCTTGAGCGCTGCGCCGAGCGAGAGGCCCGCCCGGTAGTTCGAGGACATGTGGGCTTGCAGGTTGTCGACGCTGCCGCCGATCACGATGAAGCCCTCCTGGTCCTGGATCGTGCCGTCGAAGCCGATCTTGTAGAGCGCGTTCTTCTCGTGGCCGGCGAGGTTCTCGTCCCCCACCTCCGCGACCACGATCTCCACCTCGAACGGCTTGATCGAGCGTGTGAACTCCTCGCCGAGCACCTGCGAGTAGAGGTTCGCGAGGGCCTTGCCGCGCACGTCGTCGCGGCTGAAGCGGTAGCCCTCCACGTCGGCCCACTGGATGCCCATCTTCCGCAGCCGGTCGAACTCGCTGAACTTGCCCACGCCGGCAAACGCGATGCGGTCGTAGATCTCGCCGACCTTCTGCAGCTTGAGCGGGTTCTCGGCGACCATCAGGACGCCGCCCTCGAACTCGAGCGTCACGATCGAGCGCCCGCGCGCGATGCCCTTGCGCGCGTACTCCGCCTTCTCGGCGGTCATCTGCTCCGGGTTCACGTAGAACGGGAACGCCATTTCTTCCGACTCTCCGTTCGCCTGCGGCTCACTGCGCGCTCGCTGCGCCGGCTTCGCCGTCGCGGGCTCGCTTGCGGGTTACGACACACGCTGGCGACTTCACCAACGCGGAGGTTCCAGGATTTTGCTGACGCGCTCCGTGTCCTGCGTTTGCGCCGTGCGTCAACCGCGCGGGCGGCGTCTGCGCTCGAGTACCTGCTGGTAGGCCTGGGCGATCTCGTCGTCCGAGACGTCCTCGACGCCGCGGGCCGTGCAGGTCTTCACGCGCGGGTAGATGCCCCGCTCGAGGTCGACGCCGCCGGTGGCGCGATCCTCGTCGGCCGCGTCCTTGAGCGCCTCGACGGCCATCAGCAGCGCGTCCGCGCGCGAGGACTCGGTGCGGAAGCTCTTCTTCAGGGACTCGCGCGCGAAGATGGAGCCCGAGCCGACGCACTCGAACTCGCGCTCCTCGTAGCGGCCCCCGGTGATCTCGTACTTCCACACGCGGCCGGTGCGGCGACGCGCGTCGTAGCCCGCGAACAGCGGCACGACCGCGAGGCCTTGCATCGCCGCCGGCAGGTTCTGCCGGATCAGCTGCGACAGCGTGTTGGCCTTGCCCTCGAGCTCGAGCGGCTCGCCCTCGATCTTCTCGCGGTGCTCGAACTGCACCGCGATCAGCCGCGCCATCTCGATCGCCGGCCCTGCGGCTCCCGCGATCGCCATGACGGACGCGTTGTCGGTGACCCAGAGCTTCTCGATCTCGCGGCTCGCGACCTGGTAGCCCATCGTCGCCAGGCGATCGGCCGCGACGAGCGCGCCCTCGCCGTAGCGCAGCCCGAGGCAGGTCGTGCCGTGCGGAACCGCCGGCATCGCGCCGGCCTGAGCCACCGTGCCGCCGAGGTCGGGCCTCAGCTGCGGATGATCGTGCGAGAGCAGCTCGACGAAGCTCGAGCCCTTGTAGCCGTCCCAGAACTGCACGCCCCCTCCAGCGCGTTCGAACTCCGCGTGCGGCTCGCCCCCCGGCGGCCGACCGCGGCGCCCCGGCCTAACTACTCGCCGCCACGCTGAACGTAGTTCTTGACGAACTCTTCCGCGTTCTCTTCGAGGACGTTGTCGATCTCGTCCATCAGCGAATCCATCTCTTCCTTGAGGGCCTCGCCCTTCTTGGCGAGCTTCTTTCCGCCCTCGCCCGACGAGGGGGTGCCCTCGCCTTCGCCGCCGCCCTGCTTCGTCTTCTGCTGCTGGTCGGCGGCGCGCGCGACGCCGAAGCTCGACACGTCTGCATCGTTCCCGAGCATGGTCTTCCGGCGAATCATGGAGTTCTCCTCGCGGTTCAGGTGCGCAGGTTGCGCACGAGCTCGGCCGCCGTCGGCGAACGGTCGAGCAGCTCTTGCACGTGCAACTTCGAGCCCTTGAGCGGTTCGGCCATCATCACCCGCTTGATCGGTTCGTCGCCGATGCCGAACGAGATCGAATCCCAGTTCACGCCGAACACCGCCTCACCGTAGCGCTTGAGGCACTGACCGCGGAAGTACGCCCGCGTGTCCTCGGGCGGCTCGGTGATGGCCCGCACGATCTCCTCGTCGGAGACGAGGCGCCGCAGCTTGCCCTGGCGCTCGAGCAGGTAGGCGAGGCCCTTCTCCGGACGCACGTCGTGGAACTGCAGATCGAGCATCTGCGCCTGCGGCGACCCGAAGTCGAGACCCTTGCGCTCGAGGAACGCCTCGATCATCACCTTCTTGGCGACCCAGTCGAGCCGGTCGGCGAGCGAGAGCGGGTCGCGCTCGAGCGTGTCGAGCACGTCGAGCCAGGCGTCGAGGATGCCCGGCGCCCAGTCGGGCAGCGCGCGCGATGCCTGATACTTGCGCGCGAGCTCGTAGTACTCGCGCTGGAGCTGCACGGCGGTGAGCTTCTTGCCGGACGACGTCTCGATCGTCCGACGGAGCGCCGTGTCGTGCGAGACCTCCTTGATCGCGCGCACCGGGTCGCGCAGCGTGAGGTCCCGGTCGATCGCGCCGTCCTCGATCATCGCGAGCACGAGGGCCGTCGTGCCCTGGCGGAGCCAGATCGTGTACTCGCTCATGTTCGAGTCGCCGACGATCACGTGCAGCCTGCGGTACTTCTCGCGGTCCGCGTGGGGCTCGTCGCGCGTGTTGATGATCGGGCGCTTGACCATCGTGTCGAGCGCGACCTCGGTCTCGAAGAAGTCGGCGCGCTGCGACAGCTGGTACTGGCAGGGGTGCGCGCGGTTCTCGCTGCCGACCTTGCCCGCGCCCGAGTAGACCTGGCGCGTCACGAAGAACGGCATCAGGTGCTCGACGATCTGCTTGAAGGACGTGCGGCGGTCCATCAAGTAGTTCTCGTGGGAGCCGTAGCTGTTGCCCTTGTGGTCGCTGTTGTTCTTGTGCACGAGCAGCTGCGTGCCCGCCGGCAGCAACTGCGTGGCCTCGCGGCGCGAGATCTCGATCACGCGCTCGCCGGCCTTCTCGTGGACGACGAGGTCGCGCGGGTTCGTCACCTCGGGGCACGAGTACTCGGGATGGGCGTGGTCGACGTAGTACCGCGCGCCGTTCTCGAGCGTCTTGTTGCGCGCGATGTTCTCCTGCTGGTTCGGCGTGTACTTCTCGCCGTCGACCTGGAATCCGCGCGCGTCGGCGAGCGGATTCTCCTGGTCGTAGTCCCAGAGGATGTCCGCGAGGCGGTCCTCGCGGTACGCGTTCACGAGCAGCACGCAGCTCGAAATCGGGTCGAAGTCGCGGTCGTTCTGGACCGCGATGCCGAACTCGATTTCCGTGCCCATCACCTTGGGTATCGCCATTGGCGCTCCACGACTGCGGGTGACGGGCCTCGGCCCGCCGCCTAGAGGTACTGCCCCGAGTCGACGTTCTCGATGGAGCGCTCTTTCCGGCTGATTCCGGTGATGAGCGTGCGCACGTTGATGATGCGCTCGCCCTTCCGGCCGGAGATGCGCGCCCAGTCGTCGGGATTGGTGGTGTTGGGCAGGTCCTCGTTCTCCTTGAACTCGTCCCGCACCGCCGTGTGTAGGTCGTCGATCTTGATGCCGCGCTCGTTGGCGTCGATCAGCCGCTTCACGGCCATCTTCTTGGCGCGCGCGACGATGTTCTCGATCATCGCGCCGCTCGAGAAGTCCTTGAAGTAGAAGATCTCGCGCTCGCCCTTCGCGTACGTGACCTCGAGGAATTTGTTCTCGTCGCCGGTCGAGTACATCTTCTCGATCGTCTCGCGCAGCATCTGCTCCACGGCCTTCCCGAGATCCGAGCCGTAGCGGCTCGTCATCGAGGGATGCAGCGGCAGGTCGGGCGTGAAGTACTTCGTGAAGATCTCGAACGCCGCGCCCTTGTCCGGGCGGCTCACCTTGACCTTGAGGTCGAGGCGGCCCGGCCGCAGCACGGCGGGGTCGATCAGATCCTGCCGGTTGCTCGCGCCGATCACGATCACGTTCTTCAGCGCCTCGACGCCGTCGATCTCGCTCAGGAACTGGGCGACGACGGTGGCCTCCATGTCCGACGAGATGCCCGAGCCGCGCATGCGGAACAGCGAGTCCATCTCGTCGAAGAAGATCACCACCGGCACGTCTTCGTTCGCCTTCTCGCGGGCGCGCTTGAAGACCTCGCGGATCTTGTGCTCCGTCTCGCCGACGTACTTGTTGAGGAGCTCCGGGCCCTTCACGTTGAGGAAGTAGGCGGGCGTCTGACGGCCCGTCTTCTCCTCGATCCGCTTCGCGAGCGAGTTGGCGACGGCCTTCGCGATCAGCGTCTTGCCGCAACCCGGGGGGCCGTAGAGCAGGATGCCCTTCGGCGGATGGAGCTTGTGCTCCGCGAACACCTCGGGGTGCAGGTACGGCAGCTCGATCGCGTCGCGCAGGATCTGCACCTGCTCGCCGAGGCCGCCGATCTGGCCGTACGTCACGTCCGGCACTTCCTCGAGCGCGACCTCTTCCACCGCGCTCTTGGGCATCTTCTCGAACGCGTACTGCGTGCGCGTGTCGACGAGCAGGTTGTCGCCGACCTTGAGCCGCTCGCGGCGCAGCGGCGACGCGAGCGTGACGACGCGCTCGTCGTCCGTGTGACCGAGCACGACCGCACGGCCGTCGCCGAGGATCTCGGAGATCGAGCAGATCTCGCCGCGCTGCGTGAAGCCCGCGCCCTCGACCACGTTGAACGCCTCGTTCAGGACCACCAGCTGGCCCTCTTCGAAATGCGAGACGTCGACGTTCGGGTGCACGTTCACGCGCATCGCCTTGCCGTCGACGATGATCTCCGCGGTGCCGTCCTTGTTGCCGCGCAGGTAGACGCCGTAGGTGTTCGGCGGCGCGCAGAGCTTGTCGACCTCTTCCTTCAGCAGCTCGATCTGCTGCTTCGCCTCCTGGAGCGTCGCCACGAGCTTCTCGTTCTGGCGCTCGGCGTCGCCCAGCTGGTCGCGGAGCAGGGTCGCGCGGCGGCGCTGGGCTTCGTACTCGGCCAGGATGCGATCGAGCCGGCGACGGAACTCGGCGGAGTCGCCGCCGAAGAAGCGCAGCGCCTCGCGGAGGTCTTCCGCCTCCTCTTGCAGCGTTCGCGCCATGCCGCGCTCGCGCTCCCCCTCGTCGCCGTCGCGCGGGCCGGTCGGCGAACCCGAAGAGAAGCGGCGCAAGAACCCGCGGCGTCCAGATTCGTCGAACTCGCTCATCGCGACATCTCCCGACTACGCCGCCCGCACAACGCGCTCGGCATCCGCTTGCGGCTGCAAGCCATATGCCGCGCGAGGACTCGCCGCCCGAGCGACGCATCCCTGGCGTTGGCTTTCGGTCGATTCATGGTGTTCGCCCTCTCCGGCCCCGACGCTCCCTGCAGCGTGCGACTGCGCTCCTCGCGGCGTACCGCGCTGCGCTCGTCCGGCGGTTTCGTCGGCTTCCTTCGCGCGCGCGGGCGACTGCTCCAAGTCCCCGTTTTTTCGACACTTTCGGCGTCGAGCGAATCTACGAATGCGCGTTTGGGGTGTCAACCGTCGGCGCCGCGCAACGCGCGCGCCAAGACCGCGCGCCGCCGGGTCCCGCACCTCGGTCGACGGGCTCGCCGCCGCCGTGCGCGTGAGTTGCCGCAACCCTGCGCCCGGGGTGCCGCTCGATGATGCAACGTTGCGCGCGATTGAATCGGACCGACGGAAACCCGACGAGCGCGGCGTCGGATTCCACACGGCTCAGCTCGCCGCGGGGGCGAGCTCGATCACGCGCACCCCCGGCTCGGGCGTGTAGCGGAACGTGCTCGGGGGGAGGCCCCGGTCGTAGCGGAGCTCGCTGAACTCGACCTCGGTGCGATTCCCGAACAAGTCGAGCACCGCCGTCGCGTGCGCCTCGCCGGTGGCCGTGTCGATCTCGAGCTCGAGCGACTCGTAGGTCGCCTCGGCGCGGGGCGTGAGCGTCAACTTCGCGCGCGGCGCGGTGCAGCCGTCGGCGGTCACCCGGAAGGCATCGGCGATGCGCCCGCTGCCTAACAAGAACTGGAAGGCGGCGCCGGAGAGGAACTGCTCGCCCACGGCCAGCTTCTGCGCCTCGCGCGCCGCGGGGTCGACCATCCACAGCGTCGCGCCGTCGCTCACCACCAGGCTCGGCTGCGGCGTCTCGTAGCTCCAGCGCATGCGGCCGGGCTTCGCCAGCGCGACGCGGCCGGTCGCGACGTCTCCCCCGGGCGAGAGCGCGCTGACGGTGCGCTGCGTGAAGCGCGCTTCGAGCTCGCGCATGCCGTCGTAGCGCGCCTGCACGCGGGCGGTGAGCGTCGCGGCGCAGTCCGCTGCGGGCGCGGCGGGCGGCTTCGGCGCCGCGGGTGCGGCGACCGGAGCGGGCTTCGGCTTTGGCGCGGGCGTCGCCGCCGGCGCGTCGTCGCCGCCCGCTGCGCCGGCGGCGACCGCGCTCAGGCAGAGCGCCGCGGCGAGCCCGCGCAGCGCGCGCGTGGCGTCACGCATCGGCGTCCTCCCCGATCGGAGCGACGAAGACTTCGCGCGGCTTCACGCCGATCTGCGGGCCGACGACGCCTTCCCGCTCCATCTGCTCGATCATGCGCGCGGCGCGGTTGTAGCCGACCTTCAGCCGTCGCTGCAGGTACGAGATCGACGCGTTGCGGGTCTCGGCGACGATGCGCACCGCCATGTCGTAGTGCTCGTCCACGTCGTCCGGATCGATCGTCTCGCCGTCCTCGCTCTCCTCGGGGGCGCGATACAGCTCTTCGTCGAACTTGGGCGCGCCCTGGCGGCGCAGGTGCTCCACGAGCTTCGTGACCTCGCGCTCGCTGACGTAGGGGCCGTGCAGGCGCGCGAGCTTCGAGGTTCCGGGGGGAAGGAACAGCATGTCGCCTTGTCCGAGCAGTTGATCGGCGCCGCCCTGGTCGAGAATCGTCCGCGAGTCGGTGCGCGACGAGACTTGGAACGAGATGCGCGCCGGAAAATTCGCCTTGATGATGCCGGTGAGCACGTCGACGCTGGGGCGCTGCGTCGCGAGCACGAGGTGGATGCCCGACGCGCGCGCCATCTGCGCGAGGCGTTGGAGCGATTCCTCCACGTCGCGCGCGGAGACGACCATCAGGTCCGCGAGCTCGTCGATCACGACCACGATGTACGGGATGCGCTGGTACTCGACCTCGCGGCCCTCGGCCTCGCCGGGCTTCGGGCGCAGCCGGTAGGTCTTCAGGCCCGCGGCCTTCGCCTCGTCCACGCGGGCGTTGAACTGCGCGATGTTGCGCACGCCGAGCGCCGCCATCGACTGGTAGCGCTCCTCCATCTTCAGCACGATGCCCTGCAGCGCCGCCGACGCGCGCTTCGGGTTCGTGACCACGTCCGCGATCAGGTGCGGGATCTTCTCGTAGATCGAGAGCTCGAGCAGCTTCGGGTCGACGAGCAGCAGCTTCACCTCGTCGGGCGTCGCGCGCACGAGGATCGAGCAGAGCAGCGAGTTCAAGAACACGCTCTTGCCGGTGCCCGTCGCGCCGGCGACGAGCAGGTGCGGCATCGACGCGAGGTCCGCCTCGACGGGGTTGCCGAAGATGTCCTTCCCGAGCGCGAGCGTCAGGCGACTCGGGCTCTTCCGGAACGTCGGCGCCTCGAGCAGGTCGCGGATGTAGACGGTCTCCCGCTCCGCGTTCGGCACCTCGATGCCGACCACCGACTTGCCCGGGATCGGCGCGATGATGCGGATCGAGATCGCGCGCAGCGCGAGCGCGAGGTCGTCGGACAGGTTCGTGATGCGGTTGACCTTCACGCCCGGGGCCGGCTCGAACTCGTACATCGTGATCACCGGACCGGGGTGCACCGTGACGACGCGCCCGAGCACGCCGAAGTCCGCGAGCTTCTTCTCGAGGATCCGCGAGTTCATGATCAAGCTGTCGCGGTCGTAGCGGCGCGCGTTCTCGGGCGGCGGCTGGAAGATCTCCGCGACGTCCGGCGGCTCGTACGGCCCCGTGGATGTGGCTTCGGCGAACGTGAAGGTCTCCTGCTCGGGCTCGCGCTTGCGCTCCTTCGCGTGGTCCACGATCGCCGGCGCCGCCACGCCTCCGCGCGGCCGCGCGGCCTTCTCCGGCGACGCAGCGGGTGCGGCCGGCTCCGACTCCGCGTCCGCGACGGGCGCCTCGCCCGCGATCTGGGTCGCCGGGGTGGGAGCGTCTGCGGTCGCGCCGGCGAGCTCCTCGCGCGTCTCGGCGACCCGCTCGCGGCGCGCGCGCCGCTCGCGCCACACCTGAAGCTGGGTCCAGCTCTGCTCGGCGGCCGCGAAGGACGCGAGGCCTGCGCGATGGGCCCAGCCGCCGAAGGCCACGGCGAGCCGGCCGGCGACCTCGGAGGCCGCGACGCCGCCGCGCCCGAGCGCCGCGAGCGCTTCGCCGGCCGGGACGCCGAAGTAGCCCGCGATGCCGACCGCGAGGATCAGCGCGTTCAGCACGAACGCCCCGTAGTGGCTGAGCAGCGCCGACTCCGCGCCGGCCAGCGCGCCGCCCACCCAGCCGCCCGTGAGGCCGCCGAAGCGCGCGGGCGCGAGCGCCGGGAGCACCGAGGCGAGGCTCGCGACGGCGGTGAAGGAGACGGCCGTGGCCACCCAGATGCGGGCGGGGACGACGAGTCGTCCGCCGGTCACGAGCTGGGCCGAGACGATCGCCAGCGCGAGCAGGATGCCCCAGGCGGCCACCCCCGCGAACTGCATCAACAGGCCGCCGAGCGTGGCGCCCGCGCCGCCCGCGGCGTTCGTCACCCCGCCGAGCTGGAACAGCACGTCGTTCGGGTCGAAGCTCCAGAGCGCGACGGCGCACAGCGCGACGACACCGACGAGCAGGACGCCCCCGGCTTCGCGCGCAACGATCCCATTCGCGAAGCCCGCCCCGGTGAAGGAAGCGCGCGCGCGAGCCTTTCGTCCGGCCGCAGCTTTGGCCATGCGCCCCTCACCCCCGCGATGGGCAACCCGCGCAGCTTACGCAGCCGCTCGGGACAGCGTCAACGACGCGCCTGCAACTCCGGGTCATAGCCGGCCCGAATCGCCTCCGCGACGCGCTGCTTCAGGCGCTCGCGGTCGCGCCCCGCGAGCCCTGCGGTAGGGATCGGCGCGCCGTACACGACCTTGATCGTTCCCGAGCGCACCTCGAGCGAGCGCTTGGGCGTGAGCGATGCGGAGCCCGAGACGGTCACGGGGATCACGGGCACCTGGGCGTCGAGCGCGAGATGGAAGCCGCCGCTCTTGAAGGGCTGCAGCGTGCCGTCCGGACTGCGCGTGCCCTCGGGAAAGATGATCACGTTCGCGCCGCCGCGGACGCGCTCGGCCGCGCGGCGCAGGCTCTCGATCGAACGCCGCCGATTTCCGCGATCGATCACGATCTGGTCGGAGAGCCCGAGCGCCCACCCGAAGAAGGGCACGTAGGTGAGCTCCTTCTTCGCGACGAAGCGCCACGAGACGGGCAGCGTCTCCACGATCGCCCCGATGTCGAGCACGCTCTGGTGGTTCGACATGTAGACGGCGGTCTTCGCGGCTGCGACGTGCTCGAGCCCTTCGACCTCCACGCGCACGCCGCAGGTGGCGAAGATCCAGCGGATCCAGTTGCGCGCGACCCACACGATCGCCTCGCCGCTGAACGGCGCGGCGACGGTCGCGATCGCCCCCCACACGACGGTGTAGAGCGCGATCAGACAGAAGCGGGCGGTGTAGAGCATGAATCGAGCGCGCAAAGTAACACGCGTGCTTGACGCCATCGGCGCGACCAACCAAGATGCCGGTCACACCCCGAGTTCCGTCGGAGAACGAAATGGCGAGCGTCAACAAGGTGATCCTGGTCGGCAACCTCGGCCGCGACCCCGAGCTGCGGTACACGCCGGGCGGGCAGCCGGTCGCGAACTTCTCGATCGCGACGAGCGAGTCCTGGAACAAGAAGGACGGCAGCGGGCGCGAAGAGCGCACCGAGTGGCATCGCATCGTCGCCTGGGGCCGTACGGCGGAGCTGTGTGCGCAGTACCTCGCCAAGGGCCGCACGGTCTACATCGAGGGCCGCTTGCAGACGCGCGAGTGGGAGAACAAGGAAGGCCAGAAGCAGCGCACGACCGAAGTCGTCGCGAACACCGTGCAGTTCATCGGAAGCGGTGGCGGTGCGGGGGGCGGCGGCGGTGGTGGCGCACCGCGCGGTGGCCAGGGCGGCGGCGGTGGCGGATCGCCCATGGGCGGAGGCGGCGGCTACGACGGCGGCCCGCCGCCGGACGACGAGATCCCCTTCTAGGGTCTCGCCGCCCTCAGCGCCCGCTGCGCAGGCTCCGCACCAGCCGATCGACGGCGCCGCGCGCGGCGGCGTCGAGGGCGTCGAACTCGACCGCCATGCCGGCGACTCCGTCCTCGTCCTTGGTCTGGACGCGGACGACCCGTCCGGTCACGTGAATCGCGTCCTCGCCGCCGGGCAGCTGGAACGACAGCTCCACGGGTTCGTCGAGACCGAGCGGGTTGTCGGTCGCGACGAACACGCCGCCCTCGTTGATGTCGCGCGTGAACTCGGTGAAGAGCTCGTCGACGCTCTCGTACTGCACGCGGATCTCCGCGCGCTCGCGGCGCGAGCGGCGGCGATCGCTGGGCAGGATCTGGCGCGACATGGCCCGCTTCTCGGCGCGAACCTGCGTGGGCTTTACTCACCCAGCGGCGCCCGCCCTACTCGTCTCCGTCCGCGGGCACGACGAGGTCGCCCTGCTCGCGCAGGCTCGCGTAGCCCCGGTCGGCGACGATCACGTGGTCGAGCACGGGCACCCCGAGCAGCGAGCCTGCCCGGGCGAGCCGGCGCGTGATCTCGCGGTCTTCGCGGCTCGGCGTCGGGTCGCCGCTCGGGTGGTTGTGCACCAGCACCAGCGCCGCAGCCGACTCGCGCAGCGCGGGCCGGAACACCTCGCGCGGGTGGACGAGGCTCGCGGTCAGCGTGCCTTGAGAAGCCAGCACGCTGCGCAGCACGCGGTGGCGCGCGTCGAGCAGCACGATGTGGAACTGCTCGGCCGGAGCGTCGCGCAGGCGCGGGTGGAAGTGGCGATGGACGTCCTCTGGTGAGCCGAAGCGGGCGCCGCGCTCGAGCGGCGTCGCGGCGAGCCGGCGGCCCAGCTCGAAGGCGGCGAGCAGCGTCGCCGCCTTGGCGGGCCCGATGCCCGCGATCGCCGCGAGCTCGCCGCACGCCGCCTGCGCCAGCGCCGCGAGCCCACCGCCCGCGAGGAGCTGCTCGGCCACCTGCTGCACGGCGCGGCCGCGCGCGCCCGTCCGCAGCAACAACGCGAGCAGCTCTGCGTCAGAAAGCGGTGCGGCGCCGAGCGCGAGCAGGCGCTCGCGCGGGCGCGAAGCGCGCGTCGAGAGATCGTTCACGGGATAGCTCCGCGGGACCGCGGGCGTGAGAATCAGGGAGACGCCGCGGCGCATCGCGCTTCGGCGCGAGTCGCCTGCGCGAGCGCTGCGGCGAAGTCTTCTGGCGACCGCTCGGGCGCGAGCCACGCATGCAACGCGCGCTCGCTCTCACCCGACGGCGCGAGCGCGCCGGCCACCGCGCGCACGGCCCCGAGCACGCCGCGCACTTCGGCCGCGCGCGCATGGGCGGTTGCGCGTGCGACGGCGCCGTCGGGCGCGATGCGCGTGCCGTCGCGCAGCGCCAGCGCGCGCTCGGGCGACGCGGCCGCGAGGCGTTCCAGCGCGAGCGCGACGTAGGCGTCCGTGAAGGCGTCGCCCGGCGCGAGAGCCCGCGCGAGGCTCTCGGCGCCGAGGTCCGCGCGGAGTGCGCGCTCGAAGGCGTCGGCGCAAGGGGCGAGCGCGGCGCCGGCGGAGTCCGACAGCGCGCGAGCGGCCGTCGCGAGCGCCGCCTCTCCGCGATCGGCCGGCAGCCACTCCAGCGCGAGGTGGCTCGCCGCGCGAGCCGTCTCGTCGCGGCGCGTCAGGCGC
>CAZCTH010000112.1:0-16556 GCA_964501435.1 uncultured Spirochaetales bacterium | reverse complement strand
GCGGCGAGCGCGCGCTGGGCGCGGGTCGGCGCGAGCACGCGCGGAAAGATCGGCGCGATCACCCAGAGCGCAGCGAGGCCGGCGACGAGGCCGACGAAGCCGAACAGTCCGAGCTCGCGCAGCCCCGGCAGCTCGGCGACGCCCAACCCCGCGAAACCCGCGATCGAGGTCGCGGCGCCGACGACGAGGGCGGGTGCGACGGCGCGCAGCGTCGCCAGCGGGCCGCGCGCGTCACCCGCGAGCGCGTGGTGGTGCGCGAGATGGATCGGGTAGTCCACGCACACGCCGATCAAGGTCGAGCCGAATGCGACGGTGAGCAGGCTCAGGCTGCCGAAGGCGAGCAGGCAGGCCGCGGTCGCGGTCGCGAGGGCGAGCGCAAGCTGGATCGCGGCGGCGGCGAGCGCGCGCAGCGATCCGAAGAGCGTGGCGAAGAGCGCGACAACGAGCGCGAGCGAGAGCGCCGAGATGCGCTGCGCGTCGCGCTGAGCGACGCCCTGGGCGTCCGCCGCGAAGCGGTGCAGCGAGCTCAGCTCGAGCTGCGCGCCGCGGGCGGCGAGCCGCGCGCGCGTGGCCTCGAGCAGCGCGAGCAGCGGCGCGTGCGCCTTCGAGTCGAACGGCGAGGCGCGCGTGCGGGCGAACAGCACGGCAGCGCCGTCCGCGGTCGCCCACTGCCCGCTTCGCGCTTCGAGCGCGCCGCGCCGAGCGGGCTCGAGACGCGCGAGCTGCGCGCGAAACAACAGCAGGGGATCCTGCGCGGCGTGCTGCGCGATCCAGCCGCCCTCGGGCCCGTTCAGCGCCGCCTTCAGCGCGCGCGCGCGCTCGCGCAGCGGCGCGTCGCCGGACGCCGTCAGGCGCCCGTCCTCGCCGCGCGCGAAGGCGAAGCGGCGCGGGAAGTAGAGCGCCTCGAGGGCATCGAGTGCACCGGCGGGCGGCCCGAGGACGACGGCCTCGAGGTCGGGGCGCCCGCGCAGCTGCCCTGCGAGCTCGCGCGCTGCGGCGAGGGCCGCCTCGGGTGCGGGCGCGCGGATCACGACGGCGAGCGTGCGCGCCGCCGGCCCCCCCGAGACGCGCTGCGACAGCTCGGCGAGCTCGGGGTGCTCGCTGCTCGCGATCAGGGCGGGCAGCTCGTCCGAAACGCGCCAACGCTGCGCGACGATGCCGACGGCCAGCGCCAGCCAGAGCGCCGCGAGGGCGAGGCGGCCGCGCGCGCTCACCGCGGCGACGCGAAGGCGACGTGCGAGAGGTCGCCGTTCGCGAAATGGAGCCACAGCTCGCGCGGCGCGCGCCCCGCGCCCGCGATCTCGATGCGCGCGACGATGCGCCGCTCGGCCGCCTCGCGGGGCGTGAGCGCGAGCCTCCACGCGTCGCCGGCCTCGTCGAGGCCGAGCGCATAGCCGCGCCGCAGCGCGGCGAGGTCGCCCGCGAGCAGGAGGCGGACGGCGTCGACGAGGCCTCGCGCCCCGGCGTCCGCAGCGAGGTCGATCCGCCGGGCCGCGGCCCCCGGCCGCGCGAGCTCCATGCGGCGGCCGTCGATGCGCAGCAGCGAGGGCTCCGGCGCGAGGATCTCCCAGCGCAGTCGATCGGGCGGCTCGAAGCCCAGAACGCCGCGGCTCTCGAGCGGAGCCGCGAGCAACGCGAGCGTCTTCGTCTCGACGAACGCGCGTTCGATGGGCCCGTCTGCGCGCAGGCTCGCGACGCGCTCGGCGATGCGCGCGTCCTCGGGCTCGCCGGCGAGCGCGAGGGCGGGGGCGAGCGCGAGCAGCGCCGCGCAGGCCACTCGTCTCACCCACATCGGAACGCTCGCATGCTGGGTCCGCCGCCTCGCTGAAATTCGATTGATCGCGCGGAGTGCGCGTGCGAGTGTACGTCGGCCCATGCGTGTGACAGTGGAGAACGCGGCGCGAACTTCGGCGACCGCGCCCGGGCGCGCAGCGGTCGCCCTCCATCGCGCCTGCGGCACCGCGATGTTCGCGACCTTCGGCGTCGGCGCCCTGCTGCTCGTCGCGCTGGTGCTGCCCGCCGCGCGGCTCGCCGATGGGCGGTCCCCCGGCGACCTCACCGCCCAGCGCTGGATCCAGCGCGCGTTCCGCGCGTTCGCCTGGTTGGGCGACGTATTAGGGCTGTGGTCGGTCGAGGTGCGCGGCGCAGAGCGGCTCGCCGGCGGACCCGCGATCGTCGTCGCCAACCACCCGACTCTGATCGACGTCGTGCTCTTGATCGCCCATCTCCCGCAGGCCGACTGCATCGTGAAGGCCGCCGCCTGGCGCAACCCGTTCCTGCGCGGAATCGTCGGGCTGGCGGGCTACGTGCCCAACGACGAGGGCGCCGAGATGGTCGCCGAGTGCGCGCGCCGCCTGCGCGCGGGCCGCACGCTCGTGATGTTTCCGGAGGGGTCGCGCTCGACGGCCGCGGGCCTGCGCGCCTTCAAGCGCGGCGCCGCCCACATCGCGCTCGCGAGCGGTGCCCCGTGGCGCCCGGTTCGCATCGAGTGCAGCCCGCGCATGCTCGGGAAAGACCAGCCGTGGTGGGCGATCCCCGGTGAGCGAGTTCGTTACACACTGAGTGTCGGACCAGACCTATCGGCCCGTGAACTGGCGGCGGAGCGCGACGGCGCGCTCGGCGCGCGCCGTGCGACCGAAGAGCTGCAGCGCCGATTCGAGAGCGGGGCGGTGGCGAATGTCGCGTGAAGCGTTGGAAGGCGAGCTGAAGGCTCTGATCATCGAGACCCTCGTGCTCGAGGACGTGACGGCTGCGGACCTGCCGCGCGAAGAGCCTTTGTTCGGCGACGGCGTCGGCCTCGACTCCCTCGATGCGCTCGAGATCGCCCTCGCGCTCGAGGAGAAGTACGGCATCCGCGTGGACGAAGACGACGAAGCCACGAAGCGGCGGTTCGCGACGATCGCGAGTCTCGCGGAGTTCGTCGCCGAGGCGCGCGCACGATGAATGCGTCCCGCGAAGAGATCTTCGGGCGCCTGCGCGACCTGCTCGTGGAGTCCTTCGCACTCGACGCCGCCCAGGTCACCCTCGAGGCGCGGCTGCGCGAGGAGCTCGACCTCGACAGCATCGATGCGATCGAGCTCGCGGTTCGGCTGGAGGAAGAGACAGGCCTCAAGCTCGAGGACGAGGAGCTGCGCAGCGTGCGACGCGTGAGCGACGTGGTGGAGCTCGTGCACGCGAAGGTCGCCCGGCAAGCGGCGCGCGCGTGAACGCGGCGCGCGCGGCCGCAGCGGGCGCGGGGGCGGCCGCAGCCCTGGCCTACCCGTTCGTCGTTTGGTTCGCGCTCGGCCGCTTCGAGGCGCGCAACGTCGGATTCGCGCTGCTCGCCCTCGCCGTACTGCGCATGCTGCTCACCGCCCCGGCGCGCGCGCAGGCCTGGGGGCGCGCGCTGGCAGGGCCGGCGCTGGCGCTCGCCGCGGTCGCTGCGGCGACCGCGCTCACGAACTCGCCCGCGCTGCTGCTCGCCGCACCCGCGCTCGCCAGCCTGGCGCTGCTCGCGAGCTTCGGGCGGACGCTGCGTGCCGGCCCACCCTTCGTCGAGCGGCTCGCGCGAACGACGCACCCGGACCTCACGCCCGCCGAGGTGGCCTACTGCCGCAGCGTGACGGGAGTCTGGTGCGCGTTCTTCGCGGTCAACGCCGCGACCGTGCTCGCGCTCGCGGCGTTCGCGCCCCGCGCGTGGTGGGCCGCGTGGTCCGGCCTTGGGTCCTATCTCGCGATCGGCAGCCTGTTCGCGAGCGAGTACGTCGTGCGGCGGGCCCGTTTCGGGCGCTTCGAGGACCACCCGCTCGATCGCGCCCTCGCGCACCTCCTCGGCGCTCGGGCCCGCCGATGAGCGGTGCCGCGCCCGAGCGCCTCGACGCCCGCGACGAGGCGGATGCGCGCGAGCTGCGACTGCACGTGCCCGTTGGGCACGCCTGCTTCGCCGGGCACTTTCCCGGCGACCCGATCGTCCCGGGCGTCGCGCAGCTGCACTGGGCGGTGCGCGCGCTCGCCGAATGGCTGGCGCGCGAGCTCGAAGTCGTCGCGCTCGAAGCGCTCAAGTTCCGCCGTCCGATTCGCCCCGGTGCGACCTTCGCGCTGCGCCTCTCGAAGGGAAGCGAGCCGAACACCTTCGCCTTCGAGATGCGCGACGACGACGGCCCGATCAGCTCGGGCCGCGTTCGAGTGCGCGCATGAACGCCTGCGTGATCGTTCCGCTCTACGACCAGCCTCACGCGCTCGCCGCGCTCTTCGACGCGATCGCGAAGCTCGCCCTGCCCTGTCTCGTGGTGGACGACGGCAGCGGCGCCGAGACCCGAGCGGCGCTCGAGGCGGCGCGCGCAGGGCACGCGTTCGTCTCGCTGCTCCGCCACGAGCGCAATCGCGGCAAGGGCGCGGCGCTTCGCACGGGCCTGACCGCAGCGGAGCGCGCCGGCTTCAGCCACGCGCTGCTCGTCGACGCGGACGGACAGCACGACCCGGCGGCGTGGCCCGCCCTGCTCGCAGCGGCGCGCGCGCATCCGGACGCGCTCGTGCTCGCGGCGCCGCTCTTCGGCGCCGACGCCCCCGCCAGCCGCCTCCGCGGCCGCAAGCTTTCCATCTGGTGTGCGCACCTCGAGACGCTCTCGCGCGCGATCGCCGACCCCCTGTGCGGCCTGCGCTGCGTGCCGATCGCCGCTGCGAACGCAGTGCTCGCCCGCCACCCCTGCGGCGACCGCATGGAGTTCGATCCGGAGCTCGCGGTTCGCATGGACTGGGCAGGCGTTCCGATCGTGAACGTGCCTGCGCGAATCGACTACCCGACCGGGGGCGTCTCGCACTTCCGCTTGTTGGGGGACAATGCGCGCATCTCGTGGATGCACACGCGCCTGATCGCGGGGATGCTGCTGCGCGCGCCCGGCTTGTTGTGGCGAAGGCGGCAGCGGCGGGAAGCGGCCAGGGCGACGTGGTGGAGCAAGCCCGAACGCGGCGCATTGTTGGGCATGCGGATCGTCGTGCTCGCCTACCGCGTCGCGGGGCGCTGGCTGGCGCTGCTGCTCCTGCACCCGATCGTGGCCTACTTCTTCGCGACCGACGCCGCCTCGCGCCGCGCCTCGCGCGACTACCTCGCCCGGGTCCTCCCGCGGCCTCCGCGCACGCGCGACGTCTACCGCCACTTCCTCGAGTTCGGGCGCGCGACGCTCGACCGCGTCGGCCTGTTCCTGAGCCCCGAAGGCGACTTCGCGCTCGAGCGCGACGGCATGGAAGCGATGTGGCGCTTCACGCGAAACGGCCGCGGCATCGTCCTGCTCGGCGCGCACGTCGGAAGCTTCGAGGCGATGCGGCTGCTCGCCGGCTTCTCGCCCGTGGGCGTGACCGTGCTCGTGCACGAGGCGAACGCGCGCCGCATCGCCGGCCTCGTCGAGTCGCTCGAGCGCATCCGCCCGCGCGCCGGCCGCGTGCGCATCGTCGAGGTCGTGCCCGGCAGCTTCTCCCACCTGATCGCCGCTCGGCAGCAGGTCGCCGACGGCGGCGTGGTGGCGATCCTGGCGGATCGCTTGCCGGCCGGCGCGCGCGGGGCCGGCATCGCGGTGCGCTTCCTCGGCGGCACCGCGCTCCTGCCCGAGGGCCCGTTGCGCCTCGCCGCGTTGCTGCGCTGCCCGGTCGTCACGATGAGCGCGCTGCGCACGGGCGCGCGCCGCTATCGGGTGGAGGTGCGCCCGTTCGCGGATCGCATCGCGTTGCCGCGCAGCGATCGCCGAGGTGCGCTCGCGCACTACGCCCAGCAGTACGCGGACTGGCTCGCGGACCTCTGTCGCCGCGCGCCGCTGCAGTGGTTCAACTTCTTCGATTTCTGGGCGGAGCCCGATCGCGATGCCTGAGCTCGGCCCGATTCACGCCCTCGTTCCGCATGCTCCGCCGATGCTCTGGCTGCGGCGCGTCGTCGCGCACGGCGTGGACTCGACCGAGTGCGAGGCCTGTACCGACGACCTCGCGGCGCTGCTCGATTCCGAAGGCCACGCGCCGGGCTACGCGGCGATCGAGTTGGCGGCCCAGTGCGTCGCGGCCCACGCGCGCCTTATCGCGGAGGACGCCGGCCCGGCCCGCATCGGCTTTCTGGTCGGCGCGAGACGCTTCGACGTCCTCGCGCCGCGCCTGCTCCGCGGCCAATCCCTGCGCGTACGCGTCACACGGAAGTGGGGCGCGGCCCTCGGCCCCGCCTCGTTCGACACCGAGGTGCGCGACGCCGCGAGCGGCGAGCTTCTGGCCGCCGGCCGCATCAGCTGCTTCACTCCGAGCGCCGCCGAGGGCGCGACTCGTTAGGGACGCGCCGAAAGACCCCGCAGAAGATTGGAGCCACCCTGCACGTGCGTCGCGTGCTCGTCACGGGAGGGAGTCGCGGCATCGGCCGCGCCGTCGCGCTGCGCCTCGCGCGCGCGGGCTTCGCGATCACGCTGAACTACCGCAGCCGCCGCGACGAAGCCGAGACGGCTCGCGCGGAGATCGTCGCGAGCGGCGGTGACGCCGGCTTGCTGCCCTTCGACGTCGCGGACCGCGAGGCAACCGGCGAAGCCCTCGCGGCGGACCTGGCGGCGCACGGCCCGTTCTGGGGCGTGGTCTGCAACGCGGGTGTCAACGCCGACGCGCCATTCCCCGCGATGAAGCCCGAGGCCTGGGATCGCGTGATTCGCACCAATCTCGACGGTTTCTACAACGTCGTGCAGCCGCTCGTGATGCCGATGGTGCGCGCGCATCGCGGCGGACGCATCGTCGTGATGTCGTCGGCGTCCGGGGTGATCGGGAACCGCGGACAAGTGAACTACGCCGCGTCGAAGGCGGGGCTCAGCGCCGCGGCGCGCTCACTCTCCCTCGAGCTCGCGAAGCGCGACATCACCGTGAACAGCGTCGCCCCCGGACTGATCGAGACGGAGATGATCGCCGGCGCCCCGCGCGAGGAGATCGAGAAGCTCATCCCGATGCGCCGCGTCGGCCGCCCCGAGGAGGTCGCCGCACTCGTCGAGTTCCTGTTCTCGGACGACGCCGCGTACATCACCGGGCAGACGATCTCGGTGAACGGCGGGCTCGCGTGATCCCGCGACGCGTCGTCGTCACCGGCATGGCGGGCCTCTGCCCGCTCGGCGGAGACTGGAAGGCGGTAGGCACGGCGCTGCGCGCCGGGCGCTCCGGGGTCGAGCGGCTGCCCGAGCTCGCGGAGATCGCTGGCATGCGCACCCAGCTCGCGGCGCGGGTGCACGGCTTCGAGGTGCCGGCGCACTACGACCGCAAGCGCACCCGCAGCATGGGGCGGGTCGCGCTGCTGGCGGCGCGCGCCACCGAGCTCGCGCTCCTGGATGCCGGCCTGCTCGGCGACGCTTCGATCGGCGACGGCACGACGGGCATCTCCTACGGCTCGACGTCCGGCAGCCCGCCGGCCGTGGAGTCGTGGGCGCGCAAGTTCATGCTGGAGCGCACCCTGTCCGGAATCCGTCCGAACGATTACGTCCAGCACATGAGCCACACCGTCGCGGCCAACCTCGCGCAGTTCTTCGGCGTGCGCGGCCGCGTGCAGGCGACCTGCACGGCGTGCACGTCGGGCAGCCAAGGCATCGGGTACGGCGTCGAGGCGGTTCGCTACGGAAGGCAGGACGTGATGCTCGCCGGCGGCGCCGAGGAGTTTCACCCGATCGACGCCGCGGTCTTCGACGTCTTGTATGCGACGTCCGCGCGCAATGCCGAGCCCACCCGCACGCCGCGCCCGTTCGACGCCGAGCGGGACGGCCTCGTGGTCGGCGAAGGCGCGGCGACGTTCGTGCTCGAGAGCCTCGAACGAGCGCGCGCGCGGGGGGCGCGAATCCACGCCGAGATCGTCGGCTTCGGCACCAACTGCGACGGCAAGCACATCACGAACCCGGACGCCGAAGGCATGCAGCGGGTGATGGAGCTCGCGCTCCGCGACGCTGGGCTGCCCGCGCGCGCGATCGGTTACGTGAACGCCCACGCCACCGCGACGGAGGCCGGAGACATCGCCGAGAGCCACGCCACGCTCGCGGCGCTCGG
Source organism: uncultured Spirochaetales bacterium (assembly GCA_964501435.1). Classification (GTDB taxonomy): domain Bacteria; phylum Myxococcota_A; class UBA9160; order UBA9160; family UBA6930; genus VGRF01. Next base: position 8,540 of record CAZCTH010000112.1, on the reverse strand, counting down.
CACCGGCGCACCGGTCAGCTCGCTGAAGGGCGCGCTCGGCCACACGCTCGGCGCGTGCGGCGCGCTCGAGGCCTGGCTCACGATCGAGATGCAGCGCGAGGGCTGGGTCGCCCCGACGCTCAACCTGGAGCGCGTCGATCCGCGCTGCGCCGAGCTCGACTACATCGCGGGCGCGCCGCGCGCCCTCGACTGCGAGTTCGCGATGAGCAACAACTTCGCATTCGGCGGCGTGAACACGTCGCTGATCTTCAGGCGCTGGGATGGCGCCTGACAAGGAGGACGCAATGCTCCGCTTCGGTCGCCTCGTCGCCCTGGGACTCGTGCTCGCCTCGGCTTCGCCCGCGAGCGCGCGAAACACTTTTCACGACTTCGACGTCGCCAAAGCCAAAGCCGAAGGCCACGGGCACGGCAACCTGCTCGACGTCCCCTTCTACATGGCGGGCGCGCCTCACGCGGCTACGACGAGCGACCTCGGCGTGTTCAAGGCGAACAAGAGCACGAACGCGGCCAACAAGTCCGACGAGGCGGCGTGCCAGATCGCGTTCCTCTCGGCGGTGATCGCGCTGCAGTCGCGAGCACGCGCCCTCGGCGCCGACGCCGTCGTGGACGTACGCTCGATCACCCGCCACAACGACCTCTCGAGTGCAACGCAGTTCCGTTGCGTCGCCGGTGCCTTCGTCGCGAACGTCGCGCTCGAGGGCCGCATGGTGAAGTTGAAGAAGTAGCGAGCCCCGATGAGCGACCCGCAGCTGAAGTCCCTCGGCCTCTCGCCCGAGCTGCACGCCTACCTCGTCGCCCACGGCACGCCGCCGGACGCGGTGCAGCGCGAGCTGATCGCGGAGACCGCGAAGCTCGGGCCGATCGCGGTCATGCAGGTGGCGCCCGAGCAGGGCGCGTTCCTCACGCTGATCGCGCGGCTGATCGGTGCGCGCGAGGCGGTCGAGGTGGGCACCTTCACGGGTTACTCGTCGCTGGCGATCGCGCGCGGACTCGCGCCGGGCGGGCGGCTGCTCTGCTGCGACGTGTCGGCGGAGTGGACCGCGATCGCGCAGCGGGCGTGGCGCGCGGCGGGCGTCGCGGACCGCATCGAGCTGCGCATCGCGCCGGCGGCGGAGACGCTGCGCGCGCTGCCGGAGGCGCCGCGCTTCGATCTCGCGTTCATCGACGCCGACAAGGCGAACTACGCGACCTATTACGAAGAGATCCTGAAGCGCACGCGGCCGGGCGGCCTGATCCTCGTGGACAACGTGCTGTGGAGCGGCGCCGTGATCGATCCGGCGGCGCAGGACGAGAACACGCGCGCGATCCGCGCGTTCAACGACGCGGTCGCGGCCGACGCGCGGGTCGACTGCGTGATGACCCCGATCTCCGACGGGCTCACGCTGCTGCGCAAGCGCTGAAACGCGAAGAGCCGCTGCCGGGTCGTCCCCGGCAGCGGCTCCGAATGCGACGTCGGACTAGAAGCGGACGAACGCGCCCCAGCCGATGCCGAGGTAGTCGAAGTCGTCCATGTCGCCGGTGCCGATGTTGTAGGCGAGCTCCGCCGTCAGGCCCCACGACTCGCTGACGTAGTAGTCGAGGCCGCCGCCGAACTTGACGGCGAAGCCGCTGTCGTCGGCGGAGCCGAAGCCGGGCGCGTCGAAGCTGCCGAAGGCGCCGCCGAGGCCTGCCATCGCGTACGGCTGCACGCGCTCGGTCATCAGGTAGTAGCGGGCGTTGATCGTCACGACGGTGGCGGTGAGATCGGCGCCGCAGCACGCGAAGTCGCCCGAGTACTCGACCTGCCCTTCGACCGCGAGATTCGGGTCGAAGCGGTAGCCGAGGCGCGCCGAGACGCCGATCGCGGTGTCGAACGCCGAGCTCGGCACGCCGTCGAAGTTGTCGATGCTGGCGACGCCGTTGAGCTGGCCGTACGTGCCGGAGCGCGCGTAGTCCTGCGCGTGCGCGGCCGTCGCGCCGAGCGCGAGAAACAGAGTGATCGCGAGTGCGAGATTCTTCACGTGTGGTCCCCCCATGGCCGCTTCGTGCGGCCGGTTGCCGCCGCCCTAACGGCCGCGCGACATGGGGACCTGCGCGGAAAAACCGAACCGCCGCCGGACTCGCGTCCGGCGGCGGTCGTTGGGATTTCGCCAGCCTCAGAAGCGGTAGAACACGCCCCAGCCGACGCTCACGTAGTCGAGGCCGTCGAGGTCGCCCGTCGGGATCGTGTAGGCGACCTCGCCGAGCAGACCGAAGCGCTCGCTCAGGTAGTAGTCGAAGCCGCCGCCGACCCGCGCCGCGAACGCGCTCTCGCTGTCGCCGAGGTTCGTGTCCGCGATCTGCGTGCCGATGCCGGCGAGCAGATACGGCTGCAGCTGGTCTTGCGCGAAGTAGACCTTCACGTTGCCGGTGATGGTCGTCGAGGTGAGGTCGAACGGGCCGTCCGCGAAGTCGCCCGACCAATCCACGAGACCTTCGACCGCGAGCTGCGGCGAGAGGCGATAGCCGAGGCGCGCGCCGAGGCCCGTCGCCACTTCGGTCGTGCCGTCGCCGTCGATGGTCTCGATGGCGGTGACGCCGTTCAGCGCGGCGTACGGGCCGGGCCGAGCGAAGTCCTGCGCGAGCGCGGACTGCGCGGCGAGAGCGAAACACGCTGCGAGCAATAGGCCGATCTTCTTCATGGGTCCCCCTGATGCCGCGGGATGCGGCGCGGGGGTTCGACGTGGCACGGACCGCGGGTTGTTCACGGAAAAACTCGGAGTCAGTGGCCCGGCGGGGGCTCGCCCCATCCCGTGCGCACGCTCCGCGGCGCGGGTGCCCGTGTGCTGCGCCTGCTGCGGCGCGCGTCAGGGCGCGCGGCCACTCAACCGCGCAGCATCACCGCGACGAGCTCGGCCTGGCGGTGCACGCCGGCCTTCACGAAGGCTTGTTTCAGGTGGCAGCGCACGGTCTCGACCGAGATGCCGAGCTGCACGGCGATCTCGCCGATTGTTAGGCCCTTCGCGAGCCGCGTCGCCACGAGCGCCTCCGCGTTCGTGAAGTTGAAGCGCTCGCTCGGCGAGTCGGGGGCGCGCAGAGCGGTCGGCCGAACCAGCAGGAGCGCGCAGTCGAAGCCGGCGCCGAGCGGAATCGCCCGGAACGTCATCGACACCGACGAAGAGAACACGATCTCGAGCTCCGGCGAGGCGACCTGCGTGCGGATCGATTCATCGATCTGCTCGCGCAGCGCGCGAACGCGCCGGCCCGTACCGGCCGCGAGCCGGTCGGCGAACTCGGCGGCATCGCTGCCGCTCCGCAGCACGTGCCGGCCGGCGGAGTTGGCGCGCAGGATCTGGCCCGCGCGATCGACGAGGAACTGCGGCTCGGGGTGCGCTTCGAACGACGCCGCCTCCGCGAGCCCCGCTGGAGTGGCGGAAGCCCCCAGACGCGGGCGAAACCAGGGGGTGCTCTGGAGCCCGAGGCTCGCGGGGGATGCCATGCAAGCGAAATTGCTCTCTGCTGCACGCGCGGTGCTGTGAAACAGTTCACAGGGAGGGGGTCAATTTTGGGTCATCCGGCAACGGATGGCCGACGCTCAGCCAGACGACGGCTCCGACCCGCGAAGCCAGCGCGCCGCGGTGCGCGCGACGTGTTCGCCGTGGGCGCGCGCGGCCTCGAGATGCGCGGCGGTCGGGCCTGCGGCCCCGGCGCGCGGGTTCGTCCACGCGAGCGGACCCCAGTGACAACCCGCCTCCAGATACTGCGGCAGGCGATTGTGCATCGGCACGAGCAGCATCCCGTGCTCGGCGAGGTTCGCGAGCAGCGAGATCAGCGTGAGCTCGCCGCCGCCGCGCCCTCCGTTCCCGGCGCTCGCGAACGCGGCGCCCACCTTTCCGATCAGCGCACCCGTCAGCCAGAGCGGTGCGAGCCGCTCGAAGAACGCGCGCATGGACGACTCCATGCCCGCCATGTGAACGCCGCTCCCGAGCACGAGCGCGTCGGCGGCGAGCGCCTGCGCGGGCGTCGCGTCTTCCGCGCGCACGAGCTCCGCTTCGGCGCCGGCGGCGCGGGCTCCGTCGGCGACCGCCTGGCCGAGCCGCCACGTTCGGCCCGTCTGCGACGCGACCACGATCAGGATGCGCATGGCGCCGAGCCTATCGCGCGCGGCGCGCCTTCACGTGAGGGCGGCGAGCGCGGCGGCGAAATCCGCCGCGTCGGGGCTCGTGGCGGCGACGTCGCGGTACGCGACGAACGCCGCGTGGAGCAGGTGCCGGGAGGCGAGCGCCGACGGCGGCGCGCCGTAGGCGGCGTCGCCCAGAACGGGGTGGCCGAGGTGCGCGAGGCTCGCGCGAATCTGGTGCAGGAAGCCCGTCGCGGGGCGCGCCTCGACCAGCGTCGCGCCTCGAAGCCGCGCGAGCGCGCGCCAGCTCATCAGCGTGCGCCGCGAGCGCGGGTCGCCCGCGTCCACCACGCGCACGCGCGCGGGGCGATGCTGCGCAACGGCCAGGTGCAGCGTCAGCTCGCCGCCGCCCTCGAGGGTGCCGTGGACGATGGCGCGGTAGCGCTTCTCGACGCGATGCCCGCGGAAGCCGCCGCGCAGCTGCTCCCAGCGCCCCTGCTCGGTCGCGAACAGCAGCGCGCCCGAGGTCTCGACGTCGAGGCGATGCACGACGCCGCTGCGCAGCCCGGCCTCGCCCACGCCCGAGATCTCGGGAAAGCGCGCGATCACGTAGTTGAGCGCGGTGCCCGTCTCGGCGGGGTCGAGGGGGTGCACCGGCACTCCCGCCGGCTTGTCCACGGCAACCCAGCCCGGCCCGCGCGCCAGGATCGCGAGGCCGAGCTCCGGCTGCGCGATCGGCTCCGCCGACTCGCGGGTCGGCACGCGCTGCACCGCCAGCGCCGCTCCCTCGGCGAGGGGCTCGCCCTTCGCCGCGAGCGTGGCCGCCCTCCCGTCCACCGCGACGGCGCCGCGCTCGAGCAGCCGCCGCGCCTCGGCGCGCGAAACGCGCAGCTCGTCCGCCAGGAACGCGTCGAGGCGCATGCCCGCGCGCTCGGCGGAGACGACCAGGGTGCGCGGCGCGGGCACGCTCAGGCTCCGGCGAGACGGAGCGTGAGCCTCCCGCAATCGTCGAGCGCAGCGCACCCGCATCGCGCCAGGCCCTCGAGCAGGCGCTGCATGCGCAGCGCGTCTTCGATCCGCTGCGCGATGGTGGCGCGCTTTTCCGCGAGAAGCGGTTCGCGCGCCCCAGCGAGCAATGCCTTCGCCTCGGCGAGGGTGAAGCCCGCGCTGCGCGCCAGGCGAATGGCCGCGAGCCGTTCGAAGACGTTCGGGGCGTAGCGGCGCCGCCCGGCGACGCGTTCCGGGCGCACGAGCAGGCCCCGCGCCTCGTAGAACCGGAGCGTCGCCGTGCTCACGCCCGCGCGCGCCGCAACTTCGCCGATTCCGAGCGCCGATCGCTCTTGACTTCGAGCGCGCTTCAACTCGTAGCGTGTGCGCTTCACCGGGAGGCTCCTCTGCATGGATTCACGATTGCGTCTGGTCGGTTTCGCGGTCTGGCTGACGTTCTTCAATACCTGGGTGCTGTTCGAGGAGACGATCATCGATCGGCATGGCCTCTGGGAGTACCTGCCGTACTACCGCCTGGGGCAGCTCTGCGCCTGGGACCTGGGCGCGGCCGCCCTGCTCGCCCTGGGCACGGGGTGGGGGCTCCGGCGGGCCCGCCGCGCTCTCGAATGACCGCGCGGATTGGCACCTTCCACCCCTCGCCCGATACCCTGCGCGGCTCCCCGCACCCCGAGGCCCGCGATGCCCAGCCCCTCCCGCACGCGCATCCAGGTGATGGACACGACCCTGCGCGACGGCGAGCAGACGCCCGAGATCGCCTACACGCCCGCCGAAAAGCTGCAGCTCGCACAGATGCTGCTCGAAGACGTCGGTGTGGATCGCATCGAGATCGCCGGCACGCGCGTCTCCGAGGGCGAGCGCGAGGCCGCGCGCCAGATCTGCACGTGGGCGAAGAAGAAGGACCTGCTGCCGCGCATCGAGATGCTCGGCTACGTGGACGGCACGCAGTCGGTGGACTGGCTCGAGAGCACGGGCGGCAAGGTGCTCAACCTGCTCACGAAGGGCTCCGAGCGGCACTGCCTCAGCCAGTTACGCATGCCGCCCGAGCAGCACCGCAAGCGCATCGCCGACGTGCTCGCCTACGCGCGCAAGCGCCGCGTGAAGGTGAACGTCTACCTCGAGGACTGGTCGCAGGGCGTGAAGGACTCGCCGGACTACGTGTTCGCGATGATGCGCACGCTCACCGAGAACCCGGTCGAGCGCGTCTACCTCGCCGACACGCTCGGCGTTCAGTCGCCGAAGGACACCGCGCGCTTCGTCGACCTGATGGTCGCGAGCTGGCCGGACACCCACTTCGAGTTCCACTGCCACAACGACTACGGCCTCGCGACGGCGAACTGTCTCGCCGCCGTGGAGGCCGGCGCGCGCGGCGTGCACACGAGCGTGAACGGCCTCGGCGAGCGCGCGGGCAACACGCGCCTCGCGGAAGTGGTGCCGGCGCTGCACGACCACGGCCCGTGGAAGACGGGCGTGAACGAAAAGCTGCTGGTCGCCGTCTCACGCCTCGTGGAAATCGCCACGGGCAAAGAGGTCTCCGCGAACTCGCCGATCGTCGGCGCCGACGTGTTCACGCAGACCGCGGGCATCCACGCCGACGGGGACGCGAAGGGCGACCTGTACGAGAGCCGCCTCTCGCCCGCGCGCTTCGGCCGCCAGCGCCGCTACGCGCTCGGGAAGCTCTCGGGCAAGGCGTCGATCGACCAGAACCTCGCGAAGCTCGGCATCGAGCTCTCGACCGAGGCGCGCGACCAGGTGCTCGCGCGCGTCGTCGAGCTCGGCGACAAGAAGCACACGGTGATGCCGGAGGATCTGCGCTTCCTCATCGCCGACGTGCTGAAGACGCCGCGCGAGCAGCTGATGCGCGTCGAGTCGTACGAGGTGACCGTCGGCAGCGGGACGACGCCGTCGGCGCATCTGACGCTCGCGTTCGGCAAGCAGCGCGCGACCGCGAGCGCCACCGGCGACGGCGGCTACGACGCCTTCATGAAGGCGCTCGCGAAGGCGGTCAAGAAGTTCGAGCTCGCACTGCCGGAGCTGCACGACTTCCGCGTGCGCATCCCTCCCGGCGGCCGCACCAGCGCGCTCGTCGAGACGATCATCTCCTGGCGCGGCGAGGACGGCGCCGAGAACTGGTCGACGATGGGCGTGGACTCCGACCAGCTCGCGGCCGCCGTGACCGCCACCGAGAAGATGCTGAACGAGGTCGCGGCCAAGAAGAGGAAGCGCGCCTGAAGGCTGCGCTGCGGATCGCGCAGAGGGGCGCTGCGCTCGGGCTCGCGCTCACGCTGTGCGCGGCGCTCGGCGCCGCCAGCGCGGCGCACGCGAAGAAGGACGAGCCCGACCCGCGCTACCAGCCGACGCAATCGCTGCTCGAGATCAACGCCGTGCTGCGGCGGCACGTCCCCGACGACACCTACCGCTTCGCGCCCGCGCGCGATTTCACGGGCCGCAACGTCTACCGCTCTTCGCTGCTGCGCCTCGAGAACCTCGAGCAGGCCCACGAGGCGGCGCTGCGCGCGGGCACCTGGGCGGAGGTACTGCCGTTCGCGAAGGGCCGCGCGCTCGAGCGGCTGCGCGCCTATCAGGTCGCGGCGGCGAGCTACCGGCGCGCGGCGGCCGCGCAGGGCGAGCTGGCCGACGAGGCACTGCGCAGCGCCGCGGTGTGCGACGCGTTGGCGGAGGCCACCAAGCGCACCGCGCCGGAGGCGGTCGAGACGGATTTGACCCGCGCGCTCGCGCCCGCGGAGGCCGTCGTCGCCGCGCGCGAGGCGTTGATCGCGGAGATCGGCGCGCGGCGCTCGCGGCTCGAGGAGCTGCTCGAGCGCGTCGCGGGGACCCATTATGCCGCAGTGGCGCGCGAAGAGCTCGAGCGCAACGACCGCGAGCGCGCACGGCTGCTCGTCTCCTCGCGGCGCCTCACGCCCGACGGCGGGGTGCGCGCACTCGCCGCGCTGCAGCGCCTCGCGGTCGAGCACCGCGAGAGCAAGAACGCGAACGCCCACGTGCTCGAGCTCGCCGATCTCTACGCGCAGCTCGCGCGCGAGTACGTCGAGGAGTACCCGCCCGAGTCGCCCGACTTCGAGCCCGACCGCTTCGAGGAGCTGGTGGGCTCGGCGGCGCGCCTCTACGAGACCGTCTCGAACCAGGACGGCGCGACGGAGAAGCTCGAGGCCGCGCGCCGGCTCGAGGCGTTCCTCGCCTTCACGCTCAAGGTGGACCGTGATCGCTTCACCCCGTGACTTTGCGAGCCGCGTTCGGTCGCCGCAGGGTCTCTCGGCCCTCGGAGAGCGCGCTCGCCGATTGCCGTTGCTGCTCTTCCTGCTCACCGCCTGCACGACCGCGGGCGCGCCGCCGGTCGGCTCGCCGATGGAGTCGGCGCCGCGGCTCTCGGCGCCGCTGCCCGACGACGCGGACCGCACGGCGCGCGACGCGGCGGTGGCGCTCTGGCGCAACGACG
>CAZCTH010000111.1:0-16573 GCA_964501435.1 uncultured Spirochaetales bacterium | reverse complement strand
GGACCATCCAGAACGACATCCTCAAGGAGTTCATGGTCCGCAACACCTACATCTATCCGCCCGAGCCGAGCATGCGCATCGTCGCGGACATCATCGAGTACACGGCGAAGCGCATGCCGAAATTCAACTCGATCTCGATCAGCGGCTACCACATGCAAGAAGCCGGCGCGACGACGGTGCAGGAGCTCGCGTTCACCATCGCCGACGGCCTCGACTACGTGCGCGCCGCGCTCTCGAAGGGGCTCGACGTCGACGCGTTCGCCGGGCGCCTCTCGTTCTTCTGGTGCATCGGCATGAGCTTCTACTTCGAGATCGCGAAGATGCGCGCCGCCCGCCGCATCTGGGCCGAGCGCATGCAGCGCCTGTTCGCGCCCAAGAAGGCCGACTCGTTGATGCTCCGCACCCACAGCCAGACTTCGGGCGCGAGCCTCACCGAGCAGGATCCGATGAACAACATCATCCGGACCACGATCGAGGCGATGGCGGCGGTGTTCGGCGGCACGCAGTCGCTGCACACGAACGGCTACGACGAGGCGGTCTCGCTGCCGACCGACACGGCGGCGCGCGTCGCGCGCAACACGCAGCTCATCCTCCAGGAGGAGTCCGGCATCCCGTCGGTGATCGACCCGTGGGGTGGCTCCTACTTCATGGAGTCGCTCACGGAGAGCGTCTATCGCGCCGCGAACCAGCTGATCGACGAGGTCGAGGCGATGGGCGGCATGACGAAGGCGATCGTCGCCGGCCTGCCCAAGCTGAAGATCGAGGAGGCCGCGACGCGGCGGCAGGCGCGCGTGGACAGCGGCGAGGACACGATCGTCGGCGTCAACAAGTATCGGCTCGCGACCGAGACGCCGATCGAGGTCCGCGACATCGACAACAGCGCGGTGCGCGAGTCGCAGATCAAGCGGCTGGTCGGCATCCGCGCGCGGCGCGACGCGAAGCGCGTCGAGGCCACGCTCGCCAAGCTCACCGAGCTGGCGCGCAGCGGCGAGGGCAACCTGCTCGAGGCCGCGATCGACGCGGCGCGCGCGCGCGCGAGCGTCGGCGAGATCAGCGCGGCGCTCGAGACGGTCTACGGTCGCCACCGCGCCGAGATCCGCAGCGTGTCCGGCGTCTACGCCGGCATGTATCGCGGTGACGACGAGTTCGAGTCGGCGCGCGGCGAGGTCGAGACCTTTGCGAAGGGCGAGGGCCGGCGGCCTCGCATGCTCGTCGTGAAGCTCGGCCAGGATGGCCACGACCGCGGCATCAAGGTGATCGCGACCGCATTCGCCGACATGGGCTTCGACGTGGACGTCGGCCCGCTCTTCCAGACGCCCGACGAAGCGGCGCAGCAGGCGATCGACGCCGACGTGCACGCGATCGGGGTGTCGAGCCAGGCGGGCGGACACAAGACGCTCGTGCCGGAGCTCGTCGAGGCGCTGCGCAAGCGCGGGGCGACCGACGTGATCGTCGTGGTCGGCGGCATCATCCCGCCTCAGGATTACGCCTACCTGCGCGAGCACGGCGCGGCCGCGATCTTCGGGCCCGGGACGGCGGTGCCGAAGGCGGCGCGCGAGGTGCTGCACGCGATCAAGTCGCGGCGGGCGGCGTGAGCGCAGGCGCCACGCCCGCGCGCCTCGACACCGCGAGTGATTATTGCGCTGCGATCCGCGCCGGAGATCGCCGCGCCATCGCGCGCGCCATCACGCTGATCGAGAGCACGCGCGCGGACCACCAGGCGAAGGGCCAGGCCATCCTCGACGCGCTGGTGGGCCACGCCGGCGGGGCCGTGCGCATCGGCATCACGGGCCCGCCCGGCGTCGGCAAGAGCACGTTCATCGAGGCGTTCGGGCTCTACCTCGTGGCGCAGGGGAGGCGCGTCGCCGTGCTCGCGGTCGATCCGTCGAGCCCGGTGAGCGGCGGCAGCATCCTCGGCGACAAGACCCGCATGGAGCAGCTCGCGCAGGCCGAGCACGCGTTCATCCGGCCGTCGCCGAGTGGCGGCGCCCTGGGCGGCGTCGCGCACCGCACGCGCGAGGTGATGCTGCTCTGCGAGGCGGCGGGCTTCGACGCCGTCGTGATCGAAACCGTCGGCATCGGGCAGAGCGAGGTCGCGGTGCGCTCGATGGTCGACTTCTTCGCCGTGCTGCTCCAGCCGGCCTCGGGCGACGACTTGCAGGGCATCAAGCGCGGCGTGCTCGAGCTGGCAGATGCCCTGGTCGTGAACAAGTGCGACGGGGAGCTCCGTGAGGCCGCCCTGCGCTCGAAGCGGGAGCACGAGCAGGCGCTCACGCTGTTCCGGCCCTCCGCGGGGGGCTGGAAGCCCGTAGCGCTGGCGGCCAGCGCCCGAACCGGGGAGGGCGTCCCGGAGCTCTGGCGGACGGTGCTCGCCCAGCGCGAGACGCTCGAGAAGAGCGGCGCGCTCGCCCAGCGCCGCCGCAGTCAGGCCCGCGAGTGGATGTGGAGCCTCGTCGGCGAAGGCCTCCAGCAGGCGCTGCGGGAGCACGCCGCGGTCGCGGCGGCCATTCCGGCGCTCGAGGCCGACGTCGAGGCCCAGCGGCTGACCCCCGCCGCCGCCGCGCGGCAACTCCTCGGCACCTTCCTCGCCCGTCGCTGACCCCTCCCTCGCGGGGCCGGAATCCCCCTCAACGTCGGCTGCGTGCCTGCCGATGAGGGGTGCGCCAGGGCACACAGCAGCCGTAGGCGGGGTCCCGGACGATGGTTCAGATCAACATGGCAGGGCGAGAGATCGTCCTGAAGTTCGTCTACTACGGACCGGCGTTGTCCGGGAAGACGACGAACCTGCAGAAGCTGCACGAGCTCCTCGACCCGACGGCGCGCGGCAAGATGGTCACGCTCGACACTGCCGACGACCGCACGCTCTACTTCGACTTCCTGCCCGTCCAGTTCGGCACGGCCAACGGTTTTGCGGTGAAGTTGAAGCTCTTCACCGTCCCCGGGCAGGTGATGCACAAGTCGACCCGCAAGGTCGTGCTGAGCGGGGCCGACGGCGTCGTGTTCGTCGCGGACTCGCAGCGCACCTCCGCCGGCGCGAACGCCTACTCGTTCCGCGACATGGAGGCGAACCTCAAGTCGAACGGACTCGATTTCGCGGCGATGCCGAAGGTCGTCCAGTTCAACAAGCGGGATCTGGCCGACGTGAAGCCGCTCGAGGAGATCAAGGCGGCCTGGGGCGACATCCCGACCTTCCCGGCGGTCGCGACGCGGGGCGAGGGGGTGATCGAGACCTTCCGCGAGCTGCTCCGGCTCACCTACCGGTCGCTCAACGCCAAGCACCAGTTCCAGGACAAGTTCGGGGTCTCGGAGTCCGACTTCCTGAAGGGCGTCCTGAAGAACTTCGGGGCGTAGCGGCTCCCCCCCCTCGGCGCTAGCGTCGCTCTCGCCCTGGCGCGGAGCGGAGTCATTAGGACCGTTCCGAGCCCGCTGCGAGACGGAACCTGCGCATGAGCTGCCGGTCCGTACTGCTGGCGGACCGAGCGAGTGCGCATGACCGACCCCCTCCCGAAGCCCGCTGCTTCGCCGTCTCCCGCCGATTGGAGCGACGTCGTCGTTTCGATCCCGGCCGCCATCGCGGAGATCAAGGCCGGCCGCATGATCGTGCTGGTCGACGACGAGGACCGCGAGAACGAAGGCGACCTGTGCATGGCCGCCGACGCGGTCACGCCCGAGGCCATCAACTTCATGGCCATGCACGGCCGCGGCCTGATCTGCCTGCCGATGATGGGCGAGCAGCTCGAGAAGCTGCGCCTCGCGATGATGGTCCCCGACAACGAGAACTCGTCGGGGTTCGGCACCGCCTTCACGATCTCGATCGAGGCGCGCGAGGGGGTCACGACCGGCATCTCCGCCCACGACCGCGCGCACACGATTCTCACCGCGATCCGGCCCGACGCGCGGCCCCAGGACATCGTGCGCCCCGGCCACGTGTTCCCGCTGCGCGCGCGCGCCGGCGGCGTGCTGCGACGCGCGGGCCAGACCGAGGGCTCGGTGGACCTCTCACGCCTCGCGGGGCGCAATCCGTCCGGCGTGATCTGCGAGATCATGAACGACGACGGCACGATGTCGCGCATGCCCGATCTCGTGAAGTTCGCCCGCAAGCACGGCCTGAAGATCGCGACGATCGCCGACCTGATCGAGTACCGGCTGCGCAACGAGAAGCTGGTGCGACCGGCCGGCGACTGCACGCTGCCGACGCGCGCGGGCGGCGAGTTCCGCGCGATCGTCTACGAGAACGAGATCGACCACGTCGACCACGTCGCGCTCGTGAAGGGCGACATCGGCCCCGAGGACGAAGTGCTCGTGCGCGTGCACAGCGAGTGCCTCACGGGCGACGGCTTCGGCTCGCTGCGCTGCGATTGCGGCGAGCAGCTCGAGGCGGCGATGAAGCTGATCGAGGGCGAAGGCAAGGGCGTGATCCTCTACATGCGCCAAGAGGGGCGCGGGATCGGCCTCAAGAACAAGATCAAGGCGTACGGCCTGCAGGACCGCGAGGGCCTCGACACCGTGCAGGCGAACGAGCGGCTCGGCTTCGCGGCCGACCTGCGCGACTACGGCGTCGGCGCCCAGATCCTGCACGACCTCGGCGTGCGCAAGATGCGCATCATCACGAACAACCCGGGCAAGCGGGCCGGCATCGAGGGCTACGGCCTCTCGATCGTCGAGCGCGTGCCGCTCGAGATCACGCCGAACGAGAAGAACCTCCAGTATCTCCGCACGAAGAAGGAGAAGCTGGGGCACGTTCTGCACTTGATGAGTTGAGCTGCGCGAGCGTCCACCGGCGCGCGAAACAGAAGAAGAGGAGTCGCCATGTTCGCGTCGGTCGACGACGTCATCTCCAGGCTGAACGCTGAAGGCTACGTGTGCGGAAAGAACATCGCGACGGTCGTGTACCTCGCGACGAAGCTCGGCAAGCCCGTGCTCGTGGAAGGCCCGGCGGGCGTCGGCAAGACCGAGCTCGCGAAGGTCGTCTCGAAGGTGACGGGCCGGCCGATGATTCGCCTCCAGTGCTACGAAGGCCTCGACGAGGCGAAGGCGCTGTACGAGTGGGAGTACTCGAAGCAGCTGCTCTACACGCAGATCCTCAAGGAGAAGTTCGCCGAGGCGATGGCCGGAGCGACCACGCTGCGCGACGCCGCGGAGCGCGTGGGCGCTCAGGACAACGTGTTCTTCTCCGAGCGCTTCATCGTGCAGCGGCCCCTGCTGCGTGCGATCCAGGCGGAGACGCCCTCGCTGCTGCTGATCGACGAAGTGGACAAGTCCGATCCCGAGTTCGAAGCGTTCCTGCTCGAGGTGCTCTCGGACTTCCAGGTGACGGTGCCCGAGATCGGCACGCTCGCGGCGCGGCACATGCCGATCGTGTTCCTCACCTCGAACGACGCGCGCGAGATGAGCGACGCGCTGAAGCGCCGCTGCCTGCATCTCTACATCGATTTCCCGGACGAGGCGCTCGAGACGAGGATCCTCGAGAAGAAGGTCCCGGGCATCGACATCCGCCTCGCGGAAGAGCTCGTGGGCGTGATGCAGCGCCTGCGCAAGCTCGACCTCAAGAAGACGCCGTCGATCTCGGAGACGCTCGACTGGGCGCGCGCGCTGATCGCGCTCAACTCCGGCCAGCTCGACGAGGCGCTCGTGCGGGACACGCTGAACGTGATCCTCAAGTATGAGGCCGACATCAAGAAGGCGCAGAGCGAGCTCGGCCGCTTGATCACGCGCAAGGAGCCCGCGCCGGCGGCGGCGACGGCTCCCGCAGCGGCACCCGCTGCCGGCGCGGCCGCACCGGCCGCGACCACGTCCGCGGCACCGCCGCAGGCGGGTGCAGCGAAGAAGGGCGTGCTTCACTGAGGCGATCGCACGCGACGACTCGAACGCCGAACGTCCCGCGCAGGGAGTAGAACCAGCAACCGCCTCGCGGCGCGAGTAGAACACGCACCCGGCCCGGCAAGCCGCCCAGCGCCGCGAGAGCGGCGCAGGCGGCGCGCAGCGAGGCAAAGCCGAGCGGAGAGTCGTCATGGAAAAGAAGATCATCGAGTTCGCGAACCTGCTGCGGAAGAGCGGCATTCGCGTCTCGGTCGCCGAGTCCATCGACTCGTTCCTCGCCATCGACGAGCTCTCGTTCGACGACCGCGAAGTGTTCCGCGACGCGCTGCGCACCACGATGGTGAAGCGCTCGGACGACATCGCGGGCTTCGACCAGCTCTTCGACCTCTACTGGTCGTCGTTCTACGACGGCCTGCGCAACGCGTTCGACCAGGCCCAGGGCCAGATGGGCGGCGAGTTCGACCTCGAGAAGCTGATGGAAGCCATCAAGCAGGGCATGCAGAACATGCAGGGCCAGATGGATCTGTCGGAGCTCGCGAAGGCGCTGCTCACGCAGGACCTCTCCCAGCTCGAGCAGCTGATCCGCGAGGCCGCGCAGAGCGCGGGCACCGAGCGCATCGAGAACATGCTGCAGATCGGCTTCTTCACGCGCCGCACGATGGAGCAGCTCGACGCAGAAGGGGCGGGCAAGCAGCTCCGCGACCTCGCCCAGCAGCTGCGCGAGGGCGGCATGGCCGACGCCCAGGTCGACGCGCTGCTCGACATGATCGAGAAGTTCCTCGAGGCGCTGCGCCAGTCGGTGCGCAACTACACCGAGCGCGAGCTGCAGCAGCGCAACTTCGACTACATGGAGAAGTTCCGCCGCGAGAGCCTGCTCGAGAAGAGCTTCTACAACCTGACGGAAGACGAGATCAAGCGGATGCGCGAGGTGGTCGCGCGGCTGGCCCAGCGCATCAAGAACGTGCTCACCATCCGCAAGCGGCGGCTCAAGCGCGGGAAGCTCGACCTGCACACGATGCTGCGCCGCAACGCCGGCCACGGGGGCGTGCCCTTCGAGCTGATCTTCAAGCAGCGCAAGAAGGACCGTCCGAAGCTCGTGATCCTGTGCGACGTCTCGTCGTCGGTCGCGAACGTGTCCCGCTTCATGCTGCAGTTCATGTACAGCCTGCAGGAGTGCTTCACGAAGATCCGCTGCTTCGTGTTCGTCTCGGAGCTCGGCGAGGTGACGCCGGTGTTCAAGGAGAAGGACATCAACGGCGCGATCGAGAAGGCGCTCGACGGCGGCGACGTGATCAACGTCTACACGCGCTCGAACTTCGGCCAGGCCTTCCACGTGTTCTGGCAGAACTACCTGTCGGCGATCGACCAGAAGACCACCGTGCTGATCCTGGGCGACGCGCGCAACAACTACAACGACCCGCGCGCCTGGTGTCTGCGCGACATCTACAACAAGGCCAAGGACGTGGTGTGGCTCAACCCGGAGAGCCCGAGCGCTTGGGGGTTCGGCGACAGCGTGATGGACAAGTACATGCCGTACGTGGACGTCGCGGAAGAGTGCCGGAACCTGAAGCAGCTCTCGAAGGTGGTGGATCGGCTCGTCCTGTAGCGGCTCGCTGCGTTTCGCTTCGAGCCCCGCCCGCGCCCGTTCGGGGCTGTTAGGCGCGGGGACGTTGGTTCACGAGTCCGCGGCGAAGGTGGCGTGTTCGCTGGGGAACTCGGCGGACTCGTGAACCAACGTCCCCAATCCCCGAATCCAAAAGCGAAGCCCCGCCGGAGTTTCCTCGGGCGGGGCTTCGGGTCAGGGCGGAGGGCGGCGGATAGATGATGGGGGGTGAGAGGTTGGACATTTCGGAGAGAAATGTCTTATCCGCCGCCGCTCCAGAAATCGCTGTGTTGAGGAGTATGTTCCGGGGCCCGAGCGATTGTCAAACGTCTTTTCGAAAATCTCGCGCGCCCCGACACATTTTCGTGTGACGGCGCCGCCCGGAGGCGAGCCGGGGCGAGGTCGGAGGCGTGCGGGCAGCGCGGCGGCGCGCCCGCTCCGGCGGGTGCGTGGCGGAGAAAACGCCGCAAGTCCGCTGGTTTCCGCCATTCCGTGCGGGTAAGGTCCGCGCCTGATGGCGCGCCGCTTTCACATCCGCAGCTACGGCTGCCAGATGAACGCTCACGACTCCGAGAAGGTCGCGAACCTGCTCCACCACGCGGGCTTCGAGCGCGCGCAGACCGAGCCGGACGCCGACCTCGTCGTCGTGAACACGTGCTCGATCCGCGAGAAGGCGGAACACCGGCTCTACTCGGATCTCGGCCTGCTGCGGCTCTGGAAGGCGGAGCGGCCGGGCCGCCTGATCGGCGTCGGCGGCTGCGTCGCCCAGCAGGAGGGCGACGCGCTCCTTCGGCGTTTCCCGCAGATCGACTTCGCGTTCGGCACGCACAACGTGCGCTGGGTGCCCGACATGGTGGCCGCCGCCGAGCGCGGCGAGCGCGAGGCCCGCTTCGCCGACGACCTCAGCCTCGCGCGCTTCGACCTCCCTGGGCGCCATTCCGGCTTCGACTCCGAGACGCCCGGCCGCGCCTGGCTCACGGTGATGGAAGGCTGCGACCTGTTCTGCTCCTACTGCGTGGTGCCGCTCACCCGTGGGCGAGAGATCTCGCGCCCGGCAGAGGCGGTGCTCGCCGAGGCGCGCGACCTCGCCGCGCGCGGCGTCCGCGAGGTCACGCTGCTCGGGCAAACGGTGAACGCGTACGGCCGCCACGACGTGCGGCGCGGCCGCAGCGCTGCCGCGGGGACGCTCGCCTTCGCCGATCTGCTGGCGCGAATCGCGGAGATCCCCGGCATCGAGCGCATCCGCTACACGAGCCCGCACCCGAGCTTCTTCGACGAGGCGCTCGTGCGCGCCCACGCTGATCTGCCCCAACTCTGTCCGCACGTGCACATGCCCGTCCAGAGCGGCTCGGATCGCATGCTCGCCGCGATGCGGCGCCGCTACACGGTCGACGACTACCTCGCGATCGTCGCCGCGCTGCGCCGCGCGCGGCCGGGCCTCGCGCTCACCAGCGACTTCATCGTCGGCCACCCGGGCGAGACCCGCGCGGATTTCGAGGCGACGCTCGCACTGATCCGAACCGTCGGGTTCGTGGACAGCTTCTCGTTCAAGTACTCGCCCCGCCCGGGCACGGCTTCGGCGCAGCTCGCGGAGACCGTCTCGGCGGAAGAGGCCCAGGAGCGGCTGGCCGAGCTGCAGGGGCTGCAGCGCGACCTCACGTTCGCGGCGCACCGCGCGCGCGTCGGCGAGCGCGTTCGGGTGCTCGTCGAGGGCGCGAGCCGACGCGGCAGCGCAGGGCCGGACGGCGTGCCGCTCCAGGGGCGCGATCCGCAGCACCGCGTCGTGAACTTCCGCGCGCCGGCAGCGTCCGCACCCGCGCCGGGAACGTTCGTCGAGCTCGCGATCGTCGAGGCCACCCCGCATTCACTGATCGCTGCGCCGGTCGGGGACGCACTCCCGGCGAATCGCACGCGGCGCTTGGACGAAGAACCGGCACGACCGGCGGCCTGAAGCGGTGGGTGCGCCGCAGCGGGCGGCGCGAACGGGGAGGGGAAGCGTGAGTCAAGGCCGGATCCTGGCGGTCGACGACCAGCTCTACTTCCGCGTCTACCTGGAAGACCTGCTGCGCGAGGCCGGCTACGAGGTCGTCACCTGCGCGAGCGGACCCGAAGCGCTCGAGGTGCTCGAGAAGGGCAGCTTCGACGTCGTCATCACGGACCTCGTGATGCCCGGCATGGACGGCAGCGAGCTCGTGCAGCGCGTGAAGGAGCGGTGGCGCGACCAAGAGGTCGTGGTCGTCACGAGCGTCGGCGACGTGAAGACCGCGGTGGACGCGATGAAGCTCGGCGCCACGGACTACCTGCTCAAGCCGCTCGATCGGGTGGCGCTGCTGCGCAGCCTCACCTCGATTCGCGATCGCCGGCGAATGCGCGAGGAAAACCAGCGGCTTACCGCGGAGAACCTCGAGCACCTCAGCATCTTCGCGCAGTACGAGCGGATCCTCGCGCTGTTCTCGACGCACTCGATCGACCAGCTCGCGGACCGGGTGGTCGAGATGCTCTGCCTCGAAACGAACGCCCACGGCGGCGTGGCGTGGGTGGGCCGGCCGGATGCGCCCGGGCGGCTGCGCCTCGCCGGCGTCAGCGGCCTCGTGCGCGTCGAGGGGGAACGCAGCGAGATGCACGCCGACCGGCTGCCCCCCGAGGTCGAGCCGCTGGTCGACGCCGGCGGACGCCCGCGTCGCGGCCCGGCGGCCCGCGACGGCGGACGCGCGTCGTTGTACGTGCCGCTGGCGCGCGGGGGCAAGCTGCTCGGCTTCGTGCGACTCACGGACAAGCTCGACGGGAGCGAGTTCGGCGACGCCGACGTCGCGCTGTCCGAGCGTCTCGGCGCCTTCGCCGCGCAGGCGCTCGCGAACGCCTACAGCGTGCGCGCCCTCGAGCGCCGTTCGTTCCGCGATCCGGTGACGCGCGCCTACACGAAGGCGTACCTCGACGACCTGATCGAGCACGAGGTGCAGAAGTCCCGGCGCTTCTCGCGCAGCTTCTCGGTACTGCGCTTCGAAATCGACCAGCTCGAGGCCGCGTGGGACGGGCGCGCGCCGGCGGAGGTCGAGGAGACACTCCAGCAGATGGTCGCCGCGCTCTCGCGCGGCCTGCGCGCGGCGGACATCCTCGCGATCGAGAGCGACGGTCGGTACTTCGCGCTGCTGCCGGAGACCGACGGCATCGGCGCGGCCGTGAGCAAGCGGCGCATGCGCAGCGCGCTCGAGCGCTGCGAGGCGCTGCGCGCGCTGCCCGAGCCGCTGACGATCCTCGCCGCGGCGGCGACGTTCCCCGCCGACGGAGCCACGGCCGAGGCGCTGGCAGAGGTGCTCGCCGGTCGCATCGGCGAGGACCGCGCGAGCTTCCTGCGCGCCCATGCCCTCGAGCAGGCGCCGTTCCGAGGGCTCGTCGACGCGCTGCTCGCCGAGGCGCCGACCGCGAACGGCGCGCTCGCCGAACAGGCGGCGTCGTTCCTGCTCGGCGAGATCGCGCGGCACCCCGACGGGCGCGGAATGCTGTTCCTGGGCACGGGCGGCCCGCTGCGCCCCGCGCTGCGCAGGGCGCTCGAGCCGCTGCGCGGGCTCGAGAGCCGAACCGACGTCGTGCTCGTCGCGGACCGCAGCGACGACGCGCCGCCGGGGCTGCCCGTGACGTGGGTCTCGCCCCTGCGCGCCGGCACCGACGCGCCCTTCGTGCTCTACTTCGGCGATCGCCCCGCGTACGCGCTCGTGCGCGAGGCGGGCGGCGAGGATCGCGACGCCTCGCTGTATCACACGGCCGATCGCGTGCTGGTGGAGCATCTCGCGTTCCAGCTCGGCCGCGACCTGGGGATTCCGATCGGTGGATGACGTCGTCCTGATCGCCGATGCCGACCGCGAGCGCGCTCGCCGCGCCGGCCAAGCGCTCGCGGAGCGCGGCTTGCGCGTGCTGTTCGCGGAGACCGGCGCCGCGGCGCTCGAAGCCGCGCTCGGCGAGCTGCCGAGCGTGCTGCTCGCAGCCGAAGGGCTGCCCCTGATCGACGCGCAGCGCCTCGCCGAGATCCTGCGCGCGAACCCGCGCACCCGCGCCGTGCGGCTCGTGTACTTCGGCCGCGACGCCGGCGCGCGCCGCGCTGCGTTCGACGAGAGCGTCGGCGGCGGAGCCGAGGCCGCCGTCGCGTCTGCGCTCGCGCTGCTCGGCAAGCGCGAGCAGCTCGACCCCGTCGAGAAGGCGACCGCGGGCGCCACGACGGTCGAGGGCGATCTCACGCAGGTCGCGCTGGTGGACGTGCTGCAGTTGCTGCATCAGAACGCCCGCACGGGACGGCTCGTCGTCACGCGAGGCGAGGGCGCCCTAGCGCAGGACCGCGGCGAGATCTGGCTGCGCGACGGCAACCTGATCCAGGCGAAGGTGCCGCCGCGCGCGCAGGACGAGAAGGCGCTCTACCGGATGCTCGGCTGGCGCGAGGGCAGCTTCGCGTTCAGCCCGAGCGACGAGATGCGGCCCGCGCGCATCCAGGCGCCGACCCGGACGTTGCTCCTCGAGGGCATGCGTCAGCTCGACGAGTGGAACCGGCTCTCGCGCGGGCTGCCGCCGGACAGCGCTCACGTCGCGCTCGCGGTGCCGCGCACCCAGATTCCGAGCGTCGTGCACCCCGTCGCCCAGGAGGTGCTGCTGCTGCTCGACGCGTACGAGGACGTGCGCTCGATCGTCGACCACTGCACCCATTCGGACTACCAGGTGCTGCGCACGCTCCAGACGTTGATCGATCGCGGGATCGTGCGGCAGCGCCGCGATCGCGAGCGCCGCAGCGCGGCGCCGAGCATCGCCGTGTTCGACGCGGCGCAGGCGAAGCGGCTGCGCGACTGGGTCGAGGCGGGGCGGCCGCGGCGCGGCGCGTTGCCGCCCGCGAAGCTCCTGCTCGCGTCCGCCGAACCCGAGGCGACCGCGGATCTGGTGCGCGCCCTCGAGCAGCTGCCGGGCGCCAGCCGCTGTACGCCCCCCGACGCGCCGCCCCTCGGGAGCGCCGACTTCGCGCCCATCGCGCGGCTCGCCGTCGCGGACGGCCTCTCGATCGAGCTGCTGCACCTGCCCGCGAACCCGCTCTACGCCCCGCTTTGGCCGGCCGCGGCGCACGGCGCCCTCGGCCTCGTGCTGCTGCACGTCTCGCCGGTCGGCGCCTCGGAGCGCGAGCTGCGCGCCCTGGTGGACGCCTTCCAGCGCATCCCCGACCACCGCACCTTCCACGTGCTCTTGCTGCGCAAGGGCGAACGGATCACGCCCGAGGAGATCCAGGAGAAGCTCAACGTGCTGGCGAACGCGTCGCTGTTCCTGCTGCACCTCGACGGCGAACGCGATCCCGCCCCCGTCCTGCGGGCCATGCTCGCGCGGGTGCTGCCGTGAGCGCGGCCGACCTCGCGCGCGTGCCGTTGTTCGGCGAGCTCGCCCAGGGCGACCTCGAGCTGCTGGCGAGCGTTTCGGAGCTCCAGCTGCTGAAGGCAGGCGAAGTGCTGTGCCTCGAAGGCAGCGAGGCCGACGGGGCGATCGTGCTGGTCGAGGGGGCGCTCGAGGCCGGCCGCGACGGCGTCGGCGACCTCGGCCGCATCGAGGCGCCGGCGACGCTCGGGCTCGCGTCCCTCGCGTTCAACGCGAATCGCGAGGCCACGCTCAAGGCCGCCGGCCCGGCGCGCGTGCTCCTGATCACGCGGCCGGGCTTCCACCGCTTCACGCAGGACGCGCCCGCCGCGGCGGTGCGCGTCCTCGAGGGCGTCGTGCGCGAGCTCGCGGGCGCGCTGCGCGGCTCGGTCGACCTGCTGGTGCCGCCGCCGCGGGCCTGAATCGCGCACGAAGTCGGCACCGAGCGCGCTGCGCGGTTGACCGTCGGAGGCGGCCTTCGTATGTTGCGCCGCCAATCCGGGGCGGCGAGCGGGACTTCTCCTCTCGGGCTTGGTCTATCTCGGCGCCGGCGGAAGACGCGGAGGCGCGATGGACGACAGCCGGATTCGTGAGGCGCTCACCTTCGACGACGTACTGCTGGTTCCCGGCGCGTCGGACGTGCTGCCGAAGGACGTCTCCCTAACAACACAGCTCACGCGCGAGATCGAGCTGGCGATGCCGATCGTGTCCGCGGCGATGGACACGGTCACCGAGCACGCGACCGCGATCTCGCTCGCGCAGCACGGCGGCATCGGCATCATCCACCGCAACCTCTCCGTGCAGGCCCAGGCCGGCGAAGTGGACAAGGTGAAGCGCTCCGAATCGGGCATGATCGTCGACCCGATCACGCTGCCGCCGGACCGCACGATCCGCGACGCCATGGACGTGATGGCGCGCTACCGCATCTCGGGCGTGCCGATCGTCCAGGGCGGGAAGGCGGTCGGCATCCTCACGAACCGCGACCTGCGCTTCGTGAAGGACGCGACGCGCCAGATCTCGAGCGTGATGACGAAGGACGCGCTCGTCACGGTGCCGCCCGGCACGACGATGGAGCGCGCGAAAGAGCTGCTTCACGAGCACCGCATCGAGAAGCTGCTCGTCGTGGACGGCAGCGGGGCGCTGCGGGGCCTGATCACGATCAAGGACATCGAGAAGAGCGAGAAGTTCCCGGGCGCCTCGAAGGACGCGTTCGGCCGGCTGCGCTGCGGCGCGGCGGTCGGCGCCGGGCCCGACGACCTCGCGCGCGCGCAGGCTCTCGTGAACGCGGGCGTGGACGTGATCGTGGTGGACACCGCCCACGGCCACTCCGGCGGCGTGCTCGAGACGATCGCGGCGCTGCGCCGCACGTTCCCGGAGCTGCCGATCATCGGCGGCAACGTCGCCACCGCCGAGGGCGCCGAGGCGCTCGTCAAGGCGGGCGTGTCCGCGGTGAAGGTGGGCGTCGGGCCGGGCTCGATCTGCACCACGCGGGTCGTCGCGGGCGTCGGCGTGCCGCAGCTCACCGCCGTAATGGACGCGGCCAAGACCGCCGCGCGCTTCGGCGTCCCGGTGATCGCGGACGGCGGCATCAAGTTCTCGGGCGACGTGGTCAAGGCGCTCGCCGCGGGCGCAGGCACGGTGATGATCGGCTCGCTGTTCGCGGGCACCGACGAGTCCCCCGGCGAGGTCATCCTCTACCAGGGCCGCTCGTACAAGGTCTACCGGGGCATGGGCTCGCTCGGTGCGATGGCCGAGGGCAGCAAGGAGCGATACTTCCAGGGCGACGTCGAGGACAACCGCAAGCTGGTGCCCGAAGGCATCGAGGGCCGCGTGCCGTACCGCGGCAGCCTCTCGAGCAGCATCCATCAGCTGCTCGGCGGCCTGCGCTCGGGCATGGGCTACTGCGGCGCGGCGACGCTCGCGGACCTGCGCTCGAAGGCGCGCTTCGTGCGCATCTCCCAGGCGGGCCTCGTCGAGAGCCACGTGCACGACGTGATCATCACCAAGGAGGCTCCGAACTACAGGATTGACTAGGGGCGACTGGGCGAACGCGAGCAAGCGAACCCGGTCGTCGCGCGACTGCGAGGAGAGCGGATGCAGCTGGCGAGGCTGCGCCTCGCAGCTGATCCGCTGGACGCGTCGCTCGCTCGGGGGGGCGAATCAACATGAAAGTGAACATGAACGCTGACGCGCACGTCGACCGCATCCTGATTCTCGATTTCGGGGCGCAGTACAGCCAGCTGATCGCGCGGCGCATTCGCGAGCAGCGGGTGTACTGCGAGATCCAGCCGCCCAACTGGCCGCTCGAGAAGATCCGCGCGTTCGCGCCGAAAGGCATCGTGCTGTCGGGCGGGCCCATGAGCGTGTACGCCGAGGGCGCGCCCGCCTGCGACCGCGGCGTCTACGAGCTCGGCGTGCCGGTGCTCGGCATTTGTTACGGCCAGCAGCTGATGGCCCACCAGCTCGGCGGCGTGGTCGAGAAGGCCGACGCGCGCGAGTACGGGCGCGCGGCGCTCCACGTGGAGAAGCCGCACCCGCTGTTCGCGGGCCTCGGCGGCGCCGATCGCAACGTGTGGATGAGCCACGGCGACCGCGTGCTGCGCCTGCCCGACGGTTTCGAGGTGATCGCGACCAGCGCGAACTCGCCCTTCGCGGCCGTCGCGCACCGCACGAAGCCCCTCGTCGGCGTGCAGTTCCACCCCGAGGTGCTCCACACGGACGGCGGCGACGTGCTCCTGCGCAACTTCGCGCTCGGCATGTGCGGCGCGCGCCCGGACTGGACGGTGGACGCGTTCGTGGACGGCGCGGTGAAGCGCGTGCAGGAGCAGGTCGGCGGCGGTCGGGCGATCTGCGGCCTTTCCGGCGGCGTGGACTCGTCGGTCGCGGCGGCGCTCGTGCACCGCGCGATCGGCGACCAGCTGACGTGCATCTTCGTGGATCACGGCCTGTTGCGGGAGGGCGAGCGCGGCGAGGTCGAGCGCACCTTCCGCGAGCACCTGCACGTGAAGCTCGTCACGGTGGATGCGAGCGAACGCTTCCTCGGGGCGCTGGCGGGCGTCCGCGATCCGGAGAAGAAGCGCAAGCTCATCGGCCACCTGTTCATCGAGGTGTTCGAAGAGGAGGCCGCCAAGGTCGGCGGCGCCGACTTCCTCGTGCAGGGCACGCTCTATCCCGACGTGATCGAGAGCGTCTCGGTGCGCGGCCCCTCCGCGACGATCAAGACGCACCACAACGTCGGCGGTCTGCCGGAGCGCATGCGCCTCGCGCTGGTCGAGCCGCTGCGCGAGCTGTTCAAGGACGAGGTGCGCGCCGCCGGTCGGCAGCTCGGGCTGCCGCACGTGATGGTCGGGCGGCATCCCTTCCCCGGGCCGGGCCTCGCGATCCGCGTGATCGGCGAGGTCACGCGCGAGCGGCTCGCGATCCTGCGCCGCGCCGACGCGATCCTGATCGACGAGATCCGCAAGGCCGGCTGGTACGACCAGATCTGGCAGGCGTTCGCGGTGTTCCTGCCGATCCAGAGCGTCGGCGTGATGGGCGACGAGCGCACCTACGAGAACACCATCGCGCTGCGCTGCGTGTCGAGCGCGGACGCGATGACCGCGGACTGGTCGCGCCTGCCGCACGAGCTGCTCGCGACGATCTCGAACCGCATCACCAACGAAGTGAAGGGCGTGAACCGCGTCGTCTACGACGTGTCCTCGAAGCCCCCGGCGACGATCGAGTGGGAGTGACGGGCACTGGCTGGCAATGTCTAGCAACGGCAGGCATTTC
>CAZCTH010000110.1:0-16720 GCA_964501435.1 uncultured Spirochaetales bacterium | reverse complement strand
AGGGCGGCGAGGCCCTGGTCGCCGCCGCCCGCGACGGGGCGCCGCGCGCGCACGCCCTCCACGAAGGCGCGCAGCTGGTTCGCGAGCGCGTCCTCGCGGTCGATCTTCAAGGTCTCGAACGCGACGCCCCGCTC
The DNA here is from genome assembly GCA_964501435.1 of uncultured Spirochaetales bacterium. GTDB lineage: Bacteria > Myxococcota_A > UBA9160 > UBA9160 > UBA6930 > VGRF01. The sequence continues at coordinate 16,586 of CAZCTH010000110.1, read as the reverse complement.
GCCCGTCGCGTTCGGCGCGCCGCGCCGTCCGATCGTCACGCTCGAATCGAGGAAGTCGATCGCGAAGTAGCCGTCGGGCTGGAAGAAGCGCAGCTTGCGCAGCGGCTTCGACGAGACGCGGCTCGCCGTCAGATTCGCGACGCAGCCGTCGGCGAAGACGAGCCGCGCGTTGGCGATGTCGGTGCGATCGGTGAGCACGGGCACGCCGAGCGCCTCGATGCGCACGGGCTCCGCGCCGACCAGGCGCTGCACGATGTCCACATCGTGGATCATCAGGTCGAGCACGACGTCGATGTCGAGCGAGCGCCCGGCGAAGGGCCCGAGGCGGTGGCCCTCGAAGAAGCGCGGCTTCGTCGCGCGGGCGGCGACCGTCCGCATGGCGGCGTTGAACCACTCGAGATGTCCCACCTGCAGCACGCGCTCGCGCGCCGCGGCGAGCGCGACGAGCTGCTCGGCCTCGGCGAGCGTCGTCGCGATCGGTTTCTCGACGAGGACGTCGAGGCCGGCAGCGAGGGCGAGCGCCACGATCTCCGCGTGCGCGGCGGTGGGCACGGCGACGATCGCGGCGTCGGCGGCGGCGATCGCCGCGCGCACGTCCGCGGTGGCGAACGCGCCGTGCAGCGCGCCGGCGGCGTGCGCGCGATCGAGGTGGCGATCGCAGACCGCGGCGAGCGCGACGCTGCCCTCGGCGCGCGCGAGGGCGGCGACCTTCTCCGCGTGGTAGCGGCCCATGTGCCCGACGCCGATCACCGCGATGCGCAGGGGCTTCACGGGCGGGCTCCCGCCGCTTCGACGCCGAGCACCGCGATGCCGGCGCGCTCGGCCTCGTCGGCGAGCTCTTCGCGATCGAGCACGAGGGCTCGCCCGGCCTCGACGGCTAGCGTCGTTCCGCCGCCCGCGGCGATCGCGCGTACGGTCGCGGGCCCGATCGCCGGTACGTCGAAGCGCGGGTCCTGGCGCGGCTTCGCGGTCTTCACCACGCACGCCGGCTTGCCCCGCTCCGCGAACGCGAGCCCGCGCGCGATCGCGGCGTCGGTGCCCTCGATCGCCTCGAGCGCCAGCACCGCGCGGCCCTGCACGACGACGGTCTGGCCGACGTCGTGGGCGCCGAGCGCCCGAGCGATCGGCAGGCCGAAGGCGACGTCCGCGAGCTCCGCTTCGCTCGCCGCGCGCCCGGCGATCCGCCCGCGCGGGGCCACCAGCTCGGGCGCGATCTCGAGCTGGCTCGCGAGCGCGAGGCCCTCGGCGGCGAGCAGGTCCGCGATCGCGCCCAGCAGTGAGTCGTCGTTGCGCTCCTTCAGGGCGCCGAGGAAGGCGAGCGCCTTGGCGTCGGGGCGCACCGCATCGCGGCGCTGCCACAGGAACGCCTTCGGCACCTTTCCCGCCAGCGCGACCTCGCGCGCCCCCGCGTCCGCGAAGGACGCGAGCATGCGCGCGAATTCCCCCAGGTGCAGCCACTCGCACGCGTCCGCCTCGGCGGCGACGCCCGCGTCCGAGAGCTCGCGCAGGGCGACCACGTGCACGCGCCGCCCCCGCCCGCGCGCGCTCCGCGCAAACAAGCTCGGCAGCCGCCCGGCGCCAGCGACCACCGCGAGGGGCCCGCTCTCAGTCATGACGACGAACCCGGATCATGGCCGCCCACTCTACTCCGCACCCGCGCCGCCGGCGGCCCACACCGAAGCGCCTCGACGCGGGAGCGACCTCGCGGCCGAACGCTCCTCCCGAGCGGGTCTGCATAGGCCGCAAGCGAAGCGCGCAGCCCGAGCGGAGCGAGGGCGAGCGGGCGAAGCCCGCGTACGCGCCGCCTTGGCGCGCACTGCGAGCCGGAGTCCTCGGAGGCGAGCGGAGTAAACAAGGGAGAGGCGAGCTTCTACCGAGAAACGCCACGCTCGGAGAGGTCGAAGAACGCAACCAGGCGCGAGACCTCCTCGCTCTTGAAGCTCGCCGCGCGGACGCGCTCGAGCGCGGGCTCGAGCCGCAGCTTGCTGAAGAAGAGGATGTGGAACGCGCGCTTCAGCTCGTCGCGCACGTCCGGCGTCAGCCCGCGGCGGCGCAGGCCCACGACGTTGAGGCCGCGCAGCGTGGCGCGCTCGCCGGCCACCAGCGAGAACGGCGGCGCGTCGAGCGTCACGCCCGAGAGCGCGGCGACCATCACCGACTCGCCGACGCGCGCGTATTGGTGCACGCCGGACAGGCCGCCGATCACCGCGTAGTCCTCGACCACCGCGTGGCCGGCGATCGCGACGTGGCTCGCGATCATGGTGTGCGAGCCGATCTGTACGTCGTGCCCGATGTGCGCGCCGTTCAGGATGAAGTTGTCGTCGCCGATGCGCGTGCAGCTGCCGCCGCGCGGCGTGCCCACGTGGATGCTCGTGTGCTCGCGGATCACGTTGTCCGCGCCGATCGCGAGGGCCGTGGACTCGCCCGAGAAGGACTTGTCCTGCGGCTCCTCGCCGAGCACCGCGAACGGAAACACGCGCGTGCGCGCCCCGATCGTGGTGCGGCCGGTGACGTGCACGTGCGCGCGCAGCTCGACGCCCGGCCCGAGCTCGACCTCGGGCCCGACGGTGCAGAACGGCCCGATCACGGCATCGTCCGCGAGCTTGGCTCGCGGATCGACCACCGCCGTCGGGTGGATCTGCGTCACACGCTGCTACTTGGCGGAGTTGAAGCGCGACACCACCGCGTCGGTGATGTCGTGCGCCTCGCGGGCGTAGTAGATCAGGCCCGGCACCTGACGCTCGAGGATGATCGAGAAGCCCTGCTCCTTGCCGATCGCCTCGATGGTCGCCTTGAGCTTGTCCTCGAGCGGCGCGACGAGGCGCGCCTGGTCGATCTTCAGCTGGTTCTCGAGCTCTTTGCCCTTCGACTCGTAGCGGTTCTGCAGCTCGAGCATCTTGGCCTGCATGTCGCGCAGCGCTTCCTGCGACAACACGAACTTCTTCGCCTCGGCCTCCGCCTGCAGCTTCTGGATCTCGTCGGCCATGGGCTGCAACTGCGCCTTGGCCGCCGTCACCTTGGACTGGAGCTCGGCGCGGGCCTTCTTGCCCTGCTCGGTCGAGAAGAGCGCCTTCTCGCGATCGACGAAGCCGATCTTCACTTCCTGGGCCGCGGCCGCGAACGGGAGCGCGAGCATGAGCAACGTGAGGAATCCGGCGAGCCGGCGGGTCATGCGAGTCATCGAGAGAACTCCTTCGGGGGATGCAGAGGGAGAGCGGATCAGAAGCCCTGACCGCCCACCGAGAACTCGAACACCATCGACTTGTCCACCACGGTCTTGTCGAGCGGGAATCCGAGGAACAACTGGAGGGGACCGAACGGGGAGAACCAGAGTACGCCGGCGCCCGCACCGAAGCGCCAAAGGCTCGTCTCCCACATGTCTTCGTCTTCGGCGAATGCGTTGCCCGCGTCGAGGAAGCCGATGCCGATCAAGCCGAACTCCTCGCTGATCGGGAACCGGTATTCGACGGTGGTCGTGAAGAACTTATTCCCGCCGATGACGTCGGTTTCCTTCAGGTCCTCGAAGTCCGAGATCTTGCGGTCGTAGAGCGAGTTGCAGCGGCCGTTGCCGTTGCCGAAGCCCGACTCGGCGTACTCGGTGCTGCCGCTGGCCGGCGTGTCGGCGCAGGTCACGACGCCGGTCACGAGATCCACGCGCGTGCCGCGCGTGCGGTAGAGGTTGTCCACCGTCGTGTACGAGTCGGGGTTGCCCTCGTCGTTGTGCTCGATGCGCACGACCGGAACGACCTCGGCGCGGCGCGGGCCGACGTCGCGCGCCTTGAAGCCGCGCAGCTGGTACTGGCCGATGCCGCCGACGAAGTAGCGCTCGCTGAGCGGCAGCTCGAGGTTGCGATCGATGTACTGCAGCGACTTCACTTCGGGGCTGAGGTCGGCCACGCCGGCGTTCGAGTTGTCGCCGAGCGGATTCGCCGCCGGCAGGTCGAAGTCGGCGAGCGTGTTGAGCGGATACGCCATGCCGAAGCGCCCGCCCACGACCCACACGCCGCGCTCCGCCGACGGCAACCAGCCCGGCAGCCAGCGCGGGTTGCGCATGTAGACCGCGGCGCTGCCCTCGAGCCGCGCGAACTGCGAGAAGCCGCCGAGGCCCGCGTAGTCGACGCCGAGGTCGGCGACCTTGCCGCCGGTGGGCGTGATGCGGTCGTTGCGCGTGTCGTAGCGGACCGAGAGGCCGGCGAGGCTCGTCACCTGACTCTTCGCCTCGACCTCGCGCTGAATCACGGCCGCGGCGTCCTGGATGCGGTTGCCGAAGATGCCGCCGCGCTGGATCTCGCGGTTCGCGAAGCTGTAGCGCGCGAAGGCGCGCGCGGTGCCGCTCTCGTTCAGGAAGTGGCTCGTGACGAGCTCGCCGCCGTACTGGTCGAGGTCGAAGCCGGGATAGTCGAGCGCGGTGCGGAACAGCTGGCCGGAGAGGCCCCAGTCGCTGCCGAGGAAGTATGGGTCGCCGAGCGTGACGAAGAAGCGGTTGGTGCGGCCGCCGACGTCGGCGACGATCGAGCCGTTGTAGCCGCGACCGAACAGATTCGACTGCGACACCGAGCCCGAGACGATGAAGCCGTCGCGCGAGCTGTAGCCGGCGCCGAACGACAGCGAGCCGGTCGGCTTCTCGACCACCTTCACGCCGAGGTCCATCTGGTCGGCGTAGTCCGTGTTGATCGGCGCGATCTCCACTTCCTCGAAGAAGCCGAGTCGCTCGAGGCGCGCCTTCGAGACGTCCACCGCCGCCGCCGAGTAGAGCTCGCCCTCGACGATCATCAACTCGCGCCGCACGACCGGGTCGATCGTGGTCTTGTTCCCCGTGACCTCGATCTCGCGCAGGAACGACAGCGAGCCCTTCTGGATCGCGTAGGACACGTCCACCGTCTTCTCGGTGGGGTGGACCTTCGTCTGCGGGTCGACCTTGGCGTTGAAGAAGCCGCGGTCGGAGTAGTTGTGCTCGAGGCGCTCGCGATCCGTGTCGAGCGCGCTGCGCGAGAACACGTCGCCCTGCTTCAGCGTCAGCGCCTGGCGCAGCAGCTCCTTGTCGACCGTCTCGTCGCCGAGCATGTCGATGCCGCCGACCTTGTACTGGTCGCCCTCGGTGATGCGCACCGTGACGACGAGGCCCTTCTTCGTCGCCTCGACCTCCGGGTCGCTCACCTCGGCCTGGATGTAGCCGTGGTCGAGGTACTTCTCGCTGACGGACTTCAGGTCCTGCGCGAACAGCGGCTCGGAGTAGCGGCCCGACTTGTCGAAGTACGTCCAGAGGATCGTGTACCAGCGCCACGACTTCGTCTTGAACGACTCCATCAGCTCTTCGTCGCTGAAGGCCTTGTTGCCGACGAACTTGATCTTGCGGAGCTTCGACTTCTCGCCTTCCTCGACGACGAAGTTCACGGCCACGGCGTCCGCCGGCAGCTGCTCGACCTCGAACTTCACGTCGGCGAGGTAGAAGCCCTCGGCGCGGTAGAGCTGCTGGATGCGCTGCACGTTCTCGGTCAGCAGCGGGTAGTCGAGGGTCGAGCCGGTCGTGAGCGTCAGGTTGTCCTTGATCTTGTCGCTCTCGACGTCGTCGTTGCCCGTCACCGAGACCTGACGAACGATCGGGTTCTCTTCCACGGCGAAGGTGACCGCGACGCCGCCGCCGAGATTTTCCTGCAGGACGCGCACGTTCTTGAAGAAGCCGAGCGCGTAGATCTCGCGCACGTCCTGCGCGATGCGCGCTGGGCTCAGCGCGCCGCCGATCGCGCTCGTGATGCGCGCGCGGATCGCCGCTTCCTCGATGCGCCGGTTGCCGCGCACGCGCACCTCGGAGATGCGCGCGCCGCCCGCGGCGGCCTCGCCTCCGGGCAGCAGACGTGCGCTCTCGACGACGCGGAACACGACGTCGATGCCGGCGTCGGACTGCGTGGATTCGACCGTCGCAGTCGCGACGCCCGGCAGCTGGCCGAGCTTCTCGGCGTCGGCGCGGGCGATCTCGCCGTCGAAGGGCTCGCCGGGGCGCGTCGCGAGCGCGGCGCGGGCGGCGGCCTCGTCGAGCGCGCCGAGCACCTTGACGCTCGCGACCCGCGGGCGCGCGGCGCGGCCGCCGACCACCTCGGCGATGCGCGCGGCGAGGTCGCCGATGCGGTCGAGCAGCTGGTCGTCGCCCGACGCCGCGGCGTCGAGGGTGCGGGCGGCTCCGCCGCCGACCGGCGTCACGCGCAGATCGAGGCTGTACTGGCCCGCGAGCTCGGTCAGCGTGCCGGTCACCACGAAGCTGGCGCCCCGCTCCCCCGCGATCGCCCGCAGGCCGGGCTCGCTGCCCACGCCGCCGCGGTACTTCGCGGCGGCGGCGTCGGACTCGACCACGCTGACGCGGCCGGACGCCTCGAGGCGGGTGGTCAGCAAGTCGGCGAGCGACTTCTCGAGATAGGCGAGCTGGCGCGCGCTGTTCACCTGGAACGGCAGCACCATCACGCGTACCGGCGCCGGCGCGGCGGACTGCGCGAACGCCGGAAGCGCCGCCACGGCGACCGCGAGGAGCGCGGCGAGCAGCCGCGTCAGCAAGCTATAGGCGTGGCGCGCGGCACCCAACGGTGGCCGTCCTCCCGAGTTGGGTCCGGCAAGCTACTTAGTTCCTCGGACTCCGCTCGCGGCCGTGCGGTTTTCGCGTTCGCCGGTTTGCGGCGGAGTTTCCGAGTCGAGATGCGGAGTCGGAGCGCCGAAGCGGGACGTCCGTCATCCCACTCGCAAGCTCGGGATCGCTCTCGCCCACCCCGAAGCGCGCGCATCCTACCCAGGCGAGTTTTTCCCCGCAATCGAAACCTCGCGTGAATCGCGAGAGATTTCGGGGCGTTACGCCGAGGGGGCGGCGCGGCTCAGAGCGTCGCGGGAGCCAGCCGGCCGTCGCGCAGCACGAGCGCGCGGCCGAGCCGCCGGGCGAGCTCGTGATTGTGGGTGACCACCACGAGCGCGGCGCCGCGCTTGCGGTTGAGCCCGAGCATCAGCTCGTGCACGCGCTCGCCGGTGTCGGGGTCGAGGTTGCCCGTCGGCTCGTCGGCGAGGACGAGCGGCGGATCCATCACGAGCGCCCGCGCCACGGCGACCCGCTGTCGCTCGCCGCCCGACAGCTTGCCCACGCGCTGGTCGAGGCGCGCGGTCAAGCCCGCTTCGTCGAGCAGCGTCGCCGCCTTGTCGCGCAGCTCGGCCCGCGGCAGGCCGGCCAACAGGCCCGGCATCATCACGTTCTCGAGGGCGCTGAACTCCGGCAGCAGGTGGTGCAGCTGGAACACGAAGCCGAGCGCCCGGCCGCGGAAGCGCGCCAGATCGTCGGGGTCCTTCGCGAAGGCGTCCTCGCCGCGGAACAGCACCCGGCCGCGGGTCGGCCGGTCGAGCGTGCCGAGGACGTGCAGGAGCGTCGACTTGCCGACGCCCGACTGGCCGAGGATCGCGACCGTCTCGCCCGGCAGCACCGACAGCTCGAGGTCGCGCAGCACGTGGATCAGCTCGCCGGTGGGCGAGGCGAAGCTCTTGGAGAGCGCCTCGGCGCGGAGGATCGGGCCGTCCTGCCCTTGGGTCGGTGCGGCCGGTTCGGTCGGAGGCGTCATGCCGCTCACTCCGCCCGCAGCGCTTCGGCGGGGTCGAGCTTCGCGCCGTGCCGGCTCGGGAGCAGTGTGGCGCCGAGCGCGAGCACCATCGCGATCGCCACCACGATCGCGATCTGACCCGGGTCGATCTCCCACGGCAGCGTGCCGAACTGGTAGATCGTCTCGGGCAGCACGTCGATTCCCGTGACCGTCTCGATCTGCGTCTGCACCCACGGCAGGCGCGTCGTCACCGCGATGCCCGCGAGCACGCCCGCGACGGTGCCGAGCAGCCCGATCAGCGTGCCCTCGATCGCGAAGATGCGCTCGACCGTGGCGTCGGTGGCGCCCATCGTCTTCAGGATCGCGATGTCGCTCGACTTCTCCATGATCATCATGATCAGCGTCACCACGATCGCGAACGCGGCGACGACCATGATCATCGTCAGCAGCACGAACATCATCACGCGCTCGGTCTTCAGCGCCTGGAAGAAGGCGGGGAAGAACTCCTTCCAGTCCTTCGCGAAGTACGGGAAGCCGAGCCGCTCCTGGATGTCCTCGGCCACGCGGCGCGAGCGGTAGAAGTCGGTGGTCTTCACCTCGATGCCGTCGATCACGTCGCCGGCCTTTCGGAAGTCGCGGGCGGCGGCGAGGTCCACGTAGGTGAACACCTCGTCGTACTGGAAGAAGCTCGTCTGGAAGATGCCCGCCACGCGGAAGCGCTTCAGCCGCGGGCCGGGGCCGAGGGGCGTCGGCGGGCCGCCGAAGGGCGAGATCACGACGATCGTGTCGCCCGGGCCGACGTTCGCGGTGAGCGCGAGCTGGCTGCCGAGCAGGATGCCCGGCGCGGGGTCGCCGTCGACTCCCGGCTCGACGCCGAGGTGCGCGAGGGCGTCCTCGGAGCCGAACAACAGGTCCGCCTGCAGGTCGCTCACCTGCGTCACGCGCTTCGGGTCGATGCCGCGCACGCGCACGCCGACGATCTCGCCGTTCGGGCCGCGGATCATGCCCTCCGCGTCGAGGTACGGGGAGGCACCCGTCACGTCGGGCGTCTTCAGCACGTCGGCGATCACGCGCTCGTAGGCCTCGATCGGTTGGCCGCGGCCGTCGAACACCGTGAGGTGGGCGCGGTTGCCGATGATCTCTTCGCGCCACACGTTCTCGAAGCCGTTCATCACCGACAGCACCGTGATGATCAGCCACACGCCGGCGGCCACGCCCGCGACGCAGATCCCGGTGATCACCGAGATGAAGGTCTGGCGCCGCTTCGCGAACATGTAGCGGCGTGCGATGAACCACTCGGCGCTGCCGCGCGCACCGAGGAAGCCCGCGGCGGCGAGCGGCGCGAGGCCCAGCACGACGAGCGCCGCGAACGCGATGCCGACGAGCGCGCCGCCCTGCCCGAGGTCCGGCCGCGGCGAATCGAGCGCTGCGGCGATCGGCAGGCCCACCGCCAGCGCGCCCGCGAGCAGCGCGGAGAGCGTCTCGTCGGCGCCCGCCGCCGCGACGCCCGCGCGCGTGCGCCGCACGCGCAGCGCCACCGCGATCGCCGCGGCGAGCGCCGCCGGCAGCGCGACGTAGCCGAGCTGCCCGAGGCAGCCCGCGTAGACCGCAAACGCGAGGCCGAGCACGAGCACGGCGCAGTATGCGAGCGAGCGCGGCGGCACGAAGCGCAACACGAGCGCGACGAGCCCTTGCGCGAGCGCGACGCCCGCGAACGCGATGCCCGCGAACAGCGCCCAGGCCTGCACGACGCCGGGCCAGCGGATCCCGAGCCCTTCGACCGTCTCCTCGTCGGTGCCGAGGAAGCCGAGCAACGCCGCCCACACGGCCGTGATCACGACGACGTGCGCGAAGCGCTTCGTGCTGCGCGCGAAGCGCTCGAGCACCACGACCGCGGAGCCGAAGAACAGCAGCGCATTCGCGGCGATCGCGAGCAACAGCGCCACGATGAAGGTGAGCGCGACGGCGCCGAGCGCCTGTGCGGCCAGCGAAGTCTCGGCCGCCTCGGTGCCGGTCACTGCGCGTCCGGCCGCAGATGCGGGAAGAGGATCACCTCGCGCAGGTTCGGCGCGTCCGAGAGGATGCGCACGAGGCGGTCGACGCCCACGCCGAGCCCGCCCGTCGGGGGCATGCCGTGCTCGAGCGCGGTCAGGAAGTCCTCGTCGAGCGGATGCGCCTCGTCGTCTCCTGCGTCGGCGTCTTTGCGCGACTCCTCGAAACGCGCGCGCTGGTCGTCCGGGTCGTTCAGCTCGCTGAAGGCGTTCGCGAGCTCCATGCCCGCCATGAACAGCTCGAAGCGCTCGACCAGGCGCGGGTCCGCGGGGTCGCGCTTCGCGAGCGGCGAGAGCTCGGTCGGGTGATGCGTGACGAAGGTGGGCTGGATGAGCTGCGGCTCGACGCGCGCGCTGAAGATCTCGTCCACGAGCAGCGCCCAGGTGGGCGCGTCGCTGCGCGCGAGGCCCGCCGCCGCCGCAGCCGCGCGCAGCTTCGCGAGGTCGGTCTCGGCGAGGATGTCGATGCCCGTCGCCTCGCGGATCGCGTCGGCCATGCTGACGCGCCTCCACGCGCCGCCCAGCTCGAGCGTGCCCTCGCCGTGCGGAACCGAGAGCGTGCCGAGCGCCGCCTGCGCCGCGTCGATCACCATCGCCTGCACGAGCGCCATCATGTCCGTGTAGTCGCCGTAGGCCTGATAACACTCGAGCATCGTGAACTCGGGGCTGTGCTTGTGGCTGATGCCCTCGTTCCGGAAGTTGTGGGCGATCTCGTAGACGCGATCGAGCCCGCCGATGATCAGGCGCTTGAGATAGAGCTCGTCCGAGATGCGCAGGTAGAGGTCCTGGTCGAACTTCTCGTGGTGCGTCGTGAACGGCCGCGCCGCGGCGCCGCCGTAGAGCGGCTGCAGCACCGGCGTCTCGACCTCGAGGAAGCCGCGCGCGTCGAGGGTGCGGCGCAGCGACGAGATCGTCTTGCTGCGCAGCAGCGCGATCTCCCGCGCCCGCGGATTCGAGAGCAGGTCGAGGTAGCGCTGGCGGTAGCGCGCCTCGACGTCCACGAGGCCGTGCCACTTGTCGGGCAGCGGCCGCAGCGCCTTCGCGAGCATCTGGCCGGCCTGGGCGTCGAGAGTCAGCTCGCCCTTCTGCGTGCGCCAGACGACGCCCTCGATGCGCACGAAGTCGCCGACGTCGAGCTCCTTCACGAACGCGAAGGTGGCGTCGGGCGTGACGCCGCGGCGTGCGCTCACCTGAAGCTGCGCGCCGTCGTCGCCGACGGTCGCGAACACGAGCTTGCCGAAGCTGCGCGCGGCGCGGACGCGGCCCGCGATCGCGGCGGCGGGCTTCTCCGCGTCGAGCTGCTCGGCGGTCTTGGCGTCGTGGGCCTCGCGCAGGTCGCGCACGCGCACGTGCGCGCCGGTGCGCGCGGGGAACGGGTCGACGCCGGCTGCGCGCAGCTTCTCGAGCCGCTCGCGCCGGGCCTGCAGCTCGTGGTCGCTCACGCGGAGGCTCCAGTCTTGCGCGACGCCGCCTTCTGCAGGAGCGAGGCGCGGATGAACTCGTCGAGGTTGCCTTCGAGCACGCCCATCGCGTTGCCGATCTCGACGTCGGTGCGGTGGTCCTTCACGCGCTGGGTCGGATTCAGCGTGTAGGAGCGGATCTGGTTGCCGAAGGACACGTCGGCCTTCTCGCCGGCCAGCGCTGCCTTGCGCTCTTCCTGCTCGAGGCGCTGCCGCTCGTGCAGGCGCGCGCGCATCACCTTCATCGCCTTCGACTTGTTCTTGTGCTGCGAGCGCTCGCTCTGGCACTGCACGACGATGCCGGTCGGGATGTGCGTGAGCCGCACCGCCGAGTCGGTCTTGTTCACGTGCTGCCCGCCCGCGCCGCCGGAGCGGTAGGTGTCGATGCGCAGGTCCTTCTCGTCCACCTCGACCTCGACCTCGTCGTCGATCTCCGGCACCACGAGCACGTTCGCGAACGCGGTGTGGCGGCGCGCCTGCGCGTCGAACGGCGAGATGCGCACGAGGCGGTGCACGCCGTTCTCCTCCTTCAGGTACCCGAAGGCGTAGTCGCCAGCGGCCGTGAACGTGACGCTGCGGAAGCCCGCCTCGTCGCCTTCCTGCGCGTCGAGCAGGTCGACCTTGTAGTCGTGGCTCTCGCACCAGAGCCCGTACATCTTGAACAGCATCTGCGCCCAGTCGGCGGCGTCGGTGCCGCCCGCGCCCGCGGAGATCGTGACGATCGCGTTGCCCGCGTCGTACTCGCCGCCGAGCAGGCGCTGCAGCTCCGCGTCCGCGAGGCGCTTCTCGGCCGCGGCGAGCTTCTCGGCGGCCTCGCGCGTCGCGTCGTCGTCGCCGGCCTCCTCGGCCAGCTCGAGCAGCACCTCGGCGTCGCTCTGCGCCTCTTCGATCGCCTTCAGCCCCGCGAGCTCGCGCTCGACGGCGCGCTTGTCCCTCAGGACCTGTTGGGCGCGGTCGCGGTTGTCCCAGAGATCGGGCTTCGCGGCATCGGCGTCGAGACGCTCGAGCCGCGCACGCAGCGCGGCCTCGTCAAAGCCGCCCCCGGAACTCGTCGAAGCGGGCGCGCTGCGCCTTCGCGCGCTGCACCAACTCGACGCGGTCCACGGACTTCGGCTGACTGGTTGCGCTCATGACTGCCTGCGGCCTCGGAAGAAAGCGAGAAAGGAGGCGAGCACCGTAGCGACTGTGCAGGCGTGGGCGAAGAGGTCGCCGTGGCGGGCGTAGAAGGTCGGGCCCCTCGTCCTCCCCGCCGTGACCGCCCCGAGCACGAAGTCGCGCTCGAAGATTCGCGTGCGCACCTCGACGCGCCCGTCCCGGTCGATCAGCGCCGAGACGCCGGTGTTCGCGGCCCGAACGCCCGAGAGGCCGGTTTCCGCCGAGCGCAGCGCCGTCATCGCGAGGAATTGATGGGGCGAGCCCGTGCGGCCGTACCAAGCGTCGTTCGTGATCCCCACCAGCAGCTCGGCGCCGTCGTCCGCGAAGCGCCGCACGAGGTCGGGGAAGATCAGCTCGTAACAGATCGGGATGCCGACGCGCAGCGTGTCGCCGTTCGCGAGGGGCACGTCGATCGCGCGCACGCGCTCGCCTTCCGTCACGTCGCTCGAGATCGAGCCCGTGGCGAGCGCCTGGATGAAGTGCCCGAGCACGGGGCGCAGCGGCAGGTATTCGCCGAACGGCACGAGGTGGGTCTTGTCGTAGCGATCGAGCAGCTCGCCCTCGGCGGAGAACACGAAGGCGCTGTCGTAGTGCGCGATCGGGCGGCCCTGGGCGTCGAAGTCGACGCCGACGGCGCCCACGATCAGCGGCGTGCGCACCTCACGCGCGAGTGCGGCGATGCGATCGCGCAGCTCCGGGTAGGCGAGCGGCGCCGGGACCGCCGTCTCGGGCCAAGCGACGAGCTGTGCACCGTCCGCCGCTGCTCGGCGCGTCAGATCCTCGTAGGCGAGCAGCGTGTCCTCGAAGCGCTGCGCGCTCCACTTGTCGTTCTGGTCGATGTTGCCCTGCAGCGCGGCGACGAGGACCGGGCGCTCGGGCGAACGCAGGAAGGTGACCTCGAGGTCGGTGCGGGCCTCGAGGACCGAGAGCGCGCCGAACGCGACGAGATGCAGGGCGAATGCCCCAGCCGCGGCGCGGCGTACGCCTCGGCGCTCCGCCACCGCCGCAGCGCCGATCAGCGCCGCGACGAACGTCAGGCCGTAGACGCCGCCAAGCTGCGCAAGCGGCAGCGCGGGGCTCAGGTGCCACGCATACCCGAGCCCGCCCCACGTGAAGCCCGTCAGCACCCACGAGCGCAGCCATTCGAACGTCGTCCACGCCGCCGCGAGCAGGAACGGATTCGCGAGCCCGCGCTGCGCGAGCAACGCGGCGACCCACGCGAAGCCCGCGACGAACGGCACGATGTAGAGCGACATCCCGAACGGCGCGAGCAGGCCGACGGCGACGGGCGCATGCCCGTAGACGACCGTCACGACGTAGGCCCAGTGCAAGAGCGCCGCGTGGGCGAGCCAGCCGGCGACGAGGCCCACCTTGAGCGCGCGCCCGGGCGCGAGGCCGCGCAGCGCGACCAGCAGCAGCGCCGGCGCGGCGGGCGCGAGCACGAGGCCGAGATCGAGCACGAACGAATCGCCGAGCGGCTGCGGGAACGCGAAGAACGTCGCGGCGACGTAGGCGAGGATCCAGCGCCACGGCATCACGGGACCGCCTGCCGGAGCGCGCGCTCCTTCGCCTGCATGCGCCGCGCGTCGCGCGCGACCTCGTGGTCGTAGCCGAGCAGGTGCAGCACGCCGTGGATCAGCAGGCGCAGCAGCTCTTCGTTGAGCGAGTGCCCGATCTCGCGCGCCTGCCGCGCGGCGACGCCCACCGCGATCACGACGTCGCCCAGCAGCGCGGCGCGGTGCGCGGCGTGCGCGCCCTCGACGAGCGAATAGGAGAGCACGTCGGTCGGGCCGCGCTTGCCGCGGTGCGCTTCGTTCAGCTCCGCGATCGCGGCGTCGCTCACCAGCGCGAGCGAGAGCTCGGCGCGCGGCAGGCCGAGCGCGGCCAGCAGCCGGCGCGCGCGGCGCGCGAGCAGTCGCCGATCGAAGCGCGGCGCCCCGCGCGGCGGGCCCGCTACGCGCACGCTCATTTCCCGCCCGCGCCGTCCTCGCGCTCGTCCGCGCCCGGCTGCGAGCCGAGCAGGCCGGCCGAGCGACGGTCGTAGGCGCGCACGATCGCCTGCACGAGGGGATGCCGCACCACGTCGAGATCGGTGAAGCGCATGAAGCCGATGCCGTCGATGTCGCGCAGCACGTCCATCGCGTCGACGAGGCCGCTCGGCTGCTGGCTCGGCAGGTCGATCTGCGTGACGTCGCCGGTGATCACGGCCTTCGAGTCGTAGCCGAGGCGCGTGAGGAACATCTTCATCTGCTCCGGCGTCGTGTTCTGCGCCTCGTCGAGGATCACGAACGACTCGTTCAGCGTGCGCCCGCGCATGAACGCGAGCGGCGCCACCTCGATCACGCCGCGCTCCATCAGCCGCTGCGCCTTCTCGAAGTCCATCATGTCGTGCAGTGCGTCGTAGAGCGGACGCAGGTACGGGTTCACCTTCTCGGCGAGGTTGCCCGGCAGGAAGCCGAGCTTCTCGCCGGCCTCGACGGCGGGGCGCGCGAGGATCACGCGCGCGATCTCCTGGCGGTTGAGCGCGGCGATCGCCATCGCCATCGCGAGGTAGGTCTTGCCCGTGCCGGCGGGGCCGATCGAGACGACGATGTCGTGGGACTCGATCAGCTCGATGTAGCGGCGCTGCGAGAGGTTCTTCGCCGCGATGCGGCGCCGCGAGCCCACGTGCGACAGCACGTCGGTGTAGACCTCGCGCAGCGCGGTGCCCGGCTGCGTCGCGACGGCCTGGATCGCGGCGTGCACGTCGCTCGGCGCGACGGCGCGGCCTTCCCGCAACAACCCGTAGAGCTGCTCGAGCACCTCGCGCGCGAGCTTCACGCGATCCTCGGCACCGGCGAGCCGCACCTGATTTCCGCGCGCGTGCACGGAGATGCCGAGATCCTGCTCGACGATCCGGAGCGTCCGCTCGCGTTCCCCGTACAGCGCCGAGGCGAGTTGGTTGTCGTCGAAGACGAGGGTCTGACGACTCGTGGCCTCTTGTGCGCTCAGTGGGGTCGCTCCGTCGGGCCGCTACTCCTCGGGGTTCAGCACCACGAAGTTGTCGCCGCGGGTCGCGAAATAGTATGCGTCGGCATTTTCCGTCGCCATCGGCTCGGGCAGCGCGCGCACCGCTTCGGCGAGGTTTGCCGGCCATTTTCCGTGGCGAAAGCGGTACGTCTCGACGGCGTTGCGGGCGAGCGCGCGCTCGAAGGCGGCGGACGCGGCCCGCTCGAGCGCCGCGGCCTCAGGGCGAGCCGGCCGCTCGGCCCCGCGCTGCAGCACGAGGGCGAGCACCGCGAGGGCAGCGAGGGCGAAGGGCGCCACCACGCGCAGCGAGGCGAGCGACGTGGAGAAACGCAGGCGCGCGCGGCGCGGCGTGCGCGCGGCCTCGCGCACGAGGGGCTCGATCACGCCCGCGCGGTGCAGCCGCGAGAGCCAGTAGACGCCGTCGAACTCGCCGAGCCGAGCGAGGTCCACCACCTGCCGTGCAGGGATGCGACCGTCGACGAGCTGGAAGACGCGCTCCGCCTGGGCGAGGCGCGCGGGCGAGTCCGACTCCGAGCGATCGCGGAATAGGTCGAAGGCCTCGCTGCGGCGCCAGACGGTGTCGAGCTCGCGCGCCTCCGCGTCGAACGTGCGCCACTCGTCCACCATGCGCAGGCCGTCCATCAGGATCTGCTCGGCCGGCGTGCCGTGGGTCACGTCGCCTTCCCCGGCGACGGGCTGCGCGGAGAAGTGGAACGAGCCCTGCGTCCAGCGCAGCAGCAGGAACATCGTGTTCTGCGTGAGCAGGCGGACGGCCTCGCCGAGCTGCGCCTCGCCGAGCGCTTCGCGGCGCACGACCAACGTGACGAGATCGCCCTCGCCGTCCTGCACGCCCCGCTCGAGCTGGAGCATGCGCTCCGCCGGGATCAGTCCGCTGCGCACGAGCGCGTCGCCGAGCGCCGCGCGCTCGTAGGGGCCGACCGGCTCGCCCCACACGACGGCGCCGCGGTCGAACGCGATGCGCACGCGCGCGCCGTCGCCGGTGACGTCGAGGACGCCGGTCTTCTGCTGTTGTCCGATCAGCTGGAAGACTTCGCCGATGCCGAAGTCGCGGAGGTTGCCGTGCAGCGCGACGCCCATCCGCCTACTCCTCGGCGCGCAGCACGAACGCTGCGAGGGTGGAGGCGACGTACACGAGCGCGCAGGCTCCGAGCGCGAGCTGCGCGAGCAAGCCGGGCAGCGCGCCGACCGCGAGCGGATCCGGCGGAGCGGTCGCGACCGCGTACACGACGGCGACGCCCGCCGCGAAGGCCGCGCTGGCGAGCAGCGCCGTGAGCGGGCGCCCGAACCGCAAGCCCGCCGCGCCCGGCACGACGAGCGCGACGCCG
>CAZCTH010000109.1:0-16731 GCA_964501435.1 uncultured Spirochaetales bacterium | reverse complement strand
CGCCTCCGCCGCCTTCCTTGCGCGGCAGGAAGTCCGACTCCCGCGCGATCGGCGCGGCGCTCTCGGCCGGCACGTCGCTCTTCACGTCGTCCACGGAGGTCGAGGGGCGGTGTTCCTTCAGGTAGGACGCCGCGATCGCGGCGAGGTCCTTCAGCCCCTCTTCGTTCGACGCCATGGTGCGGATGAGCGGCACCAGCCGGTCGACCTTGAGCTCGCGATCGCGCACCGACATGTGCCGGATCTCGTGCTCGATCTTGACTTCGAGCCGCTCGCGGATGCGGTCGAGCAGCATCGCCTCGGTCGGCAGCGGCCGCTCCTGGATCGCGATGCCGGTGACGTTCACGAGGTTGCGGAAGTTCCCGATGTCGAGGCCCGAGACGAGCGACAGCGCGACGCCGGCCTTGCCCGCGCGGCCGGTGCGGCCCGTGCGGTGGACGTACACCTCGGCGTTCTCCGGCGGCGCGTAGGCGATCACGTGGGAGAGGTCGCTGATGTCGATGCCGCGCGCGGCGACGTCGGTGGCCACCAACAGGCGCAGCTCGCCGGCCTTGATGCGCGCCATCGCGCGCTCGCGCGCCGCCTGCGTGAGGTCGCCGCTGATCTGATCCGCGTCCCAGCCGTAGCGCTGCAGGTACGACGTCACGAAGCGCACGTCGTCCTTGGTGTTGCAGAAGATGATCGCGCTTTCGGGGTCTTCGAACTCGAGGATGCGGCGCAGGTTCGCTTCCTTCTCCTGCGCCGTGGTCACGTAATAAGCGTGCTCGATCTCCGTCGGCGAAGCATGGCCCTCGACCAGCGAGAGGAACTTCGGCTCGACCAGGAAGCTGCGCGAGAGCGAAAGCACCTTCTCGGGCATCGTCGCGGAGAACAGGCAGCTCTGCCGCTTCGCCGGCAGGTAGCTCTTGATCTCCTTCATGTCGGGCCAGAAACCGAGCGAGAGCAGCTCGTCGGCCTCGTCGAACACGACGACCTTGCAGTTTCCGAGCTGCATCCGGCCCGAGCCGAGGTGGTCGAGCATGCGGCCCGGCGTGCCCACGACCACGTGGGCGCCGTCGCGCAGGCCGTCGTTCTGCGCGCCGTAGGGCACGCCGCCGTAGATCGGGAGGCAGCGCACGCCGAGGTGCTTGCCGAGCACGGTGATCTCGCCCGTGATCTGGTTCGCGAGCTCGCGGGTCGGCGCGAGCACGAGCGCCTGGGTCACGGGCTGCGCCGTGTCGATCGCCGAGAGGATCGGGATGCCGAAGGCGCCCGTCTTTCCGCTGCCGGTGCGCGCCTGGACGATCACGTCGGAACCCGTGCGCATCAGCGGGATGGCTTGGGCCTGAACGGGCATCGGCGACTTCCAGCCGAGGTCGGCGATGCCGCGCTTCAAGGGCTCCGGGAGGTCGTCGAAGATGGAGGATTCGGGCGAGGTCATGTTCGGGTCGGTGGTGGTCAAGATGGCCGCATCGTACCGGCAGCCGCCTCGCCCCGCTGCGGGTCGGCGGCGATTCGTGGCCGACGCGGGGCCGGCGGCCCGCCCCGCCACCGGGCGGTGTCGCCCCGGGCGAGCAGATCCGTCTCGCCGACGCGGGGATCGCGCCGGGCGATCCTGGCTAAGGTGTCGCGCCTATGGGCACGGTATCTCGCGACGAAGTGAGGCGGATCGCGCGGCTTGCGCGGATCCGCGTCGAGGACGCGGAGGCGGATGCGCTCGGCCGCGACCTCGGGGCCGTACTCGGCTACGTGGAGCTGCTCGATTCGCTCGACACGGCCGGCGTCGAGGAGATGGCGACGGTCCTTCCGCTCGCGACGCCGCTGCGCGCGGACGAGCCGGCGGCGCCGCTCGCGCCCGAGGTCGCCGTGATGAACGCGCCCGCGGCAGAAGGCTCGGCGTTCGCGGTGCCGAAGGTGATCGGCGCCGAGACGGAAGGCTGAGCGCGCGATGACCGAGACGCTCGGAACGCTCGCGGAGCTGCGGGAGGCGCTCGACGCCGGCCGCGTCGGGGCGGTGCAGCTCGCCGAGCGCGCGCTCGCGCGGGGTGCGGGGCCGGGCGCGAAGCTGAACGCGCTGCTCTTTCCGCGCGCCGAGAAGGCGCTCGCGGAGGCGGCGGCGTCCGACGCGCGCCGCGCGCGCGGCGAAGTCCGCTCGCCGCTCGACGGCATCCCGCTCGCGATCAAGGACTGCATCGTGCAGGCCGGCGAGCCCGCGACGGCGGGCTCGCGGATTCTCGCGGGCTACGTCTCGCCGTTCGACGCGACCGCGGTCGCACGCCTGCGCGCCGCGGGCGCGGTGATCGTCGCGCGCACGAACATGGACGAGTTCGCGATGGGCTCCTCCACGGCGCACTCGTGTTACGGGCCGACGCTCAATCCTTGGCACCCGGAGCGCTCGCCCGGCGGCTCCTCCGGCGGCTCGGCCGCGGCCGTCGCCGCGGGCATCGTGCCGCTCGCGCTCGGCAGCGACACCGGCGGCTCCGTGCGGCAGCCCGCAGCGCTGTGCGGCGTCACCGGCATGAAGCCCACGTACGGGCGGGTCTCGCGCTGGGGGCTGATCGCCTACGCGTCGTCGCTCGATCAGATCGGACCGTTCGGGCGCACGGCGGCGGACTGCGCGGCGCTGCTCGACGTGATCGGCGGCCACGACCCCGCGGACTCGACCTCCCTGCCCGAGCCGGCGCCGCGCACGGTGGCCGCGCTCACGGGCGACGTCGCGGGCCTGCGCGTCGGCATCCCGCGCGACGTGCTCGCGCTGCCCGGCGCGCAGCCGTCACTGCTCGCGCGCGTTGTCGAGGCCGCCGAGACGCTCGCGCGCGCCGGCTCGAAGCTCGAGGACGTTGCGCTCCAGCACACGCGCTACGGCATCGCGGACTACTACCTGATCGCGACGGCGGAGGCCTCGAGCAACCTCGCGCGCTTCGACGGCGTGCGGTACGGGCTGCGCGTGCCCGTCGACGGCGGCGTCACCGAGATGATCGAGGCGACGCGCTCGCAGGGCTTCGGCGCGGAGGTGAAGCGCCGCATCCTGCTCGGCACCTACGTCCTCTCGGCCGGTTATTACGACGCGTACTACAAGAAGGCGCAGCGCGTCCGCACGTTGCTGCGCCGCGACTTCGAGCGCGCCTTCGAAGCCTGCGACGTGATCGCGATGCCGACGTCGCCCGAGGTGGCCTTCCGGTTCGACGCGAAGGCCGACCCGCTCTCGGAGTACCTCGCCGACGTCTTCACCGTCTCCGCGAACCTCGCCGGCGTTCCGGCGATCTCGCTGCCGTGCGGCACGGCGCAGCCCGAGGGCGGCGGCCCCGAGCTGCCCGTGGGCCTCCAGTTGCTCGGGCGTCCGCTCGAGGACGCGACCGTCCTGCGCGTCGCCGACGCGTATCAACGCCTCACCGATCACCACGCCCGGAGGCCGACGCCGTGAGCTGGGAAGTCGTGATCGGCCTCGAGGTGCATTGCCAGCTGCGCACGCGCAGCAAGCTGTTCTCGCCGTCGCCCGTCTCGTTCGGCGAGGGCCCCAATTGCGCGGTGACGCCGCTCGACCTCGCGCTGCCGGGCACGCTCCCGGTGCTGAACGGCGCCGCCGTCGAGCTCGCGATCCGCGCGGCGCTCGCGACGCACTGCACCGTCCACGAGCGCTCGATCTTCGCGCGCAAGAACTACTTCTACCCCGACCTGCCGAAGGGCTACCAGATCTCGCAGTACGAGGAGCCGCTCGCGACGGGCGGCTGGCTCGACATCGAGAGCGCGGACGGCACGACGAAGCGGGTGCGCCTCACGCGCATCCACATGGAAGAGGACGCGGGCAAGTCGATCCACGACGCCGCGCACACCGACACGCTGATCGATCTGAATCGCGCGGGCGTGCCGCTGATCGAGATCGTCTCGGAGCCCGACCTGCGCTCGGCCGCCGACGCGGCGGAGTACTTCCGCAAGCTGCGCGAGGTCGTGCGCGCGGTGGGCGCGTCCGACGCGGACATGGAGAAGGGGCAGTTCCGCTGCGACGCGAACGTCTCGATCCGCCGCACCGGCGACGCGCAGCTCGGCACGCGCACCGAGATCAAGAACCTGAACTCGTTCCGCTTCGTCGAGGCGGCGATCCTGCGCGAGGTCCGCCGCCAGACGCAGGTGCTCGAGAGCGGCGGAAAGATCGTGCAGGCGACGATGGGCTACGACGCCGAGCAGGATCGCATCTTCACGATGCGCACGAAGGAGAACGCGGACGACTACCGCTACTTCCCGGATCCCGACCTGATCCCAGTGTCGATTCCGGCGGCGCACGTCGAGTCCATCCGCGCATCCTTGCCCGAGCTCGCCGACGCGCGGGCGCAGCGCTTCGCGGCGCAGTGGGAGCTCGCCGCGAAGGATGCGGCGTCGCTCGCTTCGGACGCGGCGCTCGCCGCGTGGTTCGAAGCCGCCGCGCGCGCCCACGGAAGCGGCAAGAGCGTCGCGAACTGGGTGCTGCGCGACGTGCTCGCCGCGCTGAAGGAACAGGGCGCGGAGATCGAGCGGGTGAAGCTCGCGCCCGAGGCCTTCGGCGCGCTCGTGCGGCTCGCCGACGACGGCAAGGTGACCGCGAAGAGCGCCCGCGCGCTGCTCGCGGAGCTGCTCTGGAGCGGTGGCGACCCCGCCGCCCTGATCGCCGAGCGCGGCCTCGCCGCCGTCTCGGACGCCGGCGCGCTCGACGCCGTGGCCGACGAAGTGATCGCGGCGAACGAAAAGGCGGCGGGCGCCGTCCGAGCGGGCGACGCGAAGCAGCTGAACTTCCTGATGGGCCAGGTGATGCGCCGCACGCAGGGCAAGGCCGACCCCGCCGCAGTGCGGGAGATTCTCACGCGCAAGCTCGGAGGGTGATGCCGATGAAGCTCGCGATCCGCGTCTCGTTGGGGATCGTCGCGCTCATCGCGATCGCGCTGGTCGCGCTCGCGATCGCGCTGCCGCGCATCGCGCAGCGGCCCGAGGTGCGCGCCGAGATCGCGCGCGCCGCCCTCGCCGCGACGGGGCGCGAGCTGCGCTTCGGGGCGCTCGACGCGGGCGTGCTGCCGCCGCGCCTGATCGTGGCGAGCCCGGAGCTCGTCGCGCGGGAAGGCGACGCGCCGCTGCGCGCCGACCACGTGGCGCTGCGCCTCTCGCTGCTCTCGCTCCTCACCGGCAGCGTCGCGATCGACACGCTCACGCTGGACGGCGCCGAGCTCACCTTCGCGCGGACGCCGAGCGGCTTCGAGCTACCGGTCGAGCTCGCCGCGGCGGAGAGCGCCGCGCCGGAGACCGAGAGCAGCGTCGATCTCGCAGTGCGCGAGGTGCGCGTCACGAATTCGCGCGTCGCGCTCGAGGACCGCGTCGTCGCTCCGACGACGGTGTGGCAGCTCGAGGGCGTCGACGCGCGCGCGAGCGGCAGCCTGCTCACGGGCCACCTGACCTTCGAGGCGAGCGCGACGCTCGCGAGCGGCGGTGCGCTCTCGGCGCAGGGCAAGCTCGAGGGCGACGGCCGGCTGAGCGTCGAGGCGAAGCTCACGAAGCTCTCGCTCGCCGCGGCGAAAGCGTACTTCCCCGACGACGCGAGCGCGGAGGGCGAGGGCGACTTCGCCGTGAGCCTCGCCGGGCCGACCGATGCGCTCGAGGGCGCTCTCGCGGTGAACCTCGACGCGGCGCAGCTCGCCTTCGACGATTCGTTCCGGAAGCCCGCCGGCGAGAAGCTGCGCATCTCGGGCACGCTCGCGCTCGCCGGCGACGACGTCGCCCTGCGCGACGGCACGCTGGCGCTGCGCGACCTCGAGACGCCGCTCGCGGTCGAGATGGCGGACCAGACGCATGCGACGCTCGGCGGGGGCGCGCTCGAGCTCGCGGGCTGGGAGGCGATCTTGCCTGCGCTCGAGGGCCTCGGGCTCAGCGGCAAGCTCTCGTTCGCGAATCTCGCGATCGGCATGGACCCGCTCTCGGTGAAGGGAGCGATCGCGCTCGACGGCGTCGCGATGCCGCTCGCGGAAGGGCAGAGCGCCACCGTCTCGATGAAGCTCGACGGCACGGGCGATGCCATTCGCGGCAAAGGCCCGGTGACGCTGGGCGGCCAGTCGATCGCGCTCGAGCTCGGCGTGACGCGGCTTTCGCGCGACATGCAGCTCTCGCTCGGCGCGCACGCGGACGACCTCGACAGCGGCGCGCTCGCGGTCGCGTTCGGCGCGCCGAGCGGCTCGGTCGAGGGCCCCCTCGACCTCGACGCGAAGCTCGCGGCGCCGCTCGGCGGCGAGGCGTCGCTCGTCGATGCGCTCTCCGGCCCGGTGAGCTTCGCGATCGCGCCGGGGAAGCTGCCGGGCGTCTCGATCTTCCGCAGCGCGATCGATGCCCTCGGCGGCATCGGCAGCGCGGGTGCGCTGTTCGGCAAGCTCGGCTCGGGCGGCACGCTGCAGAAGTTCTACGACGACGAGTTCGAGAAGCTCGGCGGCTCCTTCGCGCTCGGCGGCGGGAAGGCGCGCACCGACGACCTCGGGCTCGTGTATCGCGACTACCGCGTCGACCTCGCCGGCGACGTCGCGCTCGCCGACACGGCGCTCGACCTCGAGGGCACGCTCACGATTTACGAGGCGATCGATCAGGCGATCGCGGGCGCAGCGCAACCCGCCGGTGCGAGCGGGCGCGCGGTCCAGCGCGAGCTGCCGCTGGCGCACGTGGGCGGCACCGCGAGCGCTCCGAGCGTGTCGATCTCGCCCAAGGGCGCGCTGAAGTTCACGGCGGCGTACCTCGGCGGTGGCAAGTTGCGCGAGCAGCTCGACGAGAAGGTCCCTGGCGCGGGCGGCGTGGTCGACGCGCTCGATGGCTTGTTCGGCGGCAAGAAGAAGAAGGGCCGATGAGCTGGCGCACGCTGCGCTGGACCGACGACGCGGTGCGGATGCTCGACCAGCGCGAGCTGCCGGAGCGCGAGGTCGAGCTCGCGTGCCGGAGCGTCGAGGAGGTTGCGCTCGCGATCGAGCGCCTCGCCGTCCGCGGCGCGCCGGCGATCGGCTGCGCGGCGGCCCTCGGGGTCGCGCTCGGCGCGAAGACGAGCCACGCGCGCGAGCTGCCCGCGCTGCGGCGCGAGCTCGCCCACGCGCGCGAGCGCCTGCTGCGCACGCGGCCGACGGCGGTGAATCTCGCCTGGGCGCTGGAGCGCATGGCGCGCTGCGAGGCGGCCGCGGTGAGCCTTGCGGGTGCGGATCCCGCCTCGCTCGTGCGCGCCCTCGTCGCCGAGGCGCTGGCGATCCTCGACGAGGACGAGCGCATCTGCCGCGCGCTCGGGCGCGCGGGCGCGGAGCTGGTGCCCGATCCCGCGCGCGTGCTCACGCACTGCAATGCCGGCGCGCTCGCGACCGCCGGCTACGGCACCGCGCTCGGCGTCGTGCGCGCCGCCGTGGCGCAGGGCAAACGCGTCTCGGTGCTCGCGGACGAGACGCGTCCGTTCTGGCAGGGCGCGCGCCTCACGGCCTGGGAGTTGCAGCGCGACGGCATCCCCGTCACGGTGATTGCGGACTCGATGGCGGCGCATCTGATGCGCCGCGGCGAAGTCGACCTCGTCGTGGTCGGCGCGGATCGCATCGCCGCGAACGGCGACGTCGCCAACAAGATCGGCACCTACTCCGTCGCGATCGCAGCGCGTGCGCACGGCATTCCGTTCTACGTCGCGGCGCCGCTCTCGACCCTCGATCTCGCGATGCCGGACGGCGCCGCGATCCCGATCGAGGAGCGCGGACGCGACGAGGTCGCCCGCGCATTCGGCCGCGCGCTCGTGCCCGAGGGCGTGCCGGTGCGCCACCCGGCGTTCGACGTCACGCCCGCGGAGCTGGTCGGCGCGATCGTCACCGAGGCCGGGATCGCGCGCGCGCCGTTCGCGCAGAGTCTTGCCGCCGCGTTGCGCAGCGCGCGCGGGTGAGCTGCGCGCGCGCGGTGTGACCGCCCCCACGCGGCGGACCGGCAGGAAGCCGATGCAACGGAGCGAGGGGGCGCTCCATGGCCGCTGCGACGATTCTCTGTGCCGACGACGATCGGGGCTTCTGCCAGATCCTGTCGCGGGCGTTCACCCAGGCCGGTTACCGGGTGGAGACCGCGCACGACGGGGTGGCGGCGGTCGAGCGCGCTCGCGCGCTCAAGCCCGCGTTGATGACGCTCGACGTGATGCTCCCGCGGCTCGACGGCTTCCGCGTTCTCGAGGCGATCCGCAGCGAGCGGGGCCTCGCGGACACGCCCGCGCTGTTCGTCTCCGGCTGCACGTTCACGCCGGATTATCAGGCGCGGGCGCGGGCGCTCGCGGCCGCCGCCGTGCTGAAGAAGCCGGTGCCGCTCGACCAGTTGCTCGCGTCCGTGCAGCGCGCCGTGGCGGCCAAGCCCGGCGCGAAGGCCGGCGCGACGCTCGAAGGATCGCTCGAGCAGCTTCCGTTCGCGGAGCTGTTGCATCACCTGCACGGCCTGCGCGCGACCGGCGTGCTCGACCTGCGCCACGGGAAGAAGAAGAAGCAGGTGCAGTTTCGCGACGGCGTGCCCGAGGCGGTGCGCTCGAACCTGATGCAGGAGACGCTCGGCCACCTGCTCGTCGCGAGCGGCACGATCACCGAGGACGTGCTCCACGCCTGCGTCGCGCGCATGAAGACCGGCGGCGGGCTGGTGGGGCAGATCCTGCTCGCGAGCCAGATGCTCGACGACGAGGCGCTCGCCCGTGCGCTGAGGCGCCAGGCGGACGAGAAGCTGTTCGAGCTGTTCGGCTGGCGCGCCGGCAGCTACGCCTTCCACGAGCGCGCGCGGCTGAAGGGCGCGAACGCGCTGTACCTGAACCGCAGCCCCGCGGACCTCATCGTGCACGGCGTG
This sequence comes from uncultured Spirochaetales bacterium, assembly GCA_964501435.1. GTDB lineage: Bacteria > Myxococcota_A > UBA9160 > UBA9160 > UBA6930 > VGRF01. Next base: position 7,923 of record CAZCTH010000109.1, on the reverse strand, counting down.
CTCGACCGCATGGGGCGCGACGTGATCGACGCGCGGCTCTCGGAGCGATCGCACCTCGTCGCGGTGCCGGGCGGCAGCCGCTTCTACCAGTTCCAGAGCGCGAACCTCGACGCGCAGGGCAAGGCGCTGCTCGCGCAGGTGGACGGCACGAAGACCGTCGCGCAGTTGGCCGCGCCGAACGAGCGCGCGCGGCGCGTGCTCTACGGCCTGATCGCGCTCGAGCTGGTCGAGCTCGCCGAGGCGCCGCCGGCAGTGCCGCGCGGAGTCGCGAAGCACGCCGAGCCCGCCGTGGGCGCGCTGCGCGAGGTGCGCCGCAACGTGGCGGACGCCGAGACGCGCGCGGCGCCGAACGAGTCCGCGCTGCGCAAGGAGCTGTCGCGTCTCGACGCGCAGCTGCGCAGCGACAACCCGTGGCAGGCGCTCGGGCTCCCGCAGGACGCGACCGACGACCGCATCCGCGCCGTCTACACCGACCTCGCGAAGCGCACGCACCCCGACCGCTACGTCGGCGCGAGCGACACGATGCGCAAGCTCGCGGAAGAGCTGTTCGCCTGCGCGTCGAAGGCGTTCGACGCGATCCGCGATGCCGAAGCCCGCGCGCGCTGGCACCAACAGCGACGACAGGCCGCGCTCGACGCGGAGGCGCGCGACGAGAGTGAGCGCGCCGTGTACGCGGAGCGCGAGTTCACGCGTGGCGAGGCGCTGTTGCGGTCGCGGCGCCCGCAGGAGGCGCTGCAGGCGTTCCGCAACGCCGTCGAGTCGTATCCCGAGGAGTGCGACTACCACGTGTATCTCGGCTGGGCGCACTACCAGGTGGCGCCCGAGGCGCCGGGCCGCATCGACGAGGCGATGAAGATCGTGCTGAAGGGCCGCAAGATCGCGCCCGATCGCCGCACGCCGTACCTGTTCCTCGGCCGCCTGTGCCAGGCCGCGGGCCACGTCGACAACGCCGAGAAGATGTACGCGCGGGCGATCCAGATCGACCCGGATTGCGTCGAGGCGCAGCGCGAGCTGCGGCTCGTGCGCATGCGGCAGGACAAGGCGAAGGGAATCGTGGGCCGCATCCTCAAGCGCTGAGGATCGCTTGTGTGGCGTCGCTGCATCGAGGCGGCGCAGCGGCCGGGGGCAGGTGGTCGCGACTCCGGGCCCTCGCTCGGCGGTGTGCGGGGTTGGGTGGAGGCGGCGCCGGCATTGGGGCGCGCTTGCGCGCTCACACCCAGACTGCGCGGCTCTGGCGGTGTGCGGCGCTTGAGGTGGTGTCGGGCCCTGCGCTGCGACGCACGCCGCCCCCGCCCGCTGCGCCGGCGGGCATCGAGGCGCGTGTTGCGAACGACGCGCGTCGATGGGATGGGCGCGAGCGGGGGGAGAAGTAGCGAGAGAAGAGCGCATCGAGGCGGCGCAGCGAGGCGGGGTCGCGGGGGTGCGGCGGGCGCGTCAAGCTCCGCGCTCCGGAGGAGAGCGAGATGGCGAGCGTGCGCGTGAGCGGCGAGAAGATCTGGCTGGACGGGCAGATGGTGGATTGGGACGCGGCGAAGGTGCACGTCCTCACCCACACGCTGCACTACGGCCTCGGCGTGTTCGAGGGGATCCGCTGCTACCGCACCGCCGACGGGCGCTCCGCGGTCTTCCGCTTGGCCGAGCACGTGCGGCGGCTGTTCGAGTCGGCGCACATCAACCTGATGGAGATGCCGTTCTCCCGCGAGACCGTGAGCGAGGCGATCCTCGCGACGCTGCGCGCGAACCATCTGCCCGACGGCTACATCCGGCCGCTCGTCTTCGTCGGCGACGGCGTGATGGGCTTGAATCCTGCGGACAATCCGATTCGCGTCGCCGTGATCGCCTGGCCGTGGGGCAAGTACCTGGGCGAAGAAGGCATGGAGCGCGGCATCCGCGCGCGCATCTCGTCCTTCCAGCGCCACTACGTCAACTCGAAGATGACCAAGGGCAAGACCTGCGGCGACTACGTGAACTCGATCCTCGCGAAGCGCGAGGCGCTGCTCGACGGCTACGACGAGGCGATCCTGCTCGACACGAGCGGCTTCGTCTCCGAGGCGACCGGCGAGAACGTGTTCATCGTGCGCGACGGCGTGCTGAAGACGCCGCCCGTCGAGACCGTGCTGGACGGCATCACGCGCGCGTCGATCCTCGAGCTGGCGCGCGAGAAGGGGATTCCGACGCAGGAGGGGACCATCACCCGCGACGAGCTCTACATCGCCGACGAGGTCTTCATGACCGGCACCGCGGCGGAGCTCACGCCCGTGCGCGAGGTGGACCACCGCGCGATCGGAGCCGGGAAGCGCGGACCCGTGACGAAGACGCTGCAGGACGCGTTCTTCGACGTGGTCGCCGGGCGCAACGCCAAGCATCAGGCGTGGCTCACCTACGTCTGATCCGCGAATGCCGCGCGACTGCATCTTCTGCAAGATCGTGGCGGGCAGCGCGCCGGCGCAGCGCGTCCACGAGGACGACCTGACCCTCACCTTCATGGATCTGTACCCGGCGAGCCGAGGCCACCTGCTCGTGGTGCCGAAGCGGCACTTCTCGGACCTGCTCGGCGCGGACGAGGCGTCGCTCGTGCGCGTGATCGCGAACAGCCGGCGCATCGCACTCGCCATGAAGGCCGCACTTGCGCCGGACGGCATCGGCGTGCACCAGCTGAACGGCGCCGCCGCCGGCCAGACCGTGTTCCACTACCACATGCACCTGATTCCGCGGCGCACGGGAGACCCGATCGGCTTCCACGGCCGCCGCATGGCGGAGACGCGCGAGTTGGAGGAGGTCGCGGCGGAGATCGCCAGCGCGCTCGCGCAGATCGCTTAGGTCGCGGCCTACTTTAGCTCGATCCGCCGGAACGCCGCCGCGAGGGCGCCGACGCCGGCCGCTGCCCACAACACGCCGCGCGCGAACACCGCCGCGAAGTCGCTCGGAAGTTGCGAGCCGGGCAACCACGGGGCGAGCGCTCGGAGCACCGCACCGGCGATCGGCGGGCCGAAACGGTCGATCGCGGCGAGCAGGCCCGTGCCTCCCGGGCTCGCGATGCCCGCGATCGCGGCGACGGTCGTGACGAACACGACGCCGAACACGATCAGCCAGATCGCGATGCGGGGCAGCGCGAGCGACGCGGTCATCGCGAAAGCGGCGAGAGCGATGCAGCTCGGCACGACGGCGAGCAGCGCCAGCACGGCGGGACCCGCGGCGAGGTTCTTCCCTGTGACGAGCCAGAACGCGGTCATGCCGAGCAGCAGCGCGCCCGCTGCGAGCGAGATGGTGAGCGAGCCGGCGAGCCGTGCGAAGGCGAACTCGTGGCGGCGCACCGGGCGCGCGAGCGCCGCGGTCGCGTGGCCGTCCTCGAGCGACTGCGCGAGGTGGTCCGAGGCGAGCAGGCCCGCGAGCGTCGCCACCCACAGCGCGACCACGACCATCAGCGCGATGCCGAGCACCGGCGCCGCGCTCGCGAGGTCCTGCGTCTGCCCGTTCACGTTGATCGCGGGCGCACAGCCGGCACAGTCGTCGAGCACCATCAGCGACAGCAGCGACGCGACCGCGATCGCGGCGACGAGCTTGCGCCGCAGCGCGTCGAGGAGCGCCTCGCGCCAGAGCAACAGGAATGCGCTCATCGGGCCACCAGGCGCACGAAGGCGTCTTCGAGGGTTTCACCCTCGCGCACGATCTCGGCGATCGGGCCGCTGGCCGCGAGCTTGCCGGCTTGCAGGATCGCGACGCGGTCGCACGTGCGCTCGATCTCGGAGAGGCCGTGCGAGCACAGCAGCACGGCCGCGCCCTCGTCGCGCGCGCGCTGGATCCAGGTGCGCGCGTCGCGGATCCCGATCGGATCGAGGCCGCTGTTCGGCTCGTCGAGGAGCAGCAGCGCGGGCTTGCCGATCAGCGCCATCGCGAACCCGACGCGCTGCCGCAGCCCCTTCGAAAGCTCCCCGATGCGATCCCGCGCGCGGTCGCCGAGGCCGACGTAGTCGAGCATCTCCGCCACCGCCGCCTCGCGGTCCGCGCCCGACAGCCCGGCGAGCCCCGCCGAGAGCGAGACCGCGCTCGAGACCGTGGCTCGGTCGGGCAGCGACACGCGCTCGGGCAGGTAGCCCACGCCCCGGCGCGCGTTGGGATCCCGCGGATCGAGCCCGCGCAGCCGCACTTCGCCGGAGGTCGGGGCCGCGAAGCCCAACAACAGCCGCAGCGCGGTCGTCTTCCCCGCGCCGTTGGGCCCGAGCAAGCCGAGCGCGCTCCCCTCGGACAGCGCGAAGCTCACGCCGCCCAGCGCGGCTCGGGAGCCGTACTTTTTGACCACGTCGCGCAGCTCGAGTGCACTCACGCCGAGCACCCTAGCCACAGGTCCCGGCGCTGCGCGAGCGCAAAAGCGACGGCCGCGCGATCGGCGCGCGGCCTCTACGCTCGCGGCGATGGCGCGCACCCGAATCGAGCAGGCCGACGCGCGCACGATCCTCACCCGGACCAGCGGCTATCTGGCGGGCTTCACCCACTCGCTCCAGCCCTACCTCGGTTGTCAGTTCTCCTGCCGCTACTGCTACGTGCGCGAGATGACGGTGCAGCGCGCGAATCCCTTCGGGCTCCCGTGGTCGCGCTGGCTCGTCGCGAAGCGCAATGCGCCCGAGTTGCTCGCGCGCGCGCGGCTCGGCGGGGCGCGGATCTTCATGTCGTCGGCGACGGATCCCTACACGCCCATCGAGCGCAGGCTCGGCATCACGCGCCGCTGCCTCGAGGTGCTCGCCGCGCGGCCCCCGGCGGCGATCGTCGTGCAGACGCGCAGCCCCCTCGTGGTGCGCGACGTCGACGTGCTGGCGCGCATCCCGCGCCTCGCGGTGAGCTTCACCGTGACCACGAGCGACGAGCGCGCGCGGCGCTTGCTCGAGCCCGATTCGCCGCGCTTCACGCGCCGCCTCGCGACGCTCGCCGCGCTGAAGCGAGCGGGCCTGCGCGTCCAGGCGGCCATCGCGCCGCTCCTGCCGGGCGACGTGGGCGCGCTGGCGCGAGCGCTCGCACCGTTCGTCGACCGCGTCGTGCTCGACGACTTCTTCCGCGGCGACGGCGCCGGCGGCCGGCGCAGCGCGGCTGCGCTGCGCACGCTCGAGGCCGCGGGGTACGCGGCGTGGGCGAGGCCCGGCTACGCGGAGGACGCGGCGCGAATCCTGCGCGCCGAGCTCGGCGCGGAGCGCGTCGCCGCGTCGCAAGCCGGGTTCGCGGACCTCGCCTGGCTGGGTCGTTAGGCACCGCGCGAGCGCGAGGCGCAGCGCAACCGGGGGCGCGCCGGCGATTCGCCGCACGCCCTCCGGTGCGCTTTCCAGGCCTGCCCGCGACTCGCCCGCGCGCAGCCTCGAAGGCTGCGCTGCCGGCGGTTGCGCCAGCGGCCCGGGGCTGCCTCAGTGAGAGCCGATCGGATCCTGGAAGACGTAGCGGTACGGCTTCTTGACGAGCGCCTCGGTCGGCTTCGAGACTTCCGACGGGTTCACCGCCGCCGTCATCGCCGCCGCCGGGAGCCACAGCATCGCGCCGATGCCGAGGCCGAGCAGGCCGATCGGACGCATCACGAGCGCGTCGAAGACGGGCCCGGTGTGGGACGCTTCGACGTCCGTGAACTGCTGCTCGGCCGCGACCGGGCCGGCGAGGAACGCGACCGCGACCGCGGCGGCGAGGACCTTCGAGATGACGCGCATGGGGATTCCCTCCATGAGATGCGAATCCGATGTCTCTTCGGCGCGAGCGCCGCGTTGCTGAAGGGGTGCATGCGCGCGCTGCCAGCCGCCCGGCCCCACGAGCCGGCAGCTTCGCGGCAGCTCCGCGCCGAACCCCCAACCGGCCAGGGCTCCGCTAGAGATCGGACGAAATGCAGGCCCCCAACGTCCGGACTCCGGTCCGCTCTCTGCTCGGCTTCGCCGTCTTCGCCACCGCGCTCGGCTCGGTCGCGGCCGCGCACTACTACGTGGTGAAGGGCTTCGTGCTCGACCCGGCACTGCCCCCGCCCTGGGCCACGCTCGCCGCGGCCTTCGTTCCGCTCGCGTTCGTGGGCATGTTCCTCCAGCTCGCGCTGGAGCGATCGCTGCGGCCGCCGTGGCTGCGCATCGTGTCGTGGCCGTTCTCGCTCTGGATGGGCGCGTTCTGGCTCGGCTTCGTCGCGCTGCTCTTCACGGACGTCGCGTTCTCGCTGATGGGCGCGGCGAGCGGCGCGGCGCCGCTCGAGCTCGCGCGCGGGCGCGCGCTCGCAGCGGGCGCGCTCGTGCTGCTCGCGGGCGGCGTCTCGCTGCGCTCGGGGCTGCGCCTCCCGCGCGTGAAGCGCACCGAGCTCGTGCTCGCGCGCTGGCCGCGCGCGCTCGACGGTTTTCGCATCGCGCAGATCAGCGACATCCACATCGGGCCGATTCTCGGGCGTGCGTACGCCGAGCGGCTCACCGCGCGCGTGAACGCGCTGGCACCGGACCTGATCGCGGTGACCGGGGATCTCGTGGATGGCGGCGTCGAGCTCGTGGGCGGCGAGGTCGAGCCGTTCGCCGCGCTGCGCGCGAGGCACGGCGTGTTCTTCGTCCCCGGGAATCACGATTTCTATTCGGGGCTCGACGGCTGGCTCGCGAAGGTGGAGTCCCTCGGCATGCGCGTCCTGCGCAACGAGCGCGTCGCGATCGGCGGCGAAGCGGGCTTCGACCTCGGCGGCGTGGACGACCACCGAGGCGACTGGCGGCTCGGCTCGACCGAGGACGTCGCCGCGGCGACGCGAGGCCGCGACCCGCGCCGCGCGCTCGTGCTGCTCGCCCACGACCCGCAGACCTTCCACGCCGCCGCAGCAGCGGACGTCGACCTTCAGATCTCCGGGCATACCCACGGCGGGCAGCTCTGGCCCTTCGCCGCATTCGTCCGCCTGGTCACGCCGTTCGTTGCGGGCTCGTATCGCCGCGGCGCGAGCCAGCTCTACGTGTCGCGCGGCTCCGGGTTCTGGGGGCCGCCGATGCGGCTGTTCGCGCCGAGCGAGATCGCCGAGATCGTGCTGCGCGCTGCGCCCGACTCAGCCGCGAATTCCCAGCACCAGCCCGAGCGCCAGTAGCCCCATCCACGCGACGCGGCGGAAGCGCTCGGCGCTGAGGCGCGACGACAGTGCGTTGCCCGCGTACTGGCCGGCGATCGCGAACGGCGTCGCGAGCGCGGCCTCCCAGAGCACGGTGTGCGTCATCACGCCCTGCGCGGAGGCGAGGGCCATGCGCGAGAAGGTCGAGCACAGGAAAAGCGCCTGGAGCGTCGCCTTCAGCTGCTCTGGCGAGCCGGGGCGGCTGTAGACGTAGGCGATGAGCGGCGGCCCACCGCTGTTGAACGCGCCGCCGAACAGTCCGCTGAGGCCCCCCGCGACGGCGTCGCCGAGCGTCGACTCGGGCACACGCAGCGGCTTCGCGGACAGGTTCCAGAGCGACACCGCGACCACGAATGCGCCCAGCACGCGGACGAGCAGGCTGCCATCCACGGTGGCGAGCGCGAGCACGCCGCAGCCCACGCCTCCGACGAGCCAGGGCGCGATGCGCCGGACGGTTCGCCACGCGACGTGCGCTCGGAGCTGCCAGAACAGGCTCGCCGTGACGAACGGGCTCGCGACGTTCACGACGTTCGCAGCGTGGACGAGATCCATGGTGAGCGAGAGGCCGGCCGTCGCCGTGATGCCGAAGCCGAAGCCGAAGAAGCCCGCCACGAAGGACGCGAACAGGACCAGCAGCGAGGTCGCGAGCGCGCCGTCGGGAATCATCGCGCGCAGTCGTTAGCAGCACTGGCACGCGCCGCGCCGCGGCGGGAAACTCGCGCGCCGCTCCCGACCTCTCGCCCGGACCCCGGGAGCGCCCCGAAACCCCACCCGACCCCGCGAGCGCGGGCGCCCAGCGGCGCGCGCGGAGCGCGCCGAGCGCGAGCGAAGTGACCAAG
>CAZCTH010000108.1:0-16894 GCA_964501435.1 uncultured Spirochaetales bacterium | reverse complement strand
GGCACCCACCGAGGCTCACGCCGCCGCGACTTCCCCCGCCCAGAGCCGATCGAGCGCCCGCGTCGTTCGCGCGAACATCGCGCCCAGCTCCGCGTGCGTCACCACGAAGGGCGGCGACATCGCCCCGAGATCGCGGATGCCGCGCACGATCACGCCCTCCTCGCGACACATCGCGTGCAGCGCGGGCCCGAGCGCGTTCGGCGCCGCGTTCGCGAGCGGGCCGCGCGGGGGCTTCCGCATCTCGAACGCGCCGATCAGCTGGAAGCCGCGCGTCTCGGCGACCATCGGGTGCGCGGCGAGCTTCGCGAGCGCCGCCTGGAAGCGCGGGCCGACGTCGTCGCGCACGCGCTCGACGAGCTTCTCCTTCGTCAGGATCTCGAGGTTCGCGAGCGCCGCGGCGCACGCGACCGGGTGGCCCGTGTAGGTGAAGCCGTGGGCGAGGTAGCCGCCCGTCGCGAGCGTCTGCGCGATCTCGTCGCGAACGAAGGTCGCGCCGAGGGGCACGTATCCGCTCGTGATGCCCTTTGCGACGCTCATCAGGTCGGGCTCGAGCGACCACAGCTCGGAAGCGAACCAGGCGCCGAGGCGGCCGAAGCCGGTGATCACTTCGTCGGCGACGAACAGGATCTCGTTGCGCCGGCACAGCTCGCGCAGCTGGGCGAGGTAGCCCGGCGGCGGCACGATCACGCCGCCGGCTCCCTGGATCGGCTCGACGAACATCGCACCGATCGTGTCCGCGCCCTCGCGCGCGATCGTGCGCTCGGTCTCCTCGAGGCACTGCTTTCCGTAAGCCTCGGGGCTCGAGCCGGTGCCGTACGCGAGCGGACCCGGCACGTGCAGGAAGCCGGGCAGCGGAAGATCGAACGGATCGAGGCAGCTCGGCAGGCCCGTGAGGCTCGTGGTCGCGAGCCCGACCCCGTGATACGCGAAGGTGCGCGACAGCACCTTCTTCTTCGCGGGCTTGCCGCGCAGCTTCCAGTAGCCGCGCACGAGCTTCAGCGCGGTCTCGTTCGCCTCGCTGCCGGAGTTCGAGAAGATCACGTGGCCGAGGCCCCGCGGCACCAGCTCCGCGAGCCGCGCGGCGAGCCGGATGGTCGGCTCCGTCGAGGTGTTGAAGAACGACGGGTAGAACGCGACCTCGCGCATCTGCGCGCTCACCGCCTCGCGGATCTCGTCGCGCCCGTAGCCGACGTTCACGCACCAGAGCCCGGCGAGCCCGTCGAGGATCTCGCGGCCGGTCTCGTCGACCAGGGTCGAGCCCTTGGCGGAGCGGATCACGTGGGTGCCCGCCTTGTGCATGGCGACGTGATCGGTGAAGGGATGCAGGTGGTGCGCGGCGTCGAGCCGCCGCAGCGTCGCGAGATCGAGTGCGGTGGTCATGGCGCCTATCCCAGCACGCCGGCTGCGGGGGCGCCAGCGGCGGGCCGCCCCGCTGCGCTTGCCTTGGCGCGGGCGGGCAGGTAGTTGGCGCCTCCCATGGATCCCGCCCTCCGTACCCAGGACCTCGCGCCCGGCGACCGCGAAGCGGCCGCGCGGGACTGGGGGGATGTGCGCGTCCAGCGCGTCGCGAGCGCGGACGACCCGGGCTTCGCGCTCGGCTACGAGCGGCTCTGGGCCGAGTTCGGCGCACGCGGCGAGATGGAGCGCCGCGCGGTGATCGCGGAGCGGCTCGCGTGGGATCCGGCGCGGCCCGTCGGCAGCGCGCGCCTCGCCTACGAGCTGCTGCTGTTATGGCGCGACGCGGAGCTGCTCGCCGTCCGCGACCACACCGCGGTGGTGCGGGTCGACGCGCGCGGCGCACCGGCCCCGGGGCCCGTGGTCGTGCACCTGTCCCACGCGCTGATCGCGCCGGCGTATCGCGGCAGCGGGCTCGCGGCGTGGCTGCGCGCCTTGCCCCTCGCCGCGGGACGGCGCTGCGCGGCGGCGGCTGGCTGCGCGCCCGAGACGCCGGTGGTGCTGGTCGCCGAGATGGAGCCGCTCACGCCGGAGCACCCGGAGCGGCGGCCGCGCCTGCGCTCGTACGACCGGGCGGGGTTCCTGAAGGTCGATCCCGCCGCGGCCGCCTACGCGCAGCCCGACTTCCGCCCGGCCGAGCTGTTGGCAGGCGACGCGCCGACGCCGGTGCCGCTCGAGTTGGTGGTGCGCCGTGTCGGGCGCGAGGCGGAGCGCGAGCTTCCGGCGGACGAGCTCGCCGCGATCGTGGAATCGATCTACGCGGTGTACGCCGCGCATGTGCCGGAAGTGGCGCTCGGCCCGCTCGCGCGCGCGGCGGCGGAGTGGACGCGCAGCCGCCCGCGGTTCCGGCTCGTCTCGCCGCTCGACGCGTGACTCCCGGGTTCGCGGCGGAGAGGGCTTTTCTCTCTTTACGCGGCGACTCGGGATGCGTCACGCTGCGTGGGTGATCGCCGCCTACCACCACCCCGGGTTCGCCGCCGACATCGGCGAGCACGTGATGCCGATGCGGAAGTTCCAGCTCGTGGCCGACGGCCTCGCGGGCCGCGCCGGCGTGCGCGTCGAAGCGCCGGCGCCGATCGACGTCGCGGCGCTGCGCCGCGTCCACACGGACGCGTACATCGAGGCCGTGCGCGGGGGCGAGCCGCGCGAGCTCGCGCAATCGCAGAAGTTCCCGTGGTCGCCGGCGCTCTGGCCCTCGGTGCTGCTCACGAACGGCGGCGCGCTCGCGGCCGCGGAGCGCGCGCTGCAGGGCGGCATCGCCGCCGCGGTGGCGAGCGGCTTCCATCACGCCCACGCCGACCACGGCGAGGGTTTCTGCACGTTCAACGGGCTCGTCGTCGCCGCCGAGGCGCTGCGCGCCGCGGGCCGCGTGAAGACGGTCGCGGTGCTCGACCTCGACCTGCACTACGGCAACGGCACCGCGTCGATGTGCGCCGGCCGGCCGTGGCTCTTCAACTGCTCGATCTACGGCAACGATTACTGGCACAACAAGGCCTACCGCGACGTCGAGCATCGCCGGCACGCCGACGGTCCGAACCACGTCTCGTTCGCGCTTGCGAACGGTACGGGCCGCGCCGAGATGCTCGACGCGCTCGCGCGCGGCTTCGAGGCGATCCTCGCGTTCGGTCGCCCCGACCTGCTGCTCTACCAGGCCGGCGCGGACCCGTATCGCGAGGACCCGTACTCGCCGCTGAATCTCGATTGCGACGACCTGCGCGAGCGCGACCGCGCGGTGTTCGCGTGGGCGAAGCGCGAGCGCATTCCCACGGCCTGGGTGCTCGCGGGCGGCTACACGCCGGACGTCACGAAGGTCGTGGACGTGCACCTCGGAACGTTCGACGCGGCGGTGAGCGTGTATGGCGCCTGAGCGACCCGCGCGGAGCGTGCGGCCATGAGCTGGATCACGCGGCTCTTTGCGGGCTGGACGTCGCTCGTGCTGATCTTCTTCTACCTGCCGATCGCGATCCTCATCGCGTTCTCGTTCAACGAGTCGCGGCTCAACATCGAGTGGACCGGCTTCACGCTCGACTGGTACGCGAAGCTCTGGCACGACGCGGTGCTCATGCGCGCGGTGAAGAACAGCCTGATCGTGGCCGTGTTCTCGACCGCGATCTCCGTCGTGCTCGGCACCGCCGGCGCGTTCCTGCTGCACCGCTATCGCTACCGCGCCGCGAACCTGCTCGAGACGCTCGTCTTCCTACCCATGATCGTGCCCGAGGTCATCCTCGGCGTGAGCCTGCTGATCCTGTTCGTCCAGATCGGCCTGCAGCTCGGCTACACGACGATCGTGATCTCCCACGTCACCTTCTGCTTCCCGTTCGTGATGGCGGCGGTGCAGGCGCGCCTCGCGGGGCTCGATCCCTCGCTCGAGGAGGCCGCGCTCGACCTCGGCGCGACGCCGCTCCAGGCGTTCTTCCAGGTGCTCGTGCCGTTCCTGATGCCGGCGATCCTGTCGGGCGCGCTGATGGCGTTCACGCTCTCGCTCGACGACCTGATCGTCACCTACTTCACGGCGAGCGCGCGCACGGCGACGCTGCCGATCGTCATCTTCGGCAAGGTGAAGAAGGGCCTCGACCCCTCGCTCAACGCGATCTCGACGGTGCTGATCGGCGTGACCGTGCTCGCGCTGTTCGTCACCGAGGCGCTGCGCAAGCGAAATCCATGAACCCGGAGACGGGAAGGAGACGACGAATGCGACGCATGCGATTCGAATGGAAGGGGCTCGCGGCCGCCGCGGCGCTCGCGCTGCTCGCGGGCTGTGACGGGAAGGAAGAGGCCGCGCCGGCAGAGCAGGCGGCGGGCGAGGCGGCGCCGGCCGAGGCGGGCGGGGAGCTCAATCTGTTCGCGTGGTCGGAGTACCTGCCGCAGGGGGTGATCGACGAGTTCACCGCCGAGACCGGCATCCAGGTGAACTACGAGCAGTACGCGTCCAACGAGGAGATGCTCGCGAAGCTGACCTCCGGCGCCGCGGCCTACGACCTGGTGCAGCCCTCGGAGTACACCGTCGAGGCGATGATCAAGGAAGGGCTGCTGCAGAAGCTCGACAAGACGAAGCTCCCGAACCTCGGAAACATCGGGCCCGAGTACTACGGGCGCGCCCACGACCCGGAGTTGCTCTACAGCGTGCCCTACATGCAGGGCACCGTCGGCATCATCGTGAACACGGAGAAGATCAAGGAACCCATCACGAGCTACGCGCAGGTCTTCGACGAGAAGTACAAGGGCCGCATCGTGGTGCTCGACGACTCGCGTGAGGTCGTCGGGTGGGCGCTCAACTCCATCGGTCTCAGCTCGAACGACGTGACGCCGGAGAACCTCGAGAAGGTGAAGCCGGTGCTCGCGAAGTGGCTGCCGCTCGTGAAGGTGTACGACTCGGACAGCCCGAAGACGGCGCTGCTCGGCGGCGACGTCGACCTCGGTCTCGTGTGGTCGGGCGAGGCCGCGATCCTCATCAACGAGGGGGGCGGGCGCTTCGCCTACACGCTCCCGAGCGAGGGGGCGCACATGTTCATCGACAGCCTCGCGATCCCGACGACCGCGCAGAACGTCGCTGCGGCGCACCAGTTCATCGACTACCTGCTGCGCCCCGAAGTCAGCGTGAAGATTTCCGCCGACTTCCCGTACACGAATCCGAACGTCGAGGCGCGCAAGCTGCTCAGCGAGGCGGAGCGCGCAAACGCGGCGAGCTATCCGCCGGGCGAGCCGAAGCTCGAGACCTTCGGCGACATCGGCGCGGCGGCGGCGGACATCGACAAGCTGTTCACGGACATGAAGGCACAGAGTGGGAGCTGAGACCACGGCTTCTGCGCGCTTCGCGCTCGATGCGGAGACCGCGCCTCGCGGCGGGCCGGGGGCGGCTGCGCGTCGTGGCTCACTCGGCCCTGGGCGGTCGCACGCGTCGTGCCGCTTGGCCGCGATGCAGCGCGTTTTAGGCGCGCCTTCTCGCGGGGCCTCGCTCCGCTCTTACCTCCGCTCCGCCGCCCCCGGCCCGCCGCGAGGCGCTCCCCGGCGTTGGCGTCGTGGTCGCATCGGTTGGGGAGTTACGGCGCCTCCGCGGCTTCGAGCCGCGTCGGCGCCGCTTCAAGCGGATGCGCTCGATCGCACGCAGAGCCGGTGTCGCTGCGTCCGGCATGAGCGTCACGTCGCGCGTCACGGAGAGGCATCGCGCCGATGAGGCAGGGAGCGACGAGCTTTGCGGCGGCGGCGGGGAGCCAGCGGGCGCCGGGGCGGGTGGGCACGCTGTTGCTGTTGCCGCTCGTGCTGTGGGCGGTCGCGTTCGTCGTGGCGCCGGCGGCGATCATGCTCGCGTACAGCTTCCTCGAGCGTGGCACGCTCGGCGGCGTCGTGTGGGGCGCGCCGACGCTCGCGAGCTACGCGGACATCTTCCGCGCCGATCCCTACACCGGCGAGCGGATCTACCTGCAGATCGTGCTGCGCTCGATCGGCTACGCGGCGCTCACCACCGGGATCTGTCTGGCCGCCGGCTATCCCGTCGCGTACCTGATCGGCCGCGCCGACGCGCGCTATCGCAACTTGTTGTTGATGCTCGTGATGATCCCGTTCTGGACGAGCTTCCTGATCCGCACCTACGCCTGGGTCACGATCCTGAAGAGCCAGGGGTTCGTGAACACTTCGCTGGTCGCGTTCGGACTGATCCAAGAGCCGCTGGAGCTGCTCTACACGCCCGGCGCCGTGGTCGTGGGCCTCGTCTACACGTTCCTGCCCTTCATGATCCTGCCCATCTTCACGAGCGTGGAGAAGCTCGACGGCGCGCTGATCGAGGCCGCGCTCGACCTCGGCGCCGGCCCGGTGCGCGCCTTCTCGCGCGTGATCGTGCCACTCACGTCGCCGGGCATCTCCGCCGGCGTGCTGCTCGTGTTCGTGCCCGCGCTCGGCATCTACGCGGTGAACGACATCCTCGGCGGCGGCCGCGTGGACATGATCGGCAACATCATCGAGAACCAGATCAAGGGGACGGCGCGGAACTGGCCGTTCGGGGCGGCGCTCGGGACGGCGCTGCTGTTCAGCTTCGCGCTCGCGTACTACTTCGTGAATCGCAGGCAGCGGGTTCTCGAAGGGCGGTAGCGAAGGTCGCTGCGTCGCTTGTGGGGCGCGGTGCGGGGTGCCTTGGGGCCGCGGGTACGGGGCGCCGCGGCTGGCGGCTGGCGGGGCCGGGGGCGGCGGCGCGTCGTGGCTCACTCGGCCCTGGGCTCGGGCGGGCGCGCGGGGCGGCTGGCTTCGCGGCTCGGCGTTCCAGGCGCGCATTCTCGCGGGGCCTCGCTCCGCTTCGACCTCCGCGCCGCCGCCCCCGACCCCGCCAGCCGCTCCTCGGCGTGCGGGCGCCGGGAGGCGCGATCGAGCGAGCCGATTCGGGGTGGGAGGGGTGCCGCCTCCGCGCCTTCGAGGCGCGTCGGCGGCGTCGTCTAGGAGGGGAGCCGCATCGAAGACTCGCGGCAGGAGGTGCGAGGTGGGGCGTCGGAGGGAATCGCGGCCGGAGGGCGGGGAGGGGGAGTTGGTGCGTTGAAAGGTTTTTGGGGGCTGTTCGTAGGAGAGGGTGTGGCGGCGAATGCGTACAGCTTTGGGGTTCTGGGGGCCTGGGTTCCTGGGTTCGGGGTAGGGTGCCGGTTGCGCATGGCGTCGTCGGAGTCGGTGGATCGATCGGAGCGAGCTGCGGAAGCGGCGGTGCGGCCGCGCGCGCTGGCGGCGACGGGGCCGACGTCGCCGATGGATCACGACGGCGTCGTGGCGCACTACGCGGCGGACGTGCTGCGGCTGTGCCGGCGGATGCTCGGGCATGCGCACGATGCGGAAGAGGCGCGCAGCGAGACGTTCCTGCGCGCCCAGCAGGCGGCGGCGAGCTGGGACGGGAGGCCGCTGCGCGCGTGGCTGCTGAGCATCGCGTCGCATCACTGCGTGGATCGGCTGCGCAGGCGCGCCGTCGAGGGGCGCTTGTTCGAGGCGAAGGACCTCGACGCCGGCGATCTGCCCGCCCAGGCGCCGAGCCCCCTCACGTTGCTGCTCGCGCGCGAGCGCAGCGCCCAGCTCGAGGCGGCGCTCGCCGAGCTGCCCGACAAGTACCGCGCGCCGCTGGTGCTGCGCTTCCTCGCGGACCAGAGCTACGGCGAGATCGCGGACGCGCTCGGCGTGAGCGAAGCGCAGGTCGCGGTGCTGGTGTTCCGCGCGAAGGCGAAGCTGCGCGAGGCGCTCGGCGGCGCGGCCGCTGGGCGTGCCGGCAAGCGCGGCGCGCAGGGGGAGCGACCGTGAGCTGCCCCCACGAATGGCAACTCTCCGCCTACGTCGACGCCGGCCTCGGCGCCGCCGACGTGCGCGCGCTCGAGCACCACCTCGTCGGCTGCGCGCGCTGCCGCCGCCGCGTCGTCGCGCTGCGCGACGAGACGCGTGTGCTGCGCGACCTCGCGCACGAGCGCCTGCCCGCGCCCGTCGCGGCGGCCGACGCCGGCCGCGGCATCGCGTTCGGTCTGCCCCTCGCCGTCGGCGTCCTCGCGCTCGTCTCCTTCGGAGCCGGCGCGCTGCTCGAATCGATGCCTCGCCCCGTCCGCTGGTTCGCGCCCACCGAGAGCCTTGGAGTCACCCGCATGCTGGTCGACCTCGCGTTCACCGTCCGTAACAACTTCTCGGCCTGGTTCGACTTCGCCTTCGCGCTCGCCGCGCTCGGCGCCTTCGCGGGCGTCGCCTACCTGTGCGCGGACCTGCTCTTGCGCCGCGCGGGCTCGGGCGCGCGCGCCGCGGTGGCGCTGCTCCTGCTCGGCGGCGCCGTCGCGATCGCGCCGCAGGAGGCGCAGGCGAAGTTCGAGGTGCGCGATGCCGACGACGTGACCGTCGCGGCGACCGAGACGATCGAGAGCTCGCTGGTCGCACTCGGCGATACGGTCACGATCGAGGGCACCGTGCGCGGCGATCTCGTCGCGTTCGGCGACTCGGTGCGCATCCGGGGCACGGTCGAGGGCAACGTGTTCTGCGCGGGCGAGGACGTCGAGATCGCGGCGACGGTGACCGGCAGCGTCCACTGCGCCGGCCGCGACGTGCGCGCGTCGGGCGCGACCACGGGCAACGTCTACGCCGCAGGCGAGGAGGTGACGCTCGAGCCAGCCGCGCGCGTCGGCGCCGACCTCGCGATCGCGTGCAGCGACTGCCGCCTCCAGGGCGCCGTCGCGCGCGACGTGCTCGCCGCGGGGGAGTCGCTCGTGCTCGAGGGCAGCGCGGGCCGCGACGTGAGCCTCCACGCCCCGGAGATCTCGTTCCGCGAGGTGGCGCGCTACCCCGGCGCGATCGAGCTGCACATGCCCGCGGGCGAAGAGGCCGACGTCGCGCCCGGCGCCGCGCTCGGCCCGGTCGCGCGCAAGGTGCTCGAGTCCGACGGCGGGCCGGCGCCGGTGCGCCGCTTCGCGCAGGCCGAGCGCATGCGCAGCAAGATCGTCACCGTGGTGAGCGCGTTCGTCGTCGGGCTCGTGCTGTTCTCGCTGGCGCCCGGCATGTTCGACGTGCGCGTCGAATCCACCGGCCGCTTCTTCGCCGCCGTGGGCACGGGCTTCGCGGTGCTCGTGGTCGTGCCCACCGTGCTCGTGCTGCTGATGATCTCGGTGCTCGGCATTCCCGCCGCGCTGGTCGGCGCGCTCCTGCTCGGCGTGTTCGTGTTCGTGGGGCCGGTCGTGGTCGCCGCGGTGGTCGGGCGCACCGTGATGCGCGCCGGGGACGGCAGCTTCCGCGCCTTCGCGATCGCCCTCGCGGTGGGGCTGTTCCTGCTCGGCATCCTCGTCAGCCTGCCGGGCATCGGCGGCCTCGCCCTGTTCGTGCTGATCCTCGAGGGCGTCGGCCTGCTCACCCTCGCGGCGCACGAGTGGTGGGCCGAGCGCCGCGCCGCGCGCCTCGCGGACGTTGCCGCGTAACCGTCTCCGGCATCGGTTCGTAGGAGACGCGAGGCAGCCTTGACGGATGCGACCCTGCGCAGCGCGCGTTGGCGCGAATGGATGTCCTCGGCGCAGCGCGGGGACGCCGAGGCCTACGCGCGCCTGCTCGAGGACTTGCTGCCGTTCGTGCGCGGCGTCGTGCGCGCGCGCATCGGCGACGACCCGAACGCGGAGGACGTCGTGCAGGACGTGTTGCTCGCGATCCACACCGCTCGTCACACGTTCCAGGAAGGGCGCGAGCTCGAGCCTTGGGTGCGCACCATCGCGCGCAACGCGGTGATCGACTCCGTGCGTCGTCGCAACCGCCAGCGCGCGCGCGACGCCGGAGTCGACGCGGACACGCTGCCGGAGCGCTCCGGCGAGCGCGCGAGCGCCGAGGCCGAACCGTTGCCGCGCGCGCTCGAGCGCGCGCTCGAGCAGCTGCCGCCGGTGCAGCGCGAGGCGGTGATGCTGCTGAAGGTCGAGGGGCTCTCGGTGGTCGAGGCGGCGGGCCGCGCGCGCACGACGCCGGGCGCGCTCAAGCTGCGCGCGCATCGCGGCTACAAGCTGCTGCGCGACCTGCTCGGGAGGGAACTGGCGTGAGCGGCGACCCCACCCGCGACCTGATCCGCGATCTGGCCGGCGATCTCGCGCCCGTCCAGCCCCTGCCGCGCGTGCGCTTCGTCGCCGCCGCGGTGCTGCTGCTCTGGCTCGCGATCGGCGTCGTCGGCATCGCGGTCCAGGGCCTCTCGCCGACGTTCTGGCACACACTCTCGATGCCGATCAGCGCCGGCGGCATCTTCGCGGGCCTGCTGGTCGCGGGCGTGGCCGGCGTGTTTGCCGCGCTCGCGCTCGCGGTGCCGGGCCGAGAGCGGCTCGCCCGCGGTGCGCTCGCGCTCGGCGGTGCGGGCATGTCGATCGCCGCCGGCGTCGGCTTCGCGCTGATCGCGCGCAGCCCCCTCGTCGAATGGCGCTGGCCGGAAGCGCACGACCTGCCGTGCCTCGCGACCGCGCTCGTCATCGGGCTCGTTCCGGCGCTCGCGCTCGGCTGGTTCGGCGGCCGCGCGGCGCCCTTCCGTCCGCTCGCCATCGCCCTCGCCGCATCAGCGGGGGCCGCAGCGCTCGGCGGAAGCGTCGCGCAGGCCTCGTGCCCGGCCGACGACCCGATGCACCTGATGCTCGGCCACGTGATCGTGCCCGCGGTCGGCGCCTTCGCGCTCACGCTGCCGCTGCTCGTCGCGATCCGCCGCAGCGAGCGCGGCACGCGGAGCTGACGCCTCTGCGCGCGGCCTCGGGCGGGGCGCCGTCCGCACTGCCGCGCGGGCTCAGTACGGCAGCGGCTTCGCGAACGACTTCACTTCCTTCGGGCCGAGGAAGCGTCCCACGATGAACAGGTTGTCGAGGCGCCGCGAGCGGATGCGCCAGCCCTGCGGCGCGCGCTCCCACGCGTCCACGTAGACGCCGTGCTGCGTGACGACGCTCATCGCGCCGTCGAGCTTCTCCTGCGCGTGGGCGAGGATGCCGTAGGTCGTCGAGTGGGCCGCGTCGCCGCGCAGCTCGACGCGCGGCGTCGACATGTTGTGCTGCGTGACGCGGTGGATGCGCAGCGAGGCCTCGAGCCACGGCTTCGTCTCGGAGAACGGGCGCGGGGGGATCCCGAAAAAGTTGTAGTGCAGCGTGGCGTCGGGCAGGAAGATCGCGTCGAGCAGCGCGAAATCCCGCTGGTCGATCGCCCACGCGTAGCGGTAGATCGACTGCGTGATCTCCGCGACGTCGGCGGCCTCGCTGGGCGTCAGCGTCACGCGAGCGTCCCGCCATCCATGCGCACGCTCTCGCCGTTGATGTGCACGCCGTCCGCGGAGCAGAGCAGGGCGATCACGCTGGCGACGACCTCGGGGCCGCGCGGCTGGTCGAGCGGCTGGGCGCGCGCCACGAGCTTCCAGTCGGCGTCCTTCGGCAGCACGCCGCCGCCGCTCATGGCGGTCTGGATCGAGCCGGGGCACACGGCGTTGCAGCGCACGCCCTGCTTGCCGAACTCGACGGCGAGCGTGCGCGTGAGCGCGAGCACGCCGCCCTTGCTCGTCCCGTAGGCCGCGCCGTAGGGCATGCCCGCGAGCGCGGAGGTGGACGACGTGTTCACGATCGCGCCCTTCGTCATCACGAGATGCGGCATGGCCGCTTTGCACATCAGGAACGTGCCGGTGAGGTTGATGCGCAGGACGCGCTCGAACTCGGCGACGGAGATGTCGGCGAGGTGCTTGAGCAGCAGGATGCCGGCGATGTTGCAGAGCGCGTCGAGCTTGCCGAAGCGGTCGACGCACGCCTGGACCGCGCTCTGCACCTGCGCCTCGTCGCCGACGTCGCAGGCCTGGGTCGCCACCGCGGCGCCGAGCTGCGCGCAGCGCGCGGCGGTCTCGGCCAGCCCTTCGCGCGCGACGTCGGTGAGGAAGAGGCTCGCGCCCTCGCTCGCGAGCCGCTCCGCCGTCGCCCGCCCGATGCCCGCCGCCGCGCCCGTGACCAACGCGACCTTGCCGTCGAATCGCCGCATGCCGTGCCCCCGTCTTTTTCGAGCGGCGCAGTCTGGCACACTGCGATGCCATGGCGATGCCGCTCGAGAAGCTCCGCGTGCTCGATCTCACGACGGAGATCGCCGGCCCGTACGCCACGAAGCTGCTGCGCGACGCGGGCGCCGAGGTCGTGAAGGTCGAGCCGCTCGCAGGCGATCCGCTGCGCCGCTGGAGCGCTTCGCACACGCCCGTGCCGCCGGGCGAGGACGGTGCGCTGTTCCGCTTCCTCGCAGCCGGCAAGCGGAGCGTCGCGCTCGACCTCGCGAGCGAAGCGGGGCGCGCGCGGGTGCTCGCCCTCGCGCGGGAGGCCGACGTGCTGGTCGAGTCGCTCGGGCCGGGCGGCCTGACCGCGCTCGGCGGCAGCGCGGGCCTGCTGGCGGCGAACCCGCGCCTCGGCATCGTCTCGCTCTCGCCGTGGGGGCTCGAGGGGCCGTGGGCGTCGCGCCCAGCGACCGAGATGACGCAGCAGGCCGCGAGCGGCGCCACGGGCTACCGCGGCCTGCCAGAGCGCGGCCCGGTCGGCGCGGGGGGACGCATCGGCGAGTGGATGGCGGGGCCGTTCGTCGCGCTCGGCGCGCTGTTTGCGTGGCTGCACGCGCGCCGCACCGGGCGCGGGCAACACGTCGACGTGTCGGCCTTCGAATGCACGCTCGCCTCGCTGACGACGCTGCACGACCTGCAGGGCCAGTTCCTCGGCGTGCCCTCGGCGATCTCGATCGACACGCCCTCGATCGAGCCCGCGCTGGACGGCTGGGTGGGCCTCACGGCCTACACCGGGCAGCAGTGGAAGGATTTCTGCCTGCTGATCGGACGGCCCGAGCTCGGCGAGGACGAGCGTCTCTACGAGGCGCGCGTGCGCATGCAGCACCTCGCCCTCGTGCAGCAGGCGATGCACGCGTGGACGAAGCGGCACACGGTCGACGAGATCATCGCGCTCGCCTCGGAGCTGCGGATCCCCGCCGCGCCGATCGGCGACGGCGAGCGCGTGCTCGCCTTCGACCATCTGCGCGAGCGCGGCGTGTTCGTGCGCGCGCCGGACGGCGACTTCGTGCAGCCGCGCGTGCCCTACCGCCTGAGCGCGTGCGCGCCGGAGCCGTTCGTGCGCGCGCCGAAGCTGGGCGAGCACGCGGCGGCGCGTTTCGCGCCTCGCGCAGCGGCGGCGCCGACGCCACCGGGCTGGGCGGCGCGCGCGGGCGCGAGCGCCCTGCCGCTCGCCGGCCTGCGCGTCGTCGATCTCACCGCGTTCTGGGCCGGCCCGATCGTGACGAGCGTGTTTGCCGACCTCGGTGCCGACGTGATCAAGGTCGAGTCGACCCAGCGCCCCGACGGCATGCGCTTCGCGGGCGCGGTGCGCAAGGATCCGCTGTGGGAGCGCTCGGCGGTCTTCCACGGCGTGAACTGCAACAAGCGCGGCATCACGCTCAACCTCGATGCGCCCGAGGGCCGCGCGCTGCTGCTCCAGCTCGTCGACGGCGCCGACGTGCTGATCGAGAACTTCTCGGCGCGCGTGATGGATCACTTCGGCCTCGGCTGGGAGACGCTGCACGCGCGCAACCCCGCGCTCGTGATGACGCGCATGCCGGCGTGGGGACTCGACGGCCCGTGGCGCGACCGCGTCGGCTTCGCGCCGAACGTCGAGCAGGTGAGCGGCCTCGCGTGGCTCACCGGCTACGAAGACCTCCCCCTGGTGGTGCGCGGCGCGTGCGACCCATTCGGCGGCATGCACGCCGCCTTCGCGACGCTGCTCGCGCTGCTCCACCGCGACGAGACGGGCACCGGCCAGCTCGTCGAGCTGCCGCTGGTCGAGCCCGCCCTCAACGCCGCCGCCGAGCAGGTGATCGAGTGGACGAAGAACGGCGTGCACCTGCCGCGCCTCGGCAACCGCGGCCCCTACGCCGCGCCGCAGGGCGTCTACCGCTGCGCGAATTCCGAATCGGGGTCAGACCCCAATTCGGGATTCCGTGGGGCCGGGTGGCTCGCGATCGCCGTCGCCAGCGACGCGCAGTGGGAGGGCCTGCGCCGCGCGCTCGGCGATCCGCCCGCGCTGCGCGATGCCGCGTTCGTCAGCGCCGCGGGTCGCCGCGCCGCCCACGACGCGATCGACGCCGCGCTCGCCGCGTGGTGCGCCGCGCGCCCCTGCGCCGAGGCCGAGGCCGCGCTGCTCGCCGCCGGTGTCCCTGCCGCCGCGTGCATCGACGCCCACGCGCTGCTGCCCAACGCGCAGCTCGAAGCGCGCGCGGCCTACACCACGCTCCCGCACCCCGTCACCGGCGCGACGCGCTACCCCGAGCTGCCGCTGCGCTTCTCCGCGTTCCCGCGCCCGCTGCGCCGCACGCCGCCGCCGACGCTCGGGCAGCACAACGACGCCGTACTGCGCGAGCTCGGGCTCGGCGAGCGCGAGCTCGCGGAGCTGCGCGCGACGAAGGTCATAGGAGAGAAGCCGGCGTGGGTGTGACGCGAGGCGGCGCGCGTCGTCGGCGCGGCTACCGCGGCCGGTGCTTCGTGCCCGGACATGGCGTCAGGTAGATCGCGCGCATCGGCTTCCGCACGTCCGCCGTGTGCCACACGCCCGCCGGGTTGACGAAGGTGCTGCCCGGTCCGAACGGCGCGCTGCGAGTCGCGCCGTCGATCTCCTGATGAAAGTCGCCCTCGCCCTCGAGCACGATCACGAGCTCGTCGCCCTGCTCGTGGCACTCCCACATGCCCCAGTCCTTCGGGCTCGTTTCGATCATCGCGAGGCGGCCTGGCGCGCCCGGCGCGCAGTGCTTCGCGATGTAGGTCTCGAAGGCGGCGCCGTCGAAGCCGAAGGCGTGGAGCGGCACCGCGGGCGCGGCGACGTCCGACGGCAAATGGATGGGCGACTTGGACAGATCGAAGGGTCCGGTCTCGCGCGGATTCATGGAGTCGACTCCTGTCGGGCGCGGGATTGCGCGCGACGAGTGGTCGCGGCGCCTCGCGCCGGGCGCTTGGAAGAATGCGACGCCTAACGCTAGACGACGACCGCGGCGCCAGAGCTCGGCAACACGCTTGCCGCCGCAGCGCTCGGCGTGAGGCCGGAGAACTGCCGAACGTCGCGCACGAGGTGCGACTGGTCGTAGTAGCCGAGCGCTTGCGCGTCCTCGGCCCAGCCCACGTGCACGCCCCGGCGCACGCGCGTCATCAACGCCTCAAAGCGGACGATGCGCGCGAACGTCTTCGGTGCGAGCCCGATCTCGCGGGCGAACGTGCGCTGGAGCCGCCGCTCGCTCCAGCCGAGCTCGCGCGCGAGCGCGGCGATCCGCGCCGCGCCGCGGCTGCGCTCGATCTGCGCGACCGCCCACGCCAGCTCCGCGTGCTCCGCGCGCGGCGGCTCGGGCAGCCGTCGGAGCAGCGCCGCGACGGCATCGAGGCGCTCCTCCCAGGTGGCGAGCTCGCCGAGCCGGCGCGGGAGCTCGCGCTGCGCGCGTGGCAGCGCGTCGGCGAGCGCGACGACGTCGTGCGCCAGCTCCGCGAGGGGAATGCCGAGCAGCTCGCGCGCCGCGAGCGCGGAAAGGTTCAGCTGCACGCCGGCCTGGTGCCCCGCGTGCTCGGTGCGCGTGGGACCGTCCTGAAGGCCCCCGACGAAGCCGCCCGGGTGGCGCTCGTTCCGCCCTCCGTTCGACACGCGCAGCGGCGCGCCGATCTCGAAGATCATCACGAGGCTCGCCGTCGCGAACTCGCTGCGCACGAGCGGCGCGGCCGAACGCTCTTCGTAGCCGTAACAACCGCCGGGCGCGAGCCGCGCGCAGCGCGGGTCGAGCGGCGTCTCGAAGACGTGCAACACCGACTCCGGGAGCCGGTGCTCGACGACGCGCACGCGGCATGCCGCGCCGCGCTCGCTCTCAGCGCGCCGGATCGAGCACCTCCTTGAAGCCGTAGCGATGGTGCGGGCCGATCGCGATCTGTTCCAGCACGCCGATGCCGGTCTGGTTGCCGGAGCGCACCTTCATCACCTGCTGGATGTGCTGGTTCTCCATCGCCATCTCGTTCAGGCCTGCGAGCTTCCAGCTCTCGCCGGCGATCGCCAGCTCGCCCTTCCAGCGGCCGTGGCCCCACTCCGGGTGCGTGTAGCCGATGCCCTTCATGCGGAACGCCAGCGTCGGCTCCATCGCGATCTCGAGGCGCTCGCCGTTCTTCTTGAACAGCGTGATCTCGCCGCGCGCCGCGCGGCGCGTCCCGGGTACGTACACCAGGCGGTGTTCCGCGGCGGCGAGCAACTCGGTGCCCGGGTCCTCGACGCCGGGAATCTTCTTCGGGTCGTCGTAGACCGGGCAGATCATGCCGTCGAAGTGCCAGGGCTGGCCCCAGGAGTCCTCGAACAGGCACATGTGCGTGCACTTGTCGGGCCAGTGCAGGGGCGCCCACAGAAAGAAGAACTGCGGCGGCGCCGCCGGCGGCGCGCCCGCCGGGTCGCTCTCTCCCACCGGCCGGATGCCCCACGAGCGGTCCTTGGTCCCATAATTCCTGCGCGGGTCGAGGCGCAGCGTCTTGCCGGCGTAGCGCAGCTCGCCTTGCCAGTGCCCGAACTGGTTGAAGCGCGTCGCATCCATCAGGCCTTTGCCGCGCCCGTGGGTCTGCCTGCCTTCCTCGATGTTCGCCGTGCGCGGGATCCACAGCAGCTCGCCGCTGATGCCCGTCGTGTTGTCGTCGAGCGTCACGCGCAGCGACAGCATCGGCTCGAGGATCTCGATGCGGAACGGCCCGACCGTGAGCTCCGCTGGCTCGCGCGGCGCGCGGCGCGACGCGTGGAAGGCGTGCTGCTCGCCGTCGATCACGAGCGAGACGCCGCAGTCCATGATGCCGAGGTTCGGGTACACGGCGGCGCCGATCCCCAGGTACCAGCTGCCGTCGTCGGCGTAGCCATTGAACCAGTAGCGGTCGTAGGCGTTTCGGCTGGCGGTGGCGACGTGGAGGATGGGCTCGGGAGTCTGGTGGATGGGGTAGTCG
>CAZCTH010000107.1:0-17012 GCA_964501435.1 uncultured Spirochaetales bacterium | reverse complement strand
CGAGCGCGCCGCCGGCGCCGGTCGCCGGGGGCGCGACGAAGCGCTCCTCGATGCCGGCCGGCAAGGTCGGGCGCGTCGCGGGAGCAGGCGCCGGCGGCGCCGCGACGGGCGCACTCGGCGCCGCCGCCGGCGCGCTCGCTGCCGGCGCGGCGGCCCGCGTGAGCGTGCGGATCTGCTCGCGGGTCAGCGGCCCGCGCAGGTACGACATCGCCCAGCGCGACTCGAACAGCGTCGGTGCGTCGTCGTGCACGTTGTGCATCAGGAACTTTCGATTGCCGAGGCCGGCGAGCGTGCGCTCCATCGCCCCGCGATCGAATGCCTTGCCCGTCGCCGTGCTCGCGCCTTCGAGGCCCTCGAGCACGCGCAGCTTGTCGCGCTCGGTCTGCAGGCGGCCGAGGAACCACGTGCCCGTGTTCGCGAGGCCCTTGTAGTCGAGGTCCACCGGGTTCTGCGTCGCGAGCACGACGCCGACGCCGTAGGCGCGCGCCTGCTTGAGCAGCGTGAGCATCGGCTGCTTCGCCGGCGGGTTCGCGCTGGGCGGGAAGTAGCCGAAGATCTCGTCCATGTAGAGCAGCGCGCGCAGCGACTGCGTGCCCGGCTGCGCGCGCATCCACGCGACCAACTCGCTCAGCAGCAGCGTCACGAAGAACATGCGCTCGCCGTCGCTGAGGTGGGCGATCGAGAGCACACAGAGGCGCGGCTTGCCCTCCGGCGTGTAGAGCAGCCGAGCGACGTCGAGCGGCTCGCCCTCGAGCCAGGCGCCGAAGCTCGGCGAGGCGAGCAGGTTGTTGAGATTCATCGCGAGCGCCATGCGCTCCTTGGCCGGATAGAACGACTCGAGGTCGAACACGCCGACGCGCTCGAAGGGCGGCTGCGAGATCGCGCGGATCAGCGCCGCGAGGTCGAGGTTCTGCCCGGCGCTCCAGGCCGAGGCGACGATGTTCTGGAGCAGGATCGACTCGCGGCTCTGGACGGGGTCCGCGTCGAGCCCGAGCAGCGCGAGCAGGCTCGAGACCGCCGCCTGGAGGCGCTCGCGCACCGCTTCGGGATCCGCGGCGAGCGCCGGCGGCGGCGCATCGAACGAGCGCAGCAGCCGCAGAGGACGGCCGGCCGTCGAGCCGGGCGTGTAGATCGCGAGGTCCGCGGCGTCGCGCAGGGCCTGGATGCGCGCCGGCGTCTGGCCCCAGTCCGCGAGGCCCTTCTTCCAGCGCTCTGCGGTGGTCTTCGCGTAGTCGGGCGGCGTCTGGCCGGCGCGGGCGGCCTCGGCGGGGTCGATCCACGGGGCGAAGTCGTCGGGGCGCAGCGCCGGGAACGTGAGCAGCAGGTTGCCGAGGTCGCCCTTCGGATCGATCGCGAGCGCGGGGATGCCGTCGAGCGCCGCCTCTTCGAGCAGCGCGAGGCACAGGCCGGTCTTTCCGCTGCCGGTCATGCCGACGCACACGGCGTGGGTCGTCAGGTCCTTCGCGTCGTACAGCAGCGGCGCGTCGGTGGGCGAGCCGTCGGAGGCGAGCACGCGGCCGAGGAAGAAGGTGCCGAGCTTCTCGTAGTCGTCTGACTTGAACATTGCCGCGGCTTAACGCTTCTCGGGAGCGGGGTGCAAGCGGATTCTCTTGTCGCGGTGCTCGCGAATCCTCGTCCTCTCGTGCGGGCTCCGCGGAGACGGCGCGGGCGGGGGGCGGCGGCGGATGGCTCGCGGCGGGCCCGCTCTGTGTTGCCGCACCGGGCGTTCGGGCGGGGGCCGCGCTGCGTGGTGGCGTTGCGGCTTGGGTCTGCGCGGGCCCGCGCTGCGCTTTGACTCCGCCGCCGCCCCCCGCCCGCGCCGTCTCCGCTCTTGCTGGAGCGGCAGCGCGCGTTGCGCGCGGCTGCGCGCGCTGCGCGCGGGTTGGTTGCGTAGCGAGAGGCTGCGGAAGGGGTGGGGATCGGGGAAAGGGGAGGCGCGCGTGGCGAGAAATGTGTTGGAAATCGGGCTGGGGTGAAGTACTCAAATCCGTTCCCTTGGAATCGGAGCTGGCGCTTGCCCGATCGGATCGTGCAGGAGGAGCTGGAGCTGCTCGCGGCGGTGCGCGAGACGCTCGCCAAGACCGCCGAGCCCGAGACGCCGTCGGAGACGGGGCTCGTGCAGGACCTGCACGGCATTCGCGACCAGCTGCTCGACGGCGCGCCCGACCCCTACGACCAGACGCAGCTCACGCTGCGCTTCCACGTGCAGAGCTCGGTGCTCGACCAATTGCGCAAGAACCGCCAGTCGCCACGCGTGGACCACGCCTCGCCCTACTTCGCGCACCTGCGGCTGCGCGAGAACGGTCGCGTGCGCGATCTCTGCATCGGCAAGGCGACGCGCCTCGACCACGGGCTGCGCATCGTCGACTGGCGCAACGCGCCGATCGCGCAGCTCTTCTATCGCTACCAGCAGGGCGACGAGTACGAAGAGGAGATCAGCGGGCGCACCCAGGAAGGCACGATCGAGGCGCGGCGCACCGTAACAATTCGCGACCGCGAGCTGGAGCGCGTCGAGGCGCCCGAGGGCGTGTTCGTGCTGGACGAGCACGCAGAGGGCGGCTGGCGCGTCTCGGCGAAGTCGCTGCCGCGCCTTGCGGGCGGCGAAGGTGCGGCCTTGCGCGTGCAGCAGGGGGAAGGCGGCGCGCGCCGACTCGGCACGGACCCGAGCGGCCGCGCGCTGCGCGCGGACAAGCGCCTGCCCGACATCGCGGGGCTGATCGACGCCGCGCAGTTCGACCTGATCACGCGGCCGAGCACCGGGCTGGTCGTGATTCGCGGCGCCGCGGGCTCCGGCAAGACCACCGTCGCGCTGCACCGCATCGCGTACCTCGCCTACGACGACCCGCGCATCGACTCCGCCGCCACGCTGTTCGTCGTCTTCTCGCCGGGCCTGCGCGACTACGTCAGCCACGTGCTGCCCGCGCTCGGCGCGGCACACGTCGCGGTGAAGACCTTCCACCAGTGGTCGAGCGAGGTGCGCCGCCGCCACTTCCCGCAGCTTCCCGAGCGCGTGCGGCAGGACACGCCGGCGCTCGCCGCGCGGCTGAAGCTGCACCCGGCGATGGAAACCGCGCTCGAGCGCCAGGTGGCGCGCGCGCCGGGCGCGCCTTCGCGGGCGCGCGCCGTGGACGACTGGATCAGCGTGCTCGGCGACCTGCCCTTCCTGCAGGGCGTGTTCGCCGAAGTGGCGCCCGACGCGTTCCGCGGGGGCCACCTCGAGGAGGCGGTCGCCCATTGCCGACGGCAGCTCGAGGCGGTGCAGGCGTTCCTCGGCGGAGACCGCGGCGCCGAGGCCGAGCTCGATCCCGAGGACGACGCGCTGCTCTTGCGCGCGTGGCAGCTGCGCAACGGCCCGCTGCTCGCGCCGGACGGCGCGCCGCTCCAGTTGCGCCACATCGCGATCGACGAGGTGCAGGACTTCTCGCCGGTCGAGGTGCGCGTGCTGATCGAGTGCGCCGACGAGCGCCGCAGCGTGACCCTCGCCGGCGACACGCAGCAGCACGTGATGCAGGCCGCAGGCTTCACCGACTGGTCGCAATTCTTCCGCCACCTCGGTCTCGCCGCCGCGCACGTGGACACGCTGCAGATCAGCTACCGCTCGTCCGCCGAGATCACGCGCTTCGCGATGGAGTTGCTCGGCCCATTGCGCGAGAAGGACCTCGCGACGATGACGACGCGCTCCGGCCCGCCGGTCGAGCTGTTCCACTACACCGAGCACGGCGCCTGCATCGCCTCGCTCGCCGACGCGCTGCACGCCCTCGCGGGCGCGGAGCCGCTCGCGTCGGTCGCCGTGCTCACGCCCACGCGCGAGCTCAGCGAGCTCTACTTCCGCGGACTCGAGCAGAGCGAGGTGCCGCGCCTGCGCTGGGTGCAGCAGCAGAACTTCGCCTTCACGCCCGGCGTGGAGGTCACCGAGATCGATCAGGTGAAGGGCCTCGAGTACGATTACGTCGTGCTGGCCGGCTGCGACGCGGCGCACTTCCCGCCCGACGCGAAAAGCCGCCGCCTGCTCCACGTCGGCGCCACGCGCGCGGTGCACCAGCTGTGGGTCACGTGCGTGGGCGAGCCGAGCGCGATCGTGGAGGAGGCGGAGCGCGCGTGCGCGGTCGGAAGCGACGGCGCCGAGCGCAGCGGCGCCTGACCGCCGCGCTCAGCTTCCGCCGGCGTAGAGGCGGAAGTTCTCGTTCTCGTTGCCGCGGATGACGAGCACTGCGCGACCCGAGACCGGAGCGACCCACACGAACGAGTCGCTCTGGTTCTCCGCCAGGAGGTCGGCCGGCTCTCCCCGCAGTGCGCGCGCGGCGGCCTTCTCCAGCCGCTTCGCCGCGAAGATGCGCTCGAAGCGCGAGGCGCCGCCGTCCCAGTTCCGTTCGTAACGCCAAAGGGCGGAGGCATCGCTCGCGTCCGCCAGGTAGAGCTGCGCTCCCGACACGAAATCGAGGTTCTCGAGGGTTCGCATCAAGGCGTCGAGCTCGGGCGTCGATGCCGGCGGGACCGGCGGCAACGCGCGGATCAACTTCGGTTCGAGCTCGTGAAGCTGCTCTTGCGCGATTCCCCGAAACACCGAGCGCCGGTGGGTTTGGATTCTGTCGTCCGCGAGCTCCAGGCCGACGACGAGCGCCGCCACGATCGCGACGACGATCGCCGCGCGCTTCCGGTAGAACGCCATCGGCTTCGTCGGCGGTAGCGGCTCGCCGCTCTGCGTTCGGCGCATCAAGTCCACGAGCTCGTGAATGCCGAACACGAAGCACAGCGCGAGGCCGATCGCCGCGAGGCCCAGACTCGAGAAGAGAATCGCGTAGAGCGCGGCCTCGACGGTCGGGCCGAAGATGTCCCAGCCGAGCGCGGCGTCGAAACTGCCCAGGACGAGGATGCATGCGGCGACGCCGAGCAGCGAGGCGGTCGCGCGGATCACGAAATTGAGCAAACAGAGCTCCTCGGGAGCGGCCCGCGGCCGCTCCGATGCGGGCCTTGGGACGTCAGCTCCCCACCTCGAGCACCTCGCGCTCGTACGTCGCGGCGTCCGCAAACGGTGCGAGCGCGTCCTTGCGCGCAGGGTCGGCGGCGTGCAGTGCGGCGGCGCCGCTCGCCGCCACGAGCTGGGCGACGAACGCGCGCAGCGCGGCGAGCGGATCGGGCGCAGCGCAGAGCTTGCGCGGGTCGAAGCGGTCGCTGCGCAGGCGGACGCCGCGCAGCTCCCCGCCGTCGAGCGAGCGCCAACCCGACAGCAGGTCCACGACCAGCACCGGCTTCGGGCCGAGCCCGCGCACGGCGGCGAGAGAGACGGCGTCGATCTTCGCGAACGGCAGCAGCGCCTTCCTGCCGCCCTCGAGACCCATGCGCAGGCCCGCGTCCGCGAGCGAGAGCGGCACCGCCTCGGTGGCCTTCAGGGAGGCGAAGCGCGGCCCGCTCGGCACCGGGACGTCCTCCTCGGCATCGAGCAGCGCGAGCGCGTCCCAGTCGTCCTGCGGCGACGCGATCTGCGCCGCGGCGGCGACGGCGCTCGCGTCGCTGCCGAGCTCGGGCTCGGGCTCCGTGAGCTCGGGGCCGAGCGCGGTGGGAGTGGGCGGCGCGGCCTCGTCGCCCTCGAACGCGCGCGCGGTGTGGTCCCAATCCGGCGTCGGCTCGGCGAGCGCGGCGGCGGGCTCACGCGAACGCTCGCGATCTGCCGCGGGCGAAGCATTCGGGCCTGGCCCCGAGGTCGCGCCAGCGGGGACGTCGAGTGCGCGCGCCAGCGCGGCGAAGCGCTTGCGCATCTCGTCGGGCAGGTCCGTCGCGGCAAGTTTGTGCGCGAGCTGCTGCGCGACGAGCGGATCGAGGTCGCGCGCCTGATCGAGCGCGCGCTGCGCGAGCGTCGGCGCGAGCGCGCCGGCGCTCGGCTGCGCGAGCCAGCGCAGCGCCTGCAGGGCGAGCTCGCGGTCCTGCTCGCGCAGGTGCGGCACGAGCCGCGCGACGAACGCGGCGTCGAAGCCGTAACTCGGCAGCGCGGCGCGCACCTCGAGGTAGCGCTGCACAGCGCGCACGCCGTCGTTCGCCGCGAGCTCGCGCTGCGCGAGCGCGAGCACCGCGTGGGCGGCGTCGCCGGCGCAGCCCGCGGCCACGCAGGCGTCCCAGTACGCGTCGACCGCCTCCGCGTCGCGCGGCTTCTGTTTCACGTGGAGGGCGAGCTTGCGAATCGCGCCCGTCAGGTCGCCCTGATCGCGCAGCGCGAGCGCGTCGACCACGGCGAGGTTGCCGAGCGCGGTGGTCTTCGCGTCGATCGCGCGATCGAGGTGCTCGTCGAGGCGCATCGCGCGCACGACGAGCGCGGCGCCTACACCGACCAGGAAGCCGCCGATGTGCGCGGTGTTCGCGACGCCGCCGCTGATGCCGAGCGCGCTCGAGAGCCACGCCTGCAGCACTTCGTTCGCGAGCCAGAGCGGGAGCATCAGGTACGCGGGACGCGAGAAGGTGCCCGTGAACACGCGGAAGCCGAACCAGAGCAGGTACCAGAAGCGGATCTGCGTGGACCAGAAGCGCACGAGGAACGCACCGAACACGCCGGCGATCGCACCGGAGGCGCCGACGAGCGGGACGTTCGGGTCGCTCGAGAGCGCGGCGAAGAACAGCGCGGCGCCGACGCCCGAGAGCCCGTAGACGGCGGCGAACAGCGGGCGACCCCAGCGGTCTTCCAGCGCAGGGCCCGCCATGAAGAGCATGAACAGGTTCCCGAGCAGGTGCATCCAGCCCGCGTGCATGAACATGTGCGCGAAGAGCGCCCACGCCGTCATGGCTCCGGGCCGCAGGCCGTGGGCGAAGTACGGGTGATCTCGCTCGGCGAGCTCGAGGTCTGCGAGCGCCTTCCGCACGACCTCGTCGAATTCGGCTTGGTCCGCAGCGATCTCGAAGCGCGCGATGTCGCCCGGCACCGTGGCGAGCTGCTCGCGCGTCGCCTCGAGCTCCTCGACGGTTCCGGCGGGAAGCTTCTTGCGCACGTGGGGGTCGAGGTGCAGGTAGGGCTTCTCGGCCCACACCTGCACCGCGGCGACGAGGCGCTGCTGCGCATCCGACGCGCGCGCCTGCGCGTCCTCGACGCGGCCGTTCGTCGCGAGCAGCGCGACGAGGCAAATCGCCATCAGCGTGTAGGTCACCCACGGCTGGCGCCGCACGGCGGAATCGTCGTGTCCGATCGGAAGCAGGATCACGCGGGCCGAATCGGCAGGACTCGCGCGGGAATGAAGGGGACGGCTGCGCGCTGGGCTCGCAGCGCTAGAGCGCCTTCTCCCACCACCCGACGTCCCAGTAGCGGCCGAGCTTGCGTCCCACTTCGCTGTAGACGCCGACCGCCCGGAACCCGAGGCGCTCGTGGAGGCGCACGGACGGTTCGTTCGGCAGCGTGATCCCGGCGAGCAGCCGGTGCACGTCCTCGCCGCGCAGGGCCGCGAACAGCGCGCCGTAGAGCCGCGGGCCGACGCCCCGGGTCCGCTCGTCCGGCGCGACGTAGATGGTGAGCTCGACGCTCGTCTCGTAGGCGGCCTTGGGGCGGAACGGCATCGAGCCCGCGTAGCCGATCACGCGGCCCTCGCGCTCCGCCACGAAGAGCTGGTGCCGCCCGCGCGGCGCGAACTGCGCGAGCCACGGCTCGCGCTCGGCTTCGGCGTAGGGTGCGACGTCGAAGGTGATCGGCGTGGTCGCGACGTAGTGGTTGTAGATCTCGGTGATGCGGGCGAGATCGCGCCGCTCGGCGCGGCGAACCAGCGGATCGGCAGCGGCGGACATGGGGCCTCCGGCTCGCGCCAGCTTCGCGCGAAGCGGGAACGGCGGCGAGTCGCGCCGGGCTCCGGAGTGCGCGGCGAGCGGCCGATGCGCGCACAGGAGCGCGCGGAGCGACGATGCGAGAGTGCCCGAAGTGCGGCTTCGAGACGGGCGGCGGGGCCGAGTGCGCTCGCTGCGGGCTCGTGTTCGCGCGCTGGCACGCGCAACCCGCGGCGCGCGTGGCCTCCGGGGCGACCCGGCTCGCCGCGCCGCTCGGCGCGCTCGTCGCAGCGCGCTCCGAGCCTTCGCCGCAAACAGGGGCGCAGCCCTGGGTGGACCGCACGGGCTGGCTCTCGTTCGTCGGCGGCTTTCTCACCGCGGCGCTCGCGCTGCAGTTTCCGCTCGCGCGAGCCGCGCTCGGCGGCCTGGCGACGCTCGTCCACGAGATGGGCCACGCCGCGTTCGGCTGGCTGTTCGGGTACCCGTCCGTGCCCGCCTTCGACTTCGTCTACGGCGGCGGCGTCACGCTTCACCAACAGCGCGTTCCGCTGCTGTGCTTCGCGATCGCGGCCTGCGCTTGTTACGGCGTCTGGGCGCTGCGCGACCGTCGCCCGCTGCGCGAGCTCTGCATCGGCTGGATCGTGGTGTGGGCGGCGCTCGCGCTGACCCGTGGCCACGACGCCGTGATCCTCGCGATGGGCCACGGCGCCGAGCTCGCCTTTGCGACGCTCGCGCTGCACCGCGCGCTCTCCGGACGGGGCTGCAAGCTGGAAGCGGAGCGCCCGCTCTACGGGCTCGCGGGCGGGTACCTCGTGCTCTCCGGACTCGCCTTCGCCTGGCGCCTGCGCACGAGCGCCTTCCACCGCGCGGCGTACGCCGACGCGAAGGGCGGCGGGCACTGGATGGACTTCTCGCGCCTCGCGAACGAGCACCTGCACGTCCCGCTCGAGACGGTCGCGACGGCGTTCGGGGTCGCGTGCCTGGCGCCGCCCGCGATCGCGCTCTGGCTGCAGCGCCGCAGGGCCGGGTGAAGCGCACGCGCGGAGCGGGTCGCGCTGCGGGTATCCTGGCGGGGCCGTGCGGCGCCGCCGCGCGCGCTTGGAGACGACCGTGAGAGAGCTGCGCGACATCCTCGACGCCCACGCCCGCCTCGCCCAGCGCGGCGAGCCGGGTGTGCTCGCGAGCGTCGCGCACGTCGCGGGCTCGACCTACCGCCGCGCGGGCGCGCGCATGCTCGTCTTGCCCGACGACACCATGGTCGGCCTGATCAGCGGCGGCTGTCTCGAGGGCGACCTGCTCGAGCACGCGCGGCGCGTGCGCGAGACGGGCGTGCCCGCCCTCGTGCAGTACGACCACCGCGGCCAGGACGACATCGTGTGGGGCCTCGGGCTCGGCTGCGCGGGCGCAGTGGACGTGTGGCTCGAGCGCGTGGACGGCGCCCACCCGGGACCGCTCGCGAAGCTCGGCGCCTGGAGCCAGGCGCGCGTGAACGGCGCGATCGCGACCTTGCTCGCCGGCCCGCGCGCCGGTGAGCGCCGCATCCTCGAGGCGAACGGCGAGCTCTCGGGCCCGCTCGCGGCGCCCGCCGTCGACGCCGCGCTGCGCGATTGCCTCGCGGCGAAGAGCGGGAGGCGCGTGACGCTGGCGTTGGACGGCGCCAGCGCGGCCCGCGCTTCCGACGCGGGGCCCAGCGTCGACGCCCCGCATTCTGCCGCCGGAGGCGACGGGCGGCGCTCTGCGCCCGCCGCCGACCAACCGATCTGGATCGAGGTGGCGCGCGCGCCGCTGCGCCTCGCGCTCTTCGGCGCAGGGCCCGACGCGATCCCGCTCGCGCGGATCGCGCGCGAGATCGGCTGGGACGTGGCGGTGCTCGACCATCGCGGCGCGTACGCGCTCGCCGAGCGCTTCCCGGGCGCCGACGTGAAGCACGTCGAGGTCGCCCGCGCCGTCGACGCGGCGGTGGTGGACGCGCGCACCCACGCGATCGTGATGACCCACCACTACCTGCACGACCGCGCGATTCTCGGCGCGCTGCTCACGACGCCGGCCCCGTACATCGCGGTGCTCGGCCCGAAGCAGCGCACGCAAGACTTATTGGGCGAGATCGCGGGGGAAGGGCGCGAGATCCGCGACGACGATCGCGCGCGCGTCTTCGGTCCGGCGGGCCTCGACGTGGGTGCCGACGCGCCCGAGGAGATCGCTCTCGCGATCTGTGCGGAGGTCCAGGCCTTCGCCGCGGGCCGCTCCGGCGGATCGCTGCGCGAGCGCAAGGGCCCCATCCACGAGCCCGCGGCGTGACGCGCCTGCGGCCCGCGCGGACGCCGTGACGCGCGTCGTCGCGGTCGTGCTCGCGGCGGGCGGCTCGCGGCGCCTCGGCGAGCCGAAGCAACTGCTGCGCCTGCGGGGCCAGGCGCTCGTGCGCCGCGCCGCGCTCGCGGCGCTCGCCTCGCGCGCCGACTGCGTGCTCGCGGTGACGGGCGCTCACGCGGAACGCGTCGAAGCGGCACTCGCGGGCCTCGCCGTCGCGTGCGTCCGCGCGGGGCGCTGGGAGGACGGGCTCGCGGCGTCGCTGCGCGCGGGCGTCTCGGCGGCGCTCGCGCGGGATCCCGACGCGAGCGTGCTGTTGCTGCTCGCCGACCAGCCCGCGACCGACGCGGCGCTGCTCGACGCGCTGATCGCGCGCCACGCGGCCGGCGCGGAGATCGCCGCGAGTCATTATGCCGGAGAGCCCGGCGTCCCCGCGATCTTCGCGGCGCGCTTCGCGCGAGAGCTGCTCGCGCTCGACGGCGACCGCGGGGCGAAGGCGCTGCTGGTGCGCGAGCGCGCACGCCTCGCGCTGGTGCCGTTCGAGGCGGGCGCGCTCGACGTGGACACGCCCGAGGACTGGGCGCGCGCGTCGCGTATGCTCGGCTGAGCGCGCCTTCGGCAGGAGCCGCCATGACCCAGCGCAAGCCGTGGGACTTGTCCTTCGACTCGTGGATCGACGTCCAGATCCGCGAGGCGCAGGCGCGCGGGCTCTTCTCGGACCTCTCCGGCGCAGGCAAGCCGCAGGCGAACCTGCGCGAAGCCGACGACCCGATGTGGTGGGCGAAGCAGTTCCTGCGGCGCGAGGAGGTCTCGGTCCTGCCACCCGCGATCGAGGTTCGCGTACGCGCGCAGAAGCTGCGCGAGCTGCTCGCGAGCTTCCCGAGCGAGCGCGCGGTGCGGGAGGCGGCGGAGGCGCTCAACGCCGACATCCGCCGCGTGAACCGCACCGCCAGCGACGGGCCTCCCACGGTGCAGGCGCCGCTCGACGTGGACGCCCTGGCGGCGCAGTGGCGCGACGCGCGCGCGAGCGCGCTCCCCGCGAGCGCCTCGCCCGCGCCGGGCGGCACCGCGCTGAACCTCGGCGCACCGGACACGGGCGAGGGCGCGAGAGATCCGCGGGCGAAGCGCCGTGCTGCGTTCTCGATCCGCCTGAGCGTTCACCGCCCGCGCTGAGGCGCGGCAAGCCAAGCGAAGCGAGCGACCGATGGCGCGTCTCGAGTTCTTCTACGACTGCGGCAGCCCGTGGACCTACCTCGCGTTCCACAAGATCGAAGCTCTGGCGAGCGCCGAGCGCGCCGAGCTGATCTGGCGCCCGATCCTCGTCGGCGGCGTGTTCAACGCCGTGAACGACAGCGTCTACGAGTCGCGCGCGAAGCCGAACCCCCGCAAGGCGAAGTACCACGCGAAGGATCTGCAGGATTGGGCGCGGCTCTACGGCCTCGCGATCGGCTGGCCGAGCGTGTTTCCCGTGAACAGCGTGAAGGCGATGCGCGGGGCGATCGCGGCCGACGAGCGCGGCGCCCAGGTCGCGTGGTCGCGCGCGTGCTTCGAAGCGTACTGGGGGCGCGACCAGGACCTCGCGCAGGACGCAGTGCTGGCAGACGTGGCGAAGCGCGCGGGCCTCGACCCGGCCTGGCTGCTCGCGCGCATGGCCGCGCCCGAAGTGAAGGAGCGGCTGCGCCAGAACACCGACGAGCTGATCGCGCGCGGCGGCTTCGGCTCGCCCACGATGTTCGTGAACGGCGGCGACATGTTCTTCGGCAACGACCGCCTGCCGCTCGTCGAGGCCGCGCTTCGGCGCGCGGGCTGAGCGGCTCGCGCGGGGCGGTCCATGTGCGACACCTTCGTGCGCGTCGAGCCGGGCCGCGTGCTGTTCGCCAAGAACAGCGACCGCGACCCCAACGAGGCGCAGTCGCTCGAGTGGCAGCCGCGCCGAGCGCACGCCAGCGGCGCGCGGCTGCGCTGCACGTGGATCGAGATCCCGGAGGCGCGCGAGACCCACGCGGTCCTGCTCTCGCGCCCGTTCTGGATGTGGGGCGCGGAGATCGGCGCGAACGAGCACGGCGTCGCGATCGGCAACGAGGCCGTGTTCACGAACGCGCCGACCGCGGCGACCGGCCTCACCGGCATGGACTTGTTACGGCTCGCGCTCGAGCGCGCCGAGAGCGCGGAGCGCGCGGTCGCACTGATCGGCGAGCTGCTCGAGACCCACGGCCAGGGCGGCGGCTGCGGGCACGAGCAGCGCGCGTTCACCTACCACAACAGCTACCTCGTCGCGGACGCGCGCGGCGCGTTCGTGCTGGAGACGGCCGGTGCGAAGTGGCGCGCAGAGCGCGTCGCCGGCGCGTACGCCATCTCGAACGCGCTCACGCTGCCGGAGTTCGCGCGCGACCACGCGGACGCGCTGCGCGGCCGGATCGCGGGCGCCGCCGAGCGACGCGCCTGCACGCTCGCGGCGGCGCAGGACGCGCGCTCCCTCGCCGACCTCACCGCGGCGCTGCGCTCGCACGGCCCGGGCGGCGGCCCCGGGCCGCGCTGGCGCTGGCACAATGGCGGCCTGGGCGCGCCCTGCGTCCACGCGGGGGGCCGGCTCGCGTCGTCGCAGACGACGGCCTCGTGGATCGCGGAGTGGACGCCGAACGGCGTGCGCCACTTCGCCACCGCCACTGCCGCGCCTTGCACGGGGCTGTTCAAGCCCGTGCGCGTGGGCGAGCCCCTCGACCTCGGCGCGGCGCCGACCGACCGCTTCGACGCCTCGGCGCTCTGGTGGCGCCACGAGCGGCTCCACCGCGCGGTGGCGCGGAACCCGGAGCACTTGCTCCCGCTGTTCGCCGGGGAACGCGATGCGCTCGAAGCCGCTTGGCTCGCGCCCGGCCAGGCCCTCGAGCCGGCGGAGGCCTTCGCAGAGGGCGACCGACGGCTCGCGGCCTGGACGGCGCGCGTCGAAGCGGCGCGCGTGGCCGACCCGCGCCCGGACGCGCGCCCCGGCTTCGTGCAGCGCTACTGGGCGAAGCGCGACGCGCGCGCCGGCCTCGCCGCGCCCTGAGCGCTCCGGTTCGCCACCCGCACGGCCGATCCTCCCCCGCGTTGACACCCCGCCGACGCCTCGGAATCTTCCTGCGCTTCCGTCGGCTCGAAGCCGCACAACCCGACACCGAGGAGTGACGCCCATGCCCAGCCCCAACGACCGCAAGCGCAACGTGGCGGTGGTCGGCGCGACGGGCGCCGTCGGCGAGGTGGTGCTCGACTTGCTCGCGAAGCGGAACTTTCCCGTGGGCGAGCTGCGCCCGCTCGCGAGCGAGCGCTCGGCGGGCACGACGGTGAAGTTCGCGGGCCGCGACATCCCCGTTCAGGAAGCGAAGCCCGAGTCGTTCGAGGGCATCGACTTCGCGTTCTTCGCGGCGACCGGCACGCTCTCGAAGGACCTCGCGCCCGAGGTCGCGAAGCGCGGCGGCGTCGCGATCGACAAGTCGAGCACGTGGCGGATGGATCCGCAGGTTCCGCTCGTGGTGCCGGAGGTGAACCCGGGCGATCTCGAGAAGCACAAAGGCATCGTGTCGTGCCCGAACTGCACCACGATCGGCTTCGTGATGACGCTCGAGCCGCTGCGGCGCGCCGCGGGCCTGCGCAGCGTCGTCGTCACGACGCTGCAGGCCGTGAGCGGCACGGGCAAGCCGGGCATCGACGAGCTGAATCGCCAGCTCGTCGAGACCGCCGCGCACAAGGCGCCGACGCTGCAGACCTACGTGCAGCCGATCGCGCACAACGTGCTGCCGCTGTGCGAGTCGTTCCGCGACGACGGCTACTCGACCGAAGAAGTGAAGCTGCTGTTCGAGACCCGCAAGATCCTCGGCGACGAGAAGCTCGACGTGACGATGACGTGCACCCGCGTGCCGGTGATGGTGGGCCACTCGGCGGCGATGCTCGTCGAGACGGAGCGCGTGCTCGGCGCCGACGACGCGCGCAAGGCACTCGCCGCGTTCCCGGGCGTGATCGTGAAGGACGACCCGAAGCACAACGTCTTCCCGACGGCGCTCGACGCCGCCGGCCGAGACGAAGTGCTCGTCGGCCGCGTGCGCAAGGACCTCGGCAGCAACAAGCTGTGGATGTGGCAGGTGAGCGACAACCTACGCAAGGGCGCCGCGCTGAACGCGATCCAGATCGCCGAGGAAATGATGCGCCGCGGCCTGAAGTAGCCCACCGCGGGGACGTTCCTTGACTAACTGAACTTTTCGGACCGGCGCCGCGGCAGACGGCGCGCCGGCGCGCGGGGAAGAACTCCGCGCGGACACGCGGGAGGCCAGCGGTCGCTCCGGTGGCTCAGGCGTTTCGAAACGACCATGGACTGCAGGTGACGAAAGTTTAGTTAGTCAAGGAACGTCCCCAGATGCGGCGAACTTCTCCTCCCTCGCGCGCGGCGTTGCTTCGGTATGCGGCGTTTCAGCTGCCGGGGTGGGGACTCGCCGGGGCGTTGTCGTTCGCGGCGTGGGAATGGTTCGCGGTGCCGGCTTGGGCGGCGTGGGGCGCGCTCGGGCTGTGGGTCGCGAAGGACGCGCTGATGGCGCGCTTCGTGGCCCACGCCTACGAGGGGCACGCGCGCGGCGGGCCGCACGACCTCGTCGGCAAGCACGGCGTCGCGGATGGCGAGCTCGCGCCCGAGGGCGCGGTGCTCGTGCGCGCGGAGCGCTGGCGGGCGCAGTGCGCGCCGGGGGTCGCGCGCATCGCAGCGGGCGCGCGCGTCCGCGTCGTCGCCGTCGAGGGGCTGACCGCGATCGTCGAGCCGGCGTGAGGGCGCGACGGAGCGATTGCGAGACGGCGCGGAGTGCCGCGCGCGGTTGAAGTTCGCGCGCGCTTCCACGAAGGTGCCTCCGTGCCGAACTCTAAGCCGCGCCGCTCCCCGCTCGACAAGCTGCTGCAGCTGCTCACCCTCGACCCGCTCGACCGCGACCTGTTCCTTGCCGAGACGCCGAAGGGCGAGGGGCGCCTGTTCGGCGGCCTCGTGGCCGCGCAGTCCACGCTCGCCGCGAGCGCGACGGTGCCACGCGAGCGGCACCTCCACTCGCTGCACGCGTACTTCCTACGCCCCGGGCGCCACGATGCCCCGATCCGGTTCCTCGTCGATCGCATCCGCGACGGACGCAGCTTCACCACGCGGCGCGTCGTCGCGCACCAAGCCGGCGAGGCGATCTTCAACCTCGACGCGAGTTTCTGCGTTCCCGAGGAGGGCGTCGCGCACCAGGACGCGATGCCCGAGGCGCCGGCGCCCGAGGGCCTGCCGGACTGGGAGGATCTGCGCAGCGAGATGCTCCACGACACGCGCGCGAAGCGGCGGCAGGCGGTCGAGGTGCGCGTGTGCGACCCCGACGACCCGAGCGGCGCGAAGCAGCCGCCGGACAAGCGCGTGTGGATGCGCACGATCGCACCGCTCCCCGACGACCTCCGCATTCACGAGGCGCTGTACGTCTACGCCAGCGACCGCACGCTGCTGTCGACGGCGTCGCGCCCGCACGGGCTGCCGTGGGGCAAGCGCAGCGTCGCGAGCCTCGACCACGCGGTCTGGCTGCACCGCCCCGCGCGCTTCGACGGGTGGATCCTGTACGCCTCGCACAGCCCGGTCGCGCACGCGGCGCGCGGCCTCGTGATCGGCGGCATGTACGACGCCAGCGGCGCGCGCGTCGCCTCGGTCGTGCAGGAAGGCCTCGTTCGCCTGCCGCGCTGAAGCGGGACGTTCGTTCGCCAAAGGCCGGGGACGTTGGTTCGCACGTGAACCAACGTCCCCGGCCTCTGGCGAACCAACGTCCCCGGCGTGGTTAGTCCGTCGCGCGCGCGACGAGGATCGTTTCGCCGCCCGGGGTCCAGGGGCGGCGGTCGAAGCCGCCGTAGAGGGCGTCGATCGCGAAGCCGGCGCGGGCGAGCAGATGCTCGAGCTCGAAGCGGTGGAACCAGCGCAGCTGCAACTCCCCCTCGCCGCAGTCGTCCGGCGCCTCGGCGACGAAGCGCACGCGCAGCGTCAGGACCTGGCGCGCCGGGTCGCGCGTCACGCGGTCGTACCGCTGCACGCGGCCGCGCGGCGTCTCGGCCGTGACCGCGAGCGTCTCGGGATCGTCGGGGCGGGCAATCGACGCGAGCTTCGGGTCGAACACGTCGAGGGCGAGCCGGCCGCCCGGCGCGAGGTGCCGCCGCACGTTCGCGAGCGCGGCGAGCTGCGCCGGCACGTCGAGCAGATGCGAGAAGGCGCGAAACGGAATCGTGATCAACGGAAAGCGCTGCGTCCCGAGGTCGAAGCGCTCCATCGTCGCGTGTACGAGTACGACGTTCTCGGGCGGCCCCTTCTCGCGAAGCACGGCGAGCATGTCCGCCGACGCGTCGACGCCCACGCACGCGATGCCCGCGCGCGCGATCGGCAGCAGCACGCGTCCGGTGCCGCAGCCGAGCTCGAGCACCGGCCCCCCGCTCTCCCGCGCGAGCGCGAGATAGAACGCGACGTCGTGGGAGCCGCCGCGCAGCGCGGTGTTGATCGGGTCGTAGTGCCGCGCGATCAGGCGCGCGTAGGCGTCGGCGTACGTCATCGCGCGAGCCTATTGCAGCGCGCACCCGAAACGCCCCCCGCGCGGGCCGCAATGAGGTCGGGCCCAGGTGCGCGCGCCCCGATGCGCCGGCGCGCCCCCGGCGGATGGCGCGACGCTCGGCGCGCGGCTCAATGCTCCGGCGTACGACCCAGCAGGAACTGCGCGAGGTCGCGAAGCTCGGCGTTCGGATGGTCGCGCTCGATCTCCCGCAGCACGTCGGCGCCGTCGCGGCCGAGCTGCGCGAGGCCCGCGAGCGCGGGGCGGAGCGCAGCGGTGTCGCCTGCGCGGGCTCCGAAGGCGCGCGCGCGGAGCAGCCGCGCGGCCTCGCGGGGAAACGCCGGGAGCGCGCGCAGGGCAGCGGCCTGCACCTCCGGATCGGCGTCGAACAGCGCGTCGACGGCG